>NZ_JBHTJV010000002.1:0-795578 GCF_042676045.1 Pseudahrensia aquimaris | reverse complement strand
CAGGTTCGCATTGTCACCGTCCGGATCATCGTCATTGCCCAGAAGATCAAGCACAACCGGCGTATCGTTGTCGGTCGTACCCGTGTCGTCCTCGGCAACCGGAGGTACAAGCGCCGCGGTAATCGTGATGCCAACCGAAGCCTCATCCGTGCCGCCATTGCCATCGTCAATCGTATAGTCGAATNTGTCGTTGCCCAGAACATCAATCGCCACTGGCGTGTTGAAGTCTGTCGTTGCGTCGTCATCGACCGCATCAACCGTGTTGTCAGAGACCGCAACCGTCACAGAACCTGTGTCCGTCAGGCCGTCTTCGTCCTCAACCGTGTACTCAAACACAGCATCGCCCGTGAAGCCGTCTTCCGGAGTGAACGTCACCGTGCCGTCGTCGTTCAGCGTCACCGTGCCGTTGGCAACGTCAACCGTCTCACCAGGCTGGATCGGCTGGCCGTCGATCTCAGTGATCGTCAGGTTCGCATTGTCACCGTCCGGATCGTCATCATTGCCCAGAAGATCAAGCACAACCGGCGTATCGTTGTCGGTCGTACCCGTGTCATCCTCGGCAACTGGCGGCAAGGCGGATTCGCCCACCGTTACAGTCACCGTCGCCGTGTCGGTGTTACCGTTGGCGTCTGTGATCGTGTATTCGAATGTGTCCGTGCCCTCAAAGCCATCGGCAGGCGTGTAGTTCAGCGTGCCGTCGGCGTTCTCGGTGATTGTGCCACCGTTGGCCGACGTGTCGTCGAAGTCCGTGACCTCGAACGCATCGCCTTCCGGATCCGTGTCATTGCCCAGAACATCAATCGCCACTGGCGTGTTGAAGTCTGTTGTTGCGTCGTCATCGACCGCATCAACCGTGTTGTCAGAGACCGCAACCGTCACAGAACCCGTGTCCGTCAGGCCGTCTTCGTCCTCAACCGTGTAGTCAAACACAGCATCGCCCGTGAAGCCGTCTTCCGGCGTGAACGTTACCGTTCCGTCGTCGTTCAGCGTCACCGTGCCGTTGGCAACGTCAACCGTCTCGCCCGGCTGGATCGGCTGGCCGTCGATCTCCGTGATCGTCAGGTTCGCATTGTCACCGTCCGGATCGTCGTCATTGCCCAGAAGATCAAGCACAACCGGCGTATCGTTGTCGGTCGTGCCCGTGTCGTCCTCGGCAACCGGAGGTACAAGCGCCGCGGTAATCGTGATGCCAACCGAAGCCTCATCCGTGCCGCCATTGCCATCGTCGATCGTGTAGTCGAACGAAGCAGGACCAACATAACCGTCATCTGGCGTGAACGTGATCGTGAAGTCATCGTTCAATGTTGCCGTACCGTTCTGAACAGGAACCGTATCGCCAGGCACGACCGGCGTGCCGTCAATCTCGGTCACCGTCAGCGTGTCACCATCGGCATCCATGTCGTTGTTGAGCACGTCAATGATCACAGGCGTGTTTACCGGCGTATCGGCAAAGTCGGAATCCGCGTCCGGTGGCGTGTTCGGATCTTCACCCACCGTTACAGTCACCGTCGCCGTGTCGGTGTTACCGTTGGCATCCGTGATCGTGTATTCGAACGTGTCCGTGCCTTCAAAGCCGTCGGCTGGCGTGTAGTTCAGCGTGCCGTCGGCGTTCTCGGTGATTGTGCCACCATTGGCCGACGTGTCGTCGAAGTCCGTGACCTCGAACGTATCGCCTTCCGGATCCGTGTCGTTGCCCAGAACATCAATCGCAATCGGCGTGTTGAAGTCTGTTGTTGCGTCGTCATCAACCGCATCGACCGTGTTGTCAGACACAGCAACCGTCACAGAACCCGTGTCCGTCAGGCCGTCTTCGTCCTCAACCGTGTACTCAAACACAGCATCGCCCGTGAAGCCGTCTTCCGGAGTGAACGTCACCGTGCCGTCGTCGTTCAGCGTCACCGTGCCGTTGGCAACGTCAACCGTCTCGCCAGGCTGGATCGGCTGGCCGTCGATCTCAGTGATCGTCAGGTTCGCATTGTCACCGTCCGGATCGTCATCATTGCCCAGAAGATCAAGCACAACCGGCGTATCGTTGTCCGTCGTGCCCGTGTCGTCTTCGGCAACCGGCGGCAAGGCGGACTCGCCCACCGTAACAGTCACCGTCGCCGTGTCGGTGTTACCGTTGGCGTCCGTGATTGTGTATTCGAACGTATCCGTGCCTTCAAAGCCGTCAGCTGGCGTGTAGTTCAGCGTGCCATCGGCGTTCTCGGTAACCGTACCGCCCTGGGCAGACGTCGCGTCGAAGTCCGTGACCTCGAACGTATCGCCTTCAGGATCCGTGTCATTGCCCAGAACATCAATCGCCACAGGCGTGTTGAAGTCTGTTGTTGCGTCGTCATCGACCGCATCAACCGTGTTGTCAGACACAGCAACCGTCACAGTGCCTGTGTCCGTCAGGCCGTCTTCGTCTTCAACCGTGTAGTCGAACGTAGCATCGCCCGTGAAGCCGTCTTCCGGCGTGAACGTCACCGTTCCGTCGTCGTTCAGCGTCACCGTGCCGTTGGCAACGTCAACCGTCTCACCAGGCTGGATCGGCTGGCCGTCGATCTCCGTGATCGTCAGGTTGGCATTGTCACCGTCCGGATCGTCGTCATTGCCCAGAAGATCAAGCACAACCGGCGTATCGTTGTCCGTCGTGCCCGTGTCGTCTTCGGCAACCGGCGGCAAGGCGGATTCGCCCACTGTCACCGTCACGATCGCGGTATCAGTCGCGCCCTTAGCATCCGTAATCGTGTATTCGAATGTGTCCGTGCCCTCGAAGCCGTCGGCTGGTGTGTACGTAAGCGTGCCGTCGGCGTTCTCGGTGATTGTACCGCCGTTGGCCGACGTATCATCGAAGTCACTGACTTCAAACGTGTCGCCCTGCTCATCACTATCGTTTCCAAGCACATCAATAACGACTGGTGTTTCGAAGTCGGTGACCTCGGAATCATCCTCAGCTTCAACCGTGTTCTCTTCGATCGTCACGGTAACCGTAGCGGTATCCGTATTACCGTTGTCGTCGGTGATTGTGTATTCGAACGAATCCTCGCCGGAGAAGCCGGCAGCAGGTGTGTATTTCAACGTGCCATCAGGATTCTGCGTGATCGTGCCACCATTGGCGGTGGTCATGTCGAAGTCCGTCACGTCGAAGGCATCGCCTTCTGGATCTTCGTCATTGTTGAGCACATCGATATCGACGGATTCGTCCTGTCGGGTATCGGCGATATCGTCGCGCGCGATCACCACGTTGTCGGCGATCGTTACGGTCACAGTGGCCGTGTCGGTCGCGCCAAATTCGTCGGTGATGGTGTATTCAAACGTGTCGGTGCCCACAAAGCCATCGTCAGGCGTATAGGTAAGCGTACCATCAGCGTTTTCAGTGACGGTGCCGTTCGCGCCATCGGTGAAGTCAGTAACTTCGAACGTGTCGCCCTGGTCGTCTTCATCGTTAGCCAAAACATCGATGGTGATTGGCGTGTTCTTGTCGGTCGCATCTTCGTCATCAATGGCGTTTACATCGTTGGCTTTCACAACAATCGTAACGATAGCTTCAGCGGTTGCGCCTTTATCGTCGATGATGACGTAGGAGAACGTGTCTGTGCCAACAAAACCAGGAACGGGCGTGTAGACCGCATTGCCGTCTGCATCAATCGTTACTGTTCCGTTATCCGGCTCGGTGCGCGTCAGGATGGTGAAGTCATCGCCTTCTGCATCGATATCGTTGTCGAAAATGTTGAACTCGACTGGATTATCTTTGCGCGTCATCGCCATGTCGTCTTCGGCATTCGTGCCGTTGACTTCCACAGTCACGGTCGCCGTATCGGTGTTACCGAATTCGTCCGTGATCGTGTATTCAAATGTGTCTGTTCCCGTGAAACCATCAGCAGGCGTGTAGGTCACCGTGCCGTCGGCATTCAGCACAATCGTGCCGCCCTCATCGGATGTTGGGTCGATGGCTGTGATGGTTACGCCAGTGTCATCGTTTGCGAGCACGTCAATGTCGACGGCCTCGCCAGTGTTGGTCTGAGCGGTATCATCTACGGCGTCTGTGGCCGTGTCGCCTTTGACGGTGACAGTCACAGTTGTGGTGTCGGTTGCACCAAATTCGTCCGTGATTGTGTATTCGAACGTATCTGTACCAGCGAAGCCGGCCGCAGGGGTGTAAACCAGATTGCCATCGGCGTCTTCTGTTACCGTTCCACCTTCGGCACTGGTGGTGTCGAAATCGGTGATTTCGAACGTGTTGCCGTTCGGATCGACATCGTTGTCGGTCACATCAATCGTGACCGGGGTATCGAAATCGGTCATTTCTGCGTCTTCAACCGCGTCAACCGTGTTGGCGCCGACAGAGACCGTTACGGTGGCGCTATCGCTCGCACCGAATTCATCAGTAATCGTGTAGGTGAACGTGTCATCGCCCTCGAAACCGGCATCCGGCGTGTAGACGAGGTTGCCATCAGCATCGATCGTGACCGTGCCATTTGCTGGCTGTTCAAAGTCGGTAACAGTGAAGTCATCGCCCTGAAGATCAGTGTCGTTTTCACGAACGTCAATTGTAATCGCTTCACCAAATTCGGTATCCGCAACGTCATCAACGGCATCAACGCTGTTTGCACCAACGGTTACAGTCACGGTTGCAGTATCGGTTGCACCATTCTCGTCGGTAATTGTGTAGGTGAACGTGTCGTCACCCTCAAAGCCAGCATTCGGCGTGTAAACGAAGTTGCCATCGGCATTGATGGTGACCGTGCCGTTTGCAGGTTGATCGAAGTCGGTGATGTCAAAATCATCGCCTTCTGGATCGCTGTCGTTAGCTAGAACATTGATTTCCACCTCTTCGCCAAACGGAGTCGTGGCGTTATCATCAACCGCGTCGGTTGTGTTGGTACTCTGGTAGCTCTGGTCAATATTCAGCTGCAAATCGCCTGTTGCGAAGAACGTGCTGGTGCGTCCGGCAGTGTCGCCATCGCTGTCGCCGTCGGAATCCACCGTAGGATCGCCGCCGACGTCTTTCAGCGCGAAGCGGAAGCCGTCAACTTCTGGGAACTGCACATAGTAGTCGCCTTCCAGAACATCGAATTTGTAAGCGCCCGCGTCGTCTGTGACCTGCGAACCGACAAATGTGCCGTCAGCTTTGTAGAGTTCAACGGTTAGGCCGCCAAAGCCCTCGAAAATGTTTCCTGCTTCGGTGTTGTCACCATCCACATCATTGGAAAGCACGCCAGCGATGTGAGCGGTGTTTATAACACTTGCGTCAACATCAGCTTTGGTTTCGCCGCGATCAACGGTGAAGAATTCCGTTTCACCATCAGCGTTTACGTCAGAGTCGACAGCTTCGTCACCACCAACGTTTTGTTGGGCGAAGACCATGCCATCCATGCTCTCAACGACAACCTTGTAGGTGCCAGCAGGAGCGTCGAACTGGTAGCGACCGTCAGCATTTGTCGTGGTTTCACGCACAACATCGCCGTTCTCGTTGATCAGTTGAACCTTGACGCCCTGAATACCTTCATCAAGCCCGCCACCAACAGTGTTAACCTGTGTGTTGTCCTGATCGTCATCCTTGGTAACGCTGCCTTTAATCCAGGCGTTGTTGTTCTGATAGCTGACGTCAATGTTTTTGATCGCCTCACCAGGATTCACATGGAAAACATCGGTGCGGCCATCAGCATTTGCATCGGAGTCTGTCGCGCCGTTGCCAACGTCTTTATCGGCAAAGCCCATGCCCTGCATCTCAGGGAACTGGACATAGTAGCTCCCGGCTGGAACATCGAACTGATAATTGCCGTTTGCATTGGTGGTCGTTTCAGCGACTTTCGTCCCGTCTTCCGTAAACAATTCAACCTTCACATGAGGGATGCCTGTGTCGAGGTCGTCGTTGTTATCGTTCTTGACGGTGTTAACCTGCGTGTCGTCGTAGTCATCGTCTTTTGAGACAGTGCCTTTGATCCACGCATTGTTGTTTTGATAGCTAACGTCGATATCCATCTTCGTCTCGCCACCGGCGATGTGGAATAGGTCTGTGCGACCGTCTGCATTGGCGTCAGAATCGGAAGCTTCGTTACCAACATCTTTGTCAGCAAAACCCATGCCCGGCATGTCCGGGAACTGAATGTAATAGTTACCTTCCGGCACGTCGAACTGATACATGCCGTTAGCGTTGGTCGTCGTTTCACCGAATTTGGTGCCGTCTTCTTTAAAGATTTCGACTTTAACGCCACCGATGCCAACGTCGTGGTTGTCGTTGTTATCGTTCTTGACGGTGTTGACCTGCGTGTCGTCGAAGTCGTCGTCTTTAGAAACGGTGCCTTTGATCCAACCGATAGCGCCGGGTGCGTGCTGATAGCTCGCATCAACGTCTTTGACGGTTTGACCATCCGCCAGATGAATGACGAAACCCAGTCCAGTGTCCACATTGGCGTCGGAATCCACCGTTGGATCGCCGCCCTGATCTTCCTTGGCGAAGACGAGACCGTTCACTTCCGGGAATTGAACAACATATTGCCCTGGAGCCACGTCGAACTGATATTTGCCGTCACCGTCTGTATGCGTCTCAGCAACCACATTGCCGTGCGCATCTTTCAGTTGGACGAGGCGACCGCCGAGGCCGCTGTCAAAGCCACCACCAACGGTGTTGATTTCAGTGTCATCTTTGTCGTCGTCAAACGACAGACGGCCCTTAATCCAACCCATGCCGCTGGCTGCAGACCCTGCGGAGCCGGAACCCGAACCAGAACCCTTTGAACCCGAGCCCGAAGCTTTTGAGCCTGAGCCAGAACCAGATGCTTTGGAGCCTGAAGCCGAACCTTTAGAGCCCGAACCGGAAGCCTTAGTACCCGAAGCCGAACCTCTGGAACCGGAACCAGAAGCCTTGGAACCCGAAGCCGAGCCTTTGGAACCGGAACCAGAAGCCTTGGAACCCGAAGCCGAACCTTTGGAACCGGAACCAGAAGCCTTCGAACCAGATGCTGAGCCTTTGGAGCCAGAACCAGACGCCTTGGAGCCCGACGCCGAACCGGATGCGTCGCTGGCAATGTGCGAAATATCGACCGTCGTGTCGTTGAACTTAATCTTTTCAACGTCATACAGGTACGCGTATGTCGAATGACCTTTTACAACTTCAACGACGCCTTGACCGCGATCAATGAATTCAAATCCTGCTGAATGAGCATGAATGACAAACGAGTCGTGACCACCCCGACCGTCGATCAAATCATCAATGCTGCTGTCGTTAGCGATATGGTCGTTACCGTCCGTCAGCCTGATAATCCCCTGACCAGTATCGAAGCGCGAAAGCGGATGGGCGCTACCCGCCGAGCCTTTCGAACCAGAGCCAGTTCCCTTCGAGGAACTAGAGCCTGAGCCTTTCGAACCTGAACCACTGCCGTGGGCTTCGGCGGTGAATTCGAACCATGTGATGTTCTGTGTGGTGGTCGTGGTCATTTGGATTACCCTCCTAAAGTGGAAGCCACTTCATATAATAGAGAAATACTGTTGTGTAAAAAACTCGGCTTTAACCCTAATTGCTGGGGATTTACTCAATTTAATACTTAATTTGAATAAAATTTGATCTAAATCTTATCCAACCTGTTTTTGGTTGGTCCGCCAGATCCCCTGCTTTGCTTCCGCCTCGTCTCCTACACTCTATTCCTTGATTTACGTTACGTTATGCAGCCAACGAGGCTGCGTGTGTTTGCTTTCCAGTCTGCAGCTCAAAGAAGCTGCTGATATCTTTGATCCAATCGACATAACCGCGCGTCTGGGGTGTTCGGTCAGCCCAGCGGCTCAGACGGTCGCACAGCCGTGCTATTTCAGCCGGCGTGTTTCCCGTGCCATCGCCAGCTAGACTTGTGTTTCGATCACACCAGCCCTGTTGGCGCACGTTCATGTGTATGCAGCGTCGCACGCGCTCGCACATGTGAACAGTGCCATATAGCACAAATTGTCGCGTGGCAGCACCTGTGGATAACTTTGGCGCAAATGCTGAGAGATAAGTGTCAATCAACTGCGTTTCCGCCCTTTCGTCTAACATCATCCATTCATCACATAAGACGAATACAAGATCTTCCAGCGCGTTGCCACGGCCACAATCTTCCCAATCGAACCAAACGGTACGGTGTCCATCTCTTAGTGCATTGCCTGGTCGGGCGTCGAACTTGATGAAATCGTTTCGCGGCCCGCACAATGCTTCACCAATCGCATGTTCATTCACATTCGGAGGTTTTACGCCAAGTTGCTTTGACAGCATGCGAGCGCCCCGCGCGCTCTGCACGAACCAATCCAAATCAGCGCCAATAACTGGCGCTTTGTCGAATAATGGGCCGCACCGACCAATATGTTGAATGCGCAACAGAGCTTCCAGCGCTTCCCCAACCATCTCAACCCGTTCAGCCATCGATAGTGAAGCATCAAGCGCAATCGGCAGTCGCGTGCCGGGAACATATTCTTGGACGGTCCATCGACCGCATATGGCTTTGAATTTAGGGGTGTGACCCGTTCGGGCGAGATATTGTAGCGCCACAGCTTCCAGTGCTGCAGCCTCGGAGGTTTCACGCTGAGATAAAATCCAGCTTTCATCGCCAAGATCAATCAAGAACGTATTGCGGCTTCTACCGCCCGGAAACGCAACGCGTTTCGGAGCTTGGCCGAAGACTTTCATACTCACCTCAGCGACCAGCCGCCCCCGGTCGGCGCCGATCATAGAGGAAGCAGTTTTGACCTGCTTCCGCTCTTCTAGCATTCTAACCACTCCAACCCATCGCGACCACGCAAGAAAAACTCATGCCGACGATACCAACAGCCTACCACAATATGGTTAATGTTCCGAGGCCGAATCGACCTGAACAGATGATGGTTTTCGATCAACTTATTTAAGGAACTGATAAATATGACAGACTCCCGAAAAGTTTTTCGAGCAACAATTGTTTTAACGGCCATTTTGGCGCTTTCTAGCCCGTTATTTGCCCAACAAGCAGCCGATGAAGTCGCCCCAGAAGCCACAACTTCGCTGGCCGCAAAGCGCGCAATCCAACCCGTGAAGTCGAAATCGTGGATGGTGTCAGTCGCCAATCCCTATGCCGCAAACGCGGCCGCGAACGTTCTTGCAAAGGGCGGAAGTGCTGCAGATGCAGCAATAGCTGCACAATTGGTTCTGGGGCTGATAGAGCCGCAATCGTCCGGTCTGGGTGGTGGCGCTTTCGTTGTCCACTACAACGCAACAACCCAGCGCCTCACCACACTCGATGGCCGCGAAACCGCGCCGCTGGCAGCAGACAGCAATCTGTTCCTTTCAGCCGATGGAGAGCCTCTCAAGTTCTTTGATGCAGTAATCGGCGGAAGATCGGTCGGAACACCTGGAACACCTGCCCTCCTCGACACGATGCACAGCAAATGGGGCGAGCTTGAATGGTCCGCGCTTTTCGATGATGCAATACCCTTGGCTGAAAACGGCTTTATCGTCTCCTCCCGCCTCTCAGGCCTTATCGAACGCAACGCAGAAAGCCTTGCGCGCCACGCACCAAGTGCCGCTTATTTTCTGCCAAACGGACAGCCACTGAAAATGGGGGTAAGGCTACAAAACCCGGCATACGCAGATACACTGAAAGCGTTTTTAAACGAACGTTCCCGACCTTTCTATCAGGGTCAGATCGCCACGGACATAATCAGCACAGTCAAAGGTTTCAGCGCCAATCCGGGCTTGTTGGAGCAAGCGGATTTTAACGCCTATCAGGCGAAAGAACGGCCAGCCGTTTGCGCAAAATTCCTCGCTTACAATGTTTGCGGCATGGGACCACCTTCTTCAGGTGCGCTCACACTCGGGCAAATTTTGCAGATTGTTGAACCGTGGAAAATCGAAACCCGCTCACCTGACGATGCTCAAACTTGGCGCTTGATCGGCGATGCAAGCCGTCTCGCCTTCGCGGACCGCGGCCGCTATATGGCAGACAGCGATTTCATCAAAATGCCGACAAAAGGCCTGTTAAAACAGAGCTATACCGATGCTCGTTCCCGACTGCTGAAGATCGAAAAAGCGCTCGAAAAAGCCCCCGTTGGTGAACCTGAATGGGACGATGCCGCCCTGCCCCGTGCAGATGATGAGTCTTTGGAACTCCCTTCAACCTCACATCTTTCCATTGTCGATGCGCAAGGCAACATCGTTTCAATGACCACAACCATCGAAAACGGCTTCGGCTCGCGGCTTATGACCAACGGCTTTTTGCTCAACAACGAACTGACCGATTTCTCCTTCCGCCCAGAACGAAATGGCAAACCCATTGCCAACCGCGTTGAACCCGGCAAACGGCCTCGTTCGTCCATGTCACCCACAATCGTCATGAAAGAGGGGAAACCCGTCTTGGTTATCGGCTCTCCAGGCGGCAGCCGCATCATTCCCTATGTAGCCAACGCTATCATCGCCCATTTGGCGTGGGGCGAAAACATTCAACAAGCGATTGCCCGGCCACATCTGGTGAACCGCTTCGGCACATACGATCTAGAGAAAGGCACCAGCGCGGAAGCGTTTGAACCTTCGCTGCAAGCCCTTGGTTTCAAGACGAATATCAGAGAGCTTAACTCCGGATTGCACGCCATTTCCATCACACCAGAAGGTTTAAGCGGGGGGGCTGATCCACGTCGCGAGGGCATAGTTTTAGGGAAATAACGTACTAGTTGGTTCGGAATTTCGACCTAAACCATATCCCGCTCAACTGTGTCGCTGATATCCTTCTCGAAAACGGTTTCGCCGTTCAACCAAGCCTCAATGCGGGCATTCGTGCGAAACTGTACTGCATCGCACGTCATGCTGCTGAACGTCCTTGTTCGCCACATCGCCCCTTCGCGCCCGCCGGTCGCTTCCCACTCGATCTCGGCGCTGGCTGAATCTGGATTTTCAGGATGGACGCTAAAGCGCTCTCTGGTCCATGAGCCGGAAATCAGGCCGTGGTCGCTGTCACGGTTTTCGCCGTTGTCACATTCGATAATCATCGCCACACGCCCGCTATTGGGGTCTCGCTCGACGCTGCGACGGTAGTTTGCCTCCCGCAAAACCTCGTGTCGCCAGGGCAAAGCGCCTTCCGGCGGCTCAAAAACCCATTCATCGCTGTGCGAATGGGGCCGCACAGGCAGATCAATCGAGCCAGAATGGATGGTGATGCTCCCCTTCTCCGGCGAAGGCCAAATAAATGGAAAATAGGCGTTGGATATAGCAAGACGAAGCCGATGGCCCTCGGGCACCCGATAGGCGATTTGATCAAGCGTAATCTCAACCTCAATGGCCTCATCTGGAACAAGAGCTTGCGGATATTCATGGCTATCGCGGTGGGTCAGGTTAAGAACGCCAAGCGTTATAAATGCGCTCGTTCCATCGGGCAGTAAGTCGCAAAGCCGCACGGCCAACTGCCCACTTTTTGCCGAACACGACACAAGAAGCCGCACAATCAGTGCGCCAACGATATCCATGTCCTCTTCCAACAGTGCACCATCAAAGCACACAGAACGCGCATCATCTTCACTCTGCTCATCTGGGAACTCATCAGAAAACGTGAACGGGAAGTACTCTCCACTGGCCATGCCGCAGTCCAAAGGAGATGAAACCACCCGCTCCACTTTCCCCCCTTCTTGCGCCAGAACATCGCCATTGAGATGAAGGCGCCGCATCTGAATGTTTGACGAAGGCCAGTGTGCTTCCGCGATCCACCGTCCGGGCCGCTCGTCCCACCACCGTTGCGGTGGCAGGGAGTCCATCAGCCATGCACGATAGGCCGGATCAGCCTCCACGCCAGTGTCGATATCCTTGAGCCACTGGTCCCACCAACGCTTGGCCTCTTGTAAGAACCCAATGGCGGGCTGCGGCGCAGCGATGTGCGGATATTTATGAATCCAAGGACCAGCAATCGCTTTGACCGGCGCGCTGATGTTTTCCGCCAGATGCGCCATCGTATTGCGATAGCCATCGTGCCAACCGCCAACAGCCAAAACAGGCGTCTTTATCGCGCTGTAATCCTCACAAACCGACCCGTGTTTCCAATAATCGTCACGCCGTTGATGCCGCGCCCAGATCGACCACAACCAGGGCTGATGTTCCAAACGCTCCAACCAAGCATCCACCCAACCGTCACCAACCAAGGCAGGATCGGGCGGAGCAGATGAATAGGACAGCATCTGGCTGGCCCAACCAAAATTCTCGATCAACTGACACCCGCCTTTGGTGTGAATATCGTCGGCAAATCGGTCTACAGTCGAGCAAATGGAAATCACCGCCTTCAGCGATGGGGGCTGAAGAGCAGCAATCTGAAGCGAATTGAACCCACCCCATGAAATGCCCCACATGCCTGCCTTGCCGGTGCTCCATTCTTGCGCCGCCGCCCACTCCAGCACCCCGCAGGCATCGTCCCATTCCTGCTGCGTGTATTCGTCTTCCAAAAACCCCTGCGAATCTCCGCTGCCACGCATATCCGTGCGGATGATCGCGTAGCCGTGACCCGCCA
This sequence comes from Pseudahrensia aquimaris, assembly GCF_042676045.1. NCBI lineage: Bacteria > Pseudomonadati > Pseudomonadota > Alphaproteobacteria > Hyphomicrobiales > Ahrensiaceae > Pseudahrensia > Pseudahrensia aquimaris. Next base: position 783,111 of record NZ_JBHTJV010000002.1, on the reverse strand, counting down.
TCCACGGATGACTAATGCAGTCGCGCACCACGGTCCCGTCACGCTTGCGATAGGGCAGATGTTCGAGGATCACCGGCACAGGATCGTCTCGCGCGTCTTCCGGCATCCAAACGCGGGCAGACAAGCGGCATCCGTCAGGCATAATGATGCCCATGTCGGGAAATTCCACCACTTTGCGCGGAAACTCGCTCACGACCTTCATTTCTCACTCCTCGGCAGCACCGATCAAATATCGCTGACGCAGCTTGGAAGCATCTGCTATGGCTTGTCGAGGCGCAGTAGGACAATGACACGATGAACCGCACAACGCTCGGCATCTTATGCGCCATGGGGGCCAGCGTCGCCTTTACGCTCAACGATGTTGGCATCAAGTTTCTCGCAGGAGACTACGCCCTGCACCAGATCGTTTTCTTCCGCACCCTTTCAGCGCTGACGATCACCATGGCGATCATCATTCCGCTGGAAGGCGGTTTTCATCTGCTGAAAACAAAACACCCCATGCTGCACATCGCCAGAGGTTTGGCGGTCGTGGCGTCCAACATGGTGTTCTTTATGGGACTGGCCGCCCTGCCACTTGCAGAAGCGACGGCGATCTTCTTCGTGTCACCGCTCGTCATCACCCTGTTCTCAGTTATCTTTCTGAAAGAGAAAGTTGGCCCATACCGCTGGCTGGCCGTTGTTATCGGTTTGGTGGGCGCCATCGTCATCATGCGGCCGGGCACAGCAGCGTTTCAGATAGCAGCGATCTTCCCCGTGCTGGCGGCCTTTGGCTATGCAACGTTGCACATGCTCACACGCAAACTCGGCGCTACTGAAAAAGCCTCAACGTTGGCATTTTACGTGCAGTTGATTTTCCTCGTCGTCTCAGGCTCCATCGGCATTATCGCGGGCGATGGCAAATTCGCCAGCGATATCCACCCCTCCGTCTCGTTTCTTAGCCGCGCCTGGGTAATGCCCGACCAGCGCGATTTGATGATCATGCTGGCTGTTGGCCTGTGCAGCGCCTCCGGCGGCTATCTCATCAGCCAAGCCTACCGCTTGTGCGCGGCAGCAACGATTGCACCCTTCGAATATCTTGCCCTCGTCTTGGCCATCGTCTGGGGCATCGTCTTCTTTGTTGAATGGCCAGACTTCGTCGCTTGGACGGGCATCGCCCTCATCTTGAGCGCCGGCCTATGCGTGCTGTGGCGCGAAAACGTGCTCAAAAAGCGCATTGCCAGCGAAAGGCCCATGCCGAGGGTACGCTGAACGCGCCAGAAAAAAGGGCGGCCCGAGAGCCGCCCTTTTCATATTGCTGTTTGTAATCAGCTTAGCTGTTGAACCACCAGCGCTCTGCTGAACGGCCCCCGTCGAGATCCCAGTTGGCGGCAACATTTTCGCCAGTGGAGAGCTTTTTGGACAAGCCGTTAATGTAGTTGTTGAACAGTGGAATGATCGCGCCGCCATCGTCGGCGAGCAACATCTGCGTTTCCTTGTACATTTCAGCACGCTTCGTTTCATCGAGCTCGCCTTTGGCGGCCTTGGTGAGCATGTTGAACTTCTTGGCTGCATCGGTGGTTTTCCAAGCGGTATCGTTCCACTCTGTCGAATCCACATAGGCCGAAGCGTACATCCAGTCGATCGTCGGACGACCAGACCAGTAGCAAGCGCACCAGCCTTTTTTGTTCCACACGTTCGACCAATAACCATCGGAAGGCTCGCGAACGACTTCAATGTCGATGCCAGCCTCTTTGGCGGAAGCCGCAATCAATTGAGCAGCATCGACGGCACCTGCGAAGGCAGCGTCAGACGCGGAAAGCTGAATCGTGCCGCTGTGGCCGGACTTCTTGTAGTGCTCGGCTGCTTTCTCCGGATCGAACTCGCGCTGTGGCAGTTCGGCAAAGAAAGGCATGGACGGCGAAACCGGCACATCATTGCCCAATGCGCCATGACCCAGCAGAATTTTGTCCACCAATTCCTGACGCTTGATCGCATGCTTGAGCGCCATACGCAGATCGTAATTGCCAAAGGGCTCTACATCGAGACGCATCGGAAATGTGTAGTGAGCGGTGCCCGATTTCTCCAAAATGTTGATGTTCGGGTTACGCGCCAGCAGTGCGACCGTCTTCGGATCCACACGGCCAATAGCATCCACATCACCATTGATCAGCGCCGTTTGACGCGCAGTGATATCGACAATGGAAAGCAACTGCACTTCATCGAAGAAGGCCGCATTTTCTTTCCAGTAATTCGGGTTGCGGGTAAACTCTGCACGCACGCCTGGCTCGAATTTGTTGAGCACATAGCCGCCGGTGCCAATACCGGAAAGCGGGTCAATCTTGCCGTCTTTGCCGGGCATAATGACCAGATGATAGTCGCTGATCAGGAACGGAAAGTCAGCGTTTGGCGCGTCCAATTCAAAGACAACATCATCGCCATCTTTGCGAATATCGGTGACGCCTGAAAGAATTCCCTTCGCAGCAGACTTGGAAGCCTCGCCGCGGTGATGGTTGAGAGATGCGATCACATCATCGGCATCCATCGTCTTGCCGTTGTGGAATTCAACGCCTTTGCGCAGCTTGAAAACCCAAGTCTTCGCGTCTGTGGAATCGTAGCTTTCGGCAAGTTCTGGGCGCAGCTTGCCCGAAGCATCAACCTCGGTGAGGAAGTTGCCGTAGTTGAACACGGTACCGGCGCTGAAATCGTTTTCAATGGTGCCTGGATCAAGCGAATCCGTGGTCGAGCCATGGCCGGAGCCGAGGCGATACGTTCCGCCTTTTTTCGGCGTCATGGCGTAGGCTTGGTCCGCCATCGTCAGCGCAGATGGCAGAACAAAGCCTGCAGCCAGCAAACCAGTGACAAACTGGCGGCGATCAATCGTGCCGGACTTCAGCTTCTCTGTCTGGTTGGTAACATAAATCTGTTTTTTGTCGTCCATGTCTTCTCTACTCCCTGGGTAAGACAAACGGTTGCTCCAAACTGTTAGTGTGTCGCACTGGAGCAGGTTTTCGTGACACTTGCGCAACAATAAGGCACAGCAACCAATTGGTTGCAAATTTTGCGCAGCACCAACATTTACCCAAAGCTTCTTTTTGGCAAACCGCTCCTTGGCGTTTACACGGCAGGTTCAGTCGCCTAGCGTTAAAGCGACAGCGTGGGAGGGCCAGTTTCGGTCAGCGCTGTCAAAATGTTGCGTAAGCAGGGGAGCGTAGAACCAGTGCATCCGGTCGTGAGCACGATTTTCCAAAGGCTTGCATTGGGCCTTTTGACCCTGTTTTTCGTCTCCATCATCATCTTTTGTGCACTGCTGCTTTTACCGGGCGATTTCGGCCAAGCCGTTCTGGGCCAAGCCGCAACAGAAGCCACCGTGGCAGCCTACCGCGCTGAACTGGGCCTCGATAAGCCAGCCTATCTTCGTTATTTCGAGTGGATGAGCGGTGCGATTGTCGGCGACTTCGGCACATCGTTTTCTGGCCGTGCAGCATCGGGCGTCGACCGATCCCGCCCTGTGTTGGAGCTGATCGCTCCGCGCCTCAGCAACACACTGTTTCTCGCCAGTGTCGCCGCAGTCATTGCCGTGCCTCTTTCCTTGTTTCTCGGCATCACGGCAGCGCTTTATCGCAATTCTATCTACGACCGCATCGTCAACGCCACAACGCTGACGACCATCTCGTTTCCGGAGTTCTTCGTTGCCTACATCCTTATTCTCATGCTGGCGACGATCTTCCCGATCTTTCCATCGCTTCCCAATATTTCTGACGACATGGCGCTATCGGAAAAACTTTATCGCATCACCCTTCCGGCAATGACGCTCACCCTCGTGATCGTCGCGCATATGATGCGCATGACACGGGCCGCAATCATCAACCTGCTTGCTAGCCCCTATATCGAAATGGCGCGGTTGAAGGGCGTTTCACGCTCGCGCATCATTCTCAAACACGCTTTGCCGAACGCTTGGGCGCCCATCGCTGCCGTTATCGCTTTTAACTTGGCCTATCTCGTTGTTGGCGTGGTCGTCGTGGAAGCCGTCTTCGCCTATCCCGGCATCGGACAATTGATGGTCGATGCTGTGACCAGCCGGGACATCCCGGTTGTACAAGCCTGCGCGCTAATCCTCGGCGCAACATACATTTTGCTGAATCTATTGGCGGACGTTATCGGCATAATCACCAACCCCAGATTGTTGCATCCAAGATGAGCGTTGAGAGCAAAGACGTGAGCGAAACCGGATATTCCGCAGCCGCCGAAGTCGGTGTTGTCCGCGTGCGCCGCACCCGCTGGGAGCGAATAAAGGTTGAATTGCGCAAAGCGCCGCTCACCGCTTGGTTCGGCATGATCGTGGTGCTGCTTTACGTTTTGACAGCCATCTTCGCGCCACTCATCGCGCCCTATGGCGAGGCGGAAGTGTTCCCAACCCCTTATGCGCCATGGGACGGGACACACATTTTCGGCACCGACCAGATCGGCCGTGATGTGTTCTCCCGCCTTATCTACGGCGCACGCAACACGATGGGCATCGCTCTGGCGACAACCATCCTATCGTTCATCATCGGTGGTGGCTTGGCATTGGTCGCCGCCATTTGGCGCGGTTGGATTGATCAAATTTTGTCGCGTTTTGTCGATGTGCTGATGGCAATTCCCAGCCTCATTTTCGCGCTCATGCTGCTGGCAGTTTTCAAGTCTTCCGACCCGATCACCAACACGCTCAACCTCATCATGATTATCGCAGTACTGGACGCCACACGTGTGTTCCGGCTCACACGCGCAGTCGCGCTGAACGTTGTGGTAATGGACTATGTCGAGGCCGCAAAACTGCGTGGTGAAGGCACACGCTGGATTATGGTGCGCGAAATCCTGCCCAACATCATGCCGCCGCTGGTCGCCGAGTTCGGCCTGCGTTTCTGCTTCGTGTTCCTAACGTTGGCCGCGCTGTCATATCTCGGCGTCGGCCTTCAGCCACCCACTGCAGACTGGGGTTCGATGGTGCGTGAAAACGCGGCGCTAATCCAGTTTGCCCAATACGATCTCAAAGCCGGTCTAACGCCGCTACTGCCAGCTGGTGCTATTGCCCTATTGGTGGTTGGCGTGAACTTCGTGGTCGATTGGTTCCTGCACAAAACGAGTGGCCTTAAAGATGAGCACTGATAGCGAAAAGGGCGATATTCTGCTGGAAATGCGCGATATTCGCATCGACGGTTTTTCCGACGAACGCTGGCACGAAATCATCAAGGGCGTAGACCTTACCCTGCACCGCGGCGAAGTGCTTGGTCTGATCGGCGAGTCCGGCGCGGGCAAATCAACCCTTGGCAAAGCCGCCATGGGCTTTGCCCAACCGGGCTGCAAAATCAAATCGGGCTCCATCATGTTCGACGGCCTTGATCTTGCTTCGATGCCGGAGAAAGAAAAGCGCAAGCTCTGGGGTTCGCGCATGGCTTATGTTGCGCAATCCGCCGCTGCCTCGTTCAACCCCGCCCACCGCTTGATCGACCAGACCGTTGAGGCGACCGTAGGCCACGATATCAACCCGACAGAAGCGGCCAAACAGGACGCGGTACAGCTTTACGAAAGCCTTCAATTGCCGGACCCTGACACCATCGGCGAGCGCTATCCCCATCAGGTCTCCGGCGGTCAGCTTCAGCGCGTGATGACGGCAATGGCCATGTCACCCCGACCCGATCTCATCATCTTCGACGAACCCACCACGGCACTGGACGTAACCACCCAAGTCGAAGTCTTGGTCGCCATGCGCGATATCGTCGACCGCTTCAACACCGCCGCAATATACATAACCCACGATCTGGCGGTCGTCGCGCAGATGGCAGACAAAATCAAGGTCCTGCGATATGGCGAAGAGGTTGAAGAGGCCGAAACCCGCAAGATGTTGAGCAAGCCGGAAGCGGAATACACGAAGTCTCTGTGGTCAGTGCGTTCTCTGGAAAAGCCGGAAGAAACATCAGACGACACTGTGCTGTCCATCAAGAACGTCGATGCAGCCTACGGCAATTCGATCAAAGTCTTGCACGATGTGTCGATCAATCTTCCGCGGGGAAAAACCGTTGCTGTGGTCGGCGAATCCGGTTCGGGCAAATCCACTACAGCGCGGGTGATAACGGGTCTTCTGCCGCCCATTGGTGGCACTGTGGAATTCAATGGCGAGCCACTGCCCGCAGCATTGAAGCAGCGCAGCAAAGAGCAACTGCGCAAGATCCAGATGATCTATCAAATGGCGGATACGGCAATGAACCCGCGCCAAACCGTTGCGGACATTATCGGACGGCCGCTTGAGTTCTATCACGGCATAAAAGGTGCAGCGCGTGATAAGCGCGTAGCTGAACTGCTGGATATGATCGAGTTGGACAACACTTTCCTCGACCGCTTTCCCGGCGAAATGTCCGGCGGCCAAAAGCAGCGTATCTGCATCGCTCGCGCGCTTGCAGCCGAGCCTGAAATCATCATCTGCGACGAGGTCACTTCTGCGCTCGATCAGATCGTGCAAGAAGGCATTCTGCGCCTGCTGCTGCGGCTCCAGAAAGAGTTCAACATCACCTATCTATTCATCACCCACGACATCGCAGTCGTGAAGGCGATTTCCGATGAGATCGTGGTGATGAATCAGGGTGAAGTAGTGGAGCAGGGCTTGAAGAGCGAAATCTTCGCCCCGCCATATCCCGACTACACCAAACTCTTGCTTTCATCCGTGCCCGAAATGGACCCGGATTGGCTCGATCAATTACTGGCAGAGCGCGAAGGCTGATCCCCGCACTCAAACCGCTTGCTTACATACCCAACGCAGATTTGTAGAGGTCCAGCACGGCTTCTTCTTCTTCACGCTCGGTAGGCTCCTTCTTGCGCAGACGTACGATGGCACGCAGCGCTTTGATATCGAAACCGTTGGCTTTGGCTTCAGCGAAAACATCGCGGATATCGTCGGCAATCGCCTTCTTTTCTTCTTCCAAACGCTCGATGCGCTCGATGACGGAACGCAATTGCGCAACGGCCACACCGTGGCTTGCGCTTTCCGGGCCGGTTTCTTCTTCTGCCATATTATTGCTCTTTCACTTGGGCTGAACCGCCGCTTAAATCGAACGCTTTTGTGATGGTTTCACTGCGCGAAATCAACCGTGAGATTTGTCGAATGCAGCTTTTTGTTCTTCGCTAGCCTCGGTCTGATATTTTGCCTTCCATTCATCGAATGGCATGCCGTAGACGACCTCGCGCGCACCGTCTTTGTCGAGGTCAATGCCCTTCTCATTCGCGGCTTCCATATACCAGCGCGACAGGCAGTTTCGGCAAAAGCCGCTCAGGTTCATCATGTCGATGTTTTGAACGTCCGTACGCTCGCGCAAATGCGAGATCAGGCGACGGAAAGCAGCGGCTTCCAGTTCCGTGCGGGTTGCGTCGTCAATCTCATTCATCGCTCAGTCCTCTTTCTTCAATGTCCCATCAGTGCGGGAACCGTAATAGACTATTTCATGCATTTCAGGCCGCATGTTGGCCAGTTCAAGCAGCGGAGCGATGATGTCGGCCCAGCGCTGAACACCCGCTTCATCAGCGATCAAATCCTGCCGCACTTCAATCAGCGAGTGCGCCAGTCCTCGTTGGGTGCAGTGGCGGTACATCGTGTCATTTTTCAACGCGCCGTCATAAGGTTCATTATCACCGATGATCAGATTTCCATGGGCGCGCAGACCGTCAATCATGAAGCGATTCAATCGCGGGTCACTGTCCCACAAGATCGCGCCATGCCATGGCCGTTTCGCGCCGCGCCAAACGGGGGTGAAGGAATGGATCGACAACACCAACGGGTTTCGCCCTGCTTCGATGCACGCATCCAATTGATCATCGATAGCGCGATGATAGGGCGCGTGAAATCGTTCGATACGGCCTCTGATTTCTTCCGTTGTGATTGGGTGATTGCCGGGCACCACGGTTCCATCCGATAGGCGCATGACAATTGTGGGATCGTCCTCACCACGGTTTGGATCAATCAGCAGGCGCGAAAAACAAGAATGAACGGCCGGACACCCAAGCCGCTTGGCCAAAGCGTGGGTAAGAGCCTCCACGCCTATGTCATATGCGATATGTCGCTCAAATTCTTCTGCAGGAAGCCCCAGCGAGCCGTATTCTTCAGGCAGTGTATTTCGCGCATGATCGCACAACAGCACGATCCCAGATGAGGGGTCGCCTTCAATCGTCTCATAGGGCATGAACTCAGAGGCTGACAATGCGCACCAAAGGGTTTGCTGGCAAGAATTAGCTTCTTGTCACAGCCCAGTCACTCGTTCAATGCTGCAGGCCCATCAGCAACGCCGCAGATCCTGCAAGTGACACTCCCAGCAGAAAACAGTCCATCAAACGCTTCCGATGTCGACGATGCCATGCCCCAATTGTCGTTTCCGTTGGCATTCGGCGCGTTGGTGTTGGGCGCGCTGGCCATGGGCATTTCGCCCGTCTTTGTGCGTTTTGCAGACGTTGGCCCGTTTGCCAGCGCCTTCTGGCGCGTGGCGCTAGCGCTTCCCGTTTTGTTTCTGTGGATGGTGTGGGAGTGCCGCCGAACCGGCATACCGCTGAAAAAAGCCTTGCGTTGGGACGGTGCTGTTTGGCTATCCGGTCTCTTTTTCGCAGGCGATCTGTTCTTTTGGCATTTGGCCATTTTAGAAACGACGATTGCCAACGCAACCTTTCTGGCCTGCCTCGCGCCTATCTGGGTCGCACTGCTTTCAGGAGCTTTCATCGGTGAACCCGTCACACAGAGGATCGTCTTTGGCTTGTTCCTATGCCTTGCAGGCGCTGCGCTGTTGATCGGCGGCTCGTATCAACTCGCGCCCGAGCGCTTTATGGGCGATGTCTACGGCTTCATCACGTCGATCTTCTTTGGCCTCTATTTTCTCGCTGTGCGCGTCGCACGCCGCACACACGGAGCGGGAGCATTGGTTTTTATGAGCACAACCATCACAGCCGCCTGCTTGCTGGTGGTCACTTTGTTGGCCGGCCAAGGGCTATGGCCGCAAACCATCACAGGTTTGCTCGCTGTGCTTGCACTTGGCCTACTGGCGCACACGGGTGGGCAAGGTTTGTTGGCCGTGGCGCTTGGTTCACTGTCAGCGACATTCTCATCGCTGGTGATTTTTATCGAAGCGGTGGCAGCAGCGCTTTTTGCTTGGCTGATCGTAAACGAAAGTCTATCCGGCATCCAGATTATCGGCGGCGCACTGATCTTGTTCGGCATATGGATGGCACGGCCGCAAAAGGACCAACAATGAGCGCTGAGCAACCGCCCGGGCGCGTTGACACCCGGAGCCGAACGTTGCAACAAACCATACTATGAAAAAGCGGTGCGAACCCTTGCGTTTTGTGAAAAAAACTTGGCTTGCAGCCGCCGCGCTGCTTGCGGCAACTGCCGCGCAAACCGCACCCGCTCTTGCCGATCTGAAAGTCTGCAATGACACCAAAAGCATGACCGGAGTTGCTATCGGTTACCGCAACACCGACGGCTGGGTGATGGAAGGTTGGTGGCGGGTTCCATCCGGCGTATGCGCTACTGTAATCGAAGGCGCTCTGTCGTCGCGATACTTCTATATTTATGCAGAAAACGCAGATACTGGTGGCCAATGGCGCGGCCCCGTTTTCATGTGTACATCGGCACGCGAATTTCGCATTGAGGGCCTGAAAGACTGTTTTGCACGTGGCTACGAACGCACGGGCTTTTTTGAAATCGACACTGGAAATCAAGCCAACTGGCAGGTCCGTCTGACGGAAGCCAACCAGAGCGGCACGGACGAGAAAGCCCAACAATGATCCGCTCAAGACGCATCAAAATACTCGCAACACTTGGCCCCGCGTCAAACACGGAAGAGATGATCAAGAAGCTGTGCCTTGCAGGCGCTGACGCCTTTCGCATCAACATGAGCCATTCCAGCCACGAAATGCTGAGCGACCTCGTTCGCCGCATTCGCAATGTGGAAAAGGAAGTCGGATTTCCCATTGGTATTCTGGCCGACATTCAAGGCCCGAAACACCGCCTGGGTACGTTTGCAAATGGTGAAGTTGCCGTGCAGCCGGGTCACGTTATCACACTCGACAGTGATCCCACACCGGGCGACGCTTACCGCGTCCAACTTCCCCACCCGGAAATTCTTGAGGCAATGGAAATTGGCCACAGGCTTCTGGTCAACGACGGTAAGGTAAAGCTGAAAGTTATCGAAACGGGCGACGGTTGGGCAAAGGCCGAAGTCGTCAACGGAACGTGGTTGGCCGACCGCAAGGGCGTGAACTTGCCCGATTCTGAGCTCATGTCCGGAGCATTGACCGAAAAAGACCGGGCAGACCTTCAAGCCGTACTGAAAGAGGAAGTCGACTGGGTAGCTCTGTCTTTCATTCAGCGCCCGGAAGACCTCGCTGAAGCGCGCAAGATCTGCAAAGGCAAAGTCGGTCTTCTTGCAAAGATCGAAAAACCACAAGCCGTTCAGCGCTTGGACGAGATCATCGAAATGGCAGACGCCATCATGGTGGCACGTGGCGATCTTGGCGTAGAAATGCCGCTGGAAGTCGTGCCGTCTATCCAGAAGAAGATGATCCGCAAATGCCGTCGCGCTGGCCGCCCGGTGATTGTCGCAACGCAAATGCTGGAATCAATGATCGACAACCCGGTGCCGACGCGTGCAGAGGTCTCTGACGTCGCAAACGCCGTCTACGAGGGCGCAGACGCCATTATGCTGTCCGCCGAAAGTGCCGCCGGTTCCTACCCGCTGGAAGCCGTACAAACCATGAATTCCGTTGCAGAGGCCATGGAAGCCGACAAAGGCTACCTGGACACAATCGCAAGCCAACGCCCCGAAGCGGAACCGACTGGCGCTGATGCGATATCGTTTGCTGCAGCGCAGATCGCGGAAACACTCGATCTTGCAGCCATAGTTTGCTTCACCGCATCCGGCTCGACGGGACTTCGCGCCGCACGGGTGCGCCCCAGCAAGCCAATCCTCGCTTTGTCGCCTGTCACTGAAACAGCCCGCAGGCTCGCTCTGTGTTGGGGTACCCGCTGTGTCATTGCACCGGATGCAAAAGACCTCGACGACATGGTGGATAAGGCGTGTGAGTTTGCCTTTAACGAAGGTTTGGTTGAAGCGGGAGGCCGCATTATCATTTCGGCAGGCGTACCGCTGCAAACCCCCGGCTCTACAAACATGCTGCGCATCGCCTATGTCGGCAAAGACGGCAAAAACACCGGCTAATCTGGCCTATCTGCGCGATACTTTCTCGATTGCCTCGATAGCAACCCGCGTTGCTGCATAGTCTGGCTTGTGGCCAACGCCATCCAGCACGATCAGTTCGGCACCTTCAATATCGCGCTCCAAGCCAACAGAGTGAATGTCTGGGAGCACCACGTCGTCTTTGTTCCCTGTAATGATCACTGTCGGCTTTTTTATCTGGGAATAGCGTGGCTGCATCCGTGTCACTTCCGACTTCAGAGTTGTCACATCCCGCGCGTTGTTGCGAAACTGCTCCGGGCGCAACACAAGCGCAATTCCTGTTGCATCAACATAATCATCTGGCATCTCACTCGGGTCGAAGACGCTTCTCGCTCCACTTTCCAAACGAGCTAGACCAGCGGGAAGTGACAGCGTTTCGCTGAACAACCAACCGACTACTGGTAGGGCCGTCACCTCATAATACCACGTCACTCCACCCGGCCAGCGGTGGGTAGCAGGCGCAAGAAACACCAGCCCGCGAACCTTTTCGGGATGGTTGAGTGCCATGGCTATCGCTGACGCACAGCCCATAGAATGACACACCACCACCGCGCTTTCGATGCCGATATCATCCAGCAACTCGGCGTAAACTGCGCCATGCCCTTCCGGCGTATTCGCTTCTTCAGGGCCGCGTTCACTCCAGCCATGGCCGGGCCGGTCGACAAAAATCATCCGCGCTCTACCCTCAAGCGGCTTTTGAAATGCCACCGCTTGGTCACGCAGATTTCCGCTCGCCCCATGCACAAAAAGCAGCGGCGGCAGATCGGCATTGTCGCCTTCGGTCACATCGAGAAAGTGAATTTCGCGCCCACCGATTTCAGTCACCGACCCAAAAGCGGGAAACTGCGCAGAAATTTCCGCCGCTTTGTAGCGGGTGACGAAAAACAACACGAGAAAGACGAACGCTATAACAGCGAGGAGGACAGCTAGAATTTTCAAGGGAACGGCCGATGGATGAGGGAGAATGTGTCAGAAAAAACGCATTTGAGCGCAAATAGTTCGCGTAGTTTGGCCCGTTTAGCGCCAATTGATAACTAAAGCGACTGCCCTGCCAGTTTCTCTTCCAAACGAATAACGCTTTTTTGCGCGCTTTCCATGGCCGGATAAACGTCCAACACCCGATACCACGTTTTCAAGGCAGCTTTATCGTCGCCCATACGCGCCTGCATGTTGGCAAGACCAGCCAACGCACCGAAGTGACGAGGTTCCAGCGCCAGCGTGCGTTCAATATCGGCAATCGACTTCGAATAATTATCCATCATGAAATGAAGCGTTGCACGTTGGTTCCAGCCTTCGGGGTGGTCAGGCTGTAACACCACCATCTGATCAAGCAGATCAAGCGCTGCCGAGAACTGCCGCTTTTGCATCGCAGCCCGCGCCCATGCGGCTAGAAGATCGACTGAATCGTTCTCGGAATCACGCCACAATTCCCAAATTCGATCAGAAATACGCTTTGCGCGCCCTTTATTGGCGGTGCGCTTCAATTGAGAAAACAGCGTGTCGAGATCATCGCCCAACTTAAACAGAGCTGGAATTTTGTCGGTTTTGGCGGGAGCGGTTTGCTCCTCCACTTCGGGCCGAGGCGCCAAGTCGCCATTTGGATCTGTCTGCACCGACTGGGCATACACGCCTGACGCGACACTGGCGGAAAGGATCAGCGCCAAATTTAAAACACGAAATCTCATGAGTGCAGGTTACCCCCTGCTCCCACGAGTGCAAATGCAAAATGCTGTGATGCGGCGTGATGCCCCGCCCAGCGGCGCGAGGCCAGCGTTTAACTAGCCTTGGCGGGCTTTAAAGCGCGGGTTCACCTTGTTGATGATGTAAACGCGGCCCTTGCGGCGCACCAAGCGGTTGGCGCGGTGACGGCCTTTAAGCGATTTGAGAGAGTTTTTGACTTTCATCGGTCCGAACCATTGCTGTGTTGTGCAGGGCCCCATTGCCACGAACGCACAAAAAAGAGCGCACCAATTAGGGCGCGCCCGAACTCTGATGTGTGCTTAGGGGATTCCGCTCAATTCTGTCAAGGCCGTCTGTGCGCCAAGCACCTGCTTCACACCCTGCGCCGCTTTGACGTGAGTCGTGAGCAGACGCTATCATGTCGCACAAAGTCGCAAGCCATTGTCGCATGCGCCTTACTCCACTTTAATGAGAATTGTGCCGGCGGTTTATCACGCATTGAGCCACATTCTTTTCCGACGAAACGGGATGCCACGACGATGAGAAGATTCAACGCGTTCAATCTGGCGAGAGAATCGCTTCGCGGCCACAAAGGCTGGGGCCAGCAATGGCGCCATCCTGAGCCGAAGAAGGAATACGACGTCATCATCGTAGGCGCTGGTGGCCACGGCCTTGGCACGGCCTATTATCTGGCGAAAGAACACGGCATCACCAACATCGCGGTGTTGGACAAAGGTTGGCTCGGCGGCGGCAACACCGGCCGCAACACGACGATCATTCGCTCAAACTATCTCTATGACGAAAGTGCAGGCCTTTATAACCACTCGGTCAAGCTGTGGGAGACGCTGTCACAAGAGCTGAACTACAACGTCATGTTCTCCCAGCGCGGCGTGATGATGCTTGCGCATTCGGTGCACGACGTTCAATCCGCCCAGCGCCACATCCACGCTAACCGCCTGAACGGTGTCGACAACGAATGGCTGACACCGCAGCAGGCGAAGGAATATTGCCCGCCGCTCGATATTTCCAAAACCGCCCGCTATCCCGTCATGGGCGCAGCGCTTCAGCGCCGCGGCGGCGTGGCCCGCCACGATGCAGTCGCGTGGGGCTTTGCCCGTAAGGCGTCGGATATGGGCGTCGATATTATCCAGAACTGCGAAGTCACCGGCATAAACCGCGCCCCCTCCGGCGAAGTGACAGGCTTGGAAACGACCAAGGGCACAATCGGCGCGAAGAAAGTCGGCGTCGTTGCCGCCGGACACACATCCGTGCTGATGGAAATGGCTGGCGTGCGCATGCCGCTGGAAAGCTATCCGCTGCAAGCGCTGGTGTCGGAGCCGGTGAAGCCAGTCTTCCCCTGCGTGGTCATGTCCAACGCCGTCCACGCCTATATTAGCCAGTCCGACAAGGGCGAATTGGTGATCGGCGCGGGCACGGACAGCTATCTGTCCTATTCCCAAACAGGCTCCATGCACATCCTACAGCACACGCTGGATGCGATCTGCGAACTCTACCCCATGTTCCGCCGCATGCGCATGCTGCGCACATGGGGCGGCATTGTGGACGTAACCCCCGACCGCTCACCGATTTTGAGCAAAACGCCCGTCAAAGGGCTCTATGTGAATTGCGGCTGGGGAACGGGCGGGTTCAAAGCAACACCCGGCAGCGCCAACGTCTTCGCGCACACGATTGCCAAGGACGAGCCGCATAAGATCAACGCTGGGTTTAATCTCGATAGATTCCGCACGGGTCGTTTGATTGATGAAGCTGCGGCTGCGGCTGTGGCGCATTAAAATCATGTGGGGTTTATTCCGAAAGAAACACCATGAGGAAAAACATGTGGGATCCTCATTGATCCAGCCTGCGTTGTTTGAAGAAATCGAAGAAGCAATTGTATTTGACGTGGAAACCACAGGCCTTGATCCAGTCAGTGATAGGATTGCATCAATCTGCATGATCAAAGCAAACATCAGGCAAGTAGCGAAAGGTGAAACAATTCAGGCGGATGTATTCCACACCCTAATCAATCCAGAAATGGCTTTGCCGAAGCCCGCATTTAGGATTCACGGTCTAGGCGATGATGTGCTGTCAGCCTGTGAAAATTTCTCGGAGCAAGCTGGTGAGATAGCTAAATTTGCAGGTGATTTACCACTAATTGCCCATAATATTGAATTCGATCTTGGTTTCTTAACACAGGCTTTTATTAGAACGGACATTGCTGGCCCAATCTTCAATTTGCCCTTCTGCACGATGGACGAAATGGCTGAAATGGTTGGAGGACAATATGCTGAAACCGGACGAATAAGTTTGAAAAAATGCTGCGGAATCATGGGGATAGACTTTGATCGATCCACCAAACACGATGCCCGATCTGACGCTATGGCCACACTACAATTGGCGGCTGCAATAAGTAAGCTCAGAATGCAAGGATACTAAGAATGCTCCTGATCCATTGCCCCTATTGCGAAGAAGATCGTCCGGAATTGGAATTTGCTAATGCGGGTGAGGCTCATATCGTGCGGCCTACCGACATGGCGGATATGTCCGACGAGGACTTCGAGAAAATGTTCTTCATCCGCGAAAACCCAAAGGGCTTGAGCGTTGAGCGCTGGCGCCATGCCCATGGCTGCGGACGCTTTTTCAACTGCGTGCGCTCGACGATCTCCGACAAATTCCTGAAGGTCTACAAGGCTGGCGAACCGCGCCCGACCGATAAAGAGCTGGCGGAGATGCAGAAATGACCGATTGTTATCAACTCGTCATTCCGGGGCGCGTTCACGCGAACCCGGAACCCAGAACCGAGCGTTCTCTGCTCTGGGTTCCGGGTTCCGCGCTGCGGCCCCGGAATGACGACCGTATTTGTTTGGGTTCAAAACAATGACCGGCCCCTTCCGCATCCCCGCCCACGGCCTGCTGGACCGCAACAAGACGGTGCAGTTCAGCTTTGATGGCAAGCAATATGAAGCGCTGGAGGGCGACACCGTCGCCTCTGCCCTGCTTGCCCACGGCGTGCACCTGATGGGACGTTCGTTCAAATATCACCGGCCGCGCGGCATCATGGCGGCGGGGGTCGAAGAGCCCAACGCGCTAATCGGCGTGAGCAAGGGCAATGCCCGTCACACGCCAAACGTGCGCGCGTCCGTGGCGGAAGTTTTCGACGGCATGAAGGCCAAAAGCCAAAACGCATTCCCGAGCCTGAAATACGATATCGGCGCGGTGAACAATCTGCTCTCACCCGTCTTCGTGGCCGGCTTCTACTACAAAACTTTCATGTGGCCGCGCAAAGCGTGGGACCAACTCTACGAACCCTTTATCCGCCGCGCCGCTGGCTTGGGCGAAAGCCCAACGGAAGACGATCCAGACCGCTACACCAACCGCTTCGCCCATTGCGATGTGCTGGTCGTCGGCATGGGTGCAGCTGGCCTGACCGCCGCACTGGAAGCCGCCAAACAGGGCAAGCAGGTCATCGTCTGCGACGAACAGGCCATGCCTGGCGGTTGGCTGAACAGCGACAGCGACATTCGGATTGATGGCCATGAAGGCCACGCATGGGCTGCGAAAGTGACAGCCAAGCTGCGGGCCATGGACAATGTCCGCGTGCTCACCCGCACCACCGCGTTTGGCTATTTCCAGCAAAACATGGTGGCACTGACGGAGCGCGTGACCGACCACATCGCCAAGCCCGACCTCGACGCGCCACGCGAGCGCCTCTGGCAGGTTCGCGCAGAGCAAGTCGTGATCGCCCAAGGCGGGATTGAGCGCCACATGGTCTTCCCCGACAACGACCGCCCCGGCATCATGCTGGCAGGCGCGGCACAGACCTATTGCAACAAATACGGCGTCATTGTCGGCTCCCGCATCGGCGTGTTCGCGTCCTGCGACACAGCCTATGCCGCCGCGTTCGATCTGTATGAATTTGGCGCTTCCTTTGATGACGATGATGATGACGCCGAAGTGGTGGTCATCGTCGACACCCGCGATGAGGTCAACCCTGCCCTGCTCAAACAAGCCGAAGAACTGGGCATTGAGGTTATTACCGGGGCGCACGTGACCGGCACCAAAGGCCGTTTGCGCATCAAGTCCATGACTGTGGAAAAGAAGGGCAGTGCCGCGCCGTCCTCCTTCGAGATCGACACGCTCATCCATTCCGCAGGCTGGACGCCGTCGCTCCACCTCTACAGCCAATCGCGCGGCAAGCCGCAATGGCATGAGTATACTCAGCGCTTTCTGCCCGGTGAAAGCCCGCAAAACTGCGTCAGCATCGGCCTGTGCAACGGCACCGACACGGTTGCTGAAAGCATGGCGGAAGCCGCCAAGGCCGTCGGCGCTAAACCGTTCGACCACGCCATTATTGACGATGTCTCCACAGCAGGCGGCATGATCGGCACGACCGAAGCGGCTGGTCCTCATGCCACCAACAAAGCGTTCGTCGATTTCCAGAACGACGTGACCGCCAAGGATATCCGCCTCGCCGTCCGCGAAGGCATGCACTCGATTGAGCACGTCAAACGCTACACGACCAACGGCATGGCGACCGATCAGGGCAAACTGTCGAACATGCATGGTCTCGCCATCGCAGCCGACATGCTCGATAAGCCCGTGCCGCAAGTGGGCCTCACCACGTTCCGCGCGCCTTATACGCCCACAACCTTCGGCACATTCGCCAACCATTCCCGCGATCACCTGTTCGACCCGCGCCGCAAAACGCCGATCCACGAATGGGCGGAAGAACATGGCGCGGCGTTCGAACCCGTCAGCTTGTGGGACCGAGCATGGTATTTCCCCCGCGCAGGCGAGGGTATGCACGAAGCGGTCGACCGCGAATGTCAGACCGTCCGCAAGGTCGCGGGCGTGTTTGACGCTTCCACACTGGGCAAGATCGAAATCGTCGGGCCCGATGCCGCTGCCTTCATGGACAAGATGTACACGAACGGCTGGTCCAAGCTGAAAGCGGGCCGTGCCAAATACGGTATCATGCTGCGCGAAGATGGCTTCATCTATGATGACGGCGTTGTCGGCAAACTGGCCGACGACCGTTTCCATGTAACCACGACGACAGGCGGTGCGCCCCGCGTGATGAACCACATGGAGGACTACCTCCAGACAGAATTCCCCGAGATGAAGGTCTGGCTCACCTCCACAACCGAGCAATGGGCAACCATCGCCGTGCAAGGTCCAAAAGCGCGCGAGATCATCGAGCCGCTCGTTGAGGGCGCGGACATTTCCAATGAGAAGTTTCCTCACATGAGCGTGGTGGAATGCAAGGTGTGCGGCGTGCCCGCCCGCCTGTTCCGCATCTCGTTCACCGGCGAGTTGGGCTTTGAGATCAACGTGCCCGCCGATTACGGCCGCGCCGTATGGGAAGCCGTGTGGGCGCGTGCAGAGCCGATGGGCGCATGCGTTTACGGCACCGAAACCATGCACGTGCTTCGTGCAGAAAAAGGCTACATCATCGTTGGCCAAGACACCGATGGCACGGTCACACCGTTCGATGCAGGGCTCGGTTGGGCAGTGGCTAAATCCAAACCCGATTACGTGGGCAAGCGCGGCCTGCAACGGCCGGACTTGGTGGCTGAAGGCCGCCGCCAACTGGTCGGCCTGAAAACCAAAGACCCTAAAAAGGTACTAGAAGAAGGCGCACAAATCGTCGCTGATCCGAACCAGCCGATCCCGATGAAAATGCTCGGTTTCGTCACTTCTTCTTATTGGTCCGGCACGCTTGGCCAATCCATTGCGATGGCCTTGGTCGAAGACGGTTTCAATAGAATGGGCAAAAAGCTCTATGTGCCGATGCCAGACGACGAAGTGATCGAGGTCGAAGTGACGGGCACCGTCTTTTACGATGAGGAAGGGGAACGTCTCCATGGCTAAACCCGCAACAGCAGCGCGCGCGCCACAACTGGCCGGCAACCGTTTCGCCAATTCCGCCGTATCGCTCGAAATGGCCCCACCCGCATCGCGCCTAAGCCTGCGCGCCAACGAAAAGGGCGTGAAGTCGTTTGAGCGCACGCTCGGTTTCGCGCTACCGAAAAAACCGAAAAAGTCGAACAGCAAGGGCAGCCGCCACGCACTTTGGCTTGGCCCGGATGAGTGGCTGATCATCGATGAAGCCAAGCCGGACGAAAGCCTCGTTCCGGCAAAGGCCAGCCCCGACTTCTCTGCCGTAGATATATCGCACCGCAATTGCGCGGTCATTGTCTCCGGCATCGGGGCGGAGGCAACACTGTCGGCAGGTTGCCCGCAGGATTTGCGGCTGGCTGCTTTTCCCGTTGGAGCTTGCTCTCGCACGGTGTTCGGCAAGGCCGAAATCGCACTTTATCGGACAGATGAGCAAACATTCCGGGTCGAGTTTTGGCGCTCTTTTGCGCCCTATGTTTGGGGCTATCTCTCTGACGCAGCGCGAGACGCGCAATTCTAACAAGCCAGCACCATTGGCAATCAGTGCAATTTCTCGCTAATTCAGGGAATTGATCGATTCGCAGCGATTGGGTCTACAAGCCGATAGCAGCGCAAACCGGATAGCAGCCTTGCTCGAACCCGTGGCCAAACGTGCGATTTTCTATATCGGTGGATATGACCCCAAGTCTCCACAAGCGTTCTTCGAGCGTTTGCAGAAAGAATCGCGCCGATTTGAAGAGCTGGTCGGCGCAGATATCCAAGCGATCGAAACCAAGAAGGTTCGAGACGACATAACCCTTACCCGCTTCACCGCTTCAGGTGAAACGGAGGGCAAAGCCTGGCAAACTCAAACCGACTTTCACTTTTTGACGCTGGACGACATTGTTCTGAAAGACTTCAAACGGCCATTTTACACCCGATTCGGACGCTCCGTCTTGACAACATGGGACTATCTGCTGACAGGCACAGCCTTCAAATTTCTTGCACATGCTTGGCGCTTTTTCCTGTATTTTTCCTATCCGCCGATGGCCGTGGTATTGAGCTTTGTTTTGGCCTGGTTGGCTGCAAGAGGCAGCATGAGCCTGTCACTTCCATATGCCCCCGCCATTGCCACGGTCGTTTTCGTGCTGGTGCTTTTCGCACTTGTAAAACTGGTGTGGAAACGCCGTTTTGTCTGGCACTTGATGGCCTTGTGGAGTTTTTCCCGCGACTATCTTCGCAGAACGCGCAGGGATATTGAGGTCAAACTCGACGGTCTTGCTGACGTCGCCATCGAGACGGTGAAGGCGCAAGAATATGACGAGGTCTTGTTTATCGGTCACAGCACGGGCGGTGCGTTGATTTTAGATGTCGCCGCGCGTGTCCATGAAAAAGACAGCTATTTTTCGGCTCGCAGCAGCAAAACCAGCATTTTAACGGTTGGTTCAACGGCCCTTAAAATTGGACTTCATCCGGCTGCCCAGTGGTATCGCCAACGGCTCCAAAAAATGTTCGACACCAGCACTATTAATTGGATCGAGTATCAATGCCTGAGTGACGTGATCAACTTCTATAAGACGGATCCTGCCAAACTGATGGATCTCGATATGACGCGAAATTCATTGGCAGCCAAAAGACCTATCTGTCGGAGTATTCGGATTAAGCAGATGGTTTCCGAAGACGTCTACCGACGAATGCGCACCAACTTTTTTCGCATCCACTACCAGTTCGTGTTCGGCAATACGAAACCCTATCACTACGACTTTATGGGCATTTGCTTTGGCACTAAAAGCCTCGTTGAGCGGGCGGGCGGCAAAACTGTGGAAGGTCAGCAATAGAGATGGAATGGTTTTCCGATCCTCGCTGGGCGCATATCGTTTGGGCGCTTGGACTTGCCGCTTGGTGGGGCATTCGACTGCCGCGCCGTCGTGCAGCAAAACGCTCGAAAGTGATCAAAGACAAGGTAACCGTGGGCGAGCGTGTGGCGCTTAGCTTTAATATCACGGCGCTGGCGCTCGTTCCCGCGATCGGGCTGGCAACGGACTGGCTGGATTTCGCAGATTACCCGTTCGTGCCCGTATTGGCCGTTCTTGGCGCTTTGGCACTGATTGCTTTCTTGGCTCTTTTTTATCTCAGCCACAAACAGTTAGGCAAAAATTGGTCGGTGACACTGGAAGTTCGCGAGAATCACAGCTTCGTGCGGCGTGGCCTTTACGCCAGAATGCGCCATCCGATGTATACATCGTTCTGGCTCTGGGGCATTTCGCAAGCCTTGCTGCTGAACAATTGGATTTACGGCCCCATCGGATTGCTTAGCATTGCGTGGCTGTATTTTTCGCGTGTTTCCAACGAGGAAGCCATGATGCGCGAACAATTTGGCGAAGAATACGACGCCTATTGCGCGGTCACTCCTCGTGTCGTGCCTCGGATATTTTGACGTCGATCCGCTTTTATTGTTGCGCTGTGCAAGCTGGCTTTGTAACAGGCAACCATTCTAGTTCAGGGCGGGCTGTTGGAAGAGGTTTGACGGAATGATCCGTTATATCTGCATTATTCTTTTTTCGTTTTTTGCTGCGCTGTCGTTTTTCTCGGCACCAAGCCACGCGCAAAAAGTGCCCCTTGCCATGTCGGAGACCGAAACCGACCTCGCAGCCCGCAAAGTATCGGCCGATGTTTATCTGCTGCGTGGTTTCGGAAACGTCTTCTCTCGTGGTCTCGATGAGATGAGCGCTAAGCTGCAAAAACAAGGTGTTCCGGCCAAGGTTGCCCATCACAGCGAGTGGAAAAACATCGCCGACCAAATCGCTGCCAACCGCCGAAAATTCGGTCGCCGCCCAGTAGTGTTGATCGGTCACAGTCTCGGGGCAAACGCCGTTCTTCGCATGGCACAAGAGCTTCGCAAGAAGCGCATCACCGTGCAATACATGGCCACCTTCGCTGCGACAGCCCCACCACCGGTTCCGTCGAACGTGCGTAAGCTGACGAATTACTATTTCAAGACCGACGGCTGGGGTAAGCCAATTGCCAAAGGCAAGGGCTTTCGCGGAAATCTGAAAAACATCGACTTTTCCAAGTCCAAGACCATCGGTCACTTCAATATCGACAAACAGCCTCGTTTGCAACGCCAAGTGATCCGCAACGTGCTGCGTTTTGTAAAAGGTTCAAAACGCGCCAATGCTGAACAGACAGACGACACGCTTTTGCCCGGCTGAAAGCTGCTGGCGGGAAACGTGAATTCGGCTAAAGTGCCGCGATGGACAGAAGCCTCACCCGATATGTGATCTGGAGCGCAATTGCGCTGTTTCTGGCGGTCGGCACCTATGTCGCCTACCAAATCACCGAACGACAATTTCTTGAACGCGACGCGGCACGCAATGCCAGCACGTTGGAACTCATCCGTACAGGTCTCGACAGTACGTTAGCAAGGTATGAGACACTGCCATCGCTTCTCGCCGAGCGTGGTGCCATCAAATTGGTTCTCGCAGATCCCACAGGCAGCGACCATGCAGCCAAGGTCAATCTTGAACTCAAGCAACTGGCAGATCAGGTAGACGCCTCGGATATTTACATCCTGAACGCAGCTGGCGACGCTATCGCAGCCAGCAATTTTGACAAGGAGCGTTCTTTCCTGGGCAAGAACTACGCTTATCGTCCCTATTTCACAGGAGCGATTTCAGGCGAGCTCACTCACTATTTTGCTCTTGGAACAGTATCGCTCAAGCGCGGATATTACTTTGCTGCGCCCGTTACAATCGGCCAACGGATCATTGGCGCTGTGGTGGTGAAGATCGAGGTTGATCGGCTGGAGAACGCATGGCGGGAGAGTGGTGCCGATGTCATCGTTACTGATGCAAACGGCATCATCTTTATGGCCAGTGATAAAGGTCGCCTGTTCAAAGCCATTCGTCCGTTGAGCGTGGAAACAATTGCAGCCATCGAGACGTCGCGCCAATATCCTATTTCTCAAGTGCAAGAGTTAAACGCCAATCTTACCGAAGCCACCTCAAGCGATCCTGCCTTGCTGGCACTCGAACAGGCGGGCACTACCACAACCTATCTCGCCAGCTTGACCGCATTGCCATCTGCCAATTGGACACTCATCTCTTTGCGAGACCGCAATGAAACGCGAGGGCAGGCATTTTATGCCGTTGCCTCCGGTGTCATGGCACTTTTGCTGGTCATGGGCACAATCGCGATGCTCGTTTCTCGCCGCACCCGGGCACGAATTGAAAAGCAGCGAGAGGCAAACACGCGCGAATTGCTGGAAGAAACGGTGGAAACCAGAACTCGCGACCTCAACACGCTCAACAGTCAATTGCGTCTGGAAATCAAGGAACGGGAGGCTGCCGAACGCCGGCTTCGCACCACGCAAAACGAACTCATTCAGGCAGGAAAACTTGCCGCACTGGGGCAGATGTCAGCTGCCCTTTCCCACGAGTTGAACCAGCCTCTCGCAGCCGTAAAGAGCTATGCCGACAACGCCAAAGCCTATCTCAAACGCAACGAAACACAAAAGGCCACGAGCAACATTGAGCGCATATCATCGATGGCAGACCGCATGGCCCAACTGAGCAAAAATCTGCGCACATTTGCCCGAAAGCCTAAAGAGATGCTCGACAGTATATCGCTCAAGAGCGCTGTGCACGGCGCGTTAGAAATCATGGCCCCGCGGCTGAAAGCGACCAAAGCCAGAATTGTGAACCAGGTCCATGATGAATCGATGTTCGTACGCGGTGGCGATATCCGCTTACAACAGGTCATCATCAATCTCATAAACAACGCGCTGGATGCGATGGAGAGCGCAGATAAGCCACAAGTTGAGCTTGCCGCACAAGAATTTGGCGACGAAATAACTTTCACTGTGCGCGATCACGGCCCAGGAATTCCGGATGACGTTATGGAAACTCTGTTCGATCCATTCTTCACCACCAAACCCGTCAACGAAGGTTTGGGGCTCGGCCTGTCCATCTCCTACAACATCATTCAAGACTTCGGCGGCAGCTTAAAGGCCCGCAACCACCCAGATGGTGGTGCTGAATTTTCCATCACATTGCAACGCGCTGAAGCCATGCAAAGTGCTGCAGAATGACCAGCGGCGGCATTATCTTTATCGACGATGAGGAAGATCTGCGCGTTGCCGCAGAGCAAACATTCGATCTTGCCGATCTGCCCATTCGCACTTTCACAAACGCGGATGCGGCGTTGGAAATTCTATCACGCGATTTCACGGGTATCGTCATATCAGACATCAGAATGCCCGGCATGCAGGGCACCGAATTGATGCGTGCTGCACTGGAAATAGACTTTGAGTTGCCTGTGATTTTGGTAACCGGACATGGCGACGTACAAATGGCCGTGGAGGCGATGCGCGATGGCGCCTACGATTTCATAGAAAAACCGTTCGCCCCTGACAGGCTGGTCGCGGTAGCCCGCCGCGCGTTAGACAAGCGACGGCTGACGCTGGAGAACCGCCAGTTGCGCGGCGTCGTTACCAAGCGCGACGATCTGGAAAACCGCCTTACCGGACGCACTCCGGTCATGCTTGAGTTGCGCAAGAAGTTGCGGGCGATTGGGCCGACAGAAACCGATGTACTGATTGAAGGCGCAACCGGCACCGGCAAAGAAGTTGTCGCCCGCGCCCTTCACGAACTAAGCGACAGAGCAGACAAACCGTTCGTGGCCATCAATTGCGGCGCGCTTGATGCCGCCACCATCGAAAGCGAATTGTTCGGCCACGAGGTCGGCGCTTTTCCCAACGCCTTGCGCTCCCGTTTCGGCAAATTTGAGCACGCCAGAGGCGGCACCGTTTTCCTCGATGAAATTGGCGCGATGCCAGACTCAATGCAGCTGAGACTTTTGCGCGTGGTGGAAGACCGCCAAATCAGTCGACTTGGTTCAAACGAATTGATTGACCTCGACATCAGGTTTTTAGCCGCCACAAAAGACGATCTCGAAAAAGCTGTCGCCAATGGCACGTTTCGCAGCGATCTCTTCTACCGCCTGTCACAAGTCACTCTCGCCGTCCCTGCCTTGGCTGATCGGCGCGAGGATATTCCACGTCTGTTCCTGCAGTTAGCCAACGAGGCCGCGCGGCGATACCGCCGTGATTTCCAAGAGGTGCCGACCGATTTGCTCGCAAAACTCAGCGCACACAACTGGCCCGGCAATGTGCGGGAATTGCGTAATGCTGCCGACCGTTATGTGCTGGGAATACAAGACCCGATGCCAGCGCCAAGCGAAAGCTCAGCCACCGCAGGCAAGCTGAGCGAACGACTGGCCGAGCACGAAAAGTTGATTTTGTCGCTTGAACTGGC
Source organism: Pseudahrensia aquimaris (assembly GCF_042676045.1). Classification (NCBI taxonomy): domain Bacteria; kingdom Pseudomonadati; phylum Pseudomonadota; class Alphaproteobacteria; order Hyphomicrobiales; family Ahrensiaceae; genus Pseudahrensia; species Pseudahrensia aquimaris. The sequence goes on along the minus strand of NZ_JBHTJV010000002.1, from coordinate 758,012 downwards.
TGCACACCAAGGCGTGTTAAAGGAAGTCTATGAGAGCCTGGGCCTGTCGCGAAAAGCGCTGTACGAAAAGATGCAACGCCACGGCTTGAAACGCGAAGACTTCAAGAAAAGCTGAATGCTGCGAGAGCACTCATGGACAATGTGCATGAATACGCCCACGCTTGCCAACAAATGTTACCAAAAATACCCATCTTGAGATGAAGAGTCTGATTTGTCGCAGAATTCCGATTCAGTCTTTTGACTCCATCCCATTCAGCTAGTCTATATCGTGCACACCACGGCGCCGCGCCAAAACGCATGGCAGACCGTGTGACACTTCTGGAGGACACCAAATGAAATTTTCGAAACTTGCAGCAACTGCTGTCGCACTGCTGATGACAGCTGGCGTTGCCACCGCACAAGACAAAACCGGCTGGCCTGCCAGCTTCACCGTGGGCACAGCCTCACAGGGCGGAACATACTTCGTCTATGGCTCCGGCTTCGCCAACATTATTTCCGAAGACCTCGGCGTGCCCGGCGGCGGCGAAGTCACCGGCGGCCCCATGCAGAACATGGCGCTCGTCCACACAGGCGAAGCAGCTTTCGGCATGACGACAATGGGTCCGGCCAATGAATCGGTAAAAGGCACAAACCCGATTGCACCGGGCCTGATGATGGACAAAGCCTGCGCCATGTTCCCGATGTACAAAACACCATTCGGTATCACGACGCTGTCGTCCACTGGCATCACATCGATTGACCAGATCCCCGAAGGCGCGAAAATCGGTTTCGGTCCGGCCGGCTCGACTTCCGACACCTACTTCCCTGCCATGCTCGAAGCATTGGGCGTGAAATTTGAGCGCCGCAACGGCTCGTGGAATGACCTTGGTTCGCAGTTGCAAGACGGCCTTCTGGATGTTGTGGCTTTCGCAGTCGGCATTCCAACACCAGCCGTAAGCCAACTTGAAGCCCAAACGACCGTGAACTTCGTAGACTTCACAGAAGCCGAGCAAGCGAAAATCCTGGCCGACTTCCCGGTCGCAGATTTCACCATCAGCTCCGGTACATACTCTACGCTCAACCGCGATCTGCGCTCGGTCTCCATGTGGAACTTCGGTATCGCAAACTGCGACTTGCCAGAGAGCTTTGTCTATGAGGCAACCAAAGCAGTTATGGGCGACCATGACCGCATGATGGGTGTCCACAAAGCGGCCCGCGAAACGCTGGTCGAAAACTGGGACAAAAACAAAGTGCTGAAATGGCACCCAGGTGCAGCGAAATGGATGAACGAAAACGGTGCGTCCATTCCTGCTTCTGACATCTACGGCGGCTAAACGCCCGGTATTTGAGAAAACGAAAGGGCCACCTTCAGCCGAAGGCGGCCCTTTTTTGTAAATGACTGAAAAGCCCGTGCCGGAGGGCAGCGCCGCAGGCGTGACGACCGGTGAAATTTGGAGGGGCATACCATGTCGGACACCACGCTGGACAAAGAGACCATTACTCCGATCAAGGTTGAGGGCGTCGATCAAGAGCCGACAGAGAGCAACCGCCGACTGTTTTCCGGCAAGGTCGGTCTAGCGATGGCTGCCTATTCGGCAATCTACGCGTTGTTCCACATGGTAGCGCTAAACGGAATATCGATTTCGTCGCTGACCGGCATAACCATTCCACTGCTTCCATCGTTTCCAATGGAGACATGGAATTTTCGCATCGTGCACGTTGCAGGAGCCCTGGGCCTCGGCTTTCTGCTGTTTTCAGGACGCAGTTTTGGCGATGATGGCATGAAAAGTTCCATGCCCCTTAACGCGGCAGCCATCATTCTTGGCCTTTTGGCTCTTTTTAGCCTCGGCATGGCATTTTCGTTTCAGATCGAGATCAGCAACGGTGCGATGTGGAACGGCATAGATCCACGCATTAAATTCAATGAGACTTGGCTGTTTGGCGCTCCGTTGATTGCCGCCACCTTTGGTGGCATTGCCCTTTCATGGGCGGACAAACGCGCCCGCGGCGCGATATCACCGATTGACGTTACGCTGGCCATTTGCGGCGTGGCCGTTGCGGTTTATTTGATCACGATCTTCGGCACGCAAATGCGCAATGCCACAGGCACGCCCTTCGCGCCGATTGGCATGTCGCTGGCGGCAGTCGCGGGCACTGCGCTCATTTTGGAAATGACCCGCCGCGTGGCCGGCCTAGCGCTGGTCATCATCGCAGGCATTTTTCTCGCCTATGTCTTTACTGGCCAATACATGCCCGGCGTTTTGAATTCGCCAGCAATCACATGGCAGCGCTTCTTCTCTCAGGTCTACACCGATGCAGGCATTCTGGGACCGACAACGGCGGTGTCATCGACCTACATCATTCTCTTCATCATCTTCGCCGGCTTTTTGCAGGCATCGAAAGTGGGCGACTATTTCGTCAACTTCGCCTTTGCCAGCGCCGGGCGCGCGCGGGGTGGCCCCGCCAAGGTCGCCATCTTTGCATCCGGTTTGATGGGCATGATCAACGGCACTTCGGCGGGCAACGTGGTCGCAACAGGCTCGCTCACAATCCCGCTGATGAAGCGTGTGGGCTATTCCTCAAAAGTCTCCGGCGCGGTGGAAGCCGCAGCGTCAACAGGCGGTCAAATCATGCCGCCGATTATGGGCGCTGGCGCGTTCATCATGGCGGAAGTGACAGGTATCGCATACCAAGACATCGCCATCGCTGCGATCATTCCAGCCGTGCTTTTCTACGTTTCGGTCTATTTCATGGTCGACTTCGAAGCCGCAAAACTCGGCATGCGCGGCATGAAAAAAGAAGAGCTGCCGATCTTCGGCGAGTTGGTCAAACAGGTCTATCTCTTCATTCCGATTATCATTCTGATCGTAGCCCTTTTCATGGGCTATTCGGTCATCCGCGCTGGCACGCTGGCAACAGCGGCAGCCGCAATGGTCAGTTGGCTCACGCCAAACCGAATGGGCCTGCGCTCCATCATAAAGGCGTTTGAGCTTTCCGGCCTTATGTCCATCCAGATCATCGCCGTTTGCGCCTGCGCGGGCATCATCGTTGGCGTGATTTCGCTCACCGGCGTTGGCGCACGCTTCTCCAACCTGCTCTTGGGCTTGGCTGAGACATCGCAGTTGCTCGCCATGTTCTTTGCCATGTGCATCGCCATTCTGCTTGGCATGGGCATGCCAACAACGGCGGCCTATGCGGTTGCAGCTTCGGTAGTCGCGCCCGGTTTGGTCGAGTTGGGCATCCCGCTGCTGACCGCGCACTTCTTTGTGTTCTACTTCGCAGTCGTCTCAGCAATAACACCGCCAGTGGCCCTCGCTTCATACGCGGCGGCGGGCATATCGGGGGCCAATCCCATGGCCACGTCTGTAACATCCTTCCGCATTGGCATTTCGGCATTCATCGTGCCGTTCATGTTCTTCTATAATTCGGCGCTGCTGATGGATGGCACGAACATGGAGATACTGCGTGCCTTCATAACCGCTGTTATCGGCGTCTACCTGCTCTCGGCAGGCGTGCAAGGCTGGTTCTTGGAGCGCAAAGCGGTCTGGTTCAGCCGTGCCATCCTGATCGCCGCCGCCTTCTTCCTCATTGAAGGAGGTTTGCGCACAGACCTGATCGGCGGCGGCTTGGCTGCTCTTGTTTTCTTCATCCAGCGTGTAATCAAACCGAAAGAAGGGGCGGTGCCTGCAATTCGAGGTGCGGATTAGAGGACTTAGGGACGCTCGGAGAACGGTTTTCCGAAGTCGGCTTCGAACTCTTCTTCATCCCAGTAGCCGATGAGCACACCCGGCGGTTCGCGGGTAGCCAGCATGTGGTCCACCTGTTCGGCACTTTTCGTGATGCGAGAATGATGCCTCCGCGCCCACGCCGAAAGCGCTTTCTCCATACGCTCACACACGGCCAGCACGTCCGCAGCATTGCTTGCACCAAGATCGTTCAACTCGTCGGGATCGCTTGCCATATCAAAAAGCATCGGGCGGAAGCCCTCCGCATGGACATATTTCCACCGCGCATCACGGAGCATAACCAGCCGTGCATCGGCTTGATCCACACCCAGAGTTGCCCGCGCATCACGGGTTGAATAATCGTATTCCGAGATAGCATAGCCACGCCATTCAATCTCACCCGCATCATGCAGAAGTGGGGCAAGGTCGCGCCCTTCCAGCACATGCGGCTTCGGCTTGCCCCCCTGCGCATGAAGGAACGTCGGAGCAAGATCAATAGCCTCAACAAGCTCATCTCGCGCCATTCCCCGCGTTGCGTCAGCTTCCTTGCGCGGGTCATAGACGATGAGGGGGATCTTGGCAGATTGATCGTGGAACAGATCCTTCTCTCCCATCCAGTGATCGCCCAGATAGTCACCATGGTCGGACGTGAACACGACCATCGTGTTCTCCATCAGGCCGCGCTCTTCCATCCATTTGAAAAGCACGCCCATCTGATCGTCGATCTGCTTAATCAGCCCCATATAGCAAGGAACAACCCTCTCCCGCACCTCATCACGCGCAAAGCTGCGGCAGATGCGGCTGTTGATATAGGCTTCGAATACCGGATGGGCATTGTCCCGCTCAGCCTGCGAACGCACCGGCGGCTTAATGTGCTCCGGCCCGTACATATCGTGATATGGCGCCGGTACGATGTAAGGCCAATGGGGCTTGATGAACGAGAGGTGGCACAGCCACGGTTGATCGCCAGCGCTTTCCATAAACTCCATAGCGCGGCGTGTCATGTAAGGCGTCTCAGAATGTTCTTCTGGAATATTGGCGGGCATGTTGGCGTATTTCAGCAGCCAGCCGGACAGCAATTCACCATCATCGCCAAGCGCAGAATTTGCCAGATCTTCCCACGGGTTTTCAGCCTCAAACCCCTGCGACCTCAAATAGTCATCATAGGCAGGTTCAGGGTCATATGGCCCATAAGGGTGCATCCCGTCGTCCCGTTCAAATGGCTCAAAGCCACACTCCGATAGCAGCACTCCAAGGTCAGACGTCGGGTCAATCCCGAGCCGTTTCATGCCCTCCGCATCCGCAACCATATGTGTTTTGCCGACGAGCACAGGCCGGACACCAATTTCGCGCAAATGATCGCCCAGCGTTGGCTCGCCAACACGCAGCGGAAAGCCATTCCATGTCGCCCCATGAGAGTGGCAATAGCGCCCTGTATAAGAACTCATCCGCGACGGCCCACATATGGGCGACTGCACATAAGCGTTTGTGAAACGAACACCCTTGGCCGCCAGCGCATCAATGTTCGGTGTATGCAAATGCGGATGGCCCGCGCAGGAAAGATAATCCCAGCGCAATTGGTCCGCCATGATCCAAAGTACGTTCAATGTGCCTGCCCTCTCGCAATGCGCCCGATGCCCACCAAAAGCGTAGCCGCCCAGCGCCTCTGTGTTGAGGGTAAATCTACAAAAGCTCCCATGCACAATCGCCCATTCACGATAAAGCCCAAACGCAGAGCAATTTTCTCCCAAGAGCGAAAATAACGCAATTTCATCCCCCGAAATTAGCGTGTGACCGCCTTATCTTAGAACAATGTTGCAACAAGGCAGGCCAAGCGCATGAAATACTATCCAGCCTTTTTGAAATTGGAGGGCGAAAAAGTCGTCTTCTCCGGCGCTGGTGACCACGCGGCAGCGAAGATTAAACTGCTGCTCAAGACAGAAGCCGATATTCTGGTGGTCGGCGAAGACCCAAGCGACACCGTGCTTGCATGGGCCAAAGACGGTCGCCTTACGCTTGCACAACGCGAAATCCAAATCTGCGATGCCTTCGGCGCAAGGCTTGTCTATGGCGCAAACGATGAGCCAGAGGCAGACGCCCGAGCTGTCGCGTTTGGCAAGAAAGCAGGTGCCCTCACCAACATCGTCGACAATCTGGAAGCGAGCGAGTTTCTCACCCCCGCAATCGTCGATCGCGACCCTGTCGTTATCGCTATCGGCACGGAAGGCACCGCCCCTGTCTTGGCCCGCAAGGTCAAAAGCGAAATTGAGGAAATGCTGCCAACTTCCACTGGCACACTGGCGCTGATTGCCAATTCGTTCCGCCCGATGGCTACGCGGTTGAAATCGTCCACCGAGCGCCGTGCCTTCTGGAAGCGTTTCTTTTTTGCCGACGGTCCAAAAGCCTTAGCAGAAGGCGGCACCGAGGCTGTCGAGAACACGCTGCTCACCCTTTACAACGACGCACAGTCCGACATGCCAAAGACTGGACATGCCGATCTAATCGGAACTGGACCCGGCGACCCGGAACTGCTGACGCTCAAAGCACGCCGCAAACTGCACGAGGCAGATGTGGTGCTGCACGACCGCTTGGTAACACCGGAAATACTCGAACTGGCCCGCCGCGAGGCTACCGTGATCTGCGTTGGCAAACAGGGCTACGGGCCGAGCTGGAAGCAAGAAGACATCAACGCCCTGCTCGTAGAGCACGTTCGGAAAGGCCATATAGTTGCACGTTTGAAATCCGGCGACGCCGCAATCTTCGGTCGGTTAGACGAAGAAATCGACGCCCTCGAAGCATCAAACTTATCATGGGAAGTCGTCCCAGGCATCACATCGGCCTCTGCTGCTGCGGCGAGCATCGGCGCTTCACTCACCCGCAGAGGCCGCAACTCTTCCTTACGCTTTCTCACCGGTCGCGATGTGGACGGCTTTGCCGAACACGAATGGAAAGCACTTGCCAAGGATGGCAGCACCGCCGCCATTTACATGGGGGTAAACGCATCGCGTTTCCTCGCTGGTCGCCTGCTCATGCACGGAGCAAATGCAGCGACCCCGATCACAATAGTTGAGAACGCATCGCGCATTGACCAGCGCGTCATCGCCACAACGCTGGCAAACCTGACAGCCGATATCGACAGCGCAATGATTGAAGGCCCGGCGATCATTTTCCTCGGCATCGCTCCGCGCCGCATCAACACCGCAACATTAGCGCACGCCACCACGCTGGCCGCGACAGGAGCCTGAGCCATGCCCCGTTTTGCCTATCCCCAAGTCGTCACCGCAAATGATCTGTTTTCCGGCGATGTCGTCTACCTCACGCCAGCACATGATTGGTGCGGCGCTTTAGATGACGCAGCCATTGCCGACACTCCGGAAGAAGCCGCCGATCTGCTCGCAGCCGGTACGGCGCAGCAAGACAAAATTGTCGGCGCCTATCTAGCGGACGTAGAGCGAACCGGAGACGGCCTGCCGAAACCCGTCCATTTCCGAGAAGCGTTTAGGACGCGCGGCCCTTCAAACTATTTCCACGGCAAGCAGGCGGAGTGAGCAGATGTATCTCTACAACGAATTTGACGAGACATTCGTGCGCAACCGCGTGGCGCAGTTTCGCGGTCAGGTGGAAAAGCGCATCAGCGGTCAGCTTACCGAAGACGAGTTCAAGCCGCTGCGGCTGATGAACGGTTTATACTTGCAACTCCATGCATACATGCTGCGCGTTGCGGTTCCTTATGGCACCTTGGACGCCCCAAAAATGCGCCAGCTCGCCATGATTGCCGAGCGTTGGGACAAGGGCTACGGCCATTTCACAACGCGCCAGAACATCCAGTTCAATTGGCCGAAACTGCAAGACGTGCCGGACATTCTCGACGCCTTGGCAGATGTGGAAATGCACGCGATCCAGACTTCGGGCAACACAGTGCGCAACGTCACCGCGGATCATTTCGCGGGCGCTGCCGCAGACGAAATCGAAGACCCCCGCCCCGCAGCTGAATTGCTGCGCCAATGGTCAACAGATCACCCCGAGTTTCAGTCATTACCGCGCAAGTTCAAAATCGCGGTCAGCGGTTCGCCCAATGATAGGGCGGTCGTGAAGGCGCACGACATCGGCCTACAAATGGTGCGAAATGAGGCGGGCGAGACCGGCTTCGAAGTTGTTATCGGCGGCGGTCTTGGCCGCTCGCCTTTCGTTGGCAAAGTGCTTCGGTCGTTTCTGCCAAAAGCCGAGCTGCTTCCCTATGTTGAAGCGATTTTGCACGTCTACAATCTCAATGGTCGCCGCGACAACAAATACAAAGCCCGCATCAAAATTCTGGTTCACGAAGCCGGTCTGGATGAAATCCGAGAAGCTGTGGAAGACGCCTTCGAACGCAGCAAGGCCGAATTCAAGGTGCCGAGTGACCAACTGATCGCTGGCATTGAGGCGACTTTTCAGCGTCCCGATCTGACGCCATCGAGAGAGGATATCGACCCGATAGAACTGTCGAAAAACAAAGCGCTTGCCACCTTCGTCAACCACAATGTCACCGATCATGCCGTTGACGGTTATTCCATTGTGACGATCTCGCTCAAACCCATCGGCGGCACGCCCGGCGACGCAACAGCGGATCAAATGCGCACCGTCGCCAATTTGGCAGAGCGTCATGGCCACAACGAAATTCGCGTCAGCCACGAGCAAAACCTGATCTTGCCTCACATCAAAAGAACAGACCTGCCTGCGGTTCACGCCGCCTTGGTTGAAGCCGACCTTGCCACTGCCAATGTTGGGTTGATCTCCGACATCATCGCCTGCCCCGGCATGGACTATTGCGCGCTGGCGACTGCACGATCCATTCCCGTGGCGCAAGAAATTTCCACGCGCTTTAACGAGCTAAAACTGGAACACGAAATCGGCCCACTGAAGGTCAAAATCTCCGGCTGCATAAATGCTTGTGGTCACCACCATGTCGGCCATATCGGCATTTTGGGCCTCGACCGTGCAGGTGTTGAAAATTACCAGATTACGCTGGGAGGCGATGGAACAGAGACCATGACCATCGGCGAACGCACAGGACCCGGCTTTGCCGCTGAAGACCTCGTTCCAGCAATCGAGCGCATCATCGACACATATCTTCGCGAACGCACTGACCAATCCGAAACCTTCTTGCAGGCCTATCGCCGCCTTGGCGGTGCGCCCTTCAAACAAGCCCTCTATCCAGCACAGAACAAGGCAGCTTGACCATGACCAACACAATCATCACCCAAGGCCGTTTCACCGGCACGCACCTCACCTATATCCCACTGGCGGACGTGTCAGATCTGGCCGTATTCTCCGGCAATCTAGACATCAGCAGCGATACCGATCCAGCGCTCATCGTGCCGCATCTGGCGCGGTTGAAAGCTGTGCGCATTGCCTTCCCATCTTCCGCTGACGGACGCGGCAATTCCATCGCCAAGCGGTTGCGGGCAGAGGGCTATCGCGGCCCCATCCGAGCGTTCGGCCATGTTCATGCCGATCAATATCCACTTGCGCTGCGCAACGGATTCACAGACGTCGAAATCGAACCGACGCTGGCAAACCGCCAACCAGAGGCTCTGTGGACCGACAGCCACAGCCGCCTGAACCACACTTATCTGGAGCGTTTGAAAACGGGTTCAGAGGTTCTCGACGAAAGGCTTGCCGCATAAACGGCTAGTGGTCTTCCAACGCTATCAACGAAGCGTTGCCGCCCGCTGCCGTCGTGTCCGTTGAAACCACGCGCTCCTGCACAAAGCGGGTGAGATAAAGCGGACCTCCAGCTTTCGGCCCCGTGCCGGAAAGCCCCTGCCCGCCAAAGGGCTGGCTTTCCACAATCGCGCCAATCTGGTTTCGGTTCACATACACGTTGCCCGCACCGACCCGCGCGGTCACATGATCAATCACCGCCTGAATGCGAGAGTGCAGCGCAAAGGTCAGCCCGAAGCCCGTTGAGTTAATCTCGTCAATCACTGCATCCAGCTTTCCGGCCTTGTATGTTTTCACATGCAAGACGGGCCCGAAAATTTCGCGGTCCAGCACCTCATCATCGCGCAAGCGAATGATGGTTGGCGCCATAAACAAGCCACCCTCCGGCGCCTTGCCTTGCCAAACGATCTGATCTTTCTTTTCCACCACATAATCGCGCAAGCGGCTTAGCGCGTCGGCGTCGATGACAGGGCCGATATCAGTTTGCGGCAACATCGGATCGCCCATCTCCAATGTAGCAGCAGACCCTTGAATCATCGTCAGCATCCGCTCAGCGACATCTTCCTGCACATAGAGTATGCGGCACGCCGAACAGCGCTGACCAGCCGAGCGGAAGGCGGACAAGATCACGTCATCGGTCACCTGTTCCGGCAGTGCGGTGGCATCCGCAATCATTGCGTTGGTGCCGCCCGTTTCAGCGATGAACGGAATAATCGCACCCGGCTTTTGCGCCAGTTGCAGGTTGATCGCTTTGGCTGTGGCCGTCGATCCGGTGAAAGCAATTGCCGCTACGCGCGGATCACCCACAAGCGCCTGCCCGGTCTCGGCACCGCCGGGCGCCAGAATGAGAGCATCCTTCGGCACGCCAGCCTTGTGCAACAGCGCCAACGCTTCGGCAGCGATTATCGGTGTCTGCGGAGCAGGCTTGGCAACAACTGCATTGCCCGCAGCAAGAGCCGCTGAGACTTGTCCAAGAAAAATCGCGAGCGGGAAATTCCACGGCGCAATCGTCACAACAACGCCGCGCCCTGTCAGACTGTAAGCATTGTCTTCACCCACCGGCCCCGGCAGCATGCGCGGCACCATGATACGGCGGGCCTCGGCTGCGTAGTAGCGCAGAAAGTCTACCGCTTCGCGCACCTCGGCAATGCCATCATCAACGGTCTTTCCAGCCTCTTTTGCCAGGACACCCATGATACGGGTTGTGTCGCTTTCCAGCAGATCAGCGGCACGCTCCAAAATCGAAGCGCGCTCTTTCACATCGCGGCCGCGCCACGCGGGAAAAGCCGCCTGCGCTTTCGCCATACACGCTTCCACGTCCTCTGCACCGAATGCTTCAAGGCTGCCCGATAGCGAAGCAGCCGCCATACCATCCAGCGTGTGTTTCAGTTCCACTCGCGAGCCGAATTCTATACCACGCGAGTTTTTGCGCGGAGCGTACAGCCTGCGCGGAAGTTGAATATCGGGGTGACGGTAAGCACCATCATCCAACCAAGAGGCAGGGCTGGTGAGCAGATCATCAATCGGCACGTCTTTATCGCCCACTTGCGCCACAAAAGATGAGTTCGCCCCGTTCTCCAAAAGCCGTCGCACCAGATAGGCCAACAGATCACGGTGGTGGCCAACGGGTGCGTAAATCCGGCAAGGTACACCATCGCGTCCCTCTGTGATCTGCTCGAAAAGCTCTTCGCCCATGCCGTGCAAGCGCTGAAACTCGTAACCGCCTTTTTCTCCATCGCCTGCAAAAGCCAAAATGGTCGCCACAGTCAAAGCATTGTGCGTAGCGAATTGTGGGTACAGCACATCGCGGTGGAGCAGCATTTGGCGCGCACATGCGGTGTAGGAAACATCCGTCGCCGCTTTGCGGGTGAAAACCGGGAAATCAGCAGCGCCTTCCACCTGGGCATGTTTCACTTCACTGTCCCAATAGGCACCTTTGACCAGCCGAACCATCATGCGCCCATCATTCTTGCGGCAAAGGTCTGCCACCCAGTCGATCACAGCTATCGCGCGTTTTTGATAAGCCTGAATGGCAAGTCCGAACCCATCCCAACCGCGCAGGGAGGGGTCGCTGAACACTGCGTCAATGACGTCCAGCGACAATTCCAGACGGTCAGCTTCTTCCGCATCAATTGTCAGGTTAAGATCGAACGACTTGGCAGACTGCACCAGTTTCAGAACTTCCGGCACCAATTCGCGCAACACCGCGTCGCGGTTGCGGGCAGTGTAGCGCGGGTGCAGCGCAGAGAGCTTGATGGAAATGCCCGGGCGATCCGGCAAAGGTTTGTTGCCCGCCTTGCGCCCAATTTCCTCAATGGCGTCGGCATACGACGCAGCATATCGCTTTGCATCATCCCAAGTTCGCGCGCCCTCGCCCAGCATATCGTAGGAATAGCGATAACCCTTCGCCTCCTGCGCACCAGCCCGTTTCAAGCCCTCTTCAATGGTTTGCCCGAGTACGAACTGATGCCCCAAATAGCGCATGGATTGGCGCACGCCTTGGCGCACAGCGGGGCCACCGATGCGCTTCGTCAGATGCGACAGCAGACCAGAGGGCGAATCGTCCGGCCGGACAATCTTGCTGGAAAGCCCAAGCCCCCAAGTGGCGGCAGAAACAAACCACGTGTCAGCCCCTTCCGTGTCTTCCCAATTGCCTGCAGTGATCTTGTCAGCAATGAGCGCATCTTGGGTGGCCGCATCCGGTACGCGCAACAGCGCTTCAGCCATCACCATCAAGGCAAGACCTTCCTTGGTAGAAAGGCCGTAGTCGCGCAGAAAGTCCTCCATCCCACCAACGGAACCAGCTCGCTCGCGTATGCCTTCAATCAGTGAACGTGCTTTGTCGTCGATCTGCTTCTGCGCCACGCCATCCCGCGCAATGCGCTGCAACAAATCGGGTAACACCGCTTCATCAGCGGGGGCATAGGCGGCAGCGAACGGCGCGAGAAAATTGGTAGACATGACAGACCTCCACGAAGTGATTGCTCACTATATTCCGCTCAGAAAACGATTTCCCACAAATCAAACCTTCCAAATCAGCCGTTAACTGCGATAATCTCTGTATTATTCTAAATTTGGGACAAAATCCGCAATGATTGCCCTTGATGCCTTCGACAAATCCATCCTTCGTGCCCTTTCACATGATGGGCGCATGACGCACACCGCGCTGAGCGAAACGGTGAACCTGTCCCCCAACGCTGTTGCCGAGCGCATCAAACGCCTGCAACGCGATGGTGTGATCGAAGGTTTCGGCGTGCGTTTGTCGGCCAAAGCGCTCGGTAAAACACTGTTGGTGTTTATCGAGGTGAAACTAGATCGCACTTCTGCCGATGTGTTCGACGCATTTTCAGCCGCCGCTGCAAAAACTTCAGAAATTGAGGAATGTCATATGGTAGCGGGCGGCTTCGACTACCTTATCAAGACACGCCACGCGGATATGGCGGCATTCCGGCGTTTCCTGTCGGACACGCTGCTGTCACTTCCGGGCATACGCGAAACCCACACTTACGCGGTGATGGAAGAGGTCAAAGCGTCGGCGACCACAGTCTGACATGAAGGCAAAAATCCAATTTTGCCGCAGGCTTAATTCACAATTCCGGTCAGATTCGGCTCGATTTTGTCACAGAGATTGGATAAACGAGCAGCACGAAGTCTGGAACTTTTCTAAACAAGAACGAAAGGGATAACCCCATGGCAGCCGTCGAAAAAGATATGAACCAAAGCGAAGGCAAATGCCCGGTCATGCACGGAACCCACAGCCAAGTCGCTCGTGGCAGCACTGCAAACCAGCATTGGTGGCCCAATCAGCTCAACTTGAAAATCCTGCACCAGAATTCCGGCATGGTTGACCCGCTCGGCGAAGATTTCGATTATGCCACTGAGTTCCAGAAGCTCGATCTTGAAGCACTCTACAAAGATCTCGAAAGCCTGATGACCACCTCGCAAGAGTGGTGGCCGGCAGACTATGGCCATTACGGCCCGTTCTTCATTCGCATGGCGTGGCACAGCGCTGGCACATACCGCATTCAAGACGGTCGCGGCGGCGCAGGCTCCGGCACGCAGCGCTTCGCCCCGCTAAACTCTTGGCCCGATAACGGCAACCTCGACAAAGCCCGTGCACTGCTCTGGCCAATCAAACAGAAATACGGCAACAGCCTCTCCTGGGCCGACCTGATGGTCTATGCGGGCAACGCTGCGCTGGAATCAATGGGCTTCAAAACCTACGGCTTCGGCGGCGGACGCGAAGACGTGTTTGAGCCGGAAGAAGACATCTACTGGGGCCCGGAAACAACATGGCTTGGCGACGAGCGCTATCGTGGCGACCGCGAGTTGGACCACCCGCTGGCCGCGGTGCAGATGGGTCTGATCTACGTCAACCCGGAAGGCCCGAACGGCAATCCGGACCCGCTCGGCTCTGCCCGCGACATCCGCGAAACTTTCGCCCGCATGGCGATGAACGATGAAGAAACAGTCGCACTCGTTGCCGGTGGCCATACTTTCGGCAAAGCGCACGGCGCTGGCGACCCAGAAAAATTCGTTGGTCGTGAGCCGGAAGGCGCGCCGATGGAACAAATGGGTCTTGGTTGGAAAAACACGATGGGTTCAGGCAAAGGTGTCAATACAATCACTTCGGGCGTCGAAGGCGCTTGGACCTACAACCCAACCAAATGGGACAACGAATATTTCGACATTCTATTCGGCCACGAATGGGAACTGACGAAAAGCCCGGCTGGCGCAAACCAGTGGACACCAAAAGCCGACAGCGCCAAGGACACCGTGCCGGACGCGCACGACCCGAACCGCCGCCACGCGCCAATGATGACCACGGCGGACATGGCGCTTCGCATGGACCCGGCTTACGAGAAAATCTCTCGCCGCTTCCACGAAAACCCGGACGAGTTTGCGGACGCTTTCGCGAAGGCTTGGTACAAACTCACCCACCGCGACATGGGCCCGATCGACCGCTATCTCGGCTCGCAAGTGCCGTCTGAGCCGCTGATCTGGCAGGACCCTGTGCCTGCCGTTGATCACGACTTGATCGACGCTGCGGACATCAAAGCACTGAAAGCCAAGCTTCTCGATTGCGGCCTGTCTGTCTCGCAACTGGTTTCGACCGCTTGGGCGTCCGCTTCCACATTCCGTGGCAGCGACAAGCGTGGTGGCGCCAACGGTGCCCGCCTGCGTTTGGCCCCGCAAAAAGACTGGGACGTCAACAACCCAGCCGAACTCGCCAAAGCGCTGAACGCCATTGAAGGCGTGCAGAAAGCATTCAACGATGACCAAACAGGCAACAAGAAAGTCTCTCTTGCAGACCTGATCGTTCTCGGCGGATGCGCCGCTGTCGAGGCTGCTGCGAAAGCCGCAGGCCAAAGCGTCGAAGTGCCATTCACACCGGGCCGCACAGACGCGACCGACGAGATGACAGACGTGGATAGCTTTGCAGTGCTGGAGCCAACAGTTGATGGTTTCCGCAACTACATCAAAGACGCATCCGCCAAAGGCAGCCGCTCGACTGAAGAACTGTTGATCGACCGTGCGCAACTGCTGACGCTGACTGCGCCGGAAATGACCGTTCTTATTGGCGGCCTGCGGGTGCTCGGCGCAAATGCGTTTGGCTCAACCCACGGCGTCTTCACTGACAAGCCAGGTACGTTGAACACAGGCTTCTTCTCCACCGTGCTGGACTACGGCATCGAGTGGGAACCTGTTGCTGGCAGCGAAGAAGAATTCGTCGGCAAAGACCGCACAACAGGCAAAACCAAATGGACCGGCACACGCGCCGATCTCGTATTCGGTGCCAATTCACAGCTGCGCGCTCAAGCCGAAATATACGCCCAGAACGGCGCGGAAGCGAAGTTCGCGAACGACTTCGTGGCCGCTTGGAACAAAGTGATGAACCTCGACCGCTTCGATGTGAAGTGATTCACCCCGTCATTTGACATAAAGCGGCGCTGCGATTGTAAATCGCGGCGCCGTTTTCTTTTTGAGGCAGGAAACACACATGGCCAACAGCGCCTTCACATTCGACAACACTTTCGCTCGCGATATGGAGGACTTCTACGTCGCATGGAAAGGCGAAAACGCGCCTGCCCCAGAAATCAAATTTTTCAACGATGATTTAGCAAGTTCGCTTGGCCTTGATTCGAAAGAGCTGAACACACCCGATGGCGCAAGAATTTTTACAGGAAGCGGGGTGCCTCAAGGCGCAAATCCGCTGGCGCAAGTTTATGCGGGTCACCAATTCGGCGGCTTTTCGCAACAATTAGGCGATGGCCGCGCACTGCTCTTGGGCGAAATCGTCGATCCGAATGGCGAACGCTACGACATCCAATTAAAGGGCTCCGGCAAGACACCCTTCTCGCGCGGCGGCGACGGCAAGGCCGTTCTCGGCCCTGTGCTGCGCGAATACATCATGGGTGAGGCCATGCATGCGCTCGGCATTCCCACCACCCGCGCACTGGCCGCAGCCACCACAGGCGAGAAAGTCTACCGCGACGCCATCCAGCCCGGCGCTGTTCTCACCCGCGTCGCAGCCAGCCACATTCGCGTTGGCACGTTCCAGTTTTTCGCCGCGCGGGGCGAAGTCGAGCGCATTCGACAACTGGCCGACTACTCAATCCAACGTCACTATCCACATTTGATAGACAGCCGCACACCCTATCTTGATTTCCTTAAGCTCGTCATCGAAGCGCAAGCCGCACTCGTTGCAAGTTGGATGAGCATCGGCTTCATCCATGGGGTGATGAATACCGATAACGTCACCATTTCCGGCGAGACCATCGACTACGGCCCGTGTGCCTTCATGGACGGTTTTGATATGAATACCGTCTACAGTTCCATCGACCGCGGCGGCCGCTACGCCTATGGCAATCAACCAACGATTGCCCAATGGAACCTCGCTCGCTTTGCCGAAACCTTGATCCCATTGTTGGAAGCTCCCGACCAAGACGCAGCAGTCGAAATGGCAACCGAAGCCGTCACTGATTTCAGCGCTATCTACGCCAACCACTGGCTTGACCGAATGCGTGCAAAGATGGGCCTCAAGTTGGCGCAGGAAAACGATGGCGCTTTGGTGAAAGACCTTTTTCAAGCCATGCAAAATGAAGGCGTCGATTTCACCCTCTTCTTCCGTGCTCTTGCAGAAGCCGCGAACGGTAACGAAAATGCGGTGCTGTCGCTCTTTAACAAGCGAGATGAAATCTCGGCTTGGCTGGAAAGCTGGAAAGCGCGATGCAACGCTGAAAGCACTGCACCCAACCAGCGCCACAAAGCCATGAATGCGGTCAATCCACTCTACATCCCTCGCAACCACAAGGTTGAGGAGGCGTTGACTGCTGCTTGGCAAGACGACGACATGGAGCCCGCCAAAAAGCTGCTTGATGTCCTGTCCAACCCGTTCGAAGAGCGCGACAGATTGGAAGAGTACGCAAACCCGGCGCCAGCCGATTTTGGCCCTTACAAGACGTTCTGCGGTACATAAAGCGTGTGATCCCAGCACGATAAACGGTGCCTGCGGCGAAATGGCATCTTCATAAAGTTCGATTTTCCTTGAGCCGAAGCCCTCGCTACCCCAAATCCAACCAATCAAGTTCAGCCCAAGTCTCGGAAACCGCGTGTCTCTTTTTGTCATCGCCGTATTGCCGTTTCTGGGCGCGTTGCTTCCCGGTCTTCTGTATCCGGCAGGGCGTCAAACGTGTGCGGGTGTAACATTCATCGTCACGCTCGCTGCGCTTGTCGGCTTGCTCTCGAATGCACCGGCAGTGTTCGCAGGTGAAGTGGTCACTGCCCGGCTGGAATGGCTGCCCGCGCTGGGCCTCAACGGAACGCTCATGCTCGACGCACTGGGCTTCTTCTTCGCCTGCCTCATTCTTGGTATCGGTCTGCTCATCATTGCTTACGCGCGATACTACCTCTCGCGTGAAGATCATATGGGCGAATTCTTCACCTATCTGCTGCTGTTTCAAGGCGCGATGGTGGGCATCGTCATCTCAGACAACATATTGTTGTTGCTGATTTTTTGGGAATTGACCTCGCTGTCGTCTTTCCTGTTGATCGGTTATTGGAAACATCTGCCAGAAGGCCGCCAAGGCGCACGCATGGCACTGACCGTTACTGGCATGGGTGGTTTGGCGCTGATTGGTGGCATGCTTCTGCTGGGCCAAATTGTCGGTTCGTACGATCTCAGTGTGATCTTGCAAAACAAAGAACTGATCCAAGCCTCGCCGCTTTATGTGCCCTCTCTGCTGCTGATCTTGCTCGGCTGTTTTACAAAGTCTGCACAGTTCCCCTTCCATTTCTGGCTGCCTCACGCGATGGCGGCGCCGACACCTGTTTCCGCGTATTTGCATTCCGCAACGATGGTGAAAGCAGGTATTTTCCTAATGGCACGGTTGTGGCCCGTTCTTTCTGGCACAAACGAATGGTTCGTTATCGTAACCACGGCAGGGCTGATTACGATGGTGCTGGGTGCAGTGATCGCACTCTTCAAACACGACCTGAAAGCTCTGCTCGCTTTTTCCACCGTCAGCCATTTGGGCCTGATCACAATGCTGCTTGGAACCGGAACAGCCTTTGGGGCGATGGCTGCAGTCTTCCACATCCTCAACCATGCGACGTTCAAGGCCGCTCTGTTTATGTCAGCGGGAATTGTCGACCACGAAACGAAAACACGCGACATTCGACGCCTGGGTGGCCTTCGCCATCTCATGCCGATCACATTCGTGATCGCTTCGTTGGCGGCGCTTTCCATGGCCGGAATTCCCTTGCTGAACGGCTTCTTGTCGAAGGAAATGATGCTTGAGGAAACCACCCGCACAACATTGTTCGGCGCACCGTGGTTGGTGCCTGCGCTTGCCGTTATCGGTTCGCTCTTCTCAGCCGCCTATTCATTCCGCCTGATCGGCCACACTTTCCTCGGCCCCAAGCGCGACGATTACCCGGCACCGCCGCACGATCCAGGTCCTGGCCTGTACTTGCCGCCAGCAATCCTGATCGTGCCTGTCGTAATCATCGGCCTGATGCCATTCCTTGCTGAACCCTTCGTCCGACTGGTCACAGAAGCTGTGATCGGCGGCACTGCGGAAATGCCGACAGCCAAATTGAAAATCTGGCATGGTCTGGTTCCCGCGCTCTATATGTCGATTGTCGCTGTGGTTGGTGGTTTACTGCTGCTCAAAGCGTTTCCCACAGCCCTGCGCATTTGGGACAACGCTCCTCGGCCCGAAGCCAAAACAATCTTCGAAGCACTGGTTGAGGCTGTTGCCGCAGTCGCGCGCAAGACAACCTATGCCCTACACAATGGTGCCTTCACCCGCTATGGCGCGATCATGGCCTCGACCGTTATTGTCGCAGGCACCTACGCTTGGTTGACCGGGACAGTCGGCCCAGTCACGCGCGCTGTGCAGCCGGTAGACCCGGTTTCCATTGGCGGCTGGGTGATGCTAACCGCAGCAACGGTCGGGTTGGTCTTTACCCATCGCAACCGCTTCATGTCGCTCATTCTGATTGGCATTATCGGTCTCATCGTCTCCATCGGCTTCGTCTTTTTCAGCGCACCAGACCTCGCCATGACGCAGATTACGGTGGAAGTGGTTACGATCATCCTGCTGTTGTTGGCCCTCAATTTCATGCCAAACAAAACACCGGTCGAATCGACACCATTGTTGCGTTTGCGCGATGGCACAATTGCTGTTGCTGGCGGCTTGGCAACGACCGCTTTGGCCTGGCACTACCTGTTGCGGGACCACGTCGCACCGTCGATTTCAGATTTCCACCTCGCCAATTCCTACAAAGGTGGCGGTGGCACAAATGTTGTGAACGTAACCCTAGTGGATTTCCGCGGCTTTGACACCTACGGCGAAATCATCGTTCTCGGCATCGCAGCCCTGTTGATCTACGCTTTGACAGAAGCGCTTCTTTCCAGCCCCGTTCGCGCCAAATTGCTCAACCGCAAACCCGACCAGCCCCGCGCGGGCGACAAACATCCCATGATGATGGTCATACTCACCCGCGTCCTCATGCCACTTGCCATCATGGTCGGCTTCTACATCTTCTTAAGGGGGCACAACCAACCAGGTGGCGGCTTCATTGCAGGACTCATCGTTTCCATCGCAGTCGTGATGCAATACATGGCCAGCGGTTTCTCGTGGGCCTCAGCAAGATTGCGCTATCCCTACCACGGCGTCATCGGCGCAGGTGTTTTGATCGCAGGTCTCACCGGCATCGGCTCGTGGTTTGTTGGAAAACCGTTCCTGACAACAGCCTTCGAATATGTCCGCATTCCGCCGTTCGAGAAATTCGAGCTCGCCACCGCGCTTGTCTTTGACCTTGGAGTTTTCCTTGCAGTTGTCGGCGCAGTGATGTTGTCACTAGAAAGCCTGTCGCGCCTTTCAGAACGGGCGAATGTTCAAAGCAGCGACTACCCAATGGACATTGACCCATCACGTGATGACGCTGGCGAAAAGGGGAGCGCATAACATGGAGCTTCTCGTCGCCACAGGCATTGGTGTTTTGACCGCAGGCGGACTGTATCTCGTTCTGCGATTGCGCACCTTCCCCGTCATTCTAGGCATCGCTTTGCTCACATACGCGGTGAACGTTTTCCTGTTCGCATCCGGTCGCCTCACCATCGGCTCCGCCCCCATTCTGCGAGACGGCGTGACGACCTACGCCGACCCCCTGCCCCAAGCATTAGTGCTGACAGCAATCGTGATTTCCTTTGGCATGACAGCTGTTGTGGTGATGATCTCACTCGGCGCGTTTCTTGGGTCCGAAGATGACCACGTGAACGATCCGGCTGAAGACGACGACGGCACTTCCGAAAACAATTCGGGGGCAGCGAAATGAACCATTGGATTATCGCCCCGATCATTCTGCCGGCCATTCTCGCACCTTTCATCGTGCTGGCTGCCCGCTATCACATCGGCATTCAGCGGGCTTTATCGATCGCGGGTGTCGCCGCCCTTGTGATAATTTCTGGTGGCCTTGCATGGCAGGCATCTGACGGCACCATTTCGCTCTATCAACTAGGCGATTGGGCCTCTCCCTTCGGTATCGGACTGGTTGCAGACCGGCTCTCTACCGTCATGGTGTTCCTTACATCTGTTCTCGCCTTCTTCGTGCTGCTTCACTCAATCGGCTCTGGTTGGGACGAGCGTGGGCGGCACTTTCACGCGCTTTATCAGTTTCAGCTCATGGGCATTATCGGCGCGTTCCTGACGGGCGATCTGTTCAATCTGTTCGTCTTTTTCGAAGTCTTGCTCATCGCTTCCTACGGTTTGATGATCCATTCTGGCGGCAATGTGCGACTGCGCGCAGGCGTGCAGTATGTGATGTTTAACCTGCTTGGT
Organism: Pseudahrensia aquimaris; assembly: GCF_042676045.1. NCBI lineage: Bacteria > Pseudomonadati > Pseudomonadota > Alphaproteobacteria > Hyphomicrobiales > Ahrensiaceae > Pseudahrensia > Pseudahrensia aquimaris. The sequence goes on along the minus strand of NZ_JBHTJV010000002.1, from coordinate 737,257 downwards.
TCGACGCTTTTCCTGTTTGCCCTCGGCGCAATCTACGCGGAAACCGGCACGCTCAACATGGCAGACCTCGCCCAGCGCGTCACACTTATTGACCCGTCCGCCAGCGTTGGCATCCGCGTGGCGGCAGTGCTTTTGCTGCTAGTATTCGCGATCAAGGCAGCAGTTGTTCCGTTGCACTTCTGGCTCCCCTCCAGCTACGCCGAAGCACCCGCACCAGTCGCCGCCTTGTTCGCTATCATGACCAAAGTGGGGGCTTATTCGATCATCCGCGTCTACACTTTGGCCTTTCCCGCTGATATGGAAATCATGGCGGGCCTTCACGGAACATGGCTGCTGCCGGCCGCCCTTATATCGCTTGCGCTGGGCACAATCGGCGTGTTGGGCGCGAAAAAACTAGACCGACTTGTAACGTTCTCGGTCATTGGCTCGATGGGTATGGTGATGGTGGCAATCTCCAAATTCACGCCGGACAGCATAACAGCCGCACTTTACTACATGATCCATTCCACGCTGGCCGCCGGAGCGCTTTTCCTCATCGTTGACCTCGTTCGCACTGGCCGGAAAAACCTTGTACTAACACCGCAGCCAACCGTCGCAGGCGCTTCGATGACCGCAGGAGTGTTCTTCGCTGCCGCCATAGCAATGGCGGGCCTACCGCCGCTATCCGGCTTCGTCGGCAAGCTGCTCATTCTGGACGCCGCCTTCTCGACGCCATACGGTGCTTGGGTATGGGCAGTTATCTTGATCAGCAGCCTTATTGGCATTGTCGGCTTTTCTCGCGCTGGCAGCATTATCTTTTGGAAGGCAAAGAGCGTCGAGCGGGCTCAAGATGACGCCATGCCGCCAGAGCCAAATGTCTTGAGCTATGTCGCGGTCGGTGGCCTTCTGGCCCTCATCGTAGCGCATACGATTTTTGCCGGTCCAATCTATGACTACCTCGCCGCCACATCAGAACAATTATTCGACCCACAGCCTTACATCTCGACCGTTCTGGAAACACCGGGCAAACTCAGCCCACCGGCAGGAGGCAATTGATATGAGCGCATTTGTTCGCTGGCTTTTGCCCCATCCGTTTCTGACGCTGCTCCTCGCCATCGTTTGGGTGCTGCTGCAAAACGAAGTATCGGCTGGAATGGTCGTCTTCGGCTTTATTCTAGGTATTATCATCCCACGCGCGACCGCCGTTTGGTGGCCCGAACGCCCAAGCAATTTCCGAATGGGCAAGATGATAAAATATAGCCTTTTGGTGATCTGGGATATTATCATCGCCAACATACAAGTCGGCTGGATCGTTCTGACCAAGCCAAATTCCAAATTGAAACCCGCTTGGGTTGTCGTTCCCATAGACGTGCGTCAACCAGAGGCCATCACGGTGCTTGCAGGCACCGTGACGCTGACGCCCGGCACGATTTCTGCAGATTTGTCGAACTGTGGTCACTATCTACTCGTCCACGCACTTCACACCGAAGATCCAGACGCCGTGCGTGAGGAGATCAAAGAGCGCTATGAGCGCCGATTGAAGGAGATTTTCGTATGATTTTCGCCCAAAGCCTGATGAATTTCGCCCTGATTTTTGCCTTCGTCGTCGTGGCACTGGCGCAATTGATGGCAACCATTCGCCTGGTCATAGGCCCCAGTTCCAGCGACCGCATACTGGCGCTGGATACGATGTTTGTGAACGCCATCGGCGTCATCGTGCTGCTTGGTATCTGGCAAGGAACACGAATTTATTTCGAGGTTTCGCTTATCATCGCCATGTTCGGCTTCGTCTCCACGGTGGCCTATGCCCGCTTTATTCTACGCGGAGACATGATCGAATGATGGAGATCGCCGCCCTTTATTTTATCAGCTTCTGCCTGCTTGTCGGCGCATGCTTCATCGCCATCGGGGCAATTGGTCTGCTTCGCTTTGATGACGCAATGGCCCGCCTTCATGCGCCAACAAAGGTCGGCACGCTCGGCGTAGGCGCGCTGTTGATCGCGTCCATGCTGCATTCAGACCTGTTCGGCGAAGGCTGGTCCATGCACGAAGTCCTGATCATGGCTTTCCTGTTCGTCACCGCACCAATTTCCGCAAACTTCATGGCCAAAGTGACAATTCACGCAAAAGCGTGCGAAGCGCCGCCGAAGCCAAGCGAGCAATCTAAATGGTCAACACTGGATGTTCCGGAAGAAGATCTTGAGGTGGCAGAGCAAAAGGTCTGATCGCGCAAGCAAGGCAACACCAAAATGACAACCCGACTAAGCCACTGAAATATCCGAAGAAATGGTGGGCGATACTGGGATTGAACCAGTGACCCCTACAATGTCAATGTAGTGCTGACGCGCCAAACGCTTGAAATAATGAGAAAAAATTTGAAAATTTAGTCTCGATTTGAAGTGTTTTAAGACGTAAGCATCCGATTTGGCCGGAACTTGACCAAGTTTTGACCAAGTCATGTTTCCACCTTCTGTGACAATTCAGTTTCATTGGCTCCTGAGCATTATGAAACTCCCAAATCAACGACCGACTACCCTCCCCGCACCAGAAACGCAGGATGACACTAAACGTCGAGATACATTCGACACTAGCCTGAAAAAAGAACAGCAGGCTGCACCATCGGACAGGATTGAAATTTCTGAAAACTCTCCAACAGGAGGTGGGCCAACCTACGAAAAATCTAAGGTGTTAATAGACCTGTTGCCTAACCAGTCGTCAGACCCGTTGTCTGCAACGTTGGCTGAGCCGTTACCCGAAATGTTGGGTAACGGGGGCAGTCGTGAATTTGTATCTTTCGCACTATGCAATTTAGGCGAAAGCTTGAGACTTCGTACCGTAGATATCGACCTGCTAGCAGCTTCAATTTCAAGTCGCCCAATTATCGAGCACATGCCGATGCCACATGCAATCGCGCAACTTTGCATTTGGGTGGACGGCATCTCAAATGGCACTCCTACTACGCCGACAACCTACGATGTCACGTTCTCAAAATTGGCGAAACGCTTTGTAGGATCCGCGCTGAATGCACACAATGCAGTTCCTCTTGCGCGGAAAATTAAGCAGCATGCGGGTGGTTTAGCGAGTGGAACAAAGTCCGTTTACAACTCATCAGCAGCGTTTGCATTCGCCAAACTTGCGATCGATGCCAGCAACACACAGGACCAGATTGCATATTTGGCGGCATTCCTAATTGCGGATTCTAAGCTTTTCGATCCGACCAAATTTCATGTCAGCCAAACAAGGTCTTCGCGATATCCAAATCAACTTGGCGACAATGAATTGTGTCGCATCGAGAAATATTTACGCGAAAGCTCCTCAGCGCTCTCCGAAGTGGCCGGACACATGCTCCATGCTATTCGCGAAACCGGTATGCGGCCTATTGAACTCAACAACTTTGATACAGGACAAAATGAAGAAGGTGTAATGTGGGTCAGGATAGAAAACTGTAAATACAGCCAAGATGGTCTCCGTGCTCATGGGCCGCATCGTACACTCTTTTTCGAGGAACCCAGCGAACGATTGATCATCGCTCTTCAAGAAACCTACGATCTTGCGTGGGGCATGCATGACGAGGATTGGCGAGTTTTGCTAAACGCAGCGCAGCGTCTGCTGAAAATCGCATGCCAAAAAATATGGGCTACCAAGAAAGAATACAAACATCACAATCACAGATTGTACGACGGTCGTCATCAGTTCGCGGCAGACGTTAAACTTGCTTATGAAAACCACCCCGACAAAGGGCGAATAGTAGCTGCTTTGATGGGACATGCGATTGATACAACGGCAGACGAACACTACGCAAAAAAGTCGGTGGGACGTAAGGGGGGCAAGCGCCCGCGTCCATCGCCGAAGGACGTAAAACAAGTCTCGGAAGTTAAAAAGAAAAAGACGGCTAAGCGGCTTAATCAGTTGCTCAACAGATCGGGATCCTCCAAGCTGAATGGGCCCAAAAAATAGATGCAGTGTCTTATTCAGCAGTTGCGAGATAGAAAGCCAGATGAGAGTGGTTTTGTCCTTGGGGTCGCAGGTAGCAAGGGTGGGGTTGGAAAAACAACCCTCGTTACTAACTTGGCTATCGCATATGCGCAGTTTGGATTGAGAGTTGCTATCGTGGATTGCGACTTTGATCAGCGATCAGCAGCAAGCTGGTGTCGGAGACGTCAAGAGCGTGGAAGCTCACCAAAAATTACTTGGTCTACCACCAAGTTGTCTGAACTCCGACAAAGTTCAATAATCCGGTCGCAAGCATATGATGTAATCATGGTTGACACTGCAGGACATGCGAATAACGTCATCGGTCAATTAGCATCGGTAGTTGATAAACTGCTGTTTCCAACGCAGTCGTCAATTTTTGACATCGAGCGAACAAATTTAATGGTGCACGCTGCGCAAAATATCGAAGGTCTTGATTTTGGAGTAGTTTTCAATCGAGGCCGCTCCCCCAGCAAGATGAGATTACAAGCGGTAGAGGAAGTACCAAAGCTACTTGATACTCATCTACCGGAATCGGTCAAACTACACGATGCCAGCGCTATCGGATTTGGCATCGGCGAGCTTGATTACAACTGCTCAGTCGCGAAATCCTTACGAGAAATCGCTTTGGAGGCCGTGGATCCAAACCAAAAGGGCATTGCAGAAAATGAGTAAATTCACAGATCTGATTGAGGAACACAAAAAATCTGCACTTGAAAGCGGCAACGCTCGCTTCAGCCTGCGTATACCGAGAAATCAACATTCCATGATCCAAAGACTGGCCGATGATGTCGGCATTTCTATGAACGATCTCATTTTGTGTGCGCTACAGGCCGCCTACTCCTCTTACACGGGCACGGAGTTACACAAACCAGACGATATGGCTTCGGAACTAGATAAACCAAAAGTCGAGTAATCGTGGAAATAGGTCTGTTAGGTCAGTTTACCAACCAACTTTCTGCGCAGCATGTAGTTGTATCACGAGCCCAGCCAAGCTGGCCGGAAGCGGAAGTTGGATTTCGCAGACAAAAACATCCGAAGCAGACGTTGACATCGCTTTTTTGGAGGAATGGTTTAACGCTATCGGAGCGAACAATGCTGACGTTTACATCCTAAGCTTGTGTCCAGTTCGACATCCCATTGACCAAACAATTGTGCCGCCGAGATCTTATAAGGAAGAAACGCTATTTCGGGCGCACTCTCTCTGAATGTCGTTCAGCCCAGTCTTTCATGGCCAGTGCAATTTTGCCTAGATCATGGCCAAGCTCTGTAAGCTCATAGGTCACTTTTGGTGGCGATGATGGTTCTACTGTGCGCGTCAAAAGATTGTCCTCCTCCATCTCGCGGAGATGCTCGGTGAGAACTTTGGACGAAATACCTTCAATCGAGCGGCGCAACTCTCCAAATCGACATGCCCTTTGGGTCAATCGACCAACGATCAGAATTGTCCATTTGTCGGCAATGCGCGATAGTGTCCGGCGTGTGTGACACTCGCGGGAGTAGACACCCCAGCATTCAAAACCGGGCGTGACCTTGGCACGGCGGCCGTCGCTTGGTTCAGCTACATCAGACATTTGAACTCTCTCATTTAGTGGTTACGAAAAGGTACCTACTTTTCCATACAAACTATATGTGACTAATGCAATGTCTCACGCCTGAAAGCAACAGGCACCACACAACGGAGAGACACGATGTCCATCAAAACAACCATTGCAGCAGGCGTAGTTGCTGCAGCTTCCACTCTTTCGACGGCTTCCGCAGAAGAACTTACCAAGCGTGTTCTTGTCTACGGAGATTCCAATGCCTGGGGCTGGGTCCCAATCGCGGAAGGATTTCCAACAACGCGCCTACCCGATGCCGAGCGCTTTGCTGGTGTCATGCAGGCCGCCTTGGGCGACGGCTATGAAGTTGTCGTAGATGGCTTGAATAACCGAACAACCGACATCGACGATCCGCAGGACTGGGGAAATGTACCCATGCGGTCATTCAACGGCGCAGCTGATCTACCTGCTGCAATTGCCCGTGAAATGCCGCTTGACCTTGTCATCATCATGCTTGGAACGAACGACGTGAAGGCGGGCTTTGAGCGTACGCCGGAGCGCGTGGCCGAGGGTGCAATGGCATTGGCCCTTATCGCAAAAGAAAGCCAAGGTGTTGCTACAGCCTATGCGGCTCCCAAGGTGCTTGTCGTAACCCCGCCACCCTTTGGAGCGTTTGGGGTTGAGGCATTTGCACAGTTTTACGCTGGTGGTGATGCCAAATCAGCGGCCTTCTCGGCTACATTTGCGGATGCAGGCAAAGCAGCAGAGGTGAGAATATTTGATGCAAGAGACGCAATGGGTGCCACCAGTGGCATCGACGGCGTTCACTTTTCGCTTGAAGATCATACCCAATTGGGTTCCGCACTTGCCACCGAAGTGAGTTCAATCCTTAAGTAAAATTAAATTGCGGGGCTCGATTTGTTCGAGCCCCGCAATGCGTTGGCGAGTAATGTGGTCTGTGAAATAATTCAAAATCCTCGTGTGTCTTTCGAAGATGCATAACCCAATTTCATCATGAGCCAATTCCCAATTCCAGCCTTCGAGAGTCGCTATAGTTCTTCTCGATGCACCTAAGACGGTAATAATTTTAGTATCATGCAACATCGGCAACCCTGAGCTCGGGGTTGCCGCTGACCTCCATCATGCCGCTAAACGCGCCTGGCCGGTAGCGGAAGTTGGATTTTGCAGACTAAATCATCCGAAGCGGACCCTAAAATCGCGCTTTGGCGTAATGGTCCAACGGCAACTTTTGCGGACGTTTGAGACCTTGGTTCAAATTGAATTTTACCCAAATCCATGAGACGCTTTGGTATGGATAAGGTAGTTGAAAACGCGGTACTACAGGCGCTCAAAGCAAGAGAACCAATTTTTCATCGCAGAGAATTCGGTATAAGCCGAGAAGCGTTGGAAGCGATGACAGATCCTGAGTTTTGGGAAGTCGGCGCAAGCGGAAAAACCTATGCACGTGAGTACGTTATTTCAAACTTACTCCACAGATATCAAGCTCCTGAACCGCACGATTGGCCTTGTCGTGACTTCAAACTCAGGCAATTAGCAGTAGACCTGTTTCTGCTTACATACGTACTGGATGAACCCGATAGGTGCACACGTCGCTCCACTATTTGGAAGCGAGAAGAGGATCAATGGAAAATAGTATTTCATCAAGGAACAGTTGTCGGCTAAGCGCTCTGAGCCGCCGTTGCTCCCACCCTTGATGTACGACGAGGCTGGCCAGAAGCGGGAGTTGCATTTAATGCTTTGAATGCCTGTTGCTAACGTTGGTTTGCTTACGACCAATGAGGTACTTTCCGTAAATGAGCACAAATCCACCGAAAGCGGCGATCCATAGTGATGCGGAAAGGCTGTACAATTCCATGGCGAAGTTCGGTAAAGCGATGGCTGATAGCCTTGCGGCGAGGGAGGCGATGAGGCTTGCGTAAATGAAAACCGTGCTTCCACCGGCTTTCAGCGGTTGGCCTGTATGGCCCAGCGTTGCGCGGGACATGACGCCGAGAGTCATAAGGCCGATGGCGCCGGCCATCCACACGTGTTGTGCAGCTGCGGCCGTCAGAACTTCAGGAAACATAATACCAACGCCAATACCAAGCGCTCCCAAGGGCACCATTGCATAGGCAATGTGGAGTACGAGGAGCAGTGGCTCTTGTTTGGTTTGCATGCCCTTCCAGCGGGCGAGCCTAAAAGTGTGAAGCAAAACGACAGCCAATAGCAGGAAGCCAGTGACTGCACGGTCCGGGGTAACGACCCAAACCAAAAGTGCGATGAGGGTAAGAAGGAGCGCCAGCTTATCAAATTGCTGCATCGGCGCGACCGGTCTGTCGGTCTTGTTGTTTTGAACCAACCAATTGCGTGTGAACGATGGAATGATGCGTCCGCCAATCACGCAGATCATCATGATGGCGGATGCAAGCCCCAGCCGCAGCCCCAAGCCTTGGGCAGCGTGGATGCCATGCGCCGCTTCCCAGTGAAAGATGCCGTTGGCCAGCGTGAAGGCGGCAAGCATGGCGAGCACGATCAAATTGCGCCAGTTCTTGCCCGCGATGATTTCCTGCAAGATCAAAGCACCCAACAGAATTGGAAAGGCGAGATCCATGATGGCAATTGTAGCCAGCGGCAAAAGGTCGGAAATTGCCATGGCTATTCTGCTTGCAATCCATATTCCAAACAGCAATCCCAGTCGCCAACCAACAACGGGCAATCTGCCCGTCCAGTTTGGAACAGCAGTCAGCAAAAAGCCCGCGATGATTGCGCCCAGATAACCAAAAAGAAATTCATGGGCGTGCCACGAAACGGGATCGAGGTGCGTCGGCAGTTCCACGATGCCGGTTAGCATCCCCATCCACATGACCATTGCCAGTGCTGCCCAGAAAGCGCCGAAAAGAAAGAAAGGACGAAACCCGAACGACAAAATTGCCGGACCATTCCACTCGCGGATTTGTGCTGCTGATGATTTGGACATGTCAGGCAATCTTCGGACTTCTGAATGTGCTGAGCACGGTGCCATCCATTGCGCAGGTCAGGCGAACCTGCCTGCCTTCAAACAAAAATGTCACACGGAATTTCTCCGCATCATCGCCTTCGCCCTGTTCAAAGCGCGAGGTGATACGCCCTGTTTTCATGAGGTCAGGAACTTCCGCAGGCTCAAGCCCAAGAAGGGCCCCCAAGTCTTCGGCGTCCACCACAATGCCTTCGTCCGACTTGTCCACCTTCATCACGGCCCAGCCCTCTTAGATGAAATATTGCAGCGCGATAGCCAGCGCGACGGCGCCCCAGAAGAAGCTGTTGAGCAGCGATCGGAGAATGCCGCTGTCGTCTTCTACGGAAATACCAAGCGCATGGAGAACAAGGGTTCCCGGCAGAAAAAACAGGTTTGAAAGCGCCTTAAGAATGCCCATGGGAGGTTCCTTTCACAGAATTCGGTTTGGTATGCGACCAAGTCGGCGGCTTGGCGAAAATATCGTTTGAGCGGGAAAGCCAAAGACTGGAAGCGATGCGTTTTGCAGCCTCCATCACGGGTGGAACCGCCTCAGCGGCGAAGGTTTGGTTCGCCGTTATTTCAAACAGCGAGAGCCATTGCTGAAAATCATTGATGGTCAGCCCATCTATTTTCTGGTGAGCGGGAACGGGCTTGCCCTTGTATTCTCCGCTGCGCAGCAGGACAGAGCGCCAGAAGGATTTCATCTTGTCGAGATGGCTGTTCCACTCGCCTTCAACATTAATCCGGAAAATCTGTGCCAGCCTGGGGTGCTGCAGAATGTCGGCGTAAAAACCTTCGACCAAATCTGAAATCTGCACCGCGGTAATGGAAGGGTGAACGCTGTGTCTTTCGACTGCGGGGCGAACGCTTATTCCATGATCGGGGTCGTTGCTCATTTTTCAGGGCTTGCTATAACATTCATACCAATTGCATCTTAATATCGTGATGCGAAATGAATTACAACATTTAATATGAATGATAAGGAGCGACGATGCGGCTGAATCAGGCAAGTGATTTTGCATTGCGAATTATGATGCTGCTCGCAGAAGACGAGAAGCCGCTTACCGTTGATGAAATCGCAAAGCGGCTCAATCTCGTAAAATCGCATGTAATGAAAATCGTGGCCAAGCTGGTCAAGGCCGGATTTCTAAACTCCCAGCGGGGAAGAAGCGGCGGTGTTTCCCTTGGCATGGCGCCGCAGCACATCGTGATTGGCGAGGTTGTTCAAGCCATTGAAGCGGACTTCGCCATTGTGGAATGTATGCAACAAGGCAGTTGTGACTGCGTCTTTGCCAGAAGTTGCCGGCTAAAGGGTGTCATCAGCGATGCGACTGCAGCGTTTCTCGACGTTTTGAACGCGCGAACGCTTCAATCTATATTGGCAAAATGACGGTCTGATATCGCCCGCTTCCTTGATCCAGCGCAAAGAGTGTTCTGAGAAAGCTCATTAAACTCATCTCCAACAGCTCGACCACCGGGCTGAAGAAGGAGAGAGACTATGATGATGACACGTCGTACAGCCCTGATGGCTGCAGCAATGGCAGCCGCTGCTCCAGCTGCGATCTCGAAGACCGCAATGGCCAGTGACGAGAGCATGACTCCCGTTGGAGCCAAAGTCGATTTGAGCGCATTGCCACGCAAGAAGGTGTCGCTGGTTGCGCCGCCATTCGTGCATGAGCATGACCAAGTGGCGAAAGATCCGCCCAGCATTGTTGAATTCGAAATGCTCGTGATCGAGAAAGAACACGAGATCGACGAAGACGGCACCATGCTTCAGGGCATGACCTTTGAAGGCTCCATTCCCGGCCCACTCATGGTTGTCCATGAAGGCGACTATGTTGAGTTGACGCTTATCAACCCGCCCGAAAACCAGATGCAGCACAATATCGACTTCCATTCCGCCACAGGCGGTCTTGGCGGCGGTGCGTTGACGCTAATCAACCCAGGCGAAAAAACAGTATTGCGCTTCAAGGCAGACCGGCCCGGCACTTTTGTTTATCACTGCGCACCAGGTGGTCCCATGATTCCGTGGCACGTCGTGACCGGCATGTCGGGCGCAATCATGATCCTGCCCCGCGATGGCCTGAAAGACGATCAGGGCAAGCCTGTCAGCTATGACAAGGTCTACTATATCGGTGAAAACGACTTTTACATCCCGAAGGACGAGAAAGGCGATTACAAGCGGTATGAAGATATTGGCAGTTCCTACGGGGATACGCTGGAGGTGATGAACGGATTGATCCCGACCCATGTTGTGTTCAACGGCAAGGTTGGTGCGTTGACAGGCGATAACGCGCTCAAAGCTAATGTTGGCGAGAACGTCCTGATCGTTCACTCGCAAGCCAACCGCGATACCCGTCCTCACCTTATTGGCGGACACGGCGACCTTGTTTGGGAAACCGGCAAGTTCAACAACCCGCCACAGCGCGACAATGAAACATGGTTCATTCGCGGCGGTTCCGCCGGTGCGGCGCTCTACAAGTTCCGCCAGCCGGGTGTTTATGCCTACGTCAATCACAACTTGATTGAAGCCGTCAGCCTCGGCGCAACCGCGCACTTTGTGGTGGAAGGCGAGTGGGACAACGATTTGATGGCGCAGGTTTTGCCGCCTAGCCCGCTCGAACGCGATGTCACGGCCATCTACAACAGCAAGAAGGCCCTCCCATAGGGGTCAATCTCCTCTATTAGTCAGGAAACTGCAGCCCGGTGCCAGAATTCGGTATCGGGCTGCATTTGTAAGGAGCAAGGACCATGACGATTATCAAAACAATTGCCGGTCTGGCCATTGTCACGTCAGTAGCTGCGATAGGCTACAATCAATTGACGCAGCAGACGCCGGGCGAAAAAGTCGCCGTTCCCGAACTTGTCACAATTCCGGCTGGTTCTTTCGACTACAGGCGGTCAGGCGAATTTCTCAAGAGCGGTGCGCCAGTCAATGCTCCCGTCTCCAAGGTCGATTTCAAGCAACCCTTGCACGTCACCAAATACCAGATCTCACGCGCGGACTATGCGCGGTGTGTGGCTGATGATTTTTGCGAGACGACATTTGGCCAAACTGAAAAGAATGCAGGCATTGACGATAACAGACCCGTCACAGGCGTCAGCTATCTCGACGCTGTAAATTACGCCCGCTGGCTCACAACCAAAACAGGCGTTACGTGGCGTTTGCCAGCAGATACTGAATGGGCCTATGCGGCCGGCAGTCGCTTCTTCGATGATGCAAAGGGCATCGAGACAAGCCAGAGTGATCCTTCAAAGCGGATGCTCTCGAAATACCAGCAGTCGATTGACCTCGACCGCGATGCCGATCCCATCGTTCGCATTCGTGGCGGATATGGCGCAAACGAGAACGGCCTCTTCGATCTGTCCGGCAATGTTTGGGAGTGGACATCGACTTGCTACAAACGGTCCAAAGTTTCCCAAGATGGCAAGGTCATTTCCGACGATGGTGAGGGCAATTGCGGCGTTCGCGTGGTTGAAGGTCGTCACCGATCCTACATGACCTTTTTCATTAAGGACGCCAAAAGCGGTGGTTGTGCTGTTGGCACCCCGCCAGACTATCTGGGCTTCCGTCTTGTCAAAGACAACCCACCACTGCTGTCCATACGACGGGTGCGCAATTGGCTCAAAGCCGTATTGTAAACAGACCGACACAAGGCTCGATTAAAAGAAATAGGCCGATCAGATCTTGAGGATCTGACCGGCCTTTTCGTTCGAGCAAGTCGTTTGGTTTACTTGGAAGCCTCGTATTGGGCGAAGGCTTCTTCAAACCGCTTTTTCGCCTTGCCCCGTTGTTTAACCGCTTTGGCATCGGCTTCATTGGTCGGTGTGCCAACGGCGATCAAGGCGATCATGCCCATTCCATAATGCGGAGAGCATTTGATGCCGTAGAGACCTTCCTTGTCGACCGTCAGGACGTATTCCACGTTAAACTTGCTTTTGAACTTCTCAACGCCATCGGGAAGCATACCCTTGATCGATTCGACATTGTGCCCCTTGTCAGTGGGAACGAATTTGAGGGTGTCACCAGGCGCCGCTTTGACGAAATCCGGCTCGAAAACCATCCCGCCTTTTTCGCCCTTGTTCAACATCAGAACTTCAAACTCGGCTGCATTTGCCCAGCCAGCGTTCAAAGCCGTTGCCATCATGGCGGCTATCAGAATTGCTTTGCGCATGTCATACCCTTTCCAGGTCTTGCTGTTTGCGATAACCCGTTAAAGCAGATGACAAGCGACACGAGTTTGATCCAGCACAACCTCAAGGCAGAATATGACCAAGCTTGACCCTTCGTTGATACAAAACCTGCCACCTTTCGCCGGAATTACTGATGCTGATCTCAAACTTCTGCTGGAACCAGCAAAATCCATAAGGGTGAAAAAAGGTGATCATGTTTTTGAGCAAGGTGAGGAAGCTGGTTCCTTCTTTCTCTTGTTGGACGGTGCCGTTCGGGTAGTCAAAATTACACCCATCGGGGAGCAGATCATCGCCCGTTTCATTGCGCCAGGCGAATTACTCGGCATTGCTCTAGCTTTAGGCTTTTCGCAATATCCAGCCAATGCGGTCGCCGCAGCCGATTGTGTCATCCTCGAATGGCCCAATTCCATCTGGGCCGAAACGATTGCAAAGTTCCCGACTTTTTCCACCAATACCTACAAGATCGTTGGGGCGCGTTTGCAGGAGACGCAAGAGCGTATCGTTGAAATGGCGACGGAGCGCGTGGAACAGCGTGTAGCAAATGCGCTGGTGAAGCTTTCCAAACAAATCGGCCGGAAAACCGATGATGGTCTGCTCATTGATTTTCCAATTTCCCGTCAGGATATATCTGAAATGACTGGCACTACTTTACACACTGTATCCAGATTACTCAGTAGATGGGAACAGGACGGTATCGTCAAAAGTGGACGGCAAAAGATCACAGTTTCAAACGGTGACACGCTCTTGCAAATCGCTGGTAGCCATAGCGGCGCTGTTTGATGGCCACAAACCACTAAAATCGCCGAAGTTGCGGGTTTAGCGAAGCCTTGAGCATCAAATAATTGAAGTGTCCGCTAATATCGGAAGCGATTTATGGCCCAAACGTCCTGAATGGGGCGCATAACGGACGTTGCTTTTTAGGTAAAATTCCCGAGATCCGTGCACAGAGTAATCTATAATTCTGAACTAATGCGATTTTCGGCAAACAAATAGGTTCGTTTACCCTAATTCTGAAAAGCCAAATATGGCTCTTGCTTTTTACGCAGCGTCTAATGATCTTAAAGCCAACGGTGTCGATTCACGGTACCGATCATCTGTAGATAGGCTGCGGGCCCTGGAGCGCTACCAACGCTTCCAGGGACCTAACCCAGCCTAATCTGCGCGTAACAGAAAGGTTGAGCTATGCTCACGTTTAATCACTTGGCTGATTCTGGCCAATACCCTCCCCCGAATAAATATGATGCTCTGGCGTTTGCTGCATCGCGCTGTGCGCTTGCGGCTTTCGTGTCCGACAACTCCAAGATCGACAAACAGTAGCACCCAGTTTTCGAACCGCGTTCGAAGACTGCGCCGTCGTACGCTGTGCGTTGGCCGTGGTGTGTTCTATTTGACCGTCTTGGTGCGCCTTCTGCTGTTCAGCGGCGGGAGGTGTGACCTCGATTGTTCTTCGCACGTCTGTTTTCGGAGCCGGTTCGATCTACTCACAAAAGGATTGAGCACATGAAACGTAACCCAAACACCGAAGCCAAATCTCTTCCAAAGGGCTGGAAGACTGACAATGCGATCACGACTGTCGAGCAAGTCGATGGCGTGGAACAGGTCACTCGTTTCCGCAAACCATTCTCTCATGTCCAGCTTCTCCGCGTACTTTTCGGAGACGTCTACAGCACACTGCGCCAGCTGCAGCTTACTGTGCCTGCAGTCTACGCAATCGTCATGTCTAGCGAAGAGGACAACGTCCATTCCTCGGTGTATGTCGGATCGAGCGGCGATGTGGAGAACCGGTTGCGTAGACACCAATACGACACGCGCTTCTCCTCAAAGGCTCACACCGTCTTCGTTCTAACCACGACCAGCCTTGAGGCCAACAGCGCCCATATGCGGTTTGCCGAAGGCGTTATTAACCGCATGACGGCTGACCAGCCCAATGTGAAAGTCATCAGCCAGGATGTGCCAGCGTTCGAAATGGGCGCTCACGATGAGCACATCGTTAAAGTGATCATCAAAGATGCCATTTCTCTGCTGGCAGCGGCTGGCTACCCAATGAACGCGCATGCCTCTTTGGTTTTGAAGAGTGTTCCGTTCTTGGACGAAAGCGAGATTTTGGACGGCGAAGACGAAAAGAACTTCAGCCTTACACCGATCGAAATCGAAGATGTCCTGTGGGAGTTCAACGCGTCAGCGGGCGTGCTGAGGGGTTACGAGATGAGCGGTGCTGTGATGTCGAACGGGCGTTTTCTCGTATTCCCGGGTTCGCAATATCGCGTGTGCGATGAGCACCAGCTTCCTAGAGGCCTGCAAAGCATTCGCAATCGTCTCGAATGGTCGGGCTATCTGGAGCAAACGAGAGCTGAAGACGGACGCCTTGAGCTGGTGTTTCCTGTCGAGTTTGCCAGCCCAAAACAGGCAGTCCACGCCCTCCTCAAGTCCAACAAACCAGTCGAAGGCTATTGGTCCCAGAAGCCGATGGGCGGTTCTGCACCCACTCTCGAAGTGCAGGAGTAATGGTCATGGATCGTGAAAACAGAAACGAACCCCACCCTGCCCTGCAGCCATCGTCAGTTAAATGGGTGCGAGCTCTCATCGCGAAGAGC
The DNA here is from genome assembly GCF_042676045.1 of Pseudahrensia aquimaris. Classification (NCBI taxonomy): domain Bacteria; kingdom Pseudomonadati; phylum Pseudomonadota; class Alphaproteobacteria; order Hyphomicrobiales; family Ahrensiaceae; genus Pseudahrensia; species Pseudahrensia aquimaris. The sequence goes on along the minus strand of NZ_JBHTJV010000002.1, from coordinate 721,982 downwards.
GCGGCTAGAAACGGTCATGATAACGCTGAGGCTTCCAAGTCAGCCATACCGGTTGAAGAAAGCGCTCATAATCATGGGTGCTTGGATACGAAGTCGATCGTCGATGATCCCGCCATGGCAGTAAGGCTCGCGTTGGCCTGTGCCAAGGTTCACCGAGGTAACAAGGGCGCCATCCCACAGCCGGTCGTGGACCTTATGTTCAGCCATGCCTGCGATGGCGATGCAGCCTGCGCGGCGGTGCTTGCCTCGTTCAAAGGCTGGGGCTCGTTGGAGGCATCCGATATGATCGCAGCGAAAGCTGGCACGCCATCTATTAGGGGTAAGAAGTGCGTTTCGGACATGTCCGGTTCTGCTGAAAATGCAGGAGGGAAATCCGATGCGTAAACGTTCTCGCCCTCACAAAGTGCACAATCTTGCTAAACGCGCAGCTCGCAGCCACAAGCGTCGGTCTGCCAAGATGAATTACCGCCTGCGATCCACTAAAGGACGTAAGCTCACCAAGACTAACGCCCGTGGCGATCATTTGTTGGCCACTGCCTCAGTGCAGCCACTTGTCCAGCTGATCGACAAGCCTGAACTGCTGGAACTGGCGCCGTTACTGGATGAATTGCTCACCAAGCAAACCGACTGCGTGGACATGCGTGATGATGTGGTGGACGAACCGGACTTTATCATCCAGCCATCCAAAATGGACGGGCAGAACAACCTGCTGAGCGCCCAGCTGCTCTATCTGTTGTTGGCTGGTGTCCCAATCGCACGAAGGCGGCTGATCAGTCAGTTGCCGATGATCGCGCTTCGCACGACCATACCGAACTCCACCTGGTTGTATTTCAAAGTAGTGAATGAAGGTTGTGAAGATTCTGCAGTAGAGCTCTACACTCTGCTCAATCGAGCAGCGCTTTTGGAAAACAGCAAAGTCATCGCTGATATCGCAGATGCGGTTCTGTACAACTTCGCTGTCGACCGAGACTGCGATGCGCTGTTTCCTCTGCTCGTTCGCCGCTTCTCAAATGCGAGGCCAACCGGTATCACCATAACCAATTCCGTCATGCACACGGTGGTCCGATGTGCTGAAGCGCGTTTGACCCTCATGCAATTGCAAAAGGGTGCGGCCGTGGCCGACATGGGCGATCACGTCTTTCCCGGCGGATTGGGCGAAGACTTTGACTTGTCGATTGAGCTTTCCAAGATCATCGTCAATGCCGAGGCCACACCCTTCCAGTGCATTCGTTTGTGGCTAGACGCTCAAATGGACGTGGTGAGGGCACGGGCGCCAGATTTGGTGGAACGTTGGGAGGGGGGAGCGGACGAAGAGGATACCGATATCAAGATCGGGTCACTTTCAATGCGGAGTATGAAACGGAAGGCGCATTCTCCCGATTCCCTCATTGCAATTCTTCGCGATGTGAAGCGGCTGCATTCGTACTGGATTGATGGAACAGAAGTGGCGCACGGCGGACAGGATCTTCCCAGTAGCTCAATCAAACCTTCTTCCAAAACCTCTTCAAACAAGGCAGACAGCAAAGACCTGTTTGATGATTTTGATTTGGTTCGACCTGCACGGTCGAAAGAGCGTAATCGTCCAAACCAAACGTCAGGTGCTGAGAGTACTTATACTCCTGAGCAACCTTCGCTTGTCGTTCTGCCCAGTCTTCCAAAGCGCAACGGCGATACACACCACGATCCGCTGAAGGTGTTTCGGGAAGAATTGGTGGGAAAGGAATTGCCCCTGCTACCCACGCCGGACCTGTCCGACGCCCGTGCGCAATTGATCAAAATGCTTCCGCATCTGGCCTCGGTCACGGACCGCATCCTCAGTGCGATGGTGCCGCATGCATCCATAAAGCTGCCACCAGTGCTTTTGGTGGGACAACCCGGGTGCGGAAAGACAACTCTGCTGGAAGAGTTGGTCAAAGCAGTTGATGTTCCATCAATCACAATTGACGCGGCTGGCACGGCTGACGCGCATATGTTCGGAACCGATAATCGATGGGGAAACAGTTCGGCCGGCGTGCACCTAAACGTAATCATGGAACATCAAATCGCCAACCCGGTCATCATTCTCGATGAGCTGGAGAAACTCGGTGGTTCATTGAAAAACGGCGACCCACGGACCAAGTTGCTTGGCTTTCTTGAACCGCGCCGCGCATCTTCCCTGTTCGACAGCTTCCTCGCAGCACCATTGAATGTCAGTGCCCTCTCATGGGTCTTCACGGCCAACAGGCTACGCGATGTTCCAACTCCCCTGCAGAACCGATTGGAAATCATCCGCTGCCCATCGCCAAAGCCAGAGCATCTGGAAGCCTTGGCTCCTCAACTGCTTCTTGCTGCCTACGCAGAACGCGGCCTGTCAGCAGATTGGTGCGAACCGCTCACCGCAAACGAGCTGGCCACGCTCAAACGCCACTGGCGCGGAGGCTCTATCCGCAACCTACGCCGCCTCATCCGTGTGGTCGTGGACAGCCGAGATAAATTCATGACTGCTGTCTGATCAGCGAGCCATACGCTTCCTATCTTTCGTCTGTCGCTGTCGACTAGGTGCCGAGGCTCTGGGCTCAGGAAACTCCAGTTTGTGCCGTGCCTGTCCGTTCAGTGCGACGCCGATCATCTGCAATGCCAAGAGCATCCTGATCGCCGGGGGGCTTTATCCCAACATTGTTATTGAAATCAAAGAGTGCCAACCATGATCAACGTCAATACGCCCAATAAAGCTAAGTCAGATGATGGCATCAGTCCTGAGCGCAATCCACGCCGGAAACAGAAAGTCTGGGTTCTATCCGACCTTCACCAACGCGGGGTGTCCCCGCCATGGCTACCGACCACAATTCCTGATCATGACATCTGCATTCTTGCTGGCGATATTCATGTCAGCATTCAAGAAGCCATTGCCTTTGGCGAGCAGCTGACCCTACAGCCGACGGTTCTCGTAGTAGGCAACCACGAGTTCTAAAATCACGCCATTGACCGAGGCGTGGACGACGGGAACAAACACTTCGAAGCCAACCACAGCAGTGTCCCGACTGAGGCTAGCCAGGCCCACTCAAAGTCCAATATTCGCCTCCTCGAAAACCGCACCTGCAAGATCGGCGGAATCCGTATCATCGGCTGCACACTTTGGACCGATTACGCGTTGTATAAGAACCGCTGCGAAGATGCGATGGTGGCAGCGGAAATGTTCATGAACGATCACCGCATGATCAAAACATACGATGCACAGGGGTTGCCCGGCCAACGCATATTCCTACCGCACGATGCCCTGGTGCGTCACAGACAGTCGATCGAATATCTCACAACAGCATTGGCCAAGCCCTTCGAAGGTCCAACGATCATCGTCACTCACCACGCCCCACACCCAAACTCAGTCGCACCTCAATACGAAAATGATCTTTTGACAGCTGCCTTTGTCTCGGATCTGTCGGGCATGATCGAGAAATACCAACCCGATCTCTGGATCCACGGCCACACCCATACGCCATTCGACTACCAAATCGGGCAGACACATATCATCTGCAACCCGCTCGGATATGCACGTGAACGGACGGGGTTCGTTGAGGATTTGGTGGTGGAGGTTTGAGCAACATCAGTACGAACTTTGTAAGCGCCGAAGGTCGGTCATGCACCCCCAATTAGGCATTGGAGATCGAAATCGTGCTGCTCCGAAGCGGACATTGAAATTTGGCAATTGCTCCCTGTCAGCGCCAAAGGAACAAAAAAGGCGCATTGCATGTTGAAAATTTGGGACTCATCGTAACTGTCGTTGGTAAATGATGGGACAAAAGCCCGAGCGGCATTACGCTGATTCGCTATGAAACCTAAATAAATTCATTAATTGAGCGGAAATAAGAACCTGATTTCCCTTTATAACTGTCGAAACGACACGAGTAATTAGTATCGACTTATTGAACCCTGACACCGGATTTTACAGAATAACTTGGTTCATACATCGTTACCAATTCTTCAGCTGCTGAGGGGTGTAGAGCCATCGTGTCGTCGAAGTCTTGCTTTGTGCATCCCATTTTCATCGGGACGGCAATGAGTTGGGCCATTTCCCCCGCGTCTGGACCAAGTATGTGGGCCCCTACAAGTCTGTCCGTTTGAGCATCCACAATCAGTTTCATCAGCATTTTGCTGTCACGTTTAGCCAGCGTATATTTCATTGGGCGAAATGTCGTTTTGAAGATGTTCAGCTTTTCGTATTTGCGCGCAGCATCATGTTCTGTCATCCCAACCGTGCCGATTTCGGGATGAGAGAAAACGGCAGTGGCAATATTATCGTGGTTCGGCTCTTGCGGATTTCCCTTAAATTCGGTGGAAACAAAACACATGCTTTCATGGATGGCGACTGGCGTGAGTTGCACGCGGTCGGTCACATCGCCAACAGCCCAGATATTAGCGATATTTGTCTTGGAGTATCCATCAACAGGAATGTATCCGCACTCGTCGGTTTTAACGCCAGCATTCTCAAGTCCCAAAGAGTCCGTTTGCGGCACCCGACCTAGAGCGAACATTACTTGGTCAACCTCGATTGCACTCCCGTCGGAAAGAGTTGCTTTTCGTTTGCCGTTCTCAAGCCTCTCAATTTTCGAGAAGACTTGCTGGGTTATGATTTTTATCCCGCGTTTCTCATACTCCTCGTGCAGCAGCTCTCGGACGTCATCGTCAAATCCGGATAAAATTTCCTGCCCTCGGTAGAGTATTGTCGTATCCACACCCAAGCCGTTAAAAATGCCCGCAAATTCAATGGCGATGTAACCCGCCCCAGCGATGATTATACTCTCTGGAAGCGCGCTGAGATCAAATGCTTGGTCAGAGACAATAGCGTGTTCATGTCCCTCCAAGTCTGCGTGAGGATTTGGTGTGCCGCCGACTGCGATGAGAACTTTGTCTGCTGTCACAACACGGTCTTCGGATTTGAGCCAGATCTCGTGTTGCCCCCGCAGTTCTGCGCGGCTGTCAAAAAGCTCAACGGAATTGCTCATCAAACCTTTTTTGTAGAGCCCTTCCAGCCGGGTAATTTCCGCTTCCTTGCTGGCAACCAATTTGTCCCAATCGAATTTAGTGTCACCGACCGTCCAACCATAGCCTGCCGCATCTTCAAAATGCTCGTGAAAGGTTGATGCGTAGACATATAGTTTTTTTGGAACGCAGCCGCGAATCACGCATGTGCCGCCATACCGGCTTTCTTCTGCAATTGCGACGCGGTGCCCCAACGCGGCAGTTCGATTTGCCGCACGCACTCCGCCGGACCCGCCCCCAATAACAAACAAATCGTAATCATAATTCATTGCGAGCTTCCAATATTTCGGTTCAAGAGAATTTTAAAATTTCTGGATGGTCTCAAAGTATCTGGCACACTTCCTCAAAGCTGAATCTTGGTGCCCGGGGATACGTACTATCCGGATCTGCATAACCGATGGAACAAAGGAAATTCGACTTGATGCGTGTGCCGGCAAAGAACTCTTGATCGACATAACCATTATCAAAACCAGACATGGGACCGCAATCGAGACCCACTGCGCGCGCCGCCATTATGAGGTAAGCGCCCTGTAAGGTAGAATTTCGAAGCGCCGTGATTTGGGCTGCTATTTCATTCTTCTCGAAGAGCTTGATGGCTTGTGGTGAGGATGGATAAAGGCGGGGCAAGTGATCGAAAAATTCCAAATCCTGCCCTACAATAGCAATCACTGGCGCACTTTCAGCCCGCTTGATATTGGCATCGAACAAGGCGGGCAAAAGCCTGGCCCGTGCTTGCGGTGTCGTTAGGAACACAAACCTCACCGGGCTGCCGTTCATGGAAGTCGGCCCCCATTTCATCAAATCATAAATCTCGGCAAGCTGTTGCGCTTCCACTGGCTTGGGAAGAAACCGATTGGCAGTACGCGCTTGTGTAAAGAGTGCCTCTATAGCTTTGGCATCTATCGTCATCTTAGAACGCTCGTCATTTGTGGAAACAGAAGCAAAAGCGCGATCATGAACAGCATGGCTGCCACAAAGGGACTTGTGCCAATAAAGATGTCGCGCAATGTGACCTGCGTGTTTCCAAGTGCAGCTTTGACGACATAGACGGATAGACCGAGCGGCGGGGTAAGCAGACCGACCTCTATTGCGATTACCGTCACGATGCCAAACCAAATCAAGTCTACGTTGAAGCTGACGAGCAGCGGCAACATGAGTGGCAGCGTGATCAGCATTATAGAAACGGAATCCAGGACCATCCCCATCAACAGCAAAGCAATCAGATAGACGACAATCAAAGTCATCAACTGAAGGTCAGCACTTGTCGCTAGCCCCACGAGATCGGCTGGCAGACCCGACAGCGCAATCATGCGCGTGTACATATTGGCCGCGATAATGAGCAACAGGATCGAAACCGAAATTTGTCCGGTTTCAATCATAACCCGCCAAAGTGCGCCCCAACTCGACATGCCAGGCAGAAGGGCAGCCTTTATTGCGTAAACGATCAACGCCAGTACAGCACCCACTGCTCCCGCTTCTGTGGGTGTGAAAAATCCACCGTAGATTCCCCCCAAGACCGAGACCACCAGGAAAGCGATAGGGGTGAGCTTCAAAAGAGCCGAACGCGGCGTTTCAGTTTGGGCAGGTGTGCGGCTCCATGCACTTGGAAAATCAGTTGAAATGATACGATCGAGGTTTCCGACGAAAGAAGGAACCCATCGTGCAAGACCGTAAATCATGAAACAAAAGCCCGTAGCGAGTATCAGACCAGGTACGATAGCAGCGGTGAAAAGAGCGCCAACTGAAACCTCGGCGATGATGCCGTAAACGATCAGCAGGAGCGAAGGCGGGATAAGCATTCCGAGAACAGAACTGCCAGCCACGACGCCCACAGCAAAGCGCGCCGAATAGCCGTGTTCCAGCATGGGTGGCACCGCAACTCTGGTAAACACGACCGCGGATGCAATAGATATTCCGGTAATCGCCGCGAACACCGTATTAGCAGCAACTGTTGCGACGCCAAGGCCACCTAACAAGCGGCCAAGCAACCATTGGCACACATCAAACGCATCTCGCCCCACCCGCGCTTCGTGAACAAGCATACCCATGAGCACGAACAGCGGCACGACACCGAAAAGCTGGTTTTGAATGGAACCTGTCGCGGCGATCTTCAGCATATTGATCGCTGACTCCAGATCGCCCCGCAGCAACCACACGCCAACGAAACTGAGCGCAGCTAAGGCTGTTGCAATTGGCATACCGATCAAGACGATCAAAACCATCAGTACAACCAGAATTGCGGCTATCGCAAAGCCATCAGATGCGGAGAGCAGCAGAGCAGCGGAACACGCACCTATGAGTGCGAAAATGGCGATCGCGGTGTATCCCTTTGGCGCGCCTCGATGAGCGTCAGGATGTTCAGGTTCATCTTTCATAACAGCGCGCAGCGAGAGCCAGGCCTGAACAAGAAACTCGGCGGCAGCAATCGTTGCGCAGATAACGACAATGGCGCGAAAAGGCCAAACTGCTACAGCGAAGTCGCCTTGGCTGCCAAAGTAGTCGTCGTAGATCCAAGCCTCTTGCAGATCAGGTAGTGTGCCGTAAGCGATCAAGGCCATGATTGCAGCACCCACAAGATGGAATACGAAAAAGAACAAGCCAGCTGCCGCAGGCGTGCGCATTTCTATGCCATCGAGAAAAGCGTCTGATCGAGCAAGTCGGCCATGTCGAATGCTATCGGCAACCTGCAGAAAAACGATTGCGACGATGGAGTAACCAACGATTTCAGGGACGCGGGGCAGCGGAGAGTTGAAAATTGATCGCCCCAACAGATCAGCCGTAATCAGGAACATGATGGCAACTGTCCAAATCGTTCCAGCAATGCTGAGAACGGCACTTAAGTTGGCAAGCGGCTGAAACGGAAGCCGTCCCGTCAAGACAGTTCTGCGGCTCCACGCTGATGGAATACCGCTTGGCGTGGCGCCAGCAACATGGCGCCACGGTGTCTTTATAAGAAATCGCATAGCGCGATTATGTCCAGTCACGTGCAGGTTGAACGCCAGCGGCCTTCATCGCGTCCATATAAGCTTTCAGCACTTCGCCAGCCGGCGCACCCCGGTTTTCCGTGACCGCTCGCCATTCGGCCGCTATGTCGGGGAGCCCGTCGACCCATTTTTGTCGCTCGGCGGGATCCAGAGTGGTTATCGTCGCACCACCAGCAGTCATTGCAGCTTCAAAAGCTTGTCCGGCATTCATCAACTGGGTTGCATGAACTTGCGAATACTCCTGGCCCAGTGTCTGCAAAACGCCCTGCACGTCTTCAGGGAGCTTACGCCAACTGCGACGGTTGACGGCGAGGCCTCCGGTCATTTGGCTGCCAATACTGACCTTGGTCACATACGGCGCAGGTTCAAAAAGCTTGAACGGAACGGCACCGGAAAATGCAATCAAAACGCCATCCGCGACGCCAGAACTCAAATTATTGTAGAAATCTGGAAGACCTGAATTCACCGGTACTGCGCCGGATCCTTTCAGAAAATTTCCGACCGATCCGGCTGCAATCATTTTCATGCCGTTGAGTTGTTCGTACCGTTCAAACGGCTCACGCGTCAGCATGTGGAAAGTTTCAATGCCGCTGGCACCCAAGAAAATTTGTTTTTGCCGCTGCCAAGCTTCTGAAAGAGCAGGAAGCTCTTGGTGTAGTTTGTTGATCACTGACAGCTGAAGCGGCAAGTCATCGGTGACGAAGGGCGTATGGAAAGTCACATTCTGGAGCGGCATCTTGCTCTCTTCCCAAAGCGTTCCGACCCACCCCATGTCCGTCAGTCCATCGGCTACTGCTTCCAGTGTCTTGTCAAACTTATAGAGAGCGCCGCCATAGCTCTCAGTCCAGTCTACCGAAATGGCCGATCCGGCGGCAGCAAGTCTGGAATTTGTTTCTTTGACAACATGGCTCGATAGCGCCCCCACCCATGGCACAGCGGTCGGATGACTGGACGACATAGTGAGCTTGATGACTTCGGCATGAGCCTGTCGAGGCAGCACACTGGCGCCAGCAGCTGCGGCCATCGCCGCTAAAATTGTTCTTCGTGAATGAAGCATGGTTTCTCTCCCATTTGTTTTTCAGTTAATTCCAGCCTGAAACAGGCTTTCTCCTCGATCAGACCCTCTCAAGAGCAATGGCGATGCCTTGGCCCACGCCAATGCACATGGCTGAAAGTGAATATTGTGCGCTTGTTTCGCTCAGCTCGACGGCAGCGGTGCCGGTGATACGAGCACCAGACATTCCCAGCGGATGGCCCAACGCGATGGCCCCGCCGTTTCGGTTAATCCGTGGGTCATCATCAGCAATGCCGAGTTCGCGCAATGTGGCGAGCGCTTGGCTGGCAAAAGCTTCGTTGAGTTCAATCACGCCGAATTGCTCTTGTGTCATGCCAAGCCGTGCCATCAATTTGTTCGATGCCGGCGCAGGTCCGATGCCCATGATTCGGGGCGGCACTCCCGCAGTGGCGGCCCCCAGTATTCGGGCGATAGGCGTCAGCCCATGCCGAGCTGCAGCATTTTCAGACGCGATGATAAGCGCAGCTGCGCCATCGTTTACCCCCGAGGCATTGCCTGCGGTTACAGAACCACCTTTGCGAAACGGAGCCTTGAGGGCCGCCAGCTTTTCAATGGTCGTGTCGCGCAGATGTTCATCTTTATCGAAGACGACAGGGTCACCTCTGCGTTGATCGATACTGACCGGCGTGATCTCTTTTGCCAGCCGTCCGCTGGACTGGGCTTTCTTGGCGGCTTGTTGAGAGCGCAGAGCAAACAGGTCTTGATCTTCGCGTGTTACATTGAAGTCCTCAGCCACGTTTTCGCCAGTCTCTGGCATGGAATCCACGCCATATTGCGTCTTCATCACCGGGTTGATGAAGCGCCATCCGATCGTGGTATCGTGAATTTCGGTTACCCGTGAAAAGGCGGCATCGGCTTTCGGCATCACGAAGGGCGCGCGGCTCATGCTCTCAACGCCGCCAGCAATAGCGATGTCTATCTCTCCAGACTTGATGCCGCGAGCGGCGATTATGACCGCGTCCATACCTGAACCACAGAGCCGATTGATCGTCGTTCCTGGGACAGTCTTTGGCAGATTGGCTAACAAGGCCGACATGCGCGCAACATTGCGGTTATCTTCACCAGCCTGATTGGCACAACCGTAGATGACCTCGTCGATGCCTTCCCAATCTACCTGCCTATGCTTTTCCATCAGCGACTTTATGGGCAGCGCTCCAAGATCGTCTGCGCGTACAGAAGAAAGCGCGCCGCCAAAACGGCCAATCGGCGTTCTCGTGTAGGCGCAGATATAGGCTTCGGGCATGCTACTTCCTCACAATTCGGGCACGTTCAGCGGCACGATCTTGCCATCGACATGCAGCGGCGCGCCGGTAACCGCCTGCAAGTTGTCAAAAGCGAGTGCATCCAGTTTTTCGCGCAACACAAAAGTGGCATCGACGATGTCGATGACGGCGAGCGATGTGTAGATGCGTGTGACGCAGGCTTGCCCGGTTAGAGGCATCGTGCATTCGGCAACCAATTTGGGCTCGCCACTCTTGGTGATGTGATCAGTAACAACTGCTACGTTTTTAGCGCCGTGAACCAAATCCATCGCGCCACCAACGGCTGGAACACCGCCTCTTCCCGTCGACCAGTTTGCAAGATCGCCGTTTTGAGCAACCTGGTAGGCGCCGAGAACAGCAAGGTCCAAATGACCTCCACGCACCATGGCAAAACTGTCCGCATGGTGAAAAAATGCAGCACCCGGATTGAGGGTGATTGCTTTTTTACCGGCGTTGATGAGGTCCCAATCCTCTCGCCCCTCTGGTGGTGCTTTGCCAAAACCCAAGACACCGTTCTCGGTGTGATAGGTGACATTTCGCCCTTCGGGCTGAAACTTGGCGATCATTTCCGGGAAACCGATACCAAGATTTACATAAGAGCCGTCTGTCAGGTCTTGAGCGGCGCGCCAAGCAATCTGAGCATTGGAAAGCTTTATTGAGTTCAACTGCTTACTCATGCACTGGCCTCCGGATAAACAGCGTTTTGACGGTTCAGCGCCTCTTCCTGTGCCGGGTTTGCAACGTGGACAATCCGGTCCACGAAAATGCCCGGCGTTATGATGCGTTCAGGATCGATCGCACCCACTTTCGTAACATGGCTGACCTGGGCAATCGTTTGGTTTGCAGCCATGGCCATCAGCGGATTGAAGTTTCGCGCGGCCATTCGATAGGTCAGATTGCCCATCGCGTCGCCGATCTGCGCCTTGATGAGCGCGATATCAGCTTTCAGCCAACGCTCCTGGACGTAGTCTTTTCCGTCAAAGTTCTGCACCGGTTTGCCCTGCGCTAGCTCCGTGCCGACGCTTGTGGGCGTGAAGAAAGCTGGAATACCTGCTCCGCCAGCTCGGATGCGCTCTGCTAGCGTTCCTTGCGGAACCAATTCCAGCTCGATACCGCCGGACAGATAAAGATCGTTGAAAACGACAGGATCAGCGGAGCGTGGGAATGAGCAAATTATTTTGCTGACCATCCCCTGCTCTATCAAAGCAGCGATGCCAACGTGGCCGTTACCGGCATTGTTGTTGACCACGGTCAAATTTTTTGGGCCGCTATCAATCAAAGCGTGGATCAATTCAATCGGAGCACCTGATCCGCCAAATCCGCCAATCATGACGGTGGCACCATCTTGGACAGCGCTCACTGCTTCATGGATATCGTTTTCAAGTTTGGTCATGGTGATCACGTGGCCAAACTGAGACATGCATCAAATGCACTATTGATTTGTTGAGCGCCGTCCACGCCTGGGGCAGTTTTGCTGCGCCAAGCGACATAGCCGTCTGGACGCACCAACAGGCAGCCGTCTTCGTCTATTTCACTAAGATCGGACCAATCGCCGAACATGTCGTCATAGTCACAGCCCGGACCAATCTGAACAGATTTGACTGTCACGCCGGTTCGCTTTGCCATTTGGTTGGCGGCTTCCACCCACGCATCGCCGCCAATACCGGTCAGCAAGGTAAAGCTACCGCCACCGACTACATCGAGCGTCGACACCTTATGGCTTCTTCGGTTGAGCCAGACATGAGGCAACTTTGCACCGGGCGCACTGCTGGGCTGGTAATATAACTCCGCACAGCGTTGAAATGGCCTGTGCACGTCGTTTCCTGCATGAACAGCGGTCGATACGTAGCGTTGATTCAATTCCACGCCGTGGGCATTGTATTCATAATCCTTTGCGCGAATGGCGCTGCGGAGATCGGCGCGCCGTTTTTTACCTTCGGACGTGTTGTCTTTGCGCGCTTCAATGCCTTTTTTCATCGCGTCGACATCGGCGGCATCCGCCAGACCAAGCGCCCCAAAGATGGGTCCGTATTCGCCAATGGAACGCCCGGCCCGCGAGACGATCTGCTCGGCCACGGGCGCACGTTCATCATTATAGCTTTCGAGCAATTTTTCGCCCGCAAAGCCCTTGAGGATGTAGGCCAGCTTCCATGCCAAATTGTAACTGTCCTGAACGGAAGTGTTGGAACCCAGACCATTGGTCGGCGGGTGCCTATGGACAGCATCACCCACCGCAAAGACGCGGCCCTTGCTGAGCGTTTCCGCCCAGCAATTGTTGACAGTCCAAAGCGACGTGGAATCTATCTCGACATCAAGGTCGTCGACACCGACAAGCGAACGCACGATCCCCTTGGCAAAGTCGTCGGTCATTTCCGGCGCGCCTTCGGCTAGATCATATCCGTAGACCACCATCCAGCGCTTCCAGGGCTTGATCATGCGCAAAATGCCCATGCCGACACCGCCGACATTGGCACCGGGCTGAATGATGCAATAGAGGACACTTGGGCGGTGGGCGACATAAGCAGATAGATCAGCTTCGAAAATGATGTTCATGGAACCAGCCACGCCCATCTTTCCCGCAAGCGGCAATCCGGCCTGCTCAACAACCTTTGAATTTCCGCCATCGGCACCGATCAGATATTTCGCGCGGATCGAGTATTCCTGGCCCGTGAGTTTATCGACCACCTTTGCCGTAACGCCAGTTGCGTCTTGTTCGTGACTGACAAATTCTGTGTTGAACCTGATATTGGCACCGCGCTTGACTGCGTTGTTTATCAGGACAGGTTCCAAGAAATTCTGAGGCAAGTCGCACATCGAACTAGGGCTTGCCAATTCGTAGTCGGCACGCCGTTGCGGATGGTTACCCCATGAATGGATGCGGCCTAGTTCTTCACCAGCCAATGACGTGCAAAATACATTATTGGCCATCATTTCCTGTGGCTGGGCAAATTGTTTTGCCTCTTCCTCGACGCCGAGATCGCGCAAGACTTCCATTGTTCGTTGGTTTGTGATGTGCGCGCGCGGCGTCCGGCTCGGTCCGCCAAATTGGCTGACCGCGATACAATCGACGCCGTAAGTTGCGAGTGCCAATGCGGCCGTGCCGCCGGCTGGGCCAGTGCCAACGATCAATACATCTGTTTCCACTATTGTCATTTAAACTCCTCCCAAAGCTCAATTTCATTAATCTGTTCGTTGCCGCGTCACATTGGCCGGACACCTTCAAAGGCGTCCTGAAGCATGGATCGGATCGCGTCCTTCTCGACAGGGCGCGGGTTGTAATATGGATTCTTGACGGCCAGCGTCGCAGCCCTGTCCAAATCGCTCTCAGTCAATCCGAAATCGCGCAAGGACTTTTGCTTGTTAGAAAGCAACATCAGGTCGTAGAGCCCGCCAGGTGCATCATCCACGCCCAATGCGGACGCAGTTTGCTTCATGGCTTCACTAGCATGATCGCGATTATAGGCAGCCGTGTAGGGGATCATCAGACAGTGAACAGCGCCGTGGTTCAAATCAAAGGTGCCGCCAAGCGTGTGACAAATCTTGTGGTGGATCGCCATGCCGACGGATGCCAAACACGCACCGGCAAGCCACGCGCCATATTGCGCATTCGCTCGGGCTTCACTGTCCAGCGTATCGCTCATTAGATTGGGCACAGCAGTTGCGAGCGCCTCGATCGACGCTTGGGCAAGCATGGAAACAATCGGGTTTCGGTCTTGGGCGTAGAGAGCTTCAACCGAATGGGCAATCGCATTCATGGCCGACGGCCCTGCAATGAAGGATGGTAAGGTATAGGTCAGTTCCGGATCGTAGATGACGGTTTCCGGCAACACTTTCAGCGTTGTCTGCGTCGTCTTCACGCCATCTTCGGTCTGACCAATAATGGGGGTCATTTCCGATCCGGCATAGGTGGTCGGAATGGCCAATTGAGGCATGTCGGTGCGAAGGGCGATTGCTTTGCCCAACCCGATGGTCGAACCGCCGCCAATCGATACCACTGCATCGATAGACTTGTCGGAGACTACAACCATCGCCTGGTTAGTGACATCAACCGGGGTGTGCATGGCCGCTTGGCTGAAGACACCACCGGCAAGCGGCCCAAGACTTGAAGCGAGTGCCTGCGCGTCCTTTTCCTGCTCCGGTGTCGAAAGCACGAGAGCCCGCTTCGCGCCCAGCTTTTCAAGTTCGTCTCGTGCCTCGCTAATGCGACCTCGACCAAAGACAACCCTAGATGACAAGGCTTCATATACGAATGGTTCCATGGCTTGCATCTAACGAGCCGCGGAGAATTTGACTTTTGCACGGTCGCCAGGAACCAGAACAAAGTCGTAACGCATGGTGTAGAATGGATTTTCCTTCTTGTATTTTTGAGCCGTTTCCGGATCGTCCGTCAGATCGAAATCGGTGATCAACGAGTCCTTGACGCCGAACACCGCGTCACCGCCAAGATATTCATCTTCCCGATCAAAGATCTCCGATACGATCGTTTTGTAACCCGGCGATGAAACAATGAAATGGATATGGGCGGGGCGCATATTGTGACGCCCGCCTGCCTCAAGCAGTTTTCCTACCGGCCCATCAATTGGAATTGGATAAGCTTCGGGACGCACAGTCCAAAAAGCATACGTGCCGTCCTTATCCGTCTTCAGTTTGCCTCTTAGGTTGAAATCTGGCTGATTGGGGTCAGTATTTTCATAAAGACCATTGTTGTTTGTCTGCCAGATATCGAGTTCGGCATTAGATAACGGCTCACCGTCAATATTACGAACCTGACCGGTAATGAGAGCTGCAACACCATCATTTTCGCCGCGCGAAATATTGTCATAGTGCTCGATATAGGGAGCACCCTCACGATAAAACGGTCCCAGAACGCTCGGCTCGAACGCGCCCTCAGGTAGATCGTCGTTTAGTGTTTCGACGAGCATGGTCAAACCGAGTGTGTCAGACAGCAGAATAAATTCATGCCGCTTTTCATCACTGATCTGGCCACCCCATGCTAGGAACTGTGTAGCAAAAATTAATTCGTCTGGTGTTAGTTTTACGTCCTTCGCAAATGAGTGAAGGTGTTTGATGAGCGATGCCAAGATCTGCTTTGTTCGCTCGTTTTTGGTCCCCGCGTACTCCTTAAGCGTGATGTCTGTAATCATATCCGGCGTGGTTTTCACTGCACCTGTCATTTTATAATCTCCCATTTTTTTTGAGGACTGAAGCCTTGGCCAGCCGCTTTCAGAGCGTGCTATCGGCTAGATCCATGATCTGTTTTGCAACAAAGGTCGGTTGCTCCTCAGCGACCCAATGACCGCATTCGGGAATGCCGCCGCCAGTGACATTGCTGGCGACTTTCTCCATGCTCTCCAAGCACCAATTGTTCATCAGTGCCGCCCCGCCCCAAGCAATCACGGGCACATCCAGCGGCTTTTTCATGTGCTTGATGGCTTGCTCTTGGTGCTTCCAGAACGCTTTGTAGATTTCCAAACCCGCGCGCAAAGACCCGAATTGCGTGAAAGCACGCTCATATTCGTCGAGCGCTTCCTTGGTCACAGCTTGCGGGTTGTAGGAAAACTCGGTGTAGTAGTAGTCGAGATATTTCCGCTCATTTCCGCGGATCAGTTCTTCAGGGTAAACCGGCACCGAATGCCAATTCATATGCCAGAAGAATTTTCCTTCAGGCTTGGGTTGCATGCCCTCTTCGTGGCCGCCCGTGCCGGGTATCATCATCTCGAAATTGGCCAACCCAACCACTTCATCGCGGAACAGGGCGGCATAGTGATAGGCCCACACGGAGCCCCAATCGTGACCCACGACGACAACCTTGTTGTGGCCCAGGTGATCGTGAACCAGAGTGCGGATATCGTCAGCCAAGTTATCAGCGTCATAGCCGGTTTCAGGCCGCGTTGAGTAACCCGCACCCCGGATATCGGGACAGATGACCGTGTATCTCTCGGCCAGAATCGTCTGCACTTCGCGCCAGCCATAATTGGTGTGAGGCCAGCCGTGAATAAGCACGATCGCAGGCCCAGAACCCGCGACAGTGTAATGTATTTTGATGTCCTTGATGTCAGCCTTGTGATTTGTGATTTTGACGTCAGCCATGATTTTCCTCCCAGAAATAAGGTCAAACAGCTTGCGCTGAGTAGCCGTTCAATTGCCCCGCTTGCTCAAGTGCGCGGGGGAAAAAGTCGCGGATAGATGCAATGATCTCATCGGCTGACATGGCGTCGAATTTGCTGGAGAATATCTCCGGCCCGACGTTTTTCATGCCGCCAATTTTCCCAAGCGTCTTTGTGATTTCGGTGACCGGGAACTCGCCCTCGCCGCACGGCACGCGCCAGTTGAGACAATCATCCGGTGCGCTGCGGTCTTCCGGATAGGTCAGCGGTGCATCAGCCAGCTGAACCGAAGATATTTTCTCTCCAGGAATGGTGGCGAGAAGATCCAGATCGGGATTGCCGCGCATGAAATGCCAATAGTCAAAAACAATGCCGGAATTGTCTTTGCCCGCGTCACGCACCACCGCCCACGCCATATTAAGATCGAACAGACCCCAAAACGGGATGAATTCAAGATCGCAGCGCACACCGATTTTCGCTGCACGGTCACAAATGGACGCGAAAGCCTCCGTCAGCTGGACCGAATTTACCGTACCGGCAGGAAAGCAGCATATCGTTGACATGCTCTCGACTTGAAACTCTTCCGCCAGCTTCATGAAATCGTCGACCGAGAAGCCAAGAAACGGGAAGAACTCTTCCGCCACATTGTCAGGCTTCCACTTGGGTGCCCACCGTGTGAGCGGGTCGAGGTGGGCCAGTTTGACGCCCTCATCCGCGGCCATGGCCAGCATATCTTTCGCGGACCAACCCTCCGCCTCTTTCCATTTGGTGACATGAAGAGGCGTAATCGAAATTTTTCCGAAGCCCGTCTCGCGTGCAACGCGCAATTGTTCCGGCAGAGAAAGCTCGCGTACCGTGCCTTGCCAGAGAAGATAATTGTCTTTGTCATGAGCCATTTGATTATTCCGTTACTTTTGAAGTTGATGAAGAAACTCGAAGGGCTGTGGCATCGCTAAATTCCACGCGACGCATGATGGGGAAGACGGTGATGCCGTATCTATCGGCGATCAGCCCCCAGATGCCCTGCTTGGCAAAGAGCATGATTGCGACAGCCATCAGACCGAAAGCGATGAGATACCAAGAGCCATAATCTGAAAACACTTCGCGCAGCACGAAGAAGATGGCAGTGCCCACAAATGGCCCCTCAATGCGCCCAATGCCACCGATGACGACAATGAAGATGATGGCAGCGGACCATTCCATGACATCGAAGGCCGCAACCGGCGAAATGCGCAATTTTTGCAGGAAGATCAGCGCTCCGATCATGCCGGTGAAAGCTGCAACGCCGACAAAGACGCCGAGTTTGAGGCGGAAAGTATCAACGCCTACCGAACCAGAGGCTATCTCGCTGTCACGGATCGCGGTCATGCCAAGACCAAATCGGGATCGTAGCAAAAGATAGACCATTGCCACCGAACCGACGGCAATTGCCAAGGCGGTCATGTAGATGATGAGTTCCCGCCCAGCCCGGTCCGATGCGATGGCGCGAACGGCATCAAGCGGCAGACTCATGCCAGAGCCGCCGCCGAGCGCAGGCACTTCAAAGAATGCCAGCTTGAAAACCTCCGCTACGACCCAAGTGCCAATTGCAAAATACGGTCCAGACAAGCGGAACATCAGTAAAGCAACGGGCAACGAAATAAGACCGGTGAGTAATCCGGCGATCGGCAAGCTCATGATCGGTGAGAGGCCCGCATACGTGACGAACGCGAACATCATGTAACCGCCGAAACCGATAAAGGCCTGCTGGCCCACGGAAAGGAGCCCCGCATAGCCAGCCAGCAAGTTCCACATCTGGGCAAGAGCGAGAAAATAACAAATTTCCACCACAAGCCGCATTGTGGATCGGTCGCCTGTCATCGGAAACAAAAGCAAACCAACAAACAGCAATCCCAAGATCGAAAGCCCGATGGTTGATGCTCGCGTTGCGCGCGTGATTTTATAATCAGATGCGGTCATCAGTGAGAGACCTTTGGAAACAAGCCCTGCGGCCGTGCGAGCAAAATTGCGAGAAAGACCAAGTGACCGGCCATGATCTGAAACTGCGGATCGATGCGTCCACCAATTGCCTGCGCCAGACCTAGGCCGATGCCGCCAGCAAGCGTGCCCCATATGCTGCCCAAACCACCAATGATGACGGCCTCAAAGGCAAAAAGCAGGCGGACGGGACCCGATAGCGGATCAAACGTCGTGCGGATGGCCATTAGGACGCCGGCAACGCCAATCACAGCCATGGCTATCCCTGTTGCAATAGCGAATATGCGTTTGGTGTTGATCCCCATCATGCGCGCCGCTTCTGGATCATCCGATGTGGCACGAAATTCGCGCCCCAGTTTGGTGCGATAGAAAAGAGCCTGAAGGCCTATGATCGTACCAATGGCGACCGCAAGGATGATAATCGGGAAGATGCCAAGGCTGATGTCATTGTTGAGCGCGACACTTGCTGTCTCCACCTCGCCGAGGCTGAGCTTTTGACTGTCGGCGGAAAAACCTTCCAAGAGTGCGTTCTGGATGACGATCGCCATGCCAAACGTAACGATCATGGGTGGCAGCAAGTCGTCGCCCAGCGTGCGGTTGAGGATGTTTGTTTGAAGCAAAAATCCGAAACCGAAGAAGACCGGCACGACGATTAGAAGGCTTGGAATGGGGCCAATTCCCAAGGACTCGACGATGATTAGCGAGACGAAACCTGCAAGCACGATCATGTCACCATGGGCTATGTTGACGAGCCGCATGACGCCGAACATCAGCGAAAGCCCCACAGCAAACAGCGTGTAGACGCCGCCTAACAAAATCCCCTGCAAAAGTGTGTTGATCCAATCCATCATCACATTCCGAAGTAAGCGTCGCGTATGGCGTCCAGGCTTACCTCTGCCGCGGATGAGGACAGCGAAACCCGCCCCTCTTGCATGCAGTAAACCGTGTCCGCCACGCTGAGTGCGCGCTGGATGTCTTGCTCAACGATGACGATCGACATGCCCTCGTCTTTCAGTGTTTTGATCGTTGTATAGAGGTCTTCGATGATGACCGGGGCAAGGCCCAGACTGATTTCGTCGCAAAGCAACATGGTTGGATTGCTCATCAGAGCGCGCCCAATGGAGACCATCTGTTGTTGGCCGCCAGAAAGAGAAGTTCCCGATAAGTGCCGCCGCTCCGCAAGGACTGGGAACAGGTCGTAAATGCGTTCAAGTGACCAAGGCCCGGAGCGATGAGAGTGGCTTCCAAGAACGATGTTTTCCTCAACTGAGAGCGATGGAAATAATCGCCGCCCTTCTGGCACCATCGCAATGCCGGTCTCGATCACCGTATGTGCCGGACGCCCACCTACGGCTACGTCATCCACGTAAATCATCTGAGGCGTTGTATTGATCATGCCGCAGATCGACTTCATGAGCGTGGTTTTGCCCGCGCCATTGGCGCCGATAATCGCAGTCGTTTCGCCTGACTTGAAAGTCACATCGACGCCGAACAGCGCTTGGAAATCACCGTAATACGACTTCAGATTTCGCGTAGTAATCGTGGTCATGCGGGCTCCACCCCCATATAGATTTTTTGGACCTGTGGAGATTTCATGACCGCTTCAGGCTCGCCATCGGCCAACAATTCGCCGCCGTTCAGCACGATCAAACGGTCAACCGTTGCCAGCAAAGCGTGAACGATGTGCTCGATCCAGATCAGGGCAATGCCGGTTTTGCGGATGTCGCGAATGGTTCCGATAAGAGATTGGACCTCGTGCTCGGTAAGCCCGCCAGCAATCTCGTCCAGTAAAAGTAGTTTGGGATCAGTCGCCAGACCGCGCGCCAATTCCAGGCGCTTTCGTTGCAGCAGGGTCAGGTGCCCGGCAGGCTTGTTCGCCTCTTTTGCCAAACCAGTTAGATGCAGCACCTCGATCACATGAGG
This sequence comes from Pseudahrensia aquimaris, assembly GCF_042676045.1. Classification (NCBI taxonomy): domain Bacteria; kingdom Pseudomonadati; phylum Pseudomonadota; class Alphaproteobacteria; order Hyphomicrobiales; family Ahrensiaceae; genus Pseudahrensia; species Pseudahrensia aquimaris. Next base: position 701,638 of record NZ_JBHTJV010000002.1, on the reverse strand, counting down.
ACTTGCTTCTGCTTCACCCTTGCCCGAGCCGAAGACTGCTGCCGTGAGAATATTCTCATAAACCGTCATTTTGCCGAACGGATGGGGTATTTGGTAGGATCGCCCGATGCCCTGCCGACAACGCTTGAAAGGCTTGTCCTTTGAAACTTCTCGCCCCCCAAACGTGATCGAGCCGCCGTTTATGTGCTGATCTCCCGTGATCAGATTGAACAACGTGCTTTTGCCCGCGCCATTGGGTCCGATAATGCCCAAGCCTTCGGATGCCTGCACGGTCAGATCGAGACCTTTCGCGATCACCACAGCACCAAATGCTTTATCGACAGATTTGAGTTGCAATAGAGGGGTCAATGAAAAACCAATCGTCAGCCGCCAAGATCCGGCGGGTGAGCATCTAAAAAGAAAGTATGCTCACCCGCCCCATCACCTTGGGAGGAGCCCAAAATCAGGAAACGCTTTCTACCTTGCCACCAGCGGGCACGTTTTTAGCGGCAACCGTCGATACAATGATGGGTTCAAAAGCATGAGGACCGTCAGACTGACGCCACTGCGCACCTGTCAGAGGCGTCAGGACCGCGTTTTTAACCGGGCCGCTTCCCGCCTTGACCGGGCCGCTTATGGTCTGAATGTCGGTTGAGAAAAGCGCCTCGCGGGTGGCATCGTAGTCTCCGCCGCCTGAACGTTTGAGAACATCGATAGCTGTCTCGAAGATCATGTGGATCGTACCAATCGGCTGAATCCACTGAGCGTTCTCCACTGCCTCAAAAGCCTTGGCATAGTCAGTAGCACTCTCGCCGCTAATGGAGCTTTCAAATGGATAGCTTGGGTGCCAGAACAAATCGAAGCTGTGGTTTTGCGCCAAAGGTCCAAGCGACTCAGCCGTGCCGGGGAATGCGAGCGCAGCTGCGGTTGTTGCGGCTTTCACATTGAAGCCTTGTTGGGCTGCCTGCGTCCAGAAAGTCGTCCAGTCTGGTGGCAAGGCCACACCGGTAATGATTTCAACACCAGCCTCTTTGAATTGGGCGATAATGGCGGAAAAATCGTCAGTCAGATCCTGATATCGACCTGGATCAACGACCGTATAACCGTTGCTCTTCAGAACCGGGGTAAAGCCCTGAGCGAAACCGATACCGTCTGGGTTGTTAGGCCAAAGGCCACCGACAACCTTGTTGGTGTCCAGCTGGTTCCAGATGTCCATGTAGGTGTTGGTTATTTCACTGAAGCCCCAGAACAGGTGCAACTGCCAGTCAAACGGCTTCTCGTCAGTCGCGCCGCGACCATAATATTGCGTCTCCCAAGGTGTGATGGTGGAGACCAGCGGCACCCCATTGAGCTCGCATTGGTCGGCAACGGGACTGACCGTCAGCGGGTGGATGCCCGCGACCATCATATCCACTTCGTCGTTCAAGATAAGTTCCGCTGCAACTTCCGAAGCGCGGTTGGAGCTGGACTGACTGTCCTTGACAATAATCTCGACTGCGCGCTTGCGCCCGCCATCCACGACGATCCCATCTGACAGTTGCTGTTTGAGATGGTTCAGAACGAATTTGTCTCCAGCAGCGACAGCACCCAACGGTCCTGTTTCCGGATGCACGAAGCCAAGTTTCAAAGCGCCGCTTTGAGCGATCGCCGGCATTGGAAAGCTGACCGCTGCTGCAGCCGCGCCAGCACCAATTAGCACTTTACGACGGGTTAAATTGTTCCTGATGTCAGTCATTGTTGCTCCTCCCAGAACGCGACAAGTATGGACTAATCATTCCAGTAAGGCACCGACCCGCCTGGTCGTCAATAGCATATTTCCATATTTATCGGTTTACATGGACTTGCATGTATGTGTAACTATCATTCCATTATTGGAATCCGCTTGGGAGGGTGTGGTTTTGGGTGCGATCTTTTCTGACGCGGATATTGCGCCGCCACCCAAGAGGATATTGTGGTGGGGAAACGTCAGGGGCCTCACCTACAAGCAGCGACTGGCATTCGCCTCCAAGCATGGTTTCGACGCGCTCAATATTTCGCCTTTTGACGTGGTTGCGCTGCTTGAAACGGGTGAAACGCTTTCGTCCATCAAAGCCATGGCAGACGACGCTGGCCAAAAACTGACTTACCTCGACCCGATTGTATCATGGCTACCCGATTGGCGGCCCATAGGCGCTGCGGAAGAGATGATCCCTTTTCTCGAAGCGGGGCTTGGTCGCGAGCTTGAATTTGCCCAGGCGCTCGGCATTGACCGATTGCTCACAATCACAGCCTTTCCCGAAGGCCGCTATAACCGCGACGAGATTGCTCAGCGTTTATATGCTTTTGCGGATAAGGCAGCGTCCCTTGGCATGGTTTGTGTACTCGAAGCCATGCCGATGTGGGGCCTGAAGCGTTTTGCAGATGTCGTTGACGTTTGGCGCCGTATCGATCGTCCTGATGTGAAATTGATGTTTGACACGTGGCATTACTGCCGTGGCGGCCGCTCTGATCACCTGATCAGCGAATTGCCTTCCGGTGCCATTGATCACGTCCAGTTTGCAGATGGAACCGCTGCAAAACCAAACACGATGACCTTGTTTGAGGACTGCCTCTATCACCGTTTGCCTATCGGTGAAGGCGCCCTACCGATTGATGATCTAGCGAAAATTTTGGCTGCCGCAGGACATCTGAATTCCGTTGGACCAGAGGTCTTTTCGCGCATCTTCGATGAACTGCCTGCGGACCAATTGGCTGCTGCACTGATGCCAGGCTTCGAGAACGTGGTTTCAAAACATTGCGATAATTTGAGTGGGGTGGGCATTGGACATGGCTAAGCGATTTGATGGAAAACGGGTTGTCATCACAGGTGCCGGTGTGGGCATTGGACTGGAAATTGCAAAGCGTTTCGTCGCTGACGGCGCTGTTGTCGTATCGGCTGATATTGCCGTAACAGACGCGCTAAAGCAGGTAACCACCTCCTGCGGCGGCGGCGCTTTTGAGCTTGATCTTGGCAGTCGCCAAGGGCCGGTCGAACTTATCGAGCGGGCCATCAAAATCATGGGTGGTGTAGATATTCTTATCAACAATCTCGGTGCATCTCCGGTGCGAGAAGGTTTCTTGCAAACCACTGATGACCATTGGGAGCGGTTGTTCAACATCAACCTGTTTTCGATGGTAAGGGCCACACGTGCCGCCCTGCCGTCTTTGATCGAAAATCAAGGTGTCATTGTCAACGTCACAAGCGTGCTCGCGCGCGAACCTATTGTGATCCAGCCAGACTATTGCGCAACCAAGGCTGCAATCATGAATTTGTCGCGCAATATTGCGACCGAGTTTGGCCCCCAAGGGGTTCGGATCGTCAATGTATCGCCTGGGCCGACTCTCACGCCGCAATGGACCGAGCCGGGCGGTCAAATTGAGCAATATGCCGAACGCGCTGGCGTCAGTCCTGACGAGGCGCTGAAAGTCACGATACCCGAAGATCTCGGTCTCGCGCTGAGACGGTTCGTGCAGCCTTCCGAAATTGCCGACACGGTTTTGTTTGCGTGCGAGGCCACCGCCATCACCGGGACCGAATTATTGGTGGACGCAGGCATGCGCCGGTCCGTTTGATCACACGACTACCACGACAGGAAAAAAGCAATGAACCAGCACACAAAGCCCGATCTTGAAGCTCTCGCACGTCAAGCCAGAATGGCCGCGGTGGGGGACGCCGCACGGCGGACAATTGTTCACCCCGATCATCCGGTTCCAGACACCCCCCGAGGAGAAAGCGAGGCGTCACCACGCTTTGAATTGTTTCATTTCACGATGTCGATTTGCTCACAGAAGTCGCGCGTAGCTCTGCTCGAAGCAGGCCATTCATTTGCAAGCAATGAACTGGTCATCATGCCCCCGCTAAATGAGAATTATGCGCCTGAGTATGTGCAACTGCGGATGAGTTCGAAACTTGCTAAAGAGAGGCCTTTGGTCGGCTCTTACTCAGGAGCCACGGATGTTGGCAAGGAAGGTTTCGATCCGCTCGTCGTGCCAACTTTGGTCGACTATGAGACGAACGAAGTTATCGCAGACTCACGAACCATCACAATGCATGTGGCTAGTGTTGGAGAGAACACGCTCATCCCTGATCAGAATAAAGACGACGTCATCAAAGAAATCGACATCGTAGATGGATTGCCCATAGCGGGCCTGTTTTACGGCAAGAACCCAGCCGGCGATCATCGTCCCACGGCCATCCAAAAAGGCATGCAGGACGCGCACACCCGCAAGATCGAGCAGATCAATTTGCGGCTTGAGGCGATGGCCCCCGATCATCCGCTGCGAAAGGCCTATGCGCATAAAATTATGAAAGAAGAAGCGGGCCGAAAATTCATCTCCGACGAAGCAAATATGCAGTCACTGATCGATCACGCGCAGAACGCAATCAGAGGCTTGGATGAACGCTTGTCGGACGATCGCACATGGGCAACTGGTGAGACATTCACCATGGCCGATGCGTTCTGGGGACCAAGTCTGTATCGATTGTTGTATTTGGGATATGACTGGATGTGGGCTGACTTGCCGAAAACCACAGCCTATGCCGAGCGCACATTCGAACGCTCCTCGATCAAGATGGGAGTCATCAAATGGCCCGGTCATCCGCCCGGCGACACCATTGCTCGATTTATGGGGTAATTCAGCGTTATGCCCAATCTGAGCATCAAAGTTGACAGAGCGCTTATATCCGACGTGCAGCCGCTGCTCGGGTCGATTGAAGACACTCTGGCGGCGACCTACGGCATTGCAGTCGACAAATGCAATGTCATGGTGTGCGAGATGGACACCGCGCCTCACGCTTGCCCGATCTATATCGAATTTGTCTATCGGGAGAGTGCAACCAATGGCGCAGATAAAATTGCGATGGTGGGCAAACAAATTGCTGAGTGCCTGAAACCCATGGAGGCGCGGATTGCATTCCGCGCTTTTGCGATGACGGCTGAAACACTACTGTCAAAGAACTTCTAGTCTCACAGCATGCGTAGCCTCATCTCTTATTCGTGTAGACCAAGAGTCGTTCGGCGCGCCCTTCTGATGAGTTTTGTCGTCGGCATCGTTTTAGCACTCATCAATCACGGGCAAAAGATCATAGCGGGCGAGATAGATCCGGGATCCGCCATTCGAATAGGATTGACCTTTCTCGTCCCCTATTGTGTATCCACATTTTCGTCAGTCTTGGCTCTCAAGGAGTATGAAGCGACGACGAGCGAAAACAATGGCGTCGGACGAACGGAGACAGGTGTCTAAATGGCAAAGACCAGACAATTTGACATGGAGCTCGTGTTGAATCGCGCCCTCGCCGTATTTCGGGAGCTTGGTTACGAAGCCACATCCGTAGACGATTTATCCGAAGCGACCGGCTTGGGCAAAGGCAGCCTGTACGCTGCTTTTGAAAGCAAAGAAGGGCTGTTTCTTCACGTTTTAGACTTCTATCGTCAAAAATCCGACGCCCGTTTCAAAGCCGCCTTGGAAAACTCATCTCTTGTCGAGGCCATATCAGATGCGCTGCAGGTTTTCTTTGAAAATCTCACCGACGCTGACAATTGCGGCGGATGCCTTGTGGTGCAAGCTGCGGAAAACAGTGAGATCAAATCGCGTCGAATAAGGCGCAAGGTTGTGGCCGCGTTTTCCGAAGAAGAGCAAGCCTTTTACGAGCGCCTCCGAAAGGCTTGCAGCGATGGAGAGTTATCGCCCGCAACAGATGTCAGAGCCCTTGCACGTTTTTTGTCTGCGCAGACGCGCGCCATGGGTGTGACCGCCAGAATTTCCGATGACCCGCAAGTGCTCAAAGACATTATGAGTGTGGCACTAACGACAATATCGGCAAGAACCAGTATCGCGGCGAATACGGCAAGCGCACATGCAGTATGAATGACAGCGGCTCAGCTCGACCCGCGCGTCGAAGGAAGGCTCCAGTCAATATCAGGACCAAGAGGCACGATGCCATTTGGATTGCGCTTCGGGCTTTTGGAATAATAGCCCTGCTTGTAGATGTCGAAGCGAACAGTGGCTGCGACACCGGGCGAGTTGTATAGACGTCGCGCATAATCCCACAAGTTAGGATAGTCGATCAGGCGACGCAGGTTGCACTTGAAGGCACCGAAATAAGCGACGTCAAAACGTGCCAATGTCGGAAACAGCCGAGCATCAGCTTCCGTCAACTCATCGCCCATAAGCCACTGGCGGTCTGCAAGATGGCTTTCAAGAGCATCAAGGGTCTCAAACACATCGTGGAAGCCTTTTTCATACGCTTCTTGGGACTCTGAAAATCCTGCCCGGTAGACACCGTTGTTCAGATTTTTGTGTATGCGATCATTCCAGAGATCGATTTCCGCCCGCAAATCGACCGGGTAGGCATCCCAATCATTGCCGCCACAGTTATTGAATACACTGCCAAACATGCGAACAATGTCTGCGGATTCGTTGGAAACAATGGTGTCCGTCTCTCGATCCCAAAGAATTGGCACGGTGACACGTCCTGAATAGTTGCGATGCGATCTTGAATAGAGTTCGTGTAGGAATTCGCTGTCAAAAAGATCGTCTGGGTAGCCTGCATTGCGATCGAATATCCAGCCTTGGTCCGTTCGCCGCGGCGCGCAGACCGAAACAGTTACGATGTCTTCAAGCTGCTTGAGTGCGCGCATAAGCAGCGTTCGGTGCGCCCAAGGGCAATTCCAAGCAACGTATAAATGATAGCGATTTGCTTGCGCAGGATATTGGCTTTGCTGCGCGATTATGCCCTGTGAGACGGGTTCAACCCATGATCTGAGGACGGATGGACTGCGCTCGAAAGCGCCTGAGGGTGCAGCGCTTATTCCTTCGTCCGTGATCCATTCGCCGCGAAACATTTTCCCCATGTGAGACTACCGAGCCTCGCAATGTGAAGCTGTCGTCACGGCCGCGACGCGGCTGGGCAAACCCTTGAGAATCTGGTCTCGCGAAGCTCCACCCCGCGCTCGTACGGCCTGCGCGTTCATGAAATCAATCGTCAGTGTTGCTTTGACCTCAGCATCGGCGGGAGGAATATCCGCCCAAATCACACGGCACAGCTCATCGTGTGTCGCTTGAAGCGTTTGCGCCAATTTTTCACCGACTTCTGGGAACTCCGTGGCATTGGTCGCAGCAACGCATGATAGCAAACACCCCGTTGGACTATTTTTCTGTGTGTTGCCTTCCAGAGCTGTTCGCAAAAAAGCAGCGACCGCCTGCTCGGGAGTATCGGCTTGTGCCGCTGCTTTCATAGGTTCGGCACCAAATAGGTCGCGGTAATAATCCAGCACGCTCAGAAATAGCTCATATTTCGATCCAAAATCATTGTAGAGGGACGGACGTGTTATCCCCATGCCAAGCGTCAGATCGTCCAAAGAGGCTGCTTCATAGCCTTTGCGCCAGAATACAAGCATCGCTTTATGAAGGAGGTCCTCTTTCGTCTGGTTTCGCGGTCGACCGCGCTTGGTAACAGGAGCCCGTACTTCGGACGATGGATTTTCATCATCGGACATTTTTTCTACCAATCAATATAAAAAGCTGGACAGGCACGACAGATTAATTTACTAACCGATCAGTAAATTAAAATCAAGGTGCACCTCATGCCGCTAATCGATAGTGCCAGAGAGCCTTTCGCAAAGGACAGCGCAGTTTGCTTTGACGCTGATCGCGGGAGGTCAAGCCGATGAATTTGTTTGCCCGCATTCGCTCGCTTTTCATCTCAACTCCGAAGGAAATTAAAATGTCATCTACTGAAACCATTCTGCTGATCAACTCCTCCGCCCGCAGCGCAGACTCATATTCGTTGCCGTTAGCCAAGCAGTTGGCTGAGGGTCTGCAGAGCAAATTAAACGGCGCGGAAATTGTCGAGCGCGATCTCACAGAAAACACGCCGCCGGTCGTCAATGCAGCTTGGTTTGCCGCTGCTTACACGCCGCAAGAAGAGATTACTGACGAGACGCGGGCATCGCTTGCCGCGTCAGATGAGATCGTGGACGAGTTCCAAAAAGCATCCGCTCTGGTCATCACGGTTCCGATCTACAACTTCACCGTTTCTGCTCAGCTCAAATTGTGGATCGACCAGGTTTGCCGTTTTGGCCGCACTTTCACATACACTGAAAATGGTCCGAAACCTCTCGGTGAAGATCGCCCGTGCTATTTGGTTGTTGCCTCTGGCGGCACTCAGATCGGTTCAGAGATTGACTTCGCGACCGGCTATCTGAAGCACGTGCTCGGTTTCATCGGGATCACCAACATCCACATCGTTGAAGCCGACCAACTCATGCAGCACGCAGACGAAAAGCTTCCTGCAGCAAAGAAGCAGGTCGAGGAATATATCACGAGCTTTGCGGCTTAAACTGCGCTTCCATGCGGCGGTGATTGGACTGTTTTAACCAGAACCGCCGCATCAATCTTTTTCACTTTATACAAGGAAGTTTTGCATGGGGCTGCTCGTCGATGGTGTCTGGAAAGACCAATGGTACGACACCAAAAGCACCGGCGGCGCCTTTAAGCGATGGACATCAAAGTTTCGTAACTGGGTAACAGCTGACGGCTCGGCCGGCCCCACGGGGGAAGGTGGCTTTAAGGCGGAGAGCGGTCGCTATCATCTCTATGTCAGCCACGCCTGCCCTTGGGCGCACCGCACGCTCGTGTTCCGCGCGCTGAAAGACCTGGAAACCCATATCAACGTCTCTGTTGTTCATCCTGATATGCTGGATGACGGTTGGAGCTTTGCATCGGATTATCCCGGCGCGACCGGCGACCGACTTTATCAGCTGCCATTTGTGCGTGATATTTATATCAAGGCCGATCCGAAGGTTTCGGGACGGGTGACGGTGCCGATACTGTGGGACACAGAACGCGAGACGATTGTCTCCAACGAGAGTTCTGAAATCATTCGCATGTTCAACACGGCGTTTGACGGGCTGACAGGCAATGCGCACGACTACTGGCCTGCGCAGCTTCGGGATCAGATCGAGGAGGTGAATGCGCGCGTTTATGACACGATCAACAACGGGGTCTACAAGTCAGGCTTTGCCACAACCCAGGCCGCTTATGATGCAGCTGTCGTTCCCCTCTTTGAAAGCCTGGATTGGCTGGAAGAGAGATTGAGCCGACAAAGATATCTCGTGGGCGACGATTTGACGGAAGCCGATTGGCGCCTGTTTACCACGCTGGTTCGCTTTGATCTGGTTTACCATCAGCATTTCAAATGCAATCGCAAGCGGCTTATCGATTACCCCAATTTGTGGGCTTATACACGTGAACTATACCAAATGCCGGGCATCGCCGGGACGATAAATTTCGACCATATCGTCCGCCATTATCACATCAGCCATGAGAGCATAAATCCCCACCGAATAATCCCGATCAATCCGGTTTTGGATTTTGACGCACCGCACGGGCGCTCATAGGGTTCTCTCAAAGTATCCTGCCAATTCAACGTTGGTCGAAGAAACCCATGGATTTGATGGAGGTAGACTATGACAGGGACAGCACTCATCATCGGCGCTGGACAGGGGCTATCAGCATCTGTTGCCCGCAAATTGTTCGCCAGGGGATACCACATCGTATTAGCGGCGCGGGACGTTACTGATCTGGCGGAAATCGGCTCGGAGTTGAATGCGGACCTGATCGAATGCAATGCGCGCGAGCCACGCGAAGTGGAAGCCCTGTTTGCCCATATCGACTCCATCAATAAGCCTCTTGAGGTCGCGATCTATAACCCTTCAGCAAGAAGCAGAGGGCCGATCTCGGAGCTTGATCCGTCCGATGTCGAGAACGCACTCATGGTGACCGCATATGGCGCGTTTCTCATGGCGCATCATGCCAGCAAGCGGATGCTTGGCTCAAACGCCGGGACAATGCTGTTCACGGGCGCTTCTGCGGGGGTAAAAGGCTTCGCCAATTCGGCGCCGTTTGCCATGGGCAAGTTTGCGCTGCGCGGCCTTTGTCAATCTCTTGCCCGTGAACTGCACCCGAAAGGCATTCATATTGGGCATGTGGTAATTGATGGCGGGATCTCGACTGCCGGGAAATCGGACGCCGACGCTATGACAGAGCACACCCACCATTTACTGGATCCTGACTCAATCGCTGATTCATATTTGGCACTCATTGACCAGCACCGATCAGCTTGGGCATGGGAAATAGAACTGCGGCCTTGGGTGGAGAAATTCTGAAATGCACTTGCCTGACGCAATCTACAGTTTGCGCCCCAGATAGGGCATTGCACGCAGGAAATGGTTTCTACGATACCGTACGTGTAAAACCTGCAAAGCTTGCCCCTGCGCCTAAACCAATAGAACGCCGTTTCTGCCCATTCTCGGCAAGGGTAACACTTTGGTTGAAAATGGCTGGACTTCAGATTTTTGATATACTGCCCGCATGAGATGCGTTGAAAACCGCTGCTGAGGCGCATACAGTTTTCGCCATGCCCGTAAGCTCCCGCCTAGCTGTTGCCACCCATATTTTGACCGTCATGGCGGTTAAGGAGGGTGTGCCTGTTGGGTCCGAGGATATTGCAAAACGTGCCAGCACGAATGCTGCGGTGGTGAGGAAAATTATCAGCATGTTGGGGCGGGCTGGCATCACGACATCGCAGCCCGGTGCAAAAGGCGGGACGTGTTTGGCGAGGTCGCCGGAACAGATCACCCTTCTCGATATCTATCGCGCTGTGGACAGCCAGGAAATTTTCGCCAGCCCAAACTGCCCGCCTGATGCAGCTTGCCCGATTGGATCTAGGATAGGGCCAGTGCTGGACGTTGTGAAAGCGCGGGCCACCGATGCCATGCAGGCAGAACTGGCGGCTGTGTCGATTGCCGAAATCGCTGCAAAGTTGAAACCGGCAACAGCCTGAATAACGACAGCACATGTGACGGTTGACGCTGCGATATTTAACTGTAATCATATCGATTACGAATCTTGCGAGTATAGGCCTCCCTATTTGACCTACGCAAAAATCGGCGCGGCTCTTTTTGGTGTCTGGGGCGTCATGCACCTTGGCGCAGCATGGCAGGTAGCGGCCTTGGGGGGCGCACTGGAAGCTGGCGAAGTTCAGGGGCGGCTTTTCCAGACGGCATTTTTCCTCGCCTTCTTCGCACTGCTTGCCATCGTGACAGCCCGCTTTAACTGGCAAAACAACCGCGCGGCGTTTTGGATAAACGCTATCGGTACGTCGGCTGCTGACATACCGTTTCTGCTGTTTCTTGTGGCACCCGGAATTATCGGCCCGCCCGCGAATTTTGCCGGGCCGCTTGTCTGGGTTCTTGCCCTTGGTTTCTCTGCGTTTGGGCTAAGACGGAGCTGAACAGGTCCGCGCTTTCTACCCACGCCCTAAACTGTAATCGCCTCACATACGGATTATACCCATGTCACAAAATCCCAAAGTCATCATCATCGGCGGCGGTTATGGCGGCCTCCGCACAGCCGCTTCGCTCAAAGATCAGGCCGATGTGACGGTTATCGACCGTAACGACTACTTCCATCACAAGGCTGCCGCACTGCGCGGATTGGTGGCGCGCGGCTGGAGCGAGCGAATTTACGTCGACTTTACCGATATCGGCATGGACGCCACATTTCTGCAGGCAGAGGTCGCACAGATAGACCCGCAAAACCGCGCAATTACCCTCACCGATGGAACAGCAATCCCGTTCGACTATCTCGTCATTGCAACGGGCTCAACCACAAAACTGCCGACCGAACAGTTTGGTCTATCTGGCGCAACGGCCCACGATAGGATCGGCCAAGCCATGCAGACTTACACGAAGGCCAAGCGCGTCATCATTGTTGGCGATGGCCCGGTCGGGGTCGAAATGGCAGGCGAATACCGCGACCTCTCGCCAAACATCGAGATCACTTTGGTGAGTAGCGCTAAAGCCCCGATGGCCACCGTTGGCAACGAGACTTTCAGCGCACGCGTTACTGACTTGTTGGAACGGCAGAAGGTCAAGCGGATTGGCGGTCGAATGGTGGAAGAGATCGGCGCAAACCATGTGACGTTGAACAACGGCGAACGGCTGGAGGCTGATATTATCGTGCAAGCCGTTGGGATCACGCCGAACACCGAGTGGATCAAGAGCTTCGCCCCCGACTGGCTGGACGAACGCGGGCAGGTTCGTGTCGGACTCAGTCTGAATGTCATCGGTCAGGATCACATTTTTGCTCTGGGCGACTGCAGCGATATTGCGGAGCCAAAGATGCTTAAGATGGCAGACAATCAGGGCAAATATCTCGCCTCTGCTATCATGGCGTGCCAAAACGGGCAGGCATCTCAGCCCTACGAACGCTTCGCTAAAAAGCTTACAATCCTGCCCTTTGGCGCGAAAGATGGCGTGGCTCTTTTACCTATCGGCAAAGAAGGCACGGTCGTCTGGCGGCCACTGGGCCGCTTTATGGTGGTCAAGCGCAAAGGCATGCAGCTTCTCTCCAATATGTTCCCCGGCAGCTACGTCTAAACAGCCGCAGCATATATTTCAGTATGACCCTGACGGGGTGTCGTCGATGGCTGACCGACAGTAAATTGCAAAATCCTAGCTCGACCGTTCGGCGCTTCGTCGCTCCTCTACCTGCCGGAAGTCCACAACTTAGCCATCCTTGATGGTGTAGAAGTTGACGGACCAATTGGCCCGATTGGAAAGGCACCACCGCTTCGCCTCATTCCAACGCAGCGATAAACCGATCAAGCGCTTGCATCACGGCCTTTCTCTGTTCGTCAGAAATTGATGCAAAAGCCTGTTTGTCTCGGGCCAGAGCGTCGGGCAGGATTTCGTTGTAGATTGCCGTGCCGCTGGGCGTCATTGCCCAGATTTTGCGCTTCTTGTTGGTGGGGTCGAGGCGGTATGTGACGTGGCCATTGCGTTCCAACTGGCGCAAGGCGCGGCTAACGGTCATTTTTTCCATGCCCATGAAACGGGCAATGTCCTCGCCCGAAGTACCCTCCATGACAGCAAGCGCCATAAGGCAGCGCCATTCCGGTAGGGTAACGCCAAGACGCTCTCCATGGGCCTTGGAAAACGGCTGCGCCATCAGGTTGGCCGCACGGACCAATCTGAACGTCAGTGTGGAATCAATCCCATCGTCGGGAGTAGCTGATTTGCTTTTCTCGTATTGGGCCATGGCTCGTTCTAGGGGCTTAATGAAGGAAGCCAAAGCGACAATTGCGGGAACAGCACAACCATGATGACCAGAGCGAAGAGGGCCACGAGATAAGGCGCACTTTCGCGGATCACATCAATGGCGCTGCTGCCGGCTTGAGCCGCTGTGATATAGAGCAGGATTCCCACCGGCGGTGTCACGAGGCCAATGGATGAGGCCAAAATGGCCACCACGCCAAGATGAACAAGATCAACCCCGCCCGCCAAAGCGACGGGCACCAAAATAGGTACGACTACGACCAGAAGCGTTATCGGCTCCAGCATCGTGCCTGCAAGCAGCAGGACTATGGCAATCAAAACGAGCAACATGGTTCCTTGTAATCCCGTTTCGGTGATCGCGGCTACCAGTTCCCGCGCTATGCCTGAATAGGCGATGATCCACACAAAACCGCCGGACACCGCGATGATGATGAGAACCCGTGCGCTGTCCACCGCCGCTTCGCCAAGCGCCCTTGCCAATTCGAGGGGCGTTGTTTCGCGGTAAATGAACAGGCTGACAAAGGCCGCATAAAACGCAGCGACCGCTCCGATTTCTGATGTGGTCGCAAAGCCCATCACAAGGCCCGAGACGACGACCACGGGCATGAGCAGCGCAAAGAAGCTGGCTTTGAAGGCGTCCCAGATTTCGCGCCATCCTTGCCAGCGGCTTGCCGGATATCCACGCCGCCGCGCTATCAGTGCGGAAGCGACCAGCAAAAAGCCGCCCATAGCTAAGCCGGGTAGTAGGCCTGCAAGGAAAAGGTCGCCAATCGGTGCCCCCGTAAACAGGCCGAAGATAACCATGGGGATCGAGGGTGGGATGACCAGCCCAATCGTGGCTGACGAGGACGTGACAGCGGCTGCATAAGCGCCAGAATAGCCTTCTTTCTTCATGGCCGGAATCATCACCGAACCGACTGCCGCCACGTCGGCAACGGCCGAGCCGGACACCCCGGCAAACACCATACTGGCCCCGATATTCGCGTGGGCCAGACCGCCGCGGAAATGCGCAAGGATTGACCGCGCCAGCCGCAAGAGCCTTGCGCTCATCCCGCCCTGGTTCATGATCGCGCCAGCTAGAAAGAAGAACGGAATGGCCGTGAAGTCCGTCTTGTCGAGACCGGACATCATGCTTTGAACCACCACAATGTCGGGCAGGTTTGGCGCAAACCACCACGCATAGGCGGCAACGGCCAAACCCATAGCGAGAAAGACGGGCCAGCCGATCAGCAGTAAAATGATGAAGGTGCCGAAGAGGACCGCGATCAGCTCAAGCACGGGCTGCGCCTTCGCCACCATCGGGGTCGAGGAGCCGAAGCGCCAGATCGATAACCGCTCCGATAAGCAAATAGGTCGTGCCAATAATGATGGGCCAGTATTTGACCGCACCCGATACACCCAGCGCCGGAAGGTCGATAAAGCCGTAAACGCCGATGGTCTTGTCGATCATCGGCAGAAGGACCACGCAACAGGCGATGACGACAATGCAGGCGGCCATGTCGATGCGGCGTCGCAGGGCTGCTTTTGATCCTGCCAGCAGATCAACAGCGATGTGTCCACGGCTGAGCCAAAGATGGCCAACGCCAATCCATGCCAGCGACAGCAGCATGACGATGGAGACATCGCCTGCCCACGGCCAGCCCGTGCCGAAAGCGTAGCGCATGATGACCTGCACGAAGTCCAGGCTCACCAGCGCCAGCACAAGCGCAGCCATGATGATGCGCGAGGTGGAAGTCAGCCAATGGCGGAGCCGGGTCAGCCGGCGGATGGTAGATGTCATCGGCCCATGACCCTTTGGCTCACATCAACAGGCGAGGTTTACATGCCGCGAATTTTCGCGACCAGACCGTCTTCCCACATCTTGCCCTCCATATTGCCAACGATACCATCGCGGGCAAATTCAAAGGTGGAGATATCGGGCTGCACGGTGGTGACGCCGAGCGATTCCAGTTTGGCCATGTTTTCTGCCATCAGGTCGGCATGGATCTTCTTTCCGTCCACGCCCGCCTTGGCAGCCGCTTCGCGCACCCATGCTTTCTGCTCGTCGTTCAAACCTTCAAACTTCGCACCGCTCATCCAGATGCCGACGCCCGAATGGATGTAATCGAGCGGCATGTAGAACTTCTGCGCATCCGCATAGCCAGCACCCACGAAGTCGATAACGCCGTTATCCTGACCGTCAACGAGGCCCGTCTTCAGCGCGGTGAACAATTCCGATGCCTTGATCGGCGTCGGGTTCGCGCCCCACGCCTTGAATGCACCGATAATCATGGGATGTTCCGGCGTACGGATTTTCATACCCGCCAGATCGTCCTTGGTCTTAACCGCCTTGTCGGCAGTGGTCAGAGCGCGTGGCGGGCGATCACCGGCATAGCCGAGATAGACCACGCCCGTTTTCTCTTCCACGTCCTTCATCATTGTCTTGAATGTGTCGCTTTCCATGTAGCGATGGAAATGGGCCTGATCCTTGAACAGGAACGGCGTCCACATAACGAGGAAAGGCCGCGCTTCTTTCATGGCAATCGTCGCGCCAATATCGATCAAGTGCAGGTCGATCGCACCCGCACGGGTTTGCGCCCATAACTGACCCAGATCGCCCAACACGCCGCCCGGCACAATGTCCACACTCATCGTGCCGCCAGAGGCTTCTTCCAGATTGGCTTTGAAACGCTCCGCCGCCTGCTGATAGGTCGTCTGCGCCGGGGCCACATGGGCGAGCTTCAGCGTGATGTCAGCGGCCTGCGCAACGACCGCGCTCAAGGATAGAGTGGCCGCGCACAAAGCGACGGCAAGCGATTTTGCAATGTTCATTTCGGTGTCCTCCCAAACATGTAAACCAGCGAGAGCAGTGCGCGGTTAACGCGCTTTGCGGCTGGCCATTGTGTCAGCCTATATGTAACATGTGTTACATTGCAATCGAAATTGAGAACGCTGCCATGGTTCAAATTCAGCACAAGCGCGCCAGCCAAGGCGTCCATGCCTATGCCAAGACCGATCTCGTTTGGAACACCACCGAGAAGAAGGGCATGAGCCTCGCCGCCGTTCGCGCCAGCCGCGAGGACGGGCAATTTCTAGGCTATCTCAATTTCGAGCGCTTCGCGGAAACTGGCGTTCATCAGCACCTCGGCCCTGCCTTCAGCTATTTTCTCGAAGGTGGCTTGAGCGACTTTCAAGGCAGTGCAGTCGCCGGCGAAATGGGTATCAACCTTGAAGGCGCAACCCATTCCGCTATCGCCTACGCCTCCACTCTCATGGCGTCGCGTCTCGAAGCGCCGGTGATTTATCCTTCCGAAGAATCCGTTCGTGGCGAGGTTCTTCACACGGGCGCGAAACCGGGTGAGATCGTGAACCACGCGCCGGAAATGATGCCGGATATCAACATCCCGCTGGAAAGTCTCAAATGGCAGGGCACGGTCCATGGCGGTCTGCAAAGGCGTTTGATCTTTGACTACAAGGAGACGGAATTCGACCGCCGTTCATCGCAAATCCGACTGCTACCGTACACGAAGTTGCCGACGTTTTTCACGAACGCGCCAATGGATATTTTCGTGATCGGCGGCGATCTCACCGTGTCCGGCGAAAGCGCCATAGGTGGGGATTTTATGGTGCTTGACGAGGGCGCGCGGGCGGATTTCTCAACCGAATTCGGCTGCCTGGCCCTCATCTGGTCCGAAGCGCCCGTCCGCTGGCACGATGCTGACTTCCCAGACCCCTTCGGTTTTTAAGACCGTGCTGATTTATGGATACGACCCGATTTGTGGCTGGTGCTACGGTGCTGCCCCTGCCGTGCGCGCCGCAGCAGAAATCGTCCCCGTCCACCTGGTCATGGCGGGTCTTGTGGTCGGTGAGCGGGTTGGTCCGGCAGCGGCGATGGAAAGCTATGTGCGCCAATCCTCACAACGGCTGGAAGAGGTCACGGGACGGCGTCCGTCGGAAGCCTTCTACAAATGGATGCGTTCGCCGGGTGCCGTGGCGGCGTCAGGCCCGCCCGCCGTCGCCGTAGATGCGGTCATGCGCCAAAGGCCCGAAGCGGCCCTCGCCTTCGCCCACGCCGTCACAGAGGCGCATTACGCGGAGGGCATGGATCCCAACGATCCATCGTCATACGCACCGCTGTTGCAAGAACACGCCCCCGGCGTATCCCTACCCGATATTCGCGACCCTGCCCTTGCAGAGCGCGCCTTTGAAGAGGGGAAGCGGATAGGTATATCCAGCTTCCCAACCTTCGCGTGGCAGGATGACAGCGGGATGCGAAGTCTGCCGACAATCTACGATCCCCAAGAGATGCAGACGATGGTCAAGCAACTGCTTGGCTAAAATCTGCAGAGAGAGCGATTTCAAAGCGCCTGATAATATGCAGTCCGTTCAATCAAGCTCTTCGAGAACACGTCGTTCCAACGCCTGCTTTTCAAAATCCCAATAGGTGGGCTAATGTCCACTCTGCGGGCACATTCACGAATAGTAGTCAGCCATTACCTCGTGATAGTCTTCCATCGAAACCATATGCACGTTACGTCCTACGCGCCTGAGGTGCATCATCTGATCCTCCCCCTGCGAATTGATCCACTCTATTGCTAAGTAGAAGGAGGTTCAGATATGACCAATAAGCGTCACAAACCCGAAGAGATTGTCATCAAATTGCGCCAGGTTGATGTCTTGGTTGGGCAGGAAATTGTGCGATATAATGGCGTACGGCGGATTGGTATAACGAAGCGAACCTATTATCGCTAGCGGAAGCATCATGGCATCATGGCATCATGGCATCATGGCATCATGGCATCATGGCATCATGGCATCATGGCATCATGGCATCATGGCATCATGGCATCATGGCATCATGGCATCATGGCATCATGGCATCATGGCATCATGGAAGATGCTAGCAACTAATTTGAAACACAAGCACTTCTTTTTCGAATATCGCTTGCCGGAAATTTTATTCGCAATATTTTAGATTAGATTGATTGCAGTCTTGGCTGAGATAAAGAACTTTGTTGGGGACGCATAGATTAGCTCGGCGGATGGCTTCAATTTCGCCAATGCTTGGCTCTCGTTCGTGAAATAAAACAATTACGAAATCATAGTAAAAACAAAATCCTAAGCAGTGTTCAACTCCTGGTTGCGCATCATTAATCCTAGGACCTCCAAGTAATGAGCATACTACCCCCTTAATTCCGAGGTTGCGGTTGGTATCTTCGCTTTGGTATTCGGCGGTATAAATAGACAGAGAGCCGAATGCGTTAAGCAATTGAAGCTTAATTGTCTGAGATTCTGGAATTGCTAGTTGCGATGGCGGATTTAGAGCCAAAAGACTCAATAAACGTTCGCGCCTATCGAATGTCGTGGGTTGCGCGTTTTGTATTTTCTGGGTCTGCTGATGGTACCACTTTTGCCAGTTTTGTAACTCACGAAACGAAAGCTGCTCATCGGTCACCTTTTGGGCCAAATCATAGGCGACCTGACGATCAATTTTGAATATGCGAGATAATTCGTTTACAAATGTGCTGCTCATTTGGCGTAAGCGCACGACAAATTCGGGTGCAGCGTCGGCTAGGCCATCAATAAAACGCGCTGCCATAAGATCTTTATTCAGCGTGGCGGCTGCTTTGCCAAATTTTTGTGCGGCTTGCTCAATGTATGCTTTCTTTTCAGCATGCGGAACTGATTGCAAATCGTGGTGAACTTGCAATGCGTTTTCGAACCAATTTTGATCACGATTTCTCGTCATCCATCCATTAAGCATTAACCTCATCCGCACTCAAGCGGTCGTGGGGTTGATTGTAGACAAATTTGGTTATATAAATTTATATAGACAAATTTGGTGACAATCATGATCGATTTTACGAAACCCGACACACTTTTAAGTCCAAAAGATGCGCAAGAGGCTACTGGCCTGACAGCCTATCAGCTTAAAATCCTCTACGATTCAAATGAGTTAGAACACCGCACTATTGGCGGTCGTCGACTTACATCTTTGACATTCATTGAAAATTACCTGCGCCCGTCCCTCGTGCGCCCGTCCCTCGTAATGGGAAGCGCGTCATGAAGTATGACAAAACACCATTTGCCAGATCCAGCATCTACAAACTCGTAAAATCGGACAATGGTATCTTTTACATCGTTTGGGTCGATACCTTTCTCAAGCGCACGAGAAGGAAATCCACAAAGACCAGGAATGAAACGGAAGCACACACGACATTTCGCATATTCTTGGACCTGACGGATGACCCAACAGTAGATCCAGCGGCAGTAAAGCTTCAAGAAAAACCGTTGTCGCTTTTCGCAATTTTAGATCTGTATCAAGCAAAGGAAGGCTACAAGCTTGCCTCCTTTGCAACAGTCGAAGCATCGATAAAGAAAATCAAAGAGTTTGGCGCGGATTGTCTGGTGCATCACTTCTCGGATGAAAAACAGAATGTTCTTGTTGAATCTTGGAGTGCAAATGGGCTCGCGCGAGGTACGAGTGAGCGCTATCTTGCAGTCATTAGAACTGCGATTAATTGGGCGCACAAACAAAAGTTAATTGCCAATCCCATCGAAGTTCAAACAGTCCAATCCATCGGAGAAAAAGAAATGGTTGAACCGAAGGGTGATCCAATTTCTATCGAACAGATGGCCAAACTGTTGGACAATGTAAAATCATACCACGTCAATATGACTCTACTGCTGCTAATGAACACAGTGTCGCGCGTGAGCGCTGTTCTGGAACTGAAGGCCGACCAAGTGAATTTGGCAACAGGAGTAGTTACACTCAATCAAAGACATCGGGTCCAAACTAACAAGAGAAGGCCTACAGTCCTTCTTACTGAAACCCTGCGGCCTTGGCTGGCGTTTACCGGCAGCACAGGCCACTTCGTGACATTTAATGGACACCCGATTAAATCGAGCAAAAAAGCATTGAAGAGCCTTTCCGATAATGACCCTGCCTTTAAGGGTATGAATATCAACACATATTCGTGGCGCCACTCGATTGCTCGCTATCTTAAGAATCACGGGGTTCACCTCGATGACATCTCACTTTTGCTCGGTCACAAACCCCCAAAAGTAAATCCGACAACACTCATATATGCTATCGACTATGATGAGCCGATCCACCTGGAACATGCAACCAAGGTACTTGAGAAGATGATTTATGAGATCGATTCCCATTGCAAAATTAACAGTCCAATTTTTGAGAAAAGCCCGTGGGCACCAAGGTAAATGTTCACAGCTTGACCAACCCTTGACCAACCTCGATTAACACCAGCAACCAACCAGAAAAGGAGAAGCCTAAGCTACTGAATTTAAAGAAGGAATGGTGGGCGATGGCAGGATTGAACTGCCGACCCCTACAATGTCAATGTAGTGCTCTCCCGCTGAGCTAATCGCCCGTCCATTGAACGGTGGGAGCCTCATACGAAACTGCCGTTCGGGAATGTTGGTATTTTGACCAACGTCGCGCATAGACCATGAAATACGGGGTTTCGTCAACACCGATTTCGCCGCAGCGCATCAAACCATTTTAGGCGGCGTTCAGCATCTTTTCGACTTCGTCGACGAGATCACGAAGGTGGAAAGGCTTGGAAAGCACTTTAGCATCTTGCGGCGCTTCTGCTTCTGCATTCAGCGCGACTGCGGCAAAACCTGTGATGAACATGACCTTGAGGTCGGGGTCCAACTCGGTGGCGCGGCGGGCCAGCTCGATGCCATCCATTTCCGGCATCACAATATCAGTGAGCAACAGATTGAACGGCTCCTCGCGCAGACGCTCATAGGCACTCGCGCCATTGTCGTAGGAAATAACGTCATAGCCGGCATTGGCCAGCGCCTTCGCCAGAAACCGGCGCATATCATTATCATCTTCAGCGAGGAGAATCTTGTTCATGCTGACCCCGGTCCATTTTTACGCAAAACTTTTCTCGGTGATGGCAGTCCAGCCATCCCGTCCACGCTGATTTAAGCGCAGTCAGGTAAATATCAGCTAAACACGCTTGAAATTCCTCAAGCAACAGCGGAACTTGGCTTAGACCAACACAACCCTCTTCACCCGAATGAACACCATGGCACTACCAGACAGCAATCAGATTGAAGAATTTCAGCGCAACGGCGCCGTGCTGTTGAAGGGCGCTTTCGTTGAGCACGTCGGGCCGATGCGCGAGGCGATAGAACAGAACAAGCAAAATCCGTCCTGGCGCGAACGCACTTATCGGCCAGACGATGGCGCGGCTCCTTTCTTTCAAGATTATGTGGTGTGGAACCAGTTCGACGGTTACCGCAATTTAGTAACACGCTCACCGATGGCAGAAATTGCGGCCAAGCTGATGGGTTCAAAGACAGCGCGCATCTTCCATGATCATGTGCTGGTGAAAGAGCCCGGCAATTCGGTTGTCACGCCCTGGCATCAAGATCAGCCATATTATCTGGTTGATGCCACCCAGAGCGTGTCGTTCTGGGTGCCGCTTGATCCAGTTCCTCGCGACCGCACCATCGAATATATTGCAGGCTCACATTTATGGGGCAAAGACTTCAAGCCAACGCGCTTTGACGGCACATCCCTGTTTGAAAACGATACATCAGAAGCGGTGCCAGACGTCGACGCCCTGCGCGATGAACTGGACATAATAGGCTGGGCGGTGGAACCCGGTGACGCTGTGGCGTTCAATTTCAGAACACTCCACGGCGCACCAGCAAACGCCTCTCCCAGTCGCAGAAGAGTGGTGTCATTCCGTTGGGTGGGAGACGATGCTCGGTTTGTTGAACGCCTTGGAACCACGTCTCCAGCTTTTCCAGATCTTGAATACGAAGCAGGAGCCCCCTTCGAAGCGGACATCTTCCCGCAGCTATATCCAAGGCCATAAACACTTGGCCGCACGGCCAGCGCTGGACAGCGGCGGCTGCGCCTGCCAGTTTTGCGGCTTCAAAGATGAATCGTGACGCGCAAGTCATGGGGAGCCATCGTTGACGACAAACGCGACCATGAGGGATTTTGCAACGCCCGAAGACCCGCCCTTCACGGTGGCGGCTCCAGCGCAGCAGCGCGTGCCTTATGTGTTCAACTCGCCCCATAGCGGAAATGCCTACCCACAATCGTTGGTGACACGTTCTGGCCTCACCGCGCACGAACTGCGCCGTTCTGAAGACTTTTTGATCGATGAACTCTTCGCACCCGTGGTGGAAATCGGCGCCCCGTTGCTAGCGGCACGTTTCCCCCGCGCTTGGCTGGACGTAAATCGCGAGCCCTATGAACTCGACCCGCTCTTGTTCCGTGAGCGCCTGCCCGCCCACGCCAACACGCGAACGATGCGCGTTGCCGGTGGTTTGGGCACAGTTCCCCGTTTGGTTGCTGAAAACCTGCCGATCTATCAGGAACCACCGAGTTTGGAGGAAGGCTTGGACCGGGTTGAGTGCATCTATCGCCCTTATCACGATTGCCTTCGCAAGCTCATCGCCACCACTTCGGTAACGTTCGGCTATGCTGTGCTGGTAGATTGCCATTCCATGCCTTCTCAGGGCAGCAAGCGGGAGAAAGAACCACGGGCAGATATCATCATCGGAGACCGCTATGGCACGTCTTGCAACAGCGCTATCAGCCATGAACTCATCGATCGGTTTCGCGAGCTAGGTTATAGCGTAGAACGCAACAAACCTTACGCAGGTGGCTTTATCACCGAACATTATGGTCGCCCCCTCAAAGGCTTTCACGCCGTGCAAATCGAGATTAACCGCGGCCTTTATATGAATGAAAGCACTATCAGCAAAGCCGTAGGTTTCGATCGGCTCCGCGACGATATTCGCAGCGTTGTCTCTCACCTTGTCAGTCTGCCAGACAGCGGTCTGCCGGCGCTTTCGGAAGCAGCTGAGTAGATGCACGATAATCCCAAACAACTTGCCGCCTTCTTCGACACACTGTGTGCGGCAGCGGCGGAACAAACACTGTCCCGTTTCCGTTTGCCACTCGATATCGCTAACAAACTCGACTCCGGCTTTGACCCCGTCACTGAAGGAGACCGCGAGGCGGAAAAGGCGATCCGAGCGCTGCTCAAAGAGCACTTGCCCAACGATGGCATCGTTGGCGAGGAGTTCGGCAGGGAAAACGAAAACGCTGCCTTCCAGTGGATCATTGATCCGATTGACGGAACCCGCGCTTTCATTTCCGGCATTCCTGTCTGGGGTACTTTGATAGGGCTTTACAAAGATGGCGTGCCTTATGCGGGGGTTATGGACCAACCCTTTACCGGTGAACGCTATGTGGCGCTGCCCGGCTCGCAACCGACGCTGTCGCTGCGCAACAGCGCGCCGCAACCACTCGCCACCAGAGCGACGGAAAATCTTGAAGCTGCAACCTTGATGACAACGTCGCCTAACATATTTCCCACCGACCACAAGCCCCGCTACGACGCATTAGAGCGCACGACCAAACTCGTACGCTACGGATGTGACTGCTATGCCTATGCGATGGTGGCTTCCGGTCAGGTTGATATGGTCGCTGAATCGGGACTATCGAGCTACGACATCGCCGCCCTGATCCCGATAATCGAGGGCGCTGGCGGCGTTGTCTCCACTTGGGACGGCGAGAGCGCGGCCCAAGGCGGCACGGTGCTCGCAAGCGCCAATCGAACGCTGCACGAGAAAGCACTGAAAGCCCTGTCCCCCTGAATCTAGTTTTTCAGATCGTCATCCGTGCCGGGAATGAAAGCGTCAAACGCCGATAGAAACTGCTCGCGATAGGCTTTGCGCTCCTGCAGAATTTCATGCTTTGAGCCAAAGATGGTCAGGAATGAACCAGACCGCATTTTGTCGCCAAATTTCTCCACCGCCTGCGGAGCCACAACCGGATCATTGCCTGCTGCCACAAGCAGCGTTGGAATATGAATTTTGCCCGCATAGCCAGGCTCATTGATGCGGTCCATTGCCCGACAGGCGGCAAAAATCCAATTGACGGTGGGGCTGGAAACGGCAGATTCCCCCTGCTTCGCAAGCATCGCAGTGTTGCGGGCAAAACGCTTGGTGTCGGACGTCAAGTTGTTGCCAATGAAGCTCCGGCTTTCCGCCGATCGCCCACCCCATCCTACTGAGGTGCGACCAAAGCCGAGAAAGCTCAAAATGCCGCCAATGCGCTGCACCCAGTTTTGCGAGATCGGCAAACCACGCAGCGAAAGCAGAGGCGAAATCAGGACCATCCTGCGAATCCGATTACCCAAAGCTGGCGCAGCCAAAAGCGCGATCAAACCGCCTGTCGAATGTGCCAGGAGATAAAATGGAGCAGGACAATCCGGCAGCGCCACATCAGTCAAAATGGTATCAAGATCGGTAAGATATTGATCAAAATGATCCACATGGCCTTTCGACCCATCACCAATCAAACGCTCGGAACCGCCCTGCCCTCGCCAATCAAAACACAAAACCGCAAACCCACGCTGGCGAAGCTCAGTGACCGTTTCGAAATATTTCTCGATATACTCCGCCCGTCCCTGCAGGATAATCACTGTGCCCAGCGTGGGCCGCTTCTCGGAGTTCCAGAACGAATAGCGCAACCGCATACCATCGGGTGTTTCGGCATAGTTCACCCTTGCCCCTTCAGGGATCGGGTTGCCATCAACCTCAATCAGTCGGGCTTTGGAGGGGGTAACGGTCTGGCTGGCCATAGTCTTGGCGTATCGTGGCTTTGGTGCAGGCTCAAGCGAAATAACTGCGTTGGCAAATTTCGCAACGCTTCTTCTTGAAATAATTGCCGATCATTTCCATATTTCCACTGCGGACGCCGAATTCGGGTCCGTTGCCGGACAGGCCTGCCAGATGGAGGTCGAACGAAGGTATGAATCGCAAAAATCGCTCAAACACGAGGATACAACCATGCGTCACGTAGATTTTTCACCCCTTTACCGTTCCACAGTTGGTTTTGATCGCCTGTTCAGCCTGCTCGATTCCATGGGTCAGCCGGAGCAGTCTGCTCCTGCATATCCGCCCTACAACATCGAGCGCACGGGCGAAGATCAATACCGCATTACAATGGCAGTTGCTGGTTTTGCGGAAGCTGATCTGGAAATCGAATCGAAAGAGAACACGCTGCTCGTAAAAGGCAGCCAAGAGAAGGCTGACGACGAAGGCGTCGAGGTTCTTTTCCGCGGCATCGCAGCAAGAAACTTCGAGCGCCGGTTCCAGCTGGCCGACCACGTTGAAGTGCGCAGTGCCCACCTGGAAAACGGATTGCTTCACATAGAGCTTCTTCGTGAAATCCCTGAAAAGATGAAGCCGCGCAAGATTGCCATTGCAGCTGACAAATCCAAGCAGATTGAAGGCAAAAAGGCCACGAGAGCCTAAAAAGCCCGTCCAAACTGACAGAAAAGAGCGCGTCCGAGACTTCGGGCGCGTTTTTTTTGTTTTAGACATAAAAAACCCGGCTTCGGAAAAGGGTTCCGAAGCCGGGCATTGGTCGCAAGTGAACAAATGTGTCGGCCCAAAAATGCCACCACCGGGGGCGACGGTTTGATGGCCAGGCAAACAATTTTGCTACAATCAAGACCAATAAGTCTTGGAACACAGCTATCATTTCGGCTCGAAAGCCGAATTTTCGTGAATGAGTTCCGCCGTGCCAACCATAACTCACTTTTTGCGTTTGTAAAACCGAGAAGTGTATCTGCGACTTTATCAACCGTTTCTGCGACCTTGCGTTTCACCACCATGCCGCCCGCCCCTTGATTTTGCCTAGCAACTAAAATAGGACAGCGATGCTGACCCAATTGCGCTTGCTTGTCCTGCGCCATGTGTCGCATAGAAAGGCTGACGCCCCATGCTCCATAAGTGCGGGCGGGCATTCCACAGCACGACAAAGAGCTGAGCATATCAGCCATCTACAGAGTTCCTGTTGAAAAACGGGAACACCCATGACCGACCCGAAACACGGATGCGGCCGGACGAAGGAGAACACGATGACCAAGGCACAACACACCTCTCTGATGGAGAATGGCCGCCTCAAACGCGCGCGCGCGGAAGGTCTCTACAACCCTTCGAAAGAACACGACGCTTGCGGCCTCGGTTTCATTGCCAACTTGAAGGGCAAGAAATCCCACCAGATCGTCAAAGACGGCATCAAGATCCTCGAAAATCTGGAACACCGTGGCGCAACCGGCGCAGACCCGAAATTTGGCGACGGCGCAGGCATGCTCGTTCAGATTCCACATGAATTCTTTAAGGCTGTGGTCGATTTCGACCTGCCAGAACAGGGCCAATACGGCCTCGGATATTTCTTCCTGCCACAGGAAGACGAGGTGCGCGCGAAAACCATCGAGGTGATCGAGCAAGTCGCTAAAGACGAAGGCACGCCGATTATCGCATGGCGCGATGTGCCGACCGACAATTCAATGTTGTCGACCGACCCGGATATTGCGGTGACCGAGCCTGTCCACATGCAGGCTTTCTTTACCCGTCCTGATGGCATCAGCGATGATGAATTCGAGCGCCGCCTCTACATAACACGCCGCGAGCTCTCCAATCGCACGATTGAAGAAATTTCGTTCCGCGATGACATCTATGCCGTGTCGATGTCCCACCGCACGGTGATTTACAAAGGCATGTTCCTCGCAGATCAACTTGGCCCATATTATGCGGATTTGCAGGACGAACGCTTCGTGTCCGCGCTCGCACTTGTCCACCAGCGCTTTTCAACCAACACTTTCCCATCATGGAAACTCGCGCACCCGTATCGGATGGTCGCGCATAACGGCGAGATCAATACTTTGCGCGGCAACGTCAACTGGATGGCAGCCCGTCAGGCGACCTTGTCTTCCGAAGAGTTCGGCGACGATATCGAGAAGATCTGGCCTGTTTCCTACGAAGGCCAATCCGACACTGCCTGTTTCGATAATGCATTGGAATTGCTGGTTCAGGGCGGTTATTCGATGACCCACGCGATGATGATGCTCATTCCTGAAGCTTGGGCCGGAAACCCGCTGATGGAGGCCGACCGCAAGGCATTTTACGAATACCACGCTTCCCTTATGGAGCCATGGGACGGCCCCGCCGCTGTCGCGTTCACCGATGGCCGGCAAATCGGTGCCACGCTGGACCGCAACGGCCTGCGCCCTGCCCGCTACTTCGTTTTGGACGACGATACCGTCGTTCTTGCTTCCGAAGCCGGAACGCTGCCGTTTGACGAAAAGCGCGTTGTGAAAAAATGGCGCCTCCAGCCCGGCAAAATGCTGCTGATCGATTTGGAAAAGGGCAAAATCGTCTCAGACGAAGAGATCAAGAAAGAACTTTCCAACGCCAAACCCTATGACAAATGGCTCGCTTCCAACCAAATTGTTCTCGAAGAGCTTGACGGTCCAACCGAGACAGCGCGTCGTTACAAGGGTGAAAAACTGCTCGATGGCCAACAGGCCTTCGGGTACACGCAAGAAGACTTACGCGTGCTGATGGCTCCTATGGCAATCACCGGTCAGGAAGCCCTCGGTTCCATGGGCACCGACACGCCGATTTCCGCTATCTCGGATAAGTCGCGCCTGCTCTACACCTATTTCAAGCAACTCTTCGCGCAGGTGACCAACCCGCCAATCGACCCTATCCGGGAAGAATCGGTGATGAGCCTTGTCTCCTTCATCGGCCCACGCGCAAACCTTTTCGACCAAAAAGGCAATGCAACTCAAAAACGCTTGGAAGTGCGTCAGCCAATCCTGACAAACGCCGATCTGCAAAAAATTCGTGATATCAGCGACATAGGCGACAACCAGTTTGTCTCCAGAATGCTGGACATTACTTACAACGTTGAACGCGGCCCCGAAGGCGCGAAATTCGCGCTCGACC
Source organism: Pseudahrensia aquimaris (assembly GCF_042676045.1). Taxonomy (NCBI): domain Bacteria; kingdom Pseudomonadati; phylum Pseudomonadota; class Alphaproteobacteria; order Hyphomicrobiales; family Ahrensiaceae; genus Pseudahrensia; species Pseudahrensia aquimaris. The sequence continues at coordinate 673,739 of NZ_JBHTJV010000002.1, read as the reverse complement.
GTCTGTGCGAAAAAGCTGAAAAGTTCGTCCGCAACGGCGACAACATCATCATCCTGTCTGACCGCCAGTTCGGCCCGGACCGTATCGCCCTGCCAGCCCTATTGGCAACGGCAGCGGTCCACCACCACCTCATCCGTAAAGGTCTGCGCACATCGGTCGGCCTGGTGGTCGAGTCCGCAGAACCGCGCGAAGTCCATCATTTTGCAGTGCTCGCCGGCTACGGCGCAGAGGCAATCAACCCCTATCTCGCCTTCGAAACCCTCGCCCAGATGCACGAAGATGGCCGCTTCCCACCGGAAGTGGACGACAAAGAAGTCGTTCAGCGTTACATCAAAGCCATCGACAAAGGCTTGCTAAAAGTCATGTCCAAAATGGGCATCTCGACTTATCAGTCCTATTGTGGCGCACAGATTTTCGACGCTGTCGGCCTGAATTCCGAATTCATCAACGCCTACTTCACCGGCACTTCTAGCCAGATTGAAGGCATTGGCTTGGAAGAGGTCGCGCAAGAGACATGGGAGCGCCACCGCGCTGCCTACGGCGATGTGCCAGAACTTCGCAATGCCCTTGCTGTGGGCGGCGACTACGCCCTTCGCCATCGTGGCGAGGCGCACGTGTGGACGTCCGACGAGGTCACAAACCTTCAACACGCCGTGCGCGGCAACAGCCAAGAAAACTACAACGCCTACGCCAAATCGATAAACGAACAAGCCGAACGCTTGCTCACGATCCGTGGCCTCTTCCGCGTCAAACCAGCCGAAGAAATGGGCCGTAAGCCCGTGCCTTTGGATGAGGTTGAGCCAGCCGCCATGCTGGTGCGCCGTTTCTCGACGGGTGCCATGTCCTATGGCTCGATTTCGGCTGAAGCGCACGAAACACTGGCACTCGCGATGAACCGCATCGGCGGCAAGTCCAACACCGGCGAGGGCGGCGAAGAAGTCGAACGCTTTACGCCTATGGCAAACGGTGACAGCAAGCGCTCGGCGATCAAACAGGTCGCTTCCGGCCGCTTCGGTGTCACGACTGAATATCTCGTCAACGCTGACATGATCCAGATCAAAATGGCCCAGGGCGCCAAGCCCGGCGAAGGCGGACAACTGCCCGGTCACAAGGTCGATGCCGTCATCGCAAAAGTACGCCATTCGACCCCAGGTGTTGGCCTCATCTCGCCACCACCCCACCATGATATCTACTCCATCGAAGATCTGGCTCAGCTAATTTACGATCTGAAAAACGTCAATCCGGCCGCCGATATCTCCGTCAAACTCGTCTCCGAGGTGGGCGTCGGCACGGTTGCCGCCGGTGTCGCCAAAGCGCGCGCCGACCACGTGACGATTTCCGGCATGGAAGGTGGCACAGGCGCATCGCCGCTAACGTCAATCAAGCACGCAGGTTCACCGTGGGAAATCGGCCTTGCCGAGACCCATCAGACGCTGGTGAAAAACAAGCTGCGTTCGCGCATCGCTGTTCAGGTCGACGGTGGCCTACGCACGGGCCGCGATGTGGTCGTCGGCGCGCTGCTCGGAGCCGATGAATTCGGTTTCGCCACAGCGCCGCTGGTTGCAGCCGGTTGCATCATGATGCGCAAGTGCCACCTCAACACCTGCCCTGTTGGCGTTGCCACACAGGATCCTGTGCTGCGCAAGCGCTTTAACGGCCAGCCTGAGCACGTAATCAACTATTTCTTCTTCGTCGCCGAAGAAGTGCGTCAGATCATGGCGGAACTTGGTTTCCGCAAATTGGACGAAATGGTTGGCCAACTGGATGTTCTGGACCGCGATACCGCAATCAACCACTGGAAAGCAAAGGGCTTGGACTTCTCCAAGCTCTTCCACAACCCGAATATGGGTCCGGAAGTTGGCATCGTTCACACCGAACGCCAAACGCACCACATCCACGACATTCTTGATCGCAAGCTCATCGAACTGGCCGAGCCCGCGCTGGAGCGTCAGCAGCCGGTCGAAATCGACCTTCCGATCACCAACGTGAATCGGTCGACCGGAGCCATGTTGTCTGGCGAAGTTGCCAAACGCTACGGCCACAAAGGCCTGCGCGAAGACACAATACACATCAAGCTTTCCGGGACGACCGGTCAGGCATTCGGTGCATGGCTTGCAAACGGTGTGACCATGGAAGTGGAAGGCGAAGCCAACGACTATGTCGGCAAAGGCCTCTCGGGCGGCAAGATCATTGTCTATCCGCCAAAAGATGCGACACAGATCGTGCCAGAGGAATCCATCATTGCAGGCAACACTGTTCTCTACGGTGCCATTGAAGGCGAATGCTATTTCCGTGGCGTAGCAGGAGAGCGCTTCGCTGTTCGTAACTCTGGCGCAATTGCCGTGGTGGAAGGCGTTGGCGACCATGGTTGTGAATACATGACCGGCGGCGTCGTTGCTGTGCTCGGCTATACAGGACGCAACTTTGCGGCAGGTATGTCCGGCGGCATCGCCTATGTGCTCGATGAAGACGGCACGTTCGCAAACCGCTGCAACCTTTCAATGGTAGAGCTGGAACCCGTGCCGGAAGAGGAAGATATGATGGAGCAAGGCCATCAGGTCGGCGACATCGAACACCATGGCCGTGTTGATGTGTCGTCAGACATGACCCGTCACGACGACGAGCGACTTCGTCAATTGATCGAAAACCACAAGCGCTACACAGGCTCAACACGCGCGGCCGCCATTCTGGACAATTGGGAAGAGTACCGCCCCAAATTCGTGAAGGTAATGCCAACCGAATACCGCCGCGCTTTGTTGGAAATCGAAGCAGCCCAGAACGCCGCCGGCGTTGCAGCAGAATAATTTCAGGAGGTTTTTGAAATGGGAAAAGTCACAGGCTTTCTGGAAATTGATCGGCAGGACCGCAAATACCGTCCCGCGTCTGATCGCATCCGCAATTACAACGAATTCGTCATTCCGCTGAAGGAAACCAACCTTCAGGAGCAGGCGAGCCGCTGCATGGATTGCGGCATCCCCTTTTGCCATGACGTGAAAGGCCAGAAGGGCTGTCCGGTCAACAACCAGATCCCAGATTGGAACGATCTGGTTTATCGCGGCGAATGGGAGGAAGCCTCGCGCAACCTGCATTCCACCAACAACTTTCCGGAATTTACAGGCCGCATCTGCCCTGCTCCGTGCGAGGCGTCCTGCACGCTCAACATGGTCGACAGCCCGGTGACGATCAAATCCATCGAATGCGCCATCGTCGACAAAGCGTGGGAGAACGGCTGGATCAAACCGCAGCTTCCCGAGCGCAAAACAGGCAAGAAAATCGCTGTTATTGGTGCTGGGCCGGCTGGAATGGCCGCTGCGCAACAGCTTGCCCGCGCTGGCCACGCTGTCGATCTCTACGAGAAAAACCGCAAGGTCGGCGGACTGCTGCGCTACGGCATCCCCGACTTTAAAATGGAAAAGCACCACATTGATCGCCGCGTCGAGCAGATGGAGGCCGAGGGCGTAACATTCCATACCGGCGTCAATGTTGGCCATGATGTGAAGATTGAAGATCTGACGCAGAGCCATGATGCAGTCATCCTGTCAGGTGGCGCTGAGCGTCCCCGCGATCTTCCCATCGAAGGGCGTGATCTGGACGGCATTCACTTCGCCATGGACTTCCTGCCTCAGCAAAACCGTCGCGTCGGCGACGAGCAGTTGGACAACGTCACTCCCATTCTCGCGGGCGGCAAGCACGTGGTTGTCATTGGTGGCGGCGACACGGGGTCGGATTGCATCGGTACATCAATTCGCCAAGGCGCACTGTCAGTGACGCAGTTGGAAATCATGCCAGCGCCACCAGAGAAAGAAGACAAGCTCCTCACATGGCCAAACTGGCCGTTGAAAATGCGCACATCTTCCAGCCAGGAAGAGGGCGCCGAACGTCAATTCGCCGTCATGACCCAGCGCTTTGAAGGCGAAGACGGCAAGGTGAAAAGCCTGCATTGCGTTGAAATCGACAGCAAGTTCCAACCCATTGAAGGCACCGAATTCGTTCTGAAAGCCGATTTAGTTCTGCTGGCGATGGGCTTTCTTGGCCCTCTCAAAGACGGCATGGTTGAAGAACTTGGCCTTGAACTGGACGAACGCGAGAACGTGAAAGCCAATCTGGTTACCTACCAAACCAGCCACTCGAAAGTCTGGGCAGCGGGTGATATGCGCCGCGGTCAATCACTGGTGGTCTGGGCCATCCGAGAGGGACGCAATTGCGCACACGAAGTTGACCGCGCCTTGATGGGCGAGACAACACTGCCGCGATAAGCAAGGAAGTAACGCCGCCCAGTCTGACCGAACAAAACCTCGATTGCGCCGTTTCAAAGCTGGAGCGGCGCATTTGGTGTTTTGTAAAGATGAATTCAAACCGAGTTATGAAACGGGCCTGATTGATACGCTCAGTTCGCTGAAGCGACAGCGCCCTGCCCAGTAGGACCCAACGGCACAGGCGGCCACTGAAACGCATCCACTCGGCCAACAGGCGGAGAGCTTGCCGCATCAACCGTCAATTGCACCGCACCATCTGTTGCAAGGCTTGAAGAACGGTCCAGCTCAGCTCCTGCAAGCTCTCCCACGCCATCGTTTGCCGGATCATCCAAACTGATCACCTGAGTCTTGCCGGTCTTAGCCGGATCGTATTCCGGTGCGCGGTTGGACAGCGCTGCAACGCCGGAAAAATCATCCAACGCGGAGGTTGGTAGCGTTGACCCTATATCGCGCCGAATAGCGCCTTCAACGTAAAATGCCAAGCGGCGCTTACCAGCCTTTGTCAAATTGATCCCGTCCTTAGGCCGCAGAAGCACGATCTGACCGTTAATATCCGGCCCTGAGCGCGTATATGCACCATTGGCGTCGGAAAAACCGTCCCAGATATCGACGAAACGCCCGCGCGCGCTGGTGGCAGCATTGCGATACCATTCGTTGAAAACGAGGAAATCGGTGTTCATAGAATTAAACCGCACCGGCGGTAGGCCAAGCCATGTGAACGGCTTGCCGGTTTGTTTCAGCGCTTCACCAACAGCCTGAACCCGCTTCTGATAGGCAGCATCCCATTCAGGTGTACGTTTCTTGAGATTTTTTCCTCCATCCCGCATCAATTGGCGATCATTTGAGCCAACCATGAGCACGATATAATCAGGGCTGAATTCAACATTCAGTTCAGCAATTTTTGTCGGCCACTCAACGATATCCGTACGAACAAGGCCGCTATTACCGCTGGCTTTTTCAATCACAACAAGCCCTGCATCATCGGCAAGCCCAACCTGCAAACCATCGGCCAGCCCATTGGCATAGAAATCGCCAATCACGAGGATTTTCTTTGCGTCCTCCAGCTTTTGCACCACCGCTGGCGCGGCAGCTACTGCGCGTGCTGAAGATGCAGCCCTAACTTTGCGTGTGCGCGTCTTTGTACGCTTCTTAGCAACGGCTCTTTTGGTCTTCCGCTTCTTCTGCTTGGTAGCTGCCCGTTTTCGAGATGGTGCAGCCTTGGTGCGCTTTTTCACCTGTTTCTTGCGAACTTTGCGTTTGCCAAAGAGAATTTTGAATAGGCTGCGGCGCTTCTTCTTTGTCTGCTGAGCCTGCGCTTCACTTATGCCCACAAATGGACCACCGCTTTGGCCGACAAGTGGCAATTCCACGATTAAGAACACAATCGCCAGCGCGAACGTCATAACCAGTTTGCTAACGGGTCTTGCAAGTTGGGTCACAGTGATGCGGGTCCTGTCAATCGGCGCCCGTCTTGGGCAACTATCCGTTTCGGTTCAGGCGTTGCAGCAATTTGGGCGATTCATACCCATCTGGCCGCATGCCCAGTCTGTCTTGCGCCTTGCGGATTGCAGCGCGTGTCCCCGAACCTATTTTTCCATCTATCTCGCCATCATACAACCCCAATTGGGCTAATCGCTGCTGAAGCAAGATGCGCTCATCTTCGCTCAAACGGCGGTATGGGCGAGGTAATTGGTTAGCAAAGTCGCCATATCCTGCGATCTGGTCTGCCAAATGCCCTACAGCGAGCGCATATTTGTCTGCATTGTTGTAGCGCTTGATAACAAAAAAGTTTTTCGTCATTAGGAATGCCGGACCATTTGCCCCCGCAGGCAGTTTCAGCGTTGCGCGAACATTGCCGCGTTTGAACCGCTTTCCCTTCACCCTCTTAACGCCTAGCTTCGCCCACTGCGAAACAGTTCGCGTCTTGCCCGCCTGACGGCGCACCGAACGTGGGATATTGACCTCGTAACCCCAGGTTTGACCCGTGCGCCAGCCATTGCGGCGCAATAAGTTAGCGGCAGTTGCCAAAGCGTCGGGTATCGAGTTCCAAATATCAGCGCGACCATCGCCATCAACATCCTGGCGATAAGCCAAATAGCTTGTCGGGATAAACTGTGTATGCCCCATCGCGCCGGCCCAGGAACCACGAAGGTTTTGCATTGAAACATCGCCGCGTTGTACCATTTTCAATGCGCCAATCAGCTGCGAGCGAGCAAACTTGCGGCGGCGGCGGTCTTTATAACCGAGTGTTGCCAGCGAACGAACAACGCTGCGCATGGCGCGATCTTTTTCCAGCGCCTTGCCGTAGCTTGTCTCCATCGACCAAATGGCGAGCAGGATGTAGCGGCTTACCCCGTATTTGCGCTGCAACTCGGTCAGCCAGCGATCCCACTTGGCGTTCATCTCTTTGCCGCGCGCAATCGAGTTTTCGTTCACACGGCTGTCGAAATACTGCCACATCTCTTGTTTGAACTCTGGTTGAAAGCGCGTCAGCTGAATCACTTCCGGGTCCGGTGCGGTCACGCCTTTGAAGGCTCTGCGATAAACGCTACGCTTAATGCCATTCTTCGCCGCAACATTTTCGAACTGGTTCACCCATTTGCGAAAGCCCGCATCAGCGGAAGCCGGAAGCGTCATCACAGCGAGTGAAGCGCCTGCAACGGCGGCGGCTACAAATGTTCTCAATCCCTGAGTGAAAGTCATGATGGCCATCCTGGAGCTTTGAAAAAACGATCGGGCGATACCACGCTTGAAAAATCGAACCAGCCCGAAAATACATAGTGCGCCTACGTGTGCACCACTCAACCTCAAGAGTGTTAACACTTCGTTTACCATGTTTGAGACGAACAAAAGGTCGCATTCGTGGCAGGAACCGATTAACTGCTGTCTCGTCTCACTGTTACCATAGAGCAAAGCGCTAAGCGTAATGAAAGGCACATTCCAATGCCCCAAGTAAAGCCGGTAAGAACCGCCGTATTCCCCGTAGCAGGCCTTGGCACCCGCTTTCTGCCCGCCTCAAAAGCTGTTCCGAAGGAAATGCTGACAGTCGTTGATCTGCCGGTTATCCAATACGCTGTGAACGAAGCTTTGGAAGCCGGAGTCGAGCAATGCGTATTCGTAACGGGGCGCGGTAAGCACGTTATTGAAGACTATTTTGACATCCAGCCGGAACTCAATGCAGCACTGGCAGAGCGCGAAAAGCATGATCTTCTGCAGCTTTTGGACAGCTATCAGCCAGAAGCGGGCATGATAAGTTTTACCCGCCAGCAAGAACCGTTGGGTCTTGGCCACGCCGTATGGTGCGCGCGTGAGATCGTTGGAAACGAACCCTTTGCCTTGCTGCTGCCTGATATGGTGATGCAGGCGCAAAAAGGTTGCCTCGCATCCATGATGGAAGTCTATCGTGAGACCGGCGGCAACATTATTGCTGTTGAGGAATGCGCACCCGACGAAGTGTCAAACTACGGCATCGTCGCTGCTGGAGAAGCCATCGGAAAAGGCTTCAGAATCGACGGCATGGTGGAAAAACCATCGCAAGATTCTGCGCCGTCCAACTTGATGATCAACGGTCGCTACATCCTACAACCCGAAATTTTCACACTCTTGGCCAACCAGCAAAAAGGCGCGGGCAACGAAATACAACTAACTGATTCGATGTTGCGGCTGGCGGACGAGCAAGATTTTTACGGCTACACCTTCACGGGCAAGACTTTCGATTGCGGCTCTAAAGAGGGCTTCATCGCCGCCAACATTTCCTTTGCCTTGGAGCGGGATGACATTGGCCCTGCAGTCAGAAAACTGATCTTAGACGCACTGAAGAATTGACCTTCATTCCTACGGTTAATCAGAGTAGAAGGCGGCCATGACAAGCACATCTTCCTTGCGCTCCGCGCTCAAAACCCTGTCCGTTGAGCAAGCTGGGCTCTCCGCCCTGCATGATGCTTTGCAAGGCCCGCTCTGCGATGCCTTTGTTGAAGCCTGCAAGATCATGGGCGACATCAAAGGGCGCGTTATCGTCACCGGTGTGGGCAAAAGCGGCCATATCGGCGCGAAAATTGCTGCGACCCTAGCTTCAACCGGCACGCCTGCTTTCTTCGTGCATCCATCAGAGGCCAACCACGGCGACCTTGGGATGATTGCGCGTGACGACGCCATTCTTGCGCTATCATGGTCGGGCGAGACAACAGAACTGCGCGGCACCATTGCCTATTCCCAGCGGTTCTCCATTCCGTTGATCGCGATCACCTCTAGCGAAACATCAACGCTCGCGAGTCACGCGGACGTAGTACTCGCATTGCCCAAGGAAAAAGAAGCCTGCCCACACAACCTCGCGCCTACCACGTCATCGCTCATGACACTCGCTATGGGCGACGCCCTAGCGATCGCACTGTTGGAAGGCCGCGAATTCACAGCGGATAATTTTGGCGTTTTCCACCCCGGCGGACAATTGGGTGCCAAACTTATGCATGTACGCGATCTGATGCACACCGGCGAAGAAGTCCCGATTGTGCAGACGGGTACACTCATGACGGATGCGATTTTGCAAATCTCGCAGAAGGGTTTCGGTTGCGTTGGCGTCACCAACAAAAACGGCGATCTCATCGGTATCATCACGGACGGTGATCTCGCCCGTCACCTCAGTCCGAATCTTTTGTCTGAACGTGTCGATGATATTATGACACGCGATCCAAAAACCGTTTTGCCCGATGAACTGGCCGCAGCCGCACTCGAATTCATCAACAAGAAGTCAATCAGCGCCCTGATGGTGACGGAGGGGCCGAAACCCGTCGGCATAATCCACCTGCACGATCTTCTACGCGTAGGCGTTGCTTAAGCGATCGGCTCAACGATCAGTGTCTGCTCTTCCACGGCAACAACGCGAACTTTAGCCCCCGCAGCAGCGTCCGCACCGCGCACGCGCCATACGGTATCGCCAAGTTTCACGCGGCCAACACCGTTCTCAATGGCCTCGGAAACGAGCGCATCACGGCCAACAAACTTAGCGAGCGGGTCGTTCATTTTCGATGCCTCGTCGTCCTTGCTGTTGGATGGGAAAAGTCGGTTTCCCACGAAGACCAGCACGAGCGACAAAACACCAAACGCGACCAACTGCACCTGCCAAGGCCACCAAGCAACATCGGCAAATGGCAGCAACGAAAGACCGCCGATCACGACACCGGCAATGCCAAACCACATGAGGAAAACACCTGGAACCACCGCTTCACCGACCAGCAAAAGCAAACCGACGATCAGCCATGTCCACGGTCCGAGCGAAGATACGGTATCAAAAATCATTGCTTAACCTCCGCGATTAGTCGTTGGAGGTACCGAGCGGCTGCGGGGCGCGGCAGGTTTTGAAGGCTTAGTATCGGCACCAAAGACTTCCTTCGAGATTTCACCAATGCCAGCCAACGTGCCCATAAGCGCAGTGGCTTCCATCGGCAACATCAGCACTTTTTGGTTGTTGGCTGAACCGATAGTCGACAGCGCTTCGGTGTATTTCTGTGCGATGAAGTAGTTGATCGCTTGCGAATTACCGTTGCCGATTGCTTCGGAGACAACCTGAGTGGCCTTGGCTTCAGCTTCGGCCTCACGCTCGCGGGCTTCGGATTCCCGGAAGGCCGCTTCGCGCAAACCTTCCGCATCCAGAATAACCGCCTGTTTTGCGCCTTCGGCTTTCAATATAGCAGCCTGACGTTCGCCTTCCGCCTCCAGAATGAGCGCACGCTTTTCGCGTTCCGCCTTCATCTGACGCGCCATAGAATCTACCAGATCACGCGGCGGATTGATGTCCTTAATCTCAATGCGGGTCATCTTGATGCCCCAAGGCGATACAGCGTCATCGACAACATGCAGGATACGGGCGTTGATTTCGTCCCGTTTGGACAGCAATTCATCCAGATCCATCGAACCCATGACCGTTCGGATGTTAGTCATCGTCAGGTTCAGAATCGCGTTTTGAAGGTTGGAAACCTCGTATGAAGCCTTCGACGCATCCAGCACCTGATAAAACGTCACCCCGTCAACGCTACAAGTGGCGTTATCTTTGGTAATGACTTCTTGCGTTGGAACATCGAGCACCTGCTCCATCATGTTCATCTTAGTGCCAACACGCTCGATAAACGGCGTGATGATCGACAGGCCCGGCTGTAAAGTCTTCACATAGCGCCCGAACCGCTCAACGGTGTAGTTGAACCCCTGCGGCACAATTTTGATCATCGACAAGATCGTGATGACCAACAAGAAGCCCAGAATAACGATAGTAATGTCTGCAATAGTCAGCATGAAAATCTCTCCATTTCGCCACTTCATATGGTGATGGTTCGGCCAATTTTCAAACAAACTGCGCGCAATCGGTAAGCGCACGGTTAATTAGGCGAAAACGAAAAAGGCCGGAAAACCGATGGCTTTCCGACCTTTCGAAAATATGGCTTTTCACGCCCCTAGTTGGGCGCTTTGACCGTGCGCAGATACGGCAAAACCACGTTTACTTTGCCAAATTTGGCTTCAGCATCTTCGGTAGACACGGTCGCCGGAACAATAACATCTTGCCCTATTTCCCAGTTAGCTGGTGTTGCCACGCCTTTGGTTGACATCTGAAGGCCATCAAGCGCTCGCAAGATTTCAGCGAAGTTACGACCAACCGTCATGGGATAGGTCATCATCAACTTAACCTGCTTGTCCGGGCCAATAATGAAGACCGAACGCACCGTTGCGCTATCGGCAGGCGTACGACCATCTGGCAGCACGTATTCAGCAGGCAGCATGTCAAAGGCTTTCGCCATTTCCAGGCCGTCATCAGCGACGATCGCAAATGTCGCCTCTGCACCGCCAACCGCTTCAATGTCTTTTTTCCATTTTACATGGTCTTCCACGCCATCCACCGAGACGCCAAGCACCTTCGTGTTCCGCTTAGCCCATTCATCGGCAAGCTGCGCGACAGCACCAAATTCAGTGGTGCAAACGGGGGTGAAGTCTTTTGGGTGTGAGAAGATCACCGCCCAGCTATCGCCAACCCAATCATGCAGCGAAATTTTGCCGTGATCGGTGGTGACTGTGAGATCCGGAATCGTGTCGTTGATGCGCAAGCCCATAATAGGTTCCTTTCGAATGTCTCGGCAAAAATTGTTTCGGTGTTGCCGCTCGACTCGAATATAGGTCGCTACAAACCCGAAAACAGAGCGCGAAGTCTAATTAGCACCCGCCTGGGGAAAACCTGTTCCACTCAAGCGCTTTATTGAGAAACGCAATCTCGCAGAACAGCGATCAAATCCAGCCCTGCAATTCGCGGCGCACGATCTGTTCAATCAGGTCCATGCCCTCGGGGCCATCGTTCAAGCAGGGGATATGGCTGAATTGCTCGCCGCCATTGTCTTCAAATTCTTCGCAGACTTCGCCGGCGATCTCTTCCAGCGTCTCCAGGCAATCGGAAGAAAATCCAGGGTTCACGACGCAGATGCGTTTGATTCCGTCTTTGGCGAGCTGCTCCACGGTCTTGTCAGTATAGGGCTGCAGCCATTCTTCCGGCCCGAAGCGAGACTGGAAAGTGGAGATGAGAAAGCCATCCTCCCAGCCCATATGCTCTTTGAGCAGTCGAGACGTTTTCAAGCAGTGGCAATGATAGGGGTCGCCCTTGCGGAAATAGCTTTTTGGAATGCCATGGTAAGAGGCAACAATGTGCTCCGGCTCAAAATCCAGTCCGTCTAAATGCTTCTGGATCGACTTCGCCAGAGCCTCGATATACGCCGGATCATCGTGATAAGGTGGCACGGTGCGCAAAGCAGGCATCCAGCGCATTTTCATGAGCGATTCGAACGTCTTGTCGTTCACGGTCGCTGTGGTCGCGGCGCTGTATTGTGGATAAAGCGGAAACACCAAAATGCGCTCGCAACCAGCATCCTGAAGTGCCTTCATGCGGCTTTCGATGGAGGGATTGCCGTAGCGCATGCCCCAGTCGAACACGATATCCGTGTGCTTGCTCATTCGCTCAGCCAGCTGATCAGACTGCGATCGTGTGAAGGTGCGCAGCGGAGACTCGTCCATCTCCTCATTCCAGATTGACGCATAAAGAGCGCCAGATTTCTTCGGACGGACGTTCAAAATGATGCCATTGAGGAGCGGCCACCAGATGACGCGCGGTGTTTCAATCACGCGACGATCTGAAAGAAATTCTTTCAGATATTTGCGCATGTTCTTTTTATCATGGCCGTCCGGCGTTCCAAGATTGACCAACAAAACGCCAATTTTGCCGAATGCGACTTTTGGGTGTTCGGGCGGAAAATGCTCGGCAGAAACATCTCGCGAAAACGCCAATGAGCCGGATGTCTTTGCTGGAGCAGGTTTGGGCACAACCGTTTTCTTGGCCTTAGCCTTCGGCGCAGGGCCGCTTTTCGCGGCTGGCGCGTCAGCCTTCGAGGCCTTGGTCTTTACGGCTTGATTCATGCTTCACCAAATAAAGCGGCGCTGGACACCGATTGCGTTGCTGGAAGGTATGTACGCAAACGGCCTACAAATTCAATGTTGTGAAAGCGCATCACTGTCGCACCCACAGAGATAATTATGCACAGGCCGACAATTTGATCGCCAGTGCTGGTGACGCTGTTTCACATAAGTGCAAAGCTGCACGAACGAATTTCGGGGCACAAACAGCAACCACCGCGTGATGCCACGCACAGCATCAACACCGCGTTTTATCTGGAGAAAAACATGACGAAACTCCTCAAAAGCCTTGCCGTAACGGCAGGTCTTCTCGCCGCTTCCATGACAGCGGCCTTAGCCGAAAAGGTCACCGTGACGTTCATCACAGCCAGCGATATGGACACCATGTCTGGCAAAGACCGTGGCGGTGTTGCCCGATTGGCGGCCGTGGTGAAAGCCGAACGCGCCAAAGGCGGCAATACCGTCTTTGTCTATCCCGGCGATTTGCTCTCGCCCTCGATTCTAGCAGGCTTCGACAAAGGCGCGCATATGATCGAATTGCTGAATATGACACCGCCGGATGTTCTTGTCCCTGGCAACCACGAATACGATTTTGGCCCAGACGTGTTCATTGAGCGAATGCAGGAAGGCAAATTTCCAAAACTCGCCACCAACACCCGCCGAAACGGCGCGCCTATTCCCGGTTTTGACGATACCAAAATTCTGGAATTCGGTGGCGTCAAAATCGGCATGATGGGCCTAACCACAGCCGATACGCCGCAGCTTTCATCGCCCGGTGACATCACCTTTTTGCCAACGCTAGAAACCGCGCAAAAAACTTCCGCCATGCTGAAAGAACAAGGCGCGGACGTTGTCGTCGCCGTGGTGCACACCGCGCAGCAGATGGACTTTGATCTGCTGTATCAAGGCGGCGTCGATATCGTTCTTTCAGGCCATGATCACACACTGCACGTCTTCTACGATGGCCGTCGTGCACTGGTGGAATCGAAGGAAGAAGCCGAATACGTGACCATGATGGACGTCGAATTCGACATTGGCGAAAGCCGTGGTCAGCGCCGCGTCCGTTGGTGGCCAAACTTCCGCATTGTCGATACGGCCACAGTCGTGCCGGACAATGAAGTGCAGGCAAAAGTTGGTGAATACGAAGCCACATTATCAAAAGAACTCGATGTTCCACTTGGGCAATCATCGGTTGAAATGGATTCCCGTCGTGCCTCCGTCCGCGCTGGCGAAACCGTCATCGGCAACCTGATCGCAGACGCCATGCGCGTTGCGGTGGACGCTGAAATCGCCTTCACCAACGGCGGTGGCATTCGCGGCAACACAGTCTACGACGCAGGTCACACTGTTACGCGGCGCGACGTGCTTACCGAACTGCCTTTCGGCAACGTCAACGTGAAACTGGAAGTGACCGGCGAAATTATCAAGGAAGCGTTGGAGCATGGCGCTCGTACTGCGCCGGAGCCAACCGGTAGTTTTCTGCAGGTTTCCAATTTAAAATATGAAATTGATACGGCTAAGCCGGCTGGCGAGCGGGTCAGCAACGTTATGGTGGGCGGCGCACCTCTGGACATGGCAAAAACCTATACGCTTTCGACCAACGACTTTATGGCGAGGGGCGGCGACGGTTACAGCATGTTGCGCAAGGGCAAAACCTTGATCGACGCAGACAGCGCCAAGCTGATGGCCAACGACGTGATGAGCTTCATTCGCGATCAGGGCGGTGTGAAATCAGCAATTGAAGGCCGTGTGACGATCAAGTAGAGATCGTCAGATCAATCAAAAAAGGGCGGTTGGAACATTCTCCAACCGCCCTTTTTTGTTGCCTCAACGGACAAACTAGCTCTCGTAGTCACGTTGATCGTCGATCACCTTGCCATCATTCGGCAGCGTCTCGACCAAGATGACTTCTCCGCCCAGCTTGGTGATTTCCCGCAGCGATGCCTGCAATGCGGACGGATCAACATCACCCTGCCCTGAGGCCACAACATCCAGCCGCATCGCATCGCTGTCTCCATCGCGCACAACGCTCAACCGAGCAGCAGCGATTTCGTTATGACGCTTCACCAGCATGTCGATCTGCTTCGGATCAACAAACATGCCTTTGACTTTGGTGCGCTGGTCAGCACGGCCCATCCAGCCCTTGATGCGCATATTGGTGCGCCCACAAGCGCTTTCGCCGGGCAAAACCGCTGATAGATCGCCAGTCGCAAATCGCACGAGCGGATAGGCGAGCGAGAAATTCGTCACCACCAATTCACCCACCTCGCCTTCGGCCACAGGGTCGCCCGTGCCGGGCCGACATATTTCGACGATCAAATCCTCATTGACGATCATGCCCTCACCTGGGGCACTGCCGACGAGGCTTTCATAAGCAATCGTGCCCAAATCAGCGGTCGCATAACATTGCAGCACGTTCACCCCGCGCTCGCGATAAGCGTCACGCATGGAGGGAAACAGCGCCCCGCCCGAAACGAGCGCCTTAGTGATGCAAGATAGATCAACTTGCATCTCGTCAGCTTTATCGAGAATAACTTTTAGATAATCCGGTGTGCCCACATAAGCGACAGGCTGAAGATCTCGCGCCGCTTCAACTTGCATTTCGGTATTGCCGATGCCCGCCGGAAAAACCGTGCAGCCAACCGCCAAAGCGCCGGAATCAAGAATAAACCCGCCGGGCGTCATGTGGTGAGACAGCGCATTGTGCACCACATCACCGCGCCGAAACCCAGCTGCATAGAGCGCCCGCGCACTGCCCCAAGGGTCTGCGCCCAAGCCTTGTGGCTCCCAAATAGGGCCGGGGGAGAGGAATACGCGGTTGCCTTCAAGCGCCTTCACATTGGCGAAACCACCGAACGGAGGTTTCTTTGCTTGCGCTTCCATCAAATCCGATTTTCGCAATACGGGCAAAGCGGCCAGTGCTTCGCGCGACGATACTTTGGCCAAGTCGTGCCCGGCCAAATGCGCCGCCAATCCCTCCGAAACAGCCACAGCCTCACTCACATAGCCAGCCAAACGCCCGAAAAGCGCCGCCTCTCGCTCGCCGTGGTTCACCGCTTCGCGGTCCTCAAAAAACTCGCTCAAAACATCCCCTCCTGCACGCGCCGCAGCGGCGCTATCTCAAAATTCTAATCCAACGTGCCAGATCAATCAGTCCCATCAGCGCTGCTGAAACATAAGTCAAAGCAGCCGCTTTCAACACCGAACGGGCGGCTGGCAAATCCTCTTCATGTAGATAGCCGCCTTCCTTCAATATGGGCAGCGCCTTTCCAAAACTCGCATCGTATTCCACCGGCAACGTAACCAGATGCACTAACACTCGCACCGCAAGCAGGCTGATACCGATAGCTGCCAGACCGAAGAATGCAGCTGGCGTGCGAGCAATCACGCCCAACACCGGTGCGGCGATGAAAAAGATGGTCGCGAATTTGTCCGTCATCATCGCAAAACGCACCAGCCGGTTGCGCCATGTCAGACCACGCTCCTGCCGATAATCTTGCAAGGCGTGGCCAACCTCATGCGCCGCAATAGCCACGGCGGTGAGGCTGCGGCCTTCAAAATGCTGCGGAAGCAGACGAACCATCTTCGCTTCGGGATCATAGTGGTCACCGCGATCGGTGGTCTCAACGCCCACACCTTCAATGCCGTAATGCTCAATGAGATGCTCGGCCAGTTCGCCGCCCGTGCCAGGAAAATCCGCGCGCTCGACAGAGTTCACGCGCATCTGCTTTTTCACCCAAAACTGCGGAGCAAAGATCAGCAAACCGATCACCAAGACGCCCAATAAGCCTAGAATTGCCACAGCGCGCGTCCTACTGGTTCGGCACGGTCACGGGCTTATGACCCGATACCACGTCCAAAACCTGTTCGATGCCAGCGTCAAGCGGCGCGAGATCAATCACAAATCCCTGCTCCTCCGCATCGGCCTTCAGTTCTCGTGGCCAAAGATAGACCGAGAGCTGAAAATCGTTTTCAACCCGCCCCAGACGAATGTCCTTGATCGCATCCCACGGCACTGGCTCGCTGGAATAGCGCGCATCAAACAACCCATCAGGCCGCACCGCCAGCACAATGTCTTTGCGCAAATACCGCCAGATCATTGCCGCCGAGCAGAAGCCAAAAAATATCAGGCCAGAAACGAATGTGACGGTGTTGTAGTAACGTAGGCCAAACAACTGGGCGAAAAGCCAGACCAGAAAAGTCACAATCAGCGTCAAGCCCAAAGCGGCCAGCACCGATTTGCGAAACGAGGTTTGGGAATAACGAAATTGCGTTTTACTCATGCCGTATAAGATAGTGTTTCGCGCAGCGGCTGTGTAGAGCGCAAATGCGCCAACTTGTATCCAACAGTCGCGCCATAACGTCCGCACATCAAACTGTAAGTATTCAGGCCAGGCAAGAGATCGGCAGTTGCCAGTGCTGGAAATGGAGGGCAATGCTAAAAACTCACTAACGGAGATGCCGACAATGCCGCTTAAACGCATGGTTATGGAATTGGGTATGGGTACCGATATTCGGGGCCAAGATTATACCAAAGCCGCCACACGTGCCGTTCACAATGCGCTTCGACAGAACTCACTGGTTGTGGCAGACGCATTCGGCGTGCCCCGCGAGGAAATGGTGGTCGATATCATCATTGGCGTGGCCGAGCCCGATAAGGTCGACAAACAAGCCGTTGCCGACATGCTGCCATACGGGCGCGGCGAAGTACGGGTCGAACGCGGTGGCATGGACACACCGAAAGACGATGGCAGCCGGGGAACGATCATGGCGAACGCAGCGCTGATCGTCTACCTCGATTTGCCAGATGGAGCGGGACAATGAGCAAGCAGCTGAAACGCATTATTCTGGAAATGGGCACCGGCAACGACCTTTACGGAATGGACTATACAAAAGCTGCCCGCCGCGCTGTGCAGGACGCTATCCACCATTCATCGCTCACCCTGTTCAAAAGCCTAGATATCGACCCCGATACGATGGAGATCGAACTAAATGTGGCAGCGCAGGAGCCAGAAAAAATTGACCTTCAAGCTGCAGCAGCAGAGTTGCCGTATGGAAGAGTGACGCCAAAAGCCGTGTTTGGCGGACTAAACATTTATGACGACGTGACCGACCGCACCAGTGTGATCGTCAACGTCGGCATCATCGTGCGGCTGCCGCTCTAGTTCACGCGGAACGAAACGCCCGCCGAAGTGCGATAGCTGTTGGCGCCGGTTTTGGTGTAAGTGGCGCAAGACGTGCCCTTGGCGGGGCCGCTTGGAAACGTGGTGCACACCCGGTTGGACCCGGAATAACGCCAGGTTCCATTGATGGTACCCAAAAGCGACTTGGCTGAAACCGTGCCGTTAGGCTTGTAGCGCATAGTGATACGCATCCCGAACCGACGGGTTGTTATCGTTTTGTTGATCATCGCCGCGCCTATTTCGGAACGGCTCAAAGTCTTCGCAGCTGCCGGTAAGGCCGTGAGCGAAGTTGCGGCCAAGGTCAGGCCAAGAGCAATAGCGGTGGATTTCAGGGCGCGTGTCATGAGAACTCCGAAGTGCAATTTCTGGCTGAGACCACCATGCTGCACAATGCCTGCGGCGTCATCGTGGCAATTCATCGCTGCACTTGGTCACAGTCTCCGCTCCAGCACACTACGCAGAAACGCCCGGGTTCGATCTTCTTTCGGCTCGCTGAAAAGCACGTCAGGACTTGCTGCCTCCACAATCCGTCCACCATCGAGAAAACAAACGCGATCTGCGAGTTCACGTGCAAAACCCATTTCGTGAGTGGCCAGCACCATCGTCATGCCTTCATCACGCAGCGCACGCAGGGCGTCCAGAACCTCACCCACCAATTCGGGATCAAGCGCAGAAGTTATTTCATCAAACAGCATGATTTCCGGCTTCATCGCCAGAGCGCGAATTACAGCCACACGTTGCTGCTGACCACCCGAAAGCTGATCAGGAAATTTCATCATGTGATCACGCAAACCAAACCGCTCAAACAACGCTTCCGCCGCCGCCAGTCCCTCGCCCCCGGTTTTGCCCAATACCCGCCTGGGCGCTAGCAGGACGTTGTCCATCGCGTTCATATGCGGAAACAGGTTGAACGACTGGAACACGATCCCGATGCGACGCCGCACGGGCGCGAGGTCTATGCCGGGTTCCGCGATATCAAACCCGTCGAGCAGGATCGCGCCATCATTCACCGGCTCAAGACCGTTCATGCAGCGCAACAATGTGGACTTTCCCGAGCCGGAAGGGCCGATGAGGCACACCATTTCGCCCGCAGAAACATCCATGCTGACCCCGTCCAACACAATGTTCTCGCCAAAGCGTTTGACCACGCCTGAGAGTGAAAGTTTAGCCTCGTTCATGGCGTTGCTTCGACATTAGGTAATCCGCGTAGCGGGTGGCAGGCACAGTGACACAAAGAAAAATAGCTGCTGCAACAACATACGGAGTGAAGTTGGCAAGCAGGCTCTTAAACACCCCTGCTTGGCGCAAAATCTCCACCGGCCCGATAAAGCTCAACAAAGCCACATCCTTTTGTAGCGCTATGAACATGTTCATGTTAGCTGGCACCACGCGCCGGACCGCTTGGGGCAAAATCACATATCGCATCGCGTCTCGCTCCGACAACCCAAGACAGATCGCCGCTGCCCGTTGGCTGGGGTGGATGCTCTCGATGCCAGAGCGCAATATCTCGGCCACATAAGCACTATATGTCAGCACCAGCGCTACGGTTCCCCAAATATAAGGACTGTTCCAAGGCCGCGGCAGACCAAGGCCCGGAATGCCAAAACCGATCAGGTAGATCGTCAACACCACCGGAATACCCCGAAAAACATCAGTGTAGAAAACAGCAAATATGCGCAAGGGGAACAGGGCTGGTGCACGCACGCCCCGCGCCAGAGCGACACCCAAACCAACCAGCGCAACCAGCGGTGCCGACCATGCGAAAATTGCAACATTCAGCATGAAGGCTTCTAACAGGCGGGGAAACGTGCGCTGCGCAACTTCCCAGTTGAAAAAGCTATCGCGAACCCGCTCCCATCCGGGGGTGAGCGGAATGAGGAAGTAGATGGCGAGCAACACAAGTAACGTGCTGACGCCAGCGATCAGGCCAGAACGCCGCCGCGCTTTGGCCTCATAAGCCTCGCGTCTGGTCATAGCCTGCCCCTGAATGTGCTTCTACTTGATCAGCGGAACGCCTGTGGCTTCCTGTAGCCAACTGGCCTCAAGTTTCGCCAGTGTGCCATCCTCTTTAAGCGCGGTGATCGCGGCATCCACGCATTCCTTCAACGGATTGCCTTCTGTCATCAACATGCCGAACTGATCGGGGTTCTTTGACAGCTCTGGCGCAAACTGGCCAAGCAGCGCACCATCTTCCACCACGACAGCAGACAGATAGAGCGCTGTCGGCAGATCGAAAATCGCCGCATCAATCTGGTTCGCTTTCATGGCTTCAGCAACGTTTGCGGTATCATCATAAAGCAATGGATCATTGTCCGGCTTCACCAAGTCAAACAAAACAGGCACAGCCGTTGTGGTGCCGACTGCACCCCATTTCAATTTTTTCAGCGAAGCGATATCCGGCTTCAAGCCGCCTTCAATAGTCTGCTTGCGCACCAGAACGGCCATCGCTGCTGTGTAATAAGGCACCGAGAAATCAACCACTTTCTCACGGTCCTCAGTGATCGAATATTGCTGCATGTTGAAGTCGAAATTCTTCTCGCCAGGCTGAATGGCCTCGTCAAAAGAAGTGCGAACCCAAGTCACTTGATCGGCTGCAAAACCCATTTGCTTGGCTACGGCATAGGCAACCGCCGCCTCAAAGCCTTTTCCTTCCTCCGGCTTGTCGTCGATCACCCAAGGATAGTAGGCCGGATTGCCTGTAGCGATCGTTAGAACGCCATCTGTCAGAGTTTTACCCTGAGCGCATTCGTTTGCAGCAAGTGCCGGCGATGCAATTAAGCTCGTGCTGAGAAGAAGGCCACCGGCCAACAAACGTAAGAATGAGAGGCGCATTGGGTATCTCCGTGGAACAACTAAATCGTCCCATCACCTTGGCGAATAATGCGTGCCGGAGTCCATAGTTTTAGTTGACGCGCTTAGGCCAGCCAGCGTTTGCGCCGCTTGTAGTGTTTCACATCGCGGAAACTCCTGCGGCCTTCACCGCCAACACCGAGGTAGAATTCCTTCACATCCTCGTTCTCGCGCAGGGCAGCACCTTCGCCATCGAGAACCACGCGACCGGATTCCAGAATATATCCATAGGTCGCATAACGCAGCGCGATGTTGGTGTTTTGCTCGGCCAGCAAGAAAGAGACACCTTCTTGGCTGTTGAGCTTTTTCACGATGTCGAAAATTTCTTCCACAAGCTGCGGCGCAAGCCCCATGCTCGGCTCGTCCAGCAGAATCATCTCTGGGCGAGACATGAGCGCGCGACCGATGGCGCACATTTGCTGTTCACCGCCAGACGTATATCCCGCCTGCGAAGAGCGTCGCTCTTTCAAGCGCGGAAAATAGGTGTAGACGAGTTCAAGATCGTCCTTGATAGCCGCAGCACCATCCTTGCGGGTAAAGGCACCTGTGAGCAGATTTTCTTCAATCGTCAGATGACCGAAACAATGGCGGCCCTCCATTACCTGGATGCAGCCGCGCCGCACCAGATCGTTGGGTGAAAGGCTCTGAACCTCCTCGCCCTTGAACAGGATATTGCCCTTTGTCACGTCACCACGTTCCGCACCCAGAAGATTGGAAATCGCTTTGAGCGTTGTGGTCTTGCCAGCACCGTTCGCACCAAGAATTGCGACAATACCACCACGGGGCACGGTCAACGAGACACCTTTGAGCACCAAAATCACATGATCGTAGATCACCTCGATGTTGTTCACTTCGAGAATGGTTTCAGCAGGCGAGACTTGTTCGGCAGTAGACATGGACGAGCTCACATTTAGCGCGGCAACGGAAGGGAGAAATGGGCGCGAGCAATGCCGCGCCCATCGAGTGTTTAGAGACGCAAAGCCTTACCCGCAGGTTTGGCCTTTCCACTCTGGCTTGTCAGCGATGTAACCAGCAGCCGCTTCTTCAAGCAGCGGACGCACAACGTCCGTCATCGGCGGGATAAGATCGGAGACTTTCTCCCAGTCGGAACCGTTCCACTGCTGGATGAAGACAGCACCGCCGCCCTCGTGGTCCTTGCAGTCGCCTTTCAGATCGCCAGTGAAGTTTGGCAGACCAAGCTCAGTCAAACGAGCTTGATCGAGAATGAAGTTCTCAAGGCCCATGCGCATATCAGCGCCGCTAATGACCTTTTTGCCAGTCATTTTCTGCGCCGTTGCAATCGCTTCAGCCACGATCACAGCGTTGTAGAGACCACGGTTGTAGAGAACATCGCCAACCTTTTCAGGATCGACTTGGCTTTTGCCTGCATCAACAACCAGCTTTTTCACGTCCTGAAGCGCAGGGAAATCCGCGCCGATACCGGAGAAGTTGGCCGCCTTGTAGCCTTTGCCTGCTTCGCCAACTGCATCGAGGTCTGCATGAGCGCCAGCCCACCAGTTGCCGATGAACTTATCGAGTGGAAAGCGGATTTTAGCGGCTTCTTTGACTGCGGTCGCGTTCATCGCGCCCCAGCCCCACATGATCATCCAGTCAGGACGCTCTTTGCGCACGTTGAGCCACTGGGCGCTCTGGTTTTGCATGTCGCGACCAGCGACTGGAAAGCCAACCCATTCAAAGCCCAGCTGCGGTGCAAGTTTATCAAGCAGCGGAATGGGTTCGCGGCCATAACCGGCATCAAGATAGATGAAGCCGATTTTCTTGCCCTTCAGGCCACCGTTGGAATCAATGTATTTCAGAATCGATGAAAGCTGGCTCCAATAAGACGTTGGGTATGTGAACGTCCATGGAAACTTCTCGCCGATACCGGCAGCGGAAAGACCATAGCCCATCGAAAGAACGGGGATTTCGTCGACCGGAGCTTTTGGGATCAGCTGGAGCGTAATTCCGGTTGAAAGCGGGTTGTAGACCAGAGCGCCTTTGCCCTTGGTCGCTTCGTAGCACTCCACGCCCTTTTGAGCATTGTAGCCTGTTTCGCATTCTTCAACGACGACTTTCACGCCACCAATGCCACCGTCACGCTCGTTGAGCATGTTGAGGTAGTCGGCAAAGCCGTTGGCGAATGGAATACCACCGCCAGCGAATGGACCAGTGCGATAGGACAGCGATGGCACATACAGTTCTTCCGCCTGAACCATTGATGTGTAGCCTGCCATGGTAATAACCGTGGCTGCCGCACCGGCAATGAGTGATTTGAGTTTCATTTTCTTCCTCCAAAATGCAGCGCGATACGCGCCGATTGCGAAACCTTGTTTTAAAGCTGTTGGCGCGGTCTCGAGTGCCACCAGCATTCTCTCTCCGATCCCTCCCGGACCGGACAGCCATTCCCCATCTTAGATTAGGTATAGGGGAACGGCCAAGTTCTGAGCTTCTCCTTGGTGATCTGCCAAAGTCGCGCGAAACCGTGCGGCTCGACAATCAGGAACAGAATAATCAATGCGCCGATCATCATGCGCGAGATGTGGTCAACTGTCGCTGCGCCAACATCAATGCCAGCCAGCGTCGGCACGACACGGATGATGATCGGCAGCATCCAGATAAATGCCGCACCGAGGAAACACCCAATCAACGAACCCATGCCACCAATGATAACCATAAACAGAACCTGGAAAGAGACGTTGATGTTGAAGCTCTCAACCTCCGCTGCGCCAAGCCACATAAACACCATGAGCGCACCGGCAACGCCGCAGATATAAGACGACAGCGCAAAGGCGGAGAGTTTGGCGTTGAGCGGCTTAATCCCCATTAGTTCAGCCGCAATATCCATATCTCGGATCATCATCCAAGACCGGCCAATACGCCCACGAATGATGTTTGAAACGATCCATGTCAGACCGATGACAAACGCAAGCACGACATAGTATCGCGCCATGGGCGACGCAGCTGCGCCGGTTACGGTGACGCCCAAAAGCTCTCTCTGCGGCACTTCGATAGCGCCGGAATCGTTGTAGTTGTAGAGCCACGGAATGCGAATAAAGCACCATTCCAGAAAGAACTGCGCCGCCAAAGTGGTAATGGCAAGATACAGCCCCTTAATGCGCAGGCTCGGTAAACCAAACATCATGCCGATAATTGCTGCGAAAAAGCCCGACAGCAAAACGTGAATGAGGATGTTTACGTCCGGAAAAATCGTCGTCAATTTATAGCAAGAATAGGCACCAACTCCCATGAACGCACCCGTGCCTAATGAAAGCTGACCCGCGTAGCCGGTCAGAATATTCAGCCCCATTGTCGCCAAGGCAAAAATAAGAAACGGGATCATGAGAGAGTTGATGAAGAAGTCTGTCCCAAACAAGGGCAGTGCAAACGCTGCGATAATAATCAGCGTCAGCCCGATACGATCCTGCAAAATTGGAAAGATCGCTTGGTCAGCGGCGTAAGTCGTTTTGAACTGCCCGGCTTCACGGTAAAACATATCTTAGCCCTTCCCTATGCAGCAGCAGTGACTGTCGCGGCATTTAGACATTTGATCTTCGTTGATGCGCTCATTTGATGCCCACAGTGTCAAAGACAGCCCGGCATTTTTTGGCCTCGCCATTCAAGTAATCCACTGATGCCAGAGTGCGCGGATTGTTAGGGTCGGCCAGCAGCATTTGGTGTTTTTCGTTCAAGTCTCGATACTGTCGGACGACCCGATTGCTGATATCAGCAGAGTGTTCGGCAGTACGTTCGACCAGAATCTTCATCAATTCCTCATGCTGAACGCTGTTAATGACTTTATCATTTGGCTTGATAACCCCAGGTTTGGAATTGAGAAGCAGCCGCAGCAGGCCTACACACCGTTCCATCGACGCGACAGAAACCTCCGAAACAGAGGCGTGCGTGGGGCTACCAAAGAGAACTCCCATCGAAATTAAGGCGGCCATGCGCATTACACCCTCTCAATAATCTTCTCTCCGAACAGCCCTTGCGGACGGAACAGCAGGAACACGAGAGCCAGTACATAGGCGAACCAGGCTTCGACGCCGCCGCCGAAAATGCCGCCCCAGTAAACTTCGAATACTTTCTCGCCGATGCCGATAATCAGACCGCCGACGATGGCGCCGGGGATGGACGTAAACCCACCCAAGATCAGCACCGCCAGTGCTTTCAACGCGATGACTTCCAGCGCGAACGACACGTCTGAGCGCGCGCCCCACATGATGCCCGTCACCAGCGCTACGATGCCAGCGGCAAACCACACGATCACCCAGATCTGGTTCAGCGAAATACCAACCGACAGCGCAGCTTGGTGATCATCCGCCACAGCACGAAGCGCCCGTCCGATGCGGGTCTTGGAGAAGAACACGGCCAGCGCCGCTACCATCAGCGTGGCGATAACGACCGCTGCGATATCAATATGCTGGAACGTCACCCGCCCGCCAAAGACTTCCCAGTCGCTCGCGCCTGTCGGGAGACCCAGTTCTTCCGTGATCATCGGCTGCGGCTCACCACCAAAAATCGTCTCACCAGCGCCTTGCAAGAATAGCGTCAGGCCGATTGTTGCCATCAACAATATCGCATCGTGCTGCCCCACAAGCGGCCGCAAGACCAGCCTCTCGATCCCCACCGCCAATACACCCATCAACGCGATTGCCAGCAACAGTGCAAGCCATGCGGGTAGGCCGAATTTTGTGTGCAGAGACACCAAAGCGAGCGCGGCAAACACCACCATAATGCCTTGCGCGAAGTTGAACACGCCGGATGCCTTGAAGATCAGCACGAAACCGAGAGCGATCAGCGCATAAAGGATACCACCCACAAAACCTTCCCATAGCGTCTGCAAAAACAGATCGGGAATTTCGTAGATGAGCGTAAACGGCTCGACAAAAATTGAGTTCAAAAGATCCATCAGGTCTGCGCCCCCTCAGGCAAGCGAACCCCAAAAAGGTCCGGATACAATTCATTCACACCAACAAAAATCAGCCCCAGCGCGATCACCACACGGATCCATTTCGGCACCACCAGCAGCGCAACCCCGGCACCAATCAAAAGGCCGGGCGAATAGGATCGCAGGAAATCGAGAACTTCGATCAATACGGCACTCCCAGATAAGCATCGATCACCTCTTGGCTGGCCTGCACCTCTTCCGGCGGGCCATCAGCGATCTTCTTGCCATAGTCCAGAACCACAACACGGTCAGCCAGATCCATCACCACGCCCATATCGTGTTCAATCAGCGCAATCGTCGTGCCAAATTGTTGGTTCACATCGATAATGAAACGGCTCATGTCCTCTTTTTCTTCAAGGTTCATGCCGGCCATTGGTTCGTCCAGCAGCAGCAGATCCGGCTCCAAAGCCAAAGCGCGGCCAAGCTCAACCCGCTTCTGCAAACCGTAAGGCAGCTTTCCAACAGGCTGGCGGCGGATATGCGCGATCTCAAGAAAGTCGATTATCTCTTCAACCTTCTTGCGATGTTCAATATCTTCGTTGCGCGCAGGACCGTAGTAGAACATCTGCTTCAGAAAACTTTCCTTCATCGCCAGCGACCGGCCAGACATGATGTTGTCCAGCGTCGACATTCCGGTGAACAACGCCACATTCTGAAACGTGCGCGCAATGCCTGAAGCAGCAGCCTCATAGGGCTTCATCTTGGTGCGCGTTTCGCCCCGAAACCGAATTGTGCCTTCCTGCGGATGGTAGAACCCGTTGATTACGTTCAGCATTGAAGTCTTGCCAGCACCATTCGGGCCGATAATCGCCCGCACTTCGCCTTTGAGAATATCGAACGAAATATCCGAAATCGCCGTAACCCCGCCAAAGCGAAGCGTGACGTTATCAACGCGCAGAAGTTCGGCGCCCGGCGCTATGCCATCGTCTTTGGCGTGAAGGGTAGAATCGTGCGCGTTCATTCCGCAGCCTCCTTCATCGCTTGTGGCGCATAGATTTTCGTGTCCGCGATTTTCACTGTCGCGGAAATCTTGCCCTTCCGTCCGTCTTCGAACGTAACTTCGGTTTCAACGTATTTCTCGGTCGAGCCATCGTATAGCGCGTCGATAAGCGGGGCGTAGCGTTCGTTGATGAGCGAGCGGCGCACTTTCATTGTGCGGGTAAGTTCGCCGTCATCAGGGTCCAACTCTTTGTGCAGCACAAGGAAGCGGGAAATCTGCGCGCCAGCTACGCGCTCTTCTGACGCCAGATCGCGGTTCACTTCATCCACATGCTCGGACATCATTTTGTACACGAGCGGGTGGTTGGCGAGTTCCTGATAGGAGCCATAGGCGATGTTGTTCCGCTCAGCCCAATTGGCCACAGGTTGCAGGTCGATATTCAACATCACCGCCACGTAGTCACGACCATCGCCGATGGCGACGGCCTCTTTGATGTTAGGAAAGAACTTCAGCTTGTTCTCGATATATTTCGGCGGGAACATCGAGCCGTTGTTCAGTTTGCCCACGTCCTTGGCGCGGTCGATAATCCGCAAATGCCCGTTGGCATCCAGGAAGCCAGCATCGCCCGTATGCACCCAACCGTCTTTGGTTTTGGTGTCCTTGGTTGCGGCATCGTTCTTATAATAGCCCATGAACACGCCCGGTGAGCGATACATGACTTCGCCATTGTCAGCGATCTCGATTTCCACATCCGGCGATGGCGTGCCGACGGTATCGGCGGAAATCTGCCCGTCGGGTTGTGCAGTCACATAGACGCTCGCTTCCGTCTGCCCGTATAGTTGCTTCAGGTTCAGCCCCAACGAGCGGTAGAAGCGGAAAATTTCTGGCCCGATGGCTTCGCCAGCCGTGTAACCCACCTTCATACGGCTCATGCCGAGACGGTTTTTCAAAGGGCCATAAACGAAAAAATCGCCGAGTTTGTATTTCAGCCTGTCAAGAAAACCCACGCTATCACCATTCAGCAGCTTTTCACCGACTTGGTTCGCGACGCCCAAAAAGTAATGAAACATCTTCTGCTTGAAAGCAGATGCGTCTTCCATTCTCACCATGATGTCAGTGAGCAGCCCTTCGAATACACGCGGCGGTGCGAAGAAATATGTGGGCGCAATTTCGCGGCGGTTTTCCGTCACCGTCTCCGGGCTTTCCGGGCAGCAAACACAATAGCCTGCGGTCATGGATTGGCCGTAGGAGAAAATATGATCGCCGACCCAAGCGAGAGGCAGGTAGGCGATAATCTCATCATTCTCGTCAAAATTGTCGAACGCATTGGCATTCCGCGACGAGATAACCAGATTGTCGTAGGACAACATCACGCCTTTCGGCTTACCCGTCGTGCCGGATGTGTAAAGCATGACGGACAAATCTTCGCCCTTACCCTTGGCAATTTCATCCAGCCACTTTTCCTTCAGCGATGGATCAGCCGCGACAGCCTTACGCCCCATTTCTTGAACGTCTTTGACGGAGTGCAGGAACGGCTCGTCATAGTCGCCCAATCCACGCTCCCAGTCGTAAATGATCACTTCCAGATTGGGCAGTTGGTCTTTGATAGAGAGCAGTTTGTCGACCTGCTCCTGGTCTTGAACAACGGCAAAGCGCACTTCCGCATGCTCCAGCACGTAGACCATCTCGTCCGCTACGCTGTCGGCGTAGACCGGGATCGGCACGCCACCAATCGCCTGCACGGCGGCAAAAGTCCAATACAGTGCCGGGCGGTTGGAACCCACCACTGCAACCTTGTCACCCGCCTTGAAACCGAGCGTGCGAAGGCCGTGAGAATAGTCTTCAATCTCACGAGCCATTTCGGCCCATGTCCACGTTTGCCAGATCCCGTAATCCTTCAACCGCATGGCTGGACGGTCCGCAAATCTCTTTGCGTTGTTCAGCAGCAGTTTTGGAAACGTGTCGAGCGATGCGTCGCTTTTACGAACTGGCGCATTCATGGCCTGGAATTTCCTCCCCGGGTCATTGTTGAAAAGCGTTCGTTGCCGAACATTCATTGACCTGTATCACCGATAAAACTCCCACTTCATCAGCGACATACAGTCTTTCCCAGCCAGAACAGATTCGCAAGGGAGTCTTTAGATGAAGAGCGTGTTTTTATGCCGCGCCCTCTAAAGCCCGTGCCACTTCAGCCATCTTCCATGGAAATCCACCCGCCCAAGCTTGGCGTCAACACCGTCGGGCCAGAGTTTTAGGGTTATCGCAGCACCGGGGCTTTCACCATCACCTTCCATGTGAACCTGCGCCAACGGCTGATCGGCAGTCGCAGCCTCACCAGCCGCTCGGATCATCGCTTCACCCTGCGCCTTGGCAGCATCGGGCAAATATTGCCAGGCGATCGTTGTATAGATCACCGTGCAAGCATCAGGCTGGCGATGCGCCAAGCGCTCACGCAACCATTCGATGGCGTCCATCTTTTCTACCACCACCGGATGCGCTTGCGCCAAAGACAAAGCGCCCGCAGTGCGTCTTTTCCGGTCTTCTTGGTCTGGCCAAAGATACGACATTAAGCGCAATTGCGCCTGCTTGTCGGCGGGATCAAGCGGGTTCAAATCACAAGCTGCTTTGTCGATAATCTCCACACGCTGGTTGGGTGGCACAGGTCCATCCCAATTGGGCCTCAAGAACACAGCACTGTCTGCTGTGCCACTCATTTGGCCACCATGGTCAAATGCGAAGCGATCCATCTGAAGGTTCAAACCTGCGCTTGCACCAATTTCCCAAAGTGCGATTTGTCTTTTTGTTGTCGCAGCAATTGTTTGCAGCGCAGGCCAGATCGCGTTTGAGCGCTGCACTTCATTGGTTTGCGGCGGCGATTTCATCCAGTCTAGCAGGAACGCTTCGTGATCGTTTAACACCCGTTCAATGAGCGCCCAATCGGGTATTTTAATACAACGCGGCGGGTATGCTGAGTGCAGTTCTCCATCCCGCTCCAGCAAAACCAAGGCGTGCAACCCTCCGCACAAGCGCAGCGGCACTGCATCGGCGCGATAAGAAGGATTTCCCGCCCAAGAATTAATCAGCCTACCGACAGCCGTTTGGCTATCGAGATTTTTACCAAAAGCCAAACACAGATCGGCGGTGAAAGGAGAACCAAGGTCGCGGCAATGAAAGGCCTGTTGCTCGAATATGTCCGCAGCCGCGCTCAAGAAGCGCCGCCTTCGCGCTTTCCAAGCATGATGGCAGCAATCAGCGCCAACACCGAAACCGCAAGCGCGACGTTGCCGAACATCGGCATGCCATTGGTGTAGCCAAGCAGCGTAAAGACCAGTGCGACGCTCCAAATGCCGATAGCGACGGCCCAAACAAAATAGAAATATACCGCTCTCATTGTCTTACTCCGCTGCCTGCAACATGCCGCCATCATCGACATTCTTGAACGCAGCGCGCAAGCGGCGGCGTTCGTGTTCGGTCTTCTCCACATTACCCTCTTTTACGTGACCGAAACCTCGAATGAGTTGCGGATAATCTGCCAATGCAACGGCTGCAGCGAGGCTCTTCTTATCCAGACCATCTAGAATTTCGTCCAAAACAGTCTCGTAGTCAGCCAGCAGACGGCGCTCCATTTTCCGCTCTTCAGTATAGCCGAACACATCCAGCACGGATCCGCGCAAAACCCGCATGCGCGACAGCAGTCGATAGGCTTTCATCATCCAAGGGCCATAGGGCTTTTTGATCAATTCGCCCTTATCGTTGCGCTTGGAAAACAGCGGCGGTGCGAGATGGAATTCCAGCGAATCCCAGCTTTCAAACTGGCTCTTGAGTTGCTCTTCAAAGCCGCCATCAGCGTAGAGCCGAGCAACTTCATATTCATCCTTGATTGCCATCAGCTTGTAGAGATTGCGCGCAACGGTCTCGGCCAAACGTCCTTTACCGCCAACAGCTTCTTCAGCCGCGCGAACAGCCGCCACACGATCCTCAAACCGCTTGGCATAGGATGCGTTCTGATAAGCCCTGAGTTGAACCACACGGCGTTCGACCATCTCCTCCAGGCTTTGAGATATTTCGCGATGCGGCAAGACAGGCGATGTCTTCGGATCAGCGGTCGGCACCAAATCAAGATCGTGCGCCGCAACGCGGCCCCATTCGAACGCTGTCTGGTTCATCGGAATTTGCACACCGTTCAACTCGATAGCCTTCAAAATGGCATCGCGCGAAATCGGCACTGTGCCCTGCTGCCAAGCGTAGCCAAGCATGAACATGTTGGACGCAATGGCATCCCCCATCAGCGCGGTTGCGATTTTCTCGGCTTCAACGACCGAGCAATTGCCCTGGCCCGCGGCTTTGTCAAGCGTCTTCAGGATGCGCTGCGTTGGGAATGAGAAATCGACATTGTGGGTGAACTCACCCGACAATTTCTCATGCGCGTTGACCACAACCCGAGTGCGGCCCTGTTCAATCGAACCCAGCACTTTTTGCGTTGATGCTGTGACCATATCGCAGCCCAAAATTAGGTCTGCACCGGAAGCGGCGATACGGATTGATTTTATGTCGTCAGGTGTGGGCGCAATGCGCAGATGGCTCGCGACCTCGCCACCTTTTTGGGCAAGTCCCGCCATGTCGATAATGGCCGATCCCTTACCTTCCAAATGCGCCGCCATGCCCATCACAGCACCGACAGTCACCACACCCGTGCCACCAACACCCGTAACGATTATGCCGTAAGAACCTTCCAGCGCGGGCAGCGTTGGCTCCGGCAATTCCGGCAATGGCGCTTTCAGGCCCGGCGCACTGGCACCAGTCTTCAACTTGCCGCCGTGGACGGTTACGAAACTGGGGCAGAAACCGTTGATGCAAGAGAAGTCCTTGTTGCACGAAGACTGATCAATCTGCCGCTTGCGGCCAAATTCGGTCTCCACCGCACCAACCGCGACGCAGTTAGATTTCACACCGCAATCGCCGCAGCCTTCGCAAACCATTTCGTTGATCACGACACGCTTGTCGGGATCAGGAAACAGACCCCGCTTGCGCCGTCGCCGCTTTTCACTGGCGCAGGTCTGATCATAGATCATGGCGGTTAGGCCCGGCGTTGCCGCCAGTTCTTTCTGCACCGCATTCAACTCCGAGCGATGGTGGATTGTCGTGCCCAGTGGCCACGAAATTGTGCTTGAATATTTCTCCGGCTCGTCAGTCACCACGACCACACGCTTGGCCCCTTCAGCGGCGACCTGGTTGGCGATCTGCCAAGGCGTCAAACCACCTTCATTCGGCTGGCCGCCCGTCATCGCAACCGCGTCATTGAACAGAATTTTGTAGGTAATGTTAGCCTTCGACGCAGCCGCCGCGCGGATGGCGAGATAACCGGAATGATTGTACGTGCCATCACCCAAATTCTGAAAAACGTGGTCGCGCTTTGAGAAGTGATGCTCGCCCACCCAGTTAGCGCCCTCGCCACCCATCTGGGTATAGCCCTCGGTTTCGCGGTCCATCCACTGCACCATATAATGGCACCCAATGCCTGCATAAGCGCGGGAACCTTCCGGCACATGAGTAGACGAATTATGCGGACAGCCAGCGCAGAAATAAGGCACACGCTGCGCCACGCTCTGAGTTTTCTTCAGCGTCTCTTGCGCGTCTTTCAAACGGGTCAGCGCATCTTTTAGCTTTTTGGAACGCGAAACCTTGCTAAGTCGCTCCCCTATGGCAATCGCAATCTGGTTTGAATCAAGCGAACCTTTGACGGGGAACAACCATTCGCCATTCTCGTCTTTCTTGCCCACAACAGTCGGGCGGAAGCGCGTGTCATAAAGCTCTTCACGCACTTGAACTTCAATTAGCGCACGCTTTTCTTCGACCACGATGATGGTATCCAGATCCTTGGCGAAAGACCGAAGCTCAGCCCGCGACAGCGGCCAAACACAACCGCATTTATAGAGCCTCAGACCCAGATTGTTGGCGGACACTTCATCCAAGCCCAAATCGTCCAGCGCTTGGCGCACATCGAGATAAGACTTGCCCGCAGTGATGACACCAACGCGCGGCTTCTTACCGCCAGAAAGCACGGTCTTGTTGATCTTGTTCGCCGCTACATAATCAAGAATTGCATCGCGCTTTTCTTCGTGAAGGCGCGCTTCTTGGGCCAAGATCGGGTCGTTCGGGCGGATGTTCAAACCGCCCTTGGAACGCTTGTCAGGCTCCGGCTCAACAAGTTTAACACGGTCAACCCGACCATCGACCACAGCAGTCGATTCAATCGTGTCCTTGACGCATTTGATACCAACCCAGACGCCAGCATAACGCGACAGGCCGTAGCCGAAGACGCCATAGTCGAGGATCTCCTGCACACCCGCAGGCGACAGAATGGGAATCATGATATCAAGCAAGTGAAATTCGCTCTGGTGCGCTGTGGTGGAACTTTCCGCTGTATGGTCGTCGCCCATCAGCGCCAGCACGCCACCGTTTTTCGATGTCCCAGCAAGGTTGGCGTGACGCAGCACGTCGCCTGAGCGGTCAACGCCCGGCCCTTTGCCATACCACACCCCAAAGACACCATCGTGCTTGCCCTCGCCGCGCATCTCCGCCTGTTGCGTTCCCCAAAGCGCGGTGGCGGCAAGGTCTTCATTGAGGCCTGGTTCGAAGACGATATCGTTCGCCTTCAAAGTTGCCTCTTCCTTCCACATAGCCATATCCAGCCCACCAATGGGCGAACCGCGATAGCCGGACACGTAACCGCCGGTGTTCAAACCAGCTTGGCGGTCGCGCTCCTTTTGCATCAGCGTAAGGCGCACAACAGCTTGCGTGCCGGTAAGGAAAACACTGTCTTTGGAAAGATCGTAACGGTCTGCAAGCCGCACATCGGCAAGCGCCTTCTGCACGTTGGTTCCAGTTGATTTGGTCGAGTCAGATTTGGCCATGTCAACGCGCTCCCTTTCGCTACACTTACCACCAATGTCGGGTGCGAAGGGGCATGCCGTCAAGATAAACACGGCGATTTCATCGCTCTTTGCAACGATACGAAATCACTTAGCTTTCTGACGCAAGAAATGGAGGCTCTGCGCGCAAAAACTGCACACTTTAGTTGGCGAACAACAGCACCGGCAGGCCCGTTGCAAGCCAAGGGAACACCAAGACCAACCCCAGCGCTACAAGTTGGATCGCAACAAACGGAATCACTCCGCGGTAGAGCGCGATGGTCGTAAGTGCCGCTGGGGCAACGCTGCGAAGATAAAAGAGTGCAACCCCGAAGGGCGGGGTCAAAAACGATGTCTGCAATACGAGCGCAATAGAAACACCCAGCCAAAGCGGATCGACTGTGGAGCCATCGGCAAACGGAGTCGCCAATAGGACGGGAACGACGATGGGAACAACAAGATAGGTGATCTCAATAAATTCGAGAAAGAAACCCAAAAGGAAAATGATCGCCAAAACGATCAACACGCCGCCCAACGCGCCACCAGGCATGTCAACAAACAGCGATTGCACACTTTCATCACCGCCAAGCCCACGAAACACGAGCGCAAAAAGCGATGCGCCGATGATGATCAGGAAAATCATCGACACCAGATGCACGCTCTCCTCCAACGCAGACTTCAGTACCCCGTTACGCCACAGCCGAGACAAACTGACAGCAAGACCGCCGACAAGCACCAGCGCCAACACTGCGTTCACAGCCACTAGAGCAGCGCCACCACCCAGCAAACCACGCAATAGCAGCATAATCAGCAGGCAGTACAACGCCACCGACGGCAGATGCGCCATCGCGTCCATCTGCTGCGCAAAGTTGCGTCGGGCGGCGAGCAGCAGCGCACCGGCAACACCTACACTTGCAGCTTCAGTGGGCGTCGCAACACCGCCTAAAATAGACCCGAGCACCAAAGCGATAAGCGCAAGCGGCCCAAACACTGCTGATGCAAAACCAATTTGAGGCCCCTCCTCTTGCTCCTCCAATGGCCGTTCTGCGCCTTTGAACCACTGGTAAACAGCAATCAGGGCTGCCAACAGAACACCCGGCAGGAGTGCTGCAGCAAACAAATCGGAGACAGACACTGTTTGCGGCGCAAAATTGCCTTGCTCCAATTGCACTTGCTGCCAAGCGTTCGACATCTGATCTGACAAGACAATGAGCACAATTGCGGGCGGAATTATCTGCCCCAAGCTGCCCGCCGCAGCGACCGAAGCCCCCGCGTAACCGGGCTCAACACCGCGCTTCAAAAGCGTCGGCAGCGCCAGCAAGCCGAGCGTTAGAACGCTTGCCCCCACAATACCCGTCGATGCCGCCAATAGCGCACCGACGAACGTGACCGAAAGTGAAAGCCCACCGCGCCGCGTCGCCAGCTTCTGGTTGAGCGCGGCAAACATGTCATCGGCCAAGCCGGCGCGCTCAACGATCAGTCCCATAAACACAAAAAGTGGAATCGCCAGCAGAACGGGGTTGGTCATGATGCCGTAAATCCGCGAAGGCACCGCACCCAGCAACGCACCATCAAAGGCACCAAACAGATAGGCAACGCTCGCGAAAGCCAAGGCGACGCCACCCAGCGTGATGCCAACGCTATACCCCAGCCAAAGGGCTGCAAAAGCAAAAATCACCAAGAGCAAGTCGAGCGGCACAGATCAGCCTTTGGTGCTGCGGCGGGTTGCTGACCAACCGCCCAAGAGCAACAGCAATGCAAAGATCACAAGCAGGGACTTCAGCAAAAATACTCCCGGCAAACCACTCACCGCGGCGCTGCCTTCCAGAGTTCGCCAACTCGCGCTTACATAGGGCAACGACAGCGCCAAGATGCCCACCGTGAGCGGCACAAGAAACAGCACAGTGCCAATTTGCGCAGCCCGCTCTTTCCCACTAGGTCCAAAGCGATCGCTCAACACATCAATCGCCACGTGGCGACCTTTCGCTAACGTCCAACCGGCGGCCAGCATGAAGACCGCACCGTGGGCAAATACCGCACCTTCTTCCAACCAAGACAGGCTCGCTCCGAAACTGTGACGTGCCAGTACGGCAGTGAATTGAAATCCAACAACCAGCATCAGTGCAACCATCGCAATGCGGGACGCAATTCGGTTCAAATTCTCGATCAACAGATGTGCTCCAGCTCTGCACTGCCGTAAAAAGACAATGCACCGGATTTCGCGTCAGACGAAACCCGGTGCAATTCTTTTGTTAGCCGCAACGCCTTACCGATCAGAAGTTCAAAGAGATATCCCTGTGATCTGAAATGCAGCTTGCCATATAGAGCGCTTGATCGCGCGTCAGGCGACGCTGGGCACGGATACCAAACGTATCACGGGCAAACTCTTCATAAGCAGCAAGACCGGGACCAAGTTTTTCTGCAGCCGATGCACGCCAAGCCTTTTGTTCGGCATAAGTTGCAAGAGCGGCATCCATTGAACCCATCACACGATCCATCCTTGGATTGCTGCGTCGCAATTCGCGACGAGCTTTGGACAACTCGCTGCGAATGTCAGAAGCTCCCTCCACGTCACCGAACTTCTTCGCAAGTTCATTCAATGCTTCCTGCGTTTCATCGGGACTGCCCGTCTCAACAGCCGAACGCATTGCCTGCAACTCAGACTCCAGCGGAACAAACGCTTCATTGGCCGCAAGCACAGCCTGTAGCTCTTGAATCTTCGCATAGGAACCATCCGCAGCACGGCGGAACTCTGTTCGGGCTTTGGCTTCTTTCTTGGTCAACTCTTGAAACGTTGACTGGCGCTCAGGCCATTCGGCAGGAATTTGCGCCAGAAGCTCTGCGCGCTCAGCTTTCAGGTTCTCCACACGCTTCTCAAGCCGCGCCTTGCGTGCCTCATTTTCGCGCTCGCGGCTGATCGCGGTTTCCAACTCTTCCACCACCTCATCAATGTGGCGCATGTCTGATTCCAGACGGCGCACAACGCTGTGGAAAGGACGGTATTCAACTGCAGCCGCCTGCACATCGGCCTCGAACTGCTTCGCCTGCGCCAATAATTCGATCGACTTTTCAGCATCGGCAAAACTCTGCGGCGCATCACGCGAAAGATCGCGCGGCAGAACGGAGAAGTCGAGGCCTTTGGCAGTCGAAAGAGCAGCGTCTATTGCAGCGCGATTCTCGCTGAATTGCTGAACCGTATATTCCTCAATGCAGTATTGCAGACGCGGATTGCGCGGCGGTGGCGCGGTATCCGAAAGCAACGCCACTCGGTTTGGCAGATAGTTCACCAGCGGAGGATACAGACCCACAATCACCAGCGCCGTGATCTGCAAACCGATAAACGCAATCACGCCCTTGTACATATCGATCGTCTTCACAATCGCAGGCGCGACCCCTCGTAAATAAAACAGAGCAAAGCCGAACGGCGGCGTTAGGAACGACGTCTGAATGTTCAAACCGATCATCACGCCAAGCCAAACAGCGGTGATGTTTGCTTCCGGATCAGCCAACAATATGGGTGCCACAATCGGTACGACCACGACTGCGATTTCAATGAAATCGAGGAAGAAGCCGAGGACGAAAATCACCAGCATCACGATGATGAATTTCGTCCAGAAACCACCAGGCAAACCTTCGAGGAAGCCTTTGACCAATTCCTCGCCACCAAATGCGCGGAAGGCTGCAGTCAGCATGGCTGCACCGAGCAGGATGATGAACACCAGCGACGTGGTTTTTGCCGTCTCAATCATCACGCCTTGCAGCGTCTCATCAATTTTGAATGTACGCCAAGCAGACCAGCCCAACGCGAACACAAGCAGTGCGACACCTGCAAGCGCGATCATAACACCCGTAGAGCCAGTAGCAGCAGTGTCGCGAATGTTGGTGTTGAATGTGGAGGTAGCAAACACAATGATCGCCATCCCAATCAACGCTAGGATTGCGGGGGTGAACGAATTTTTCTGCCCCTCTGTCAGGCGGTAGCTGGCCATGAGAAGCGCACCAGCCGCGCCAATCGCGCCCGCTTGGTTCACCGTCGCAATGCCCGCAATGATGGAGCCGAGAACGAGGAAAATCAGCGTTAGTGGGGGCACCAGCGCAAGGCCGAGCTTGAAGAAGAATTCGCGGTCAAACCAACCTTCGCTGCGCACAGGCGGCGCGACATGGGGACGGATCAGCGCGTAAATGAGGATATACGCCATGTAGAGGCCAACCAGCACGAGGCCGGGCACCAACGCTCCAAGGAACATCTCACCAGCAGAAGTGGACGTTACGTCGAAGGGCGAAGGCATGGAAAGCTCGCCGGTCGATTCTTTATAAAGCGCCTTACGCGCAGTAGACGCTTGGTCGGTCGCGCTCGCCAGTTGGTCGGCCAGAATAATAAGGACGATGGAGGGCGGAATGATTTGTCCAAGCGTGCCCGAGGCAGCAATAGTCCCCGTCGCAAGCGACTTCGAATAATTGTTGCGCAGCATGGCAGGCAGGGAAATAAGGCCCATTGCAACAACCGTTGCACCGACGATGCCTGTGGTGGCCGCAAGCAGCGCACCCACGAATACCACCGAAATGCCGAGGCCACCGGGCACGGGGCCGAACAATTGAGCCATCGTCACCAGCAGGTCTTCAGCAATCTTGGAACGCTGAAGCATGATTCCCATGAAGATAAACAGCGGAATGGCAATAAGCGTGTCTCGCTCAACCTCCCAATACACCCCTCGCAGGTTAGTTACCCCGGCCGAAAGCCATTGGCTTGGCCCCCCTTGGGCAAAATAGGCGTCAGGGCTGCCTGCAAACAAGTAGCCGGAACCAGCAGCAAGCAAGATGGTTATGATCGCCGAACCGGGGAGCGCGAAGGCCACCGGAAAGCCGGAACCGAGTGCCCAAGCCATGAGGGCAACCAAAAGTGCGAGAAACAGAATTTCCATGATATTTTACTCTCAAGCCAGCGACGTTAGTGAGCCGCTGTGCTTTGGCTCCCCAAACGTGTTCCTGGCTCTTCACGCCAGTCGGCAATCGATTCCAGCAGATAAGATATGAACTGGATCATCATCGTGATGGCAAAGAAAGCGAGAAAGCCCGCCATCATATACTTCACATACATCCCGAAGCCCGACTGCGAGACTTCGAAATTAGCCACCGGCGAATAGACAATCGCGGATTTGTTACCCAAACCCATAAGCAGGATTGTCCAGCAAAAGCCGATGCCCAAAACCAATGAACCAACGGCGTTCACAATGCCCTTGGTGCGGTTCTTGAAAGTTGAATAGAACACGTCAACCCGTACATGCCCCTCTTCTAGCAACGTGTAGGCTGATGCGAACAGGAACAGCGCTGCATACCAAAAGCGCACCAAATCTCCCATGAAGCTTTGCTCATAAGAAAAGACGAAGCGGGTCAGAACAATCGCCAACTCCGCGCCGACAATCAGCAAAGCCAGCCAGTGAAAACCCAACGTCCGGCTGAAACAGGCGACCAAAATACCAAGAGCCATCAACGGCATATGGACGTAAACACCGCGCACCTGCGCACGGCCAAAATCTTTGGCCAACTCGCTGCCCACGACCGCGTCCAACATGCCTTCAACGCGCAGAAACGAGATAACCATGTCGCCAATGCCGACGAACAGCACGACGAAAAAGGCAGCGCGAACGAGAAAAGTGTTGATGCCGGATATGGTCGCCGCATCTTGGCGCAGTGTCGTATTGGGACGGCGTTTAACGAACAGGATTGCCACTGCAATTGCCGCCACCACGAAAACCGCCTGCGCCAGCGAAGCGCCGACATTCTGTCCCGTTAGAAACGCAGCCGCACCCGGCCAGTCGAACGACAATTTCAAGATATTGTTGATGAACCAAGCGAACAAAAACGCCAGCAGTGACCAACCAAACATACGCGCCAGAGCGGATTTTCCATCATTGGCTGCGCCTGCATTCTCCAGGTCGGAGTTGGATTCCAAACTTGTCGAACTCATAGCACCTAGGGCTCCCCATCGTTGGCGGATCCAGCATTCGTAACGTCCGGAAACCGCCTGCAATCATCCATGTTCATGCATATGAAAATGGAAAAGTGCAGATTTTGGGGGGAAGGAGTGGGGGAGAAGCCAAAGCCCCTCCCCCGGTATCCGTCGAAACATTAGCGCTTAGTCTTCCAGACCAAGCACGCGGTTACGTTTTTGCATGTAGGCAAGATCAGACTTCGCCATCCACGTGCCGATTTCCTGACGGGCGGCAACGGTCGCGTCCATGATCTTTGCAGCCAGCGGCGAGTGATCGCGGGCTTCTTCCAGCACTTCTGCGGACGCTTCACCGAAGGCATCATAGATGTCATCGTTGAATTCGCGCAGCTGAACACCGTTTTCGGTGATGAGCTTGGTGAGATATTCGCCGTTGTTGGCATTAGTCTCGGCCATTGTGCGGGAGTTTTCTTCGTTACAAGCGGCCTCAATGATCGCCTGTTCTGTGCTCGACAACGTATCCCACCATGCCTTGTTCATGCCCATGGCGAGCTGTGCGCCCGGCTCGTGCATGCCCGGGAAGTAGTAATACTTCGCAGCTTCGTAGAACTTCATGAAATAGTCGTTGTACGGACCAACCCACTCAGTCGCGTCGATAGCGCCGGAGACAAGGTTTTCATAAATCTGACCGCCTGGGAGAGAAACAGGCGAAGCGCCGAGTTTCGCCATGACGTCGCCGCCCTGGCCCGGAATACGCATTTTCAGACCTTTCAGATCGTCAGCGGAGTTGATTTCTTTGTTGAACCAACCGCCCATCTGCACGCCGGTGTTACCAGCAGCAAATGCTTTCAGACCGAATTCTGCGGAAAGCTCATCCCAGAGGGCTTGGCCACCACCATACTTAATCCATGCGTCCATTTCCGTGTATGTCAGTCCGAATGGAATTGCGGTGAAAGGTGCGAAACCGGCGTGCTTGCCGCGCCAGTAATATTCAGCACCCAAATACGCCTGAGCGTTGCCGGAAGCGACTTCGTCGAACGAGTCAAACGCACCAACACGCTCGCCAGCGGCGAAATATTTGGTGGTGATTTTGCCGTCGGTCAACTCGGTGATACGAGCAGCCAGACGCTGCGCTGGCAGGCCAAGGCCCGGAAAGTCACGTGGCCATGTGGAAACGATAACCATTTCCTTCATGCCCTGCGACAGTGCAGGTGTCGCGAGCGCGGCTGCGCCTGTTGCTGCGCCGGCAAGACCAGCTTTTTTGATGAATGAACGTCTATCCATGGAAAACCTCCCGTTTTGGATATACCGCCGTTCTGTTCAGTGGAACGTACGGCTTACAATAACTCTCTATACCCCCACGGGCAGGCCGACAGACGGTCCTCCCCCGAGTGTGGGCGCATACTGACCATTTGACGCAGAATCGCAAGTGGTAAAGAAAGTTTACCTGTTAAATGCCTGTCATCCTTTCGGCGTATATCCGTCAGTTCCTTTGGCCGCAGCAGCATTTTGACGAAACAATTGCCAATTTGCGTTGCCAATGGCATTTCTCACGTTGAGATTTCGCCATTTCACACCTTGAAAGCGCAAAACATGACCACACCCCTTGTTGCCGTCACAGCAGATAACAAATTTGTGGAACCTTACAATTGGCACGCTACGCCCTCGCCGTATATCGACGCAGCCATCGCAGCAGCCAAAGCGCTGCCCGTGATTGTCCCAAGCGTTGGCGACAAACTGGATATCGACACCCTGCTGGACCGTGTCGATGGCGTGCTGGTTACAGGCTCACGTTCCAATGTTCATCCCTCGCACTATGGCGAGGAACCAACCGAAGATCATGAACCCTTCGACCCGGACCGTGACGCAACCACACTGCCACTCATTCGCCGCGCGATTGAGCGTGGCGTGCCGCTGTTAGCGATCTGTCGTGGCATTCAGGAATTGAACGTGGCGCTCGGCGGCTCCATCACCGCCGCTTTTCAGAAAAATCGCGCCATCGAAGGGCACGGCTATCCATGGGAAGGCACGCTGGACGAGCGCTTCTCGCTTGCCCACGAGGTACGCGTCGAAGCTGGTTCATGCCTAGCTGACATTCTGCAAAGCGATGTCGCAAAAGTGAACTCGCTTCACACCCAGGCGCTCGAACGTGTTGGTGAAAACATCATCATCGAAGCCCGCGCCGAAGATGGCACAATTGAAGCGGTGAGCGTCAGCGGAGCACGCGGTTTCGTGGTTGGCGTGCAGTGGCATCCCGAATACTGGGCGCAGACCGACACCGCTTCCAACAAAATCCTCCACGCTTTCGGCGAGGCGGCTCGCGCTCACCTTACAGCGAAGTCCAGCGCCGCGATTGCTGCCGAATGAGCGGCGACCACGATCATGATCACGACCATTCCCATCTGGACCCGATGGATGCCCGTGTCCGTGCACTCGAAAGCCTGCTGGCCGAAAAAGGTTACATAGAGCCCACCGCGCTGGACGAGATCGTACAGATTTATGAAACCCGCATCGGTCCGCGCAACGGCGCTCATGTGGTTGCTAAAGCGTGGACTGAGCCAGATTTTGCCCAAGCGCTAAAAGACGATGCAACCGCAGCCATCCATGCGCTCGGTTATACATCGCGGCAAGGCGAACACATGGAAGCGGTGTTCAATAGCGACAGCACGCACCACATGGTCGTTTGCACACTCTGCTCATGCTATCCGTGGTCTGTGCTGGGTTTGCCGCCCACATGGTACAAATCCCCGCCCTACCGAGCCAAAGCCGTGATTGACCCGCGAGGCGTGCTCGCTGATTTCGGCACTGTGATCGGCGAGGACGTAGCCATCGAAGTCCATGATTCGACGGCGGAGACACGCTATCTGGTAATTCCTCAGCGCCCTGCCGGAACAGAAGGGTGGAGCGCCGAACAACTTGCCGCCATCGTTACCCGCAATTCGATGATTGGCACTGAAACTCTGGCGGTTCAATCGTGAATGGCGGACAAGACCTCGGCGGCATGCAGGGCTTCGGACCCGTGGTGGAAGAGATCAACGAGCCGCAATATCACGCCGATTGGGAAGCCCGTGCTATGGCAATTGTCGTCGCGTTGGGCGCGTGTGGCCAATGGAACATCGACCAATCCCGACACGCCCGCGAAACGCTGCCACCAGCGGATTACCTCTCATTTCCCTACTACCGCATCTGGTTTGAAGGGGTGCAAAAGCTGATGTTGGAGCGCGGGATGATCCATGCCGAAGAACTCGACGGCAAATTGCGCCACCAGCCGATTGCGGTGAAAGGCAGGCTGGAAAAAGAAGATGTATGGACCGCCCTTCACGCCCTTGGCGGCGCAGCAGAGCGCCCCGCAGACAGCAAGCCAGCCTTTGCGCAGGGCGATGCCGTGACGACAATTAACATCAACCCGACAACCCACACCCGCCTGCCCCGCTACGCTCGCGGCAAAACCGGAACCATCACGAAAGTTTTGGGCCACCACGTCTTCCCCGACAGCGCAGGCAACGGTTTGGGAGACGACCCGAAATGGCTCTATCAGGTGCGCTTCAGCGCGCAAGAATTGTGGGGAGAGCAAGCCAACCCGCGCGACTGCGTTACGCTCGATCTGTGGGAGCCTCACTTTGTCCGCGCCTGATCTTAACACGCTGGAAGGCATGGTTCTCGACCGCAATGAGCCTGTCTTCAACGAACCGTGGGAAGCGCAGGCCTTCGCAATGACCATCGCGCTTTATGAACAAGAGGTATTCACCTGGGAAGAATGGGCGGCAGCGTTATCGGCGCAAATTCATGGCGGTGAGACGCGCGACTATTACCAACACTGGCTGGCAGCCCTCGAAGCGATAACCCAAGCAAAAGGCATCACCAGCGCCAGCGCGATAGACCAACGGGAACAAGACTGGCACGCAGCCGCCGCCCGAACGCCCCACGGCGAACCTATAGAATTGTAGTTTAATTTAATGGCAATGGTATGGCTTAGAACCGCCATGGCAGCACTGGGGAAGTGTGGCTTTGCGGCATCCACCACTATGGGCCTCAGCAACAGAATTATAACCAAAGCTCAAGACAGACACGGCTAATAGAATCGTTAAAACTTGCTTCATACTCATTTCCTCATCCAACAAAAATTTCTTCAGCAATAGCGATCAGACGTTTATCGCTGCCGCGCGGCCCAATTAGGCTCACACCCAACGGCGCACCGTAAACCTCAGCCAGAGGTAGCGTGATTTGCGGCAAGCCGGAAAGCCCCGACAAACACAACAATTGCAGCGCCTGCTCGCGGAAAGCTTGCAGAGTGTCATGATCTTCAGTTTTGAGCGGCGCACAGCTTGGCACAGTCGGGAAGACCAGCAACCCGTCATCTC
The DNA here is from genome assembly GCF_042676045.1 of Pseudahrensia aquimaris. Classification (NCBI taxonomy): domain Bacteria; kingdom Pseudomonadati; phylum Pseudomonadota; class Alphaproteobacteria; order Hyphomicrobiales; family Ahrensiaceae; genus Pseudahrensia; species Pseudahrensia aquimaris. The sequence continues at coordinate 629,901 of NZ_JBHTJV010000002.1, read as the reverse complement.
CGATCATATCTTCCAGCGATGTTCGCATCGATAGCCGCATGGCGACCGAACGTTTGTGCTCGTCATCACTTACTTCGCGACCGAACTCGAAACGATCTTTCACACCTGGTCCAAGATCAGGCTGATGCTCTTCAATCCACGGCCCCAATGCACGCCAAGCCTCATACGCCTGCCCGATCCGAAAGGCCCAATAGCCATCTACCGTTCCAAATGGCAGCGAAACGAATTCCCGCTCATCGTCAAAATGCTTCTCAACCCGCTCCGCACCCTTCGCATAGGCCATATAGTCAGCATCCGACAAAAGCAGGCCATCCAGTTCAGGACACGCAATCAAGCGTCTCAAAGGCGTAGGGCTAGCATCATCGCCAAGAACAACATCACCAACCTTGCGATAGGTTTCCGCATCCTTGGCGAACCATCCAAATACATCGTAACTGCCCGCAAGCGGCATTGTGTGATCCAGCGCCAAGCGACCGTGCGTGGGCCGAAGCCCGATCAACCCGCAATAAGATGCCGGTGCTCGCACCGAGCCGCCAGTGTCTGAGCCGGTTGCAACATCAACAACGCCGTTTGAGACCAGCGAGGCAGAACCGGAAGACGACCCACCAGACACCCGCTCCGGCGCAGCACCGTTCACAGGCGCGCCATAATGGTGGTTGATGCCCGTTAGCGAGAAACACAATTCCTCGCACTGCGCCTTGCCCTTTACCTCAATTCCAGCATCCAGCATTTGCTGGATTACGCTTTGAGTTTCAGTGGCGACCTCTGCAGTTGCCAATCGCGTAGGCTGGCCCCAACCGCTTTTATATCCCGCAACATCAAACAGGTCTTTCACCGCAAGCGTCAGCCCTGCAAGCAGCCCTTGGGCGGCTCGTGGGACGTCGACTTGGGGATAATCGCACCACGCGTTCAGCTTATCGCTTCCATCATCGCGCATATGTGAACCCCTCAAGAATATTCTTCCTCAAAGCGAGATTACCCCCGCTTCACCCTCTTCCGAGCCAAAAGCCAGACGCATTCCTGCCGCATCCCATGCAAGGGACGAGATCGCGCCGTTGCCGGGGCGCCGCAGCATGTTTTCGGCAGCGTCTTCAATGCGAACGGCCATCACCATGCCATCGGCATAGCCGATCGCCAAAACGTCTTCCATGGGGTGGCAGGCGACCTGCACCACCATCGTATCGCCTCGCGTTCCCAGTTCTTTGGGCGCTTTGCCCATCGGGCCATCCTTGCCGGAAAACGGCCAGCAGATCGCAGCCTGCGCACCGGAAGACGCGAGCCACTTTCCCTTCGGCGACCATGAAAGCGACTTCGGCTTGGCGGGATATCCCGTCATCCGCATGTGTTTGCCATCGCCGGATTTCTTATCATCCAGCCGCCAGCCATGCAGCGCGTTTTCAACCATTGAAGTGACGATATATTTTCCATCGGGCGAAAACGTAACGCCGGTATGCGCACCGTCCCAATGCAGATCGACAGTCGCGGCACTGCCCACCGCCCAGTGCATGGAGACGCCGTTATAGCGAGCGCAAGCCAACCGCATGCCCTTGGGCGCAAACGCCAGACCTTCCACTGCCCGCTCATGCGGAAATTCCTTCAACGTGCCGTCAGCCTGCGCCAACCAAGCCGTCCGACCACTGGCAAATGCCACTGCATCCTGCGGCCCGGCTTCCACCACATCAATCCATTTAGAACCCATATTAACGACTTGTGCGACACTGCCATCAGCACCGACGCGCATCACTTTGCCGTCTTCACCGCCTGTGATGAGAGACTTGCCGTCGAGCGCGAGAGCAGCGCTCAACAAGCCATCATGTGCAGCCACGGTGCGATCTTTGCCTGTTGGCAAAACCACATCGCCTTCAACCAAAGCAAAGCACGGTTCGTCTTCTACAAAACCCGCCCATTCGACATGACAATCGAAGTCATAAGGAGCCACTGTCGCCACGATCTAAACCTATGCCGCAACGCAGGCATTGAACGTGCGTTCGATCTTCTCTTCATCAAGATTACGCCCAATGAAGACCATCCGCGTCTCGCGCTTTTCATCGTCTCGCCATGGTCGTTGATGATCGCCTTCAACGATCATGTGCACCCCTTGAATCACAAAGCGCTCCTCGTCTTCCTTAAAAGCAACAATACCCTTCAGCCGCAAAATATCCGGCCCATCGATCTGCGTCAGCTTGTTGATCCACGGGAAGAACTTTGTGTGGTCCATCTCACCAGCCCGCAACGAAATCGACTTCACCGTGGTGTCGTGGGTGTTGGCATCCAGTTTGCTGTGATCATGGGCATGATCGTGACCATGATGCGAATGGTCGTGTCCGTGATGATCGCAGGCCGGACTGCATTCGTGCTCCGGGTGGTCGTGATCGTCTGCGTGCAGGAAGTGCGGATCATTTTCCAAGATCCGCTCCAGATCAAACGCACCACGATCCAAAACCTTGTCCAGCGAAACGCCGGCGCGTTCAGAACGATGGATCACGGCGTGGGGGTTGATCGTGCGAACAGTCGCCTCGATTTTGACCAGCTCGGCTTCGTCCACCAGGTCCGTCTTATTGATCAAAACCACATCAGCAAATGCAACCTGATCTTCCGCTTCCGGCGCGTCTTTCAGACGTTGAGCGAAGTGCTTGGCATCGACCATTGCTACCACGGCATCCAGCTTGGCCTTGGCCCGCACGTCTTCATCCATGAAGAAAGTCTGTGCCACCGGCGCAGGGTCAGCCAGTCCCGTTGTCTCAACGAGGATGGCGTCAAAGCGCCCCTTGCGCTTCATCAAACCTTGAACAACGCGCACGAGATCACCGCGAACGGTGCAGCACACGCAGCCATTGTTCATTTCATAGATTTCTTCGTCAGACTCCACGATCAGGTCGTTATCAATCCCGATCTCGCCAAACTCGTTGACGATGACTGCAAACTTCTTGCCGTGATCTTCCGACAAAATGCGGTTCAGCAGCGTCGTCTTGCCAGAGCCGAGATAGCCGGTCAGCACGGTCACGGGGATTTGGTCGGTCATGGCGCATTTGCCTGCTTGGGTGAAATGTCTCCACCCTAACTAGGCTGCTGCGCCAGACTCTTCAATCACCCAATCTATTCCGCAGCGTCTGGCACCTTGGTGTCAGCATCATCCAAAGGCTTGGGGCGTTTGAACGGATAGAGAAACTGCTTCCAATAGCCCCGCGGAACCTCATCGCCCACCACCCCATAGGCCAACGGCCACGATTTATCTTTGGGCATGTGATGCGTGCCGAACAGAAAATCGAAGATCGGAAAATGCACCGCATAATTTATATCAATCGCCGCCCGTTCGTTGCCATGATGCCAATGGTGAAACCGTGGGGTTACAAAAAAGCGCTCGACGAAACCGAGGTTCCAACCAATGTTGGCGTGAACGAATGACGAGTAGAAATACACGACCAGCAGATAGGCCTGCACTGCAACCGGATCAAAACCCAGCGTCAGCATTGGCACGGCCGTCAAGCCACGCAACAGCGCGATTTCCAGAATGTGCATCCGAGCACCAGCAAGCCAATCCATCGACTTGGCTGAATGATGAACCGCATGAAAGCGCCACAAAAACGGGAATGTGTGGAATGCTCGGTGCAGCCAATACTGCACGAAATCCGTAAACAGCATGATGAGAACAATTTGCAGCACCAACGGCTGCCCCCCGATGTAATCGCGCACCGTTGTCAGATCGAAAGACGAGGAAATGAAATTAGCTGGCGCGGTCGACAGAAACGTCAGCACCTGCACGAGCAGCGAGGAAACCATGTAATAGAACATGTCCTCCTGCCATTCCCGGCGGAAAACGGGTTGCTGGCGATAACGCGGCGAAAGCCGTTCCAGCGGGATGAACAAGAAACCAATAATCAAAACATTCAATATGAAGAAATCGAGGCCGAAATAGATCGAGCCTCCGCCGCCTTCAGACACTTCGCCCGGCATCGTTCCGATCAGTGCCGCTGCCATAACCAGCGCTAGGCCAACGAAACCCAGCGTTTTATCTTTGCTCAAAAGCAATGCGAGAATGGCGCAGACATAGCCCCACATCAAAATAAGGTGCGTTGCCGGCTGCAACAATCCAGATTCGTGAATGAAATTCAGTTCCGGCGTGGTCAACCAACTGGGATAACGCAGTACCAAAACAAGCGCCAAACCAACAGCGCCTGAAAGCACCGCACCGGCACCACTTAACCAGCCTGTTCCAAACTTGCGTTCCCGCGTTGGCCGCTCCAGCGACTGTCTGATTTTTTTGATGATCGCCATGGTAATGGTTTCCGGCCCCTAAAGTTGGCAGGAAAACTACCGAAATTACTTAAACATTCGCTTAAGCAAGATAATCTCAAAGGATTAGTGTCGAGATAGGCGTTATACTGCTTCCAGAAAAGCTTTTGCCGCCTCGCCGTGCTCATAGCGAAGTTTAGCCACATCCATATTCACCGGCATGGCGTCTTCAACTTTCCACTCGCCCGTAATCATCACCCGATCAGCCTCATGTGCTCCGCACAAAACCAGCGCGGCGAGAGGGTCGCCCGCGCCGGAGAAGCGCAATTCATCGAGTGTGTACATGGCGAAGTCAGCCTGTTTACCCACCGCAATTTTACCAATGTCATCACGGTTCAAACACTTTGCCGAGCCTTCCGTCGCCCAACGGAAGGCATCGAAATGGGTGATGCTTGCTGCGTCGTAAGTCAGACGGTTTATCATCAACGCATGGCGCACGCCCTCGATGAGGTTTGAGTTATCATTAGAGGCCGAGCCGTCCACACCCAACCCGACGGGCGAACCGGCTGCTTCCAATTCCTTAGTGCGGCAATGGCCAGAAGCGAGCACCATGTTCGACGTGGGGCAATGGCAGACGCCAACCCCATGCTTGCCCAGCCGCGCAACTTCATCATCGTTGAAATGGATGCCGTGTGCCAGCCAGACCCGATCGTTCATCCAGCCGAGGTCTTCAAGATAGTCCACAGGCCGACAGCCGAAATGCTCAAGGCAATAATCGTTCTCGTCATGCGTCTCGCCCAAATGTGTGTGACAGGTGCAATTGTGCTGTTCAGCGAGCTTCATCGTCTCGACCATCAGGTTTTTCGTCACCGTGAAAGGGGCACAAGGCGCCAGCGCCACCTGCAACATCGAGCCTTCAGACGTGTCGTGATATTTGCCCAGCACCCGCTCGCAATCGGCCAAGATCTCATCATCGTCTTGCACGATGGAATCCGGCGGCAGGCCACCATCTTTCTCAGATAAGCTCATTGAGCCACGGTTGAGCGTCATGCGGATGCCGAGCCGTTCTGCCTCCTCCGCCTGAATGTCCATCGCGTTCTCCAGCCCATCGGGATAGAGATAATGATGGTCGGAAACGGTCGTGCAGCCTGACATCATCAATTCCGTCAGCGCCAACCGCGACGCCATGCGAAAAGCGTCCGGCTTCACGTTGCGCGCCCAAATCGGATAGAGCGCCTTCAACCAAGGGAACAATTCCTTGTTAATCGCCGCCGGATGCGCCCGTGTAAGAGTTTGGAACATGTGATGATGGGTGTTAATCAACCCCGGCAAAATCACATGACGGCTGGCATCAAATACCTTGTCATGCGCGGGAGCCTCGCCTGACGCGACCAGCGCGACGATCTTGCCTCCTTCAACAACAACACCACCTCCAGCGCCCTGCGCCAATATCGCCAACGGGTTCTTTATCCAAAGCCGCATGAATTCTCCATAAGGGTCGCGGTGCAAAGCATAGCAAGCTAGCCACTCCCACAACATTGCTCAACTGCCCATTACGGGCAGCACACGCCTTGCACAAAAGCGGATTTCCGTTCTAAATCGATTGATACGTGGCGGAGGGCGCCACTTTCCATAACGGAACGAACCCTTTGGCCGGCAAGATTACACTATCAACCATCGCAGACGACCTTGGCATTTCCACCGCCACGGTATCGCTGGCCTTGCGCGATTCGCCGCTGGTCGCCACCGCAACGAAAGAACGTGTTCGCACCAGGGCTGTTGAAATTGGCTATGTCTATGACCGCCGCGCCGCCAGTTTGCGCACGCAGCGTTCAGACATTGTCGGCGTTCTGGTGCGAGATATCATCAACCCGTTCTTTGCGGAAATCCTGCGCTCCATCGAAGCTGAGCTTGGCTCGAACCGTCAGACATTCTTGCTGTGCAATCATTCTGACAACATAGATCTGCAGAACGAATTCATCTCCACGCTCATGCAATTCGGCGCTGACGGGGTGATTATGTCGCCTTCGGTGGGAACAACGGCTGAAGACATTGCGCGCGTTGAAGCCAATGGCCTGCCAGTAACGCTGGTTGCTCGCACGGTCGAAGGTGCTGGCGTTCCCGCCTATTTGGGCGATGATCAAGCAGGCTTCAAACTCGTGACCGCACATCTGATTGAACGCGGTCACCGCGACATCGTGATGGTTGGCGGCACCCGCAAAACCTCAACGGGCCGCACACGCCGTGCAGGCTTCGCGCAAGCCTTTAAAGAAGCCGGTATCCCATTGCCGCAGCGCGAAGACTTTGAAACACCCTATGACCGCACGGCAGGTTTCGAGGCTGTGAAAACCATTCTTGCCTCCGGCAAACCACCCACAGCAATCGCCTGTGCCAGCGACACCGTCGCTATCGGCGTAATGCATGGCCTGCGCCAAAATGGGCTGGAACCAGGAAAAGATGTTGCAGTGACCGGTTATGACGACATCGAGGAAGCCTCCATTTCCGCCCCGCCACTCACCACGGTTGCAGACGGACACGATGAGATTGGCCGCCTTGCCGCTCGCACGCTGTTCGCCAAAATCCGCAAAGAAGAAACGATAAATGGCGACGTAATGATTGCTCCAAAATTAATGATACGCAGCTCAGTGCAACGCATCAGTTAGCGTTTTTGTTGATGGTCGGTTAACCATCTCGATAAACAGTTCAAAATATTCACGATTTGATCCATCCACTTAACGGTGCGGAAGCTCCGCTGCGCCATGCTTTGCGCCTTCTTGAAGGAGGCATGTATCATGGCCCATTTTTTCTCGGCCACATTGGCAACAACCGCCCTGGCCGGGATTGCTGTTCTGGCGAACGCACCCGAACATGAACCAATTCGAGCTCCCGAATTCCAAGCAGAAGCCTTGATTGAGGATTCAAAGACTTGGGTTTTCAAAAACAGGCAAAACGATGCTTCGTGCCTCGTCACCAAGACACGCCAAATCTCGCGCGCCACGAGCCTGATCGAATTTGAGCCAAAGTGCGCAAGCGTCTATCCGGAAACCGACAGCGTGAAAGTCTGGCAAGCAGACGGTGATGGCGTTATACGTCTCGCCGACGAAGCGGGAAACACGCTCAAGGAATTCCGGCGCAATGGCACCGACTTCACTTTCTCCAGCGACCGTCTGCGCCTCGCCCCAAGAAGCTAAATTGAGCCACCCAATTCATCTTCGATATGGGCTTGGATAATCTCATCGAAGGATGACTCCGCAACAAAGCCCAGGCTCTGCGCACGAGCTGCATGAAATTTGCGCGGCCAGTTATCCACGATCGACACGATGGTATCGTCGCGAACTTCGTCAATTCGTGCGACTGCCTCCGCACCTGCAACACGCCCCAACGCCTCGATCATTTCGCCCACAGTGATTGCAAGCCCCGGCATGGTGAGATTGCGTCTAGGGCCAATTTCCGTCCCGTCGATTTCAGCAGCCCGAACACAAAAGCCCACGGCAGAACGGGGGCTCGCCATCCAGTGCATCACATCTTTGGACACAGGCAATACGGCCCGTTTGCCAGCCAGCGGTTCGCGAATAATGTTTGAGAAGAATCCCGATGCAGCAAGGTTGGGCTTGCCCGGTCGCACAACAATTGTCGGCAAGCGCAAGCCCACACCATCCAAGTGTCCCTTACGGGTCAAATCGGCCAACAGGAGTTCGCCAATCGCTTTTTGCGTGCCGTAAGATGTGAGCGGGGTAAGATGAAAATCATCTTGAATCGCTTCTGGAAACGGCGCGCCAAACACTGCGATAGACGAAGCGTAGACGACGCGGGGTGTATAGCCCTCTCGCGCCACAACAGCATCAAATAAATTCTGCGTGCCGCCCTGGTTGATCCGGTAGCCCTTATCGAAATCCGCTTCCGCCTCTCCCGAAACAATCGCTGCCAGATGGAAAATTACGTCAGGCTTCGCCGAAACCATTCCATCGACTGTCGCCTTATCAGCCACGTCGCCATGCGAAACCGTGATGGGAAAGCCATCGCTTTCAAAAGCAGGCTCCACCACATCAAAAGCGTGCAGGCCGGTGATCTTCTCACCACGCAGACTCCCAATAGAAATCAAATGCTCGATCAGTTTGCGGCCAACCATACCGGCCGCGCCAAGAACCAGAATTTTCATAGCGCGATCCTCAAAGCGTCCAACCGCCATCGATCGGAATAACAGTACCAGTGGTGAACGCGCTTTCATCGGACGCCAGATACAAAGCCAAAGCAGCGATTTCATTCGCCTCACCCACACGTCCCATCGGCTGGCGAGACACGAACACTTCCATCGCTTTTTCTGCGCTGCCAACTTCCTTGCCAAGCTCCGCAACCCGCTCCTCCCAAGAGGGTGAACGAACCGTACCGGGGCAGATCGCATTGCAACGCACGCCCTGTTTGATGAAGTCCACGGCTACTGATTTTGTCAGCCCGATCACGGCAGCCTTGGTCGCGCCATAGACATAGCGGTTGGGCGCTCCTTTGATTGATGACGCACCCGAAGACATGTTGATGATAGAGGCTTTGCCGCCCGCCGCTGTGCGTTCCAACATGCTCGGCAAAAAGGCACGGATCATGCGGTGCATGCTCTTGACGTTCAGATCGAACGAAAAATCCCATGCCGCGTCGTCGCAATCCAGCACAGAACCATGGTGAACATACCCCGCAATATTCGCCAGAATATCTATACTGCCGACATCTTTTGCCAAAGCTACGACCGCATCGCTGTCACAGACATCCAGCGCCCGAACAACACCGGAAAAGCCGTCCAGCTTATCCACCGATAAGTCTGTAGCAATCACTTCAGCGCCTTCGGCAGCAAACATATCCGCAATCGCTCGCCCGATTCCCTGTCCTGCCGCTGTTACCAAAGCTCGTTTTCCATCCAATCTTCCGGCCATGCTTCCCCGTCTTTCAAATTTCATTGAGTGTCGCAATTTGCCTACCTTGGCTGTCGAAATTCTCTGGCGCAAGCCAGCGCTCAAAGCGGGCCTTGGTTGCTGGCCATTCACGGTCCAGCAACGAATACCAAGCGGTATCACGGTTCTCTCCCTTCACAACAAGCGCTTGGCGAAATACCCCCTCAAACGTCATGCCAAACCGCTCCGCTGCGCGTTTAGATGGCCCGTTACGGTTGTTGCATTTCCATTCGAACCGACGATAGCCGAGCACATCAAACACGTATTGAGCGAAGAGAAAATACGCCTCGGTCGTCACCGGCGAGCGCGAAATAGCGCCACCCCAAAACACGTTGCCAACCTCGATTACCCCGTTAGCAGGATCAATCCGCATCAGTGTTTGCCGCCCCTCAGCGCGGCTAGTGCGTTTGTCTATGACGGCGAAAAACAGAGGATCATCGCTGGCTGCGGCGTTTGCCATCCATTCATCAAATTCCACCCGCGTGGCTGGCGTCACTTCAGGCAACCACCGAAATCGTTCATCGGCATCTTCAGCAGTCGCCGCCGCAAACAGATCATCGCCATGAGCTTCTACGCTCAGTGGTTGGAGACGGCAAAAGCGTCCCTCCAAGACCAACCTTTCGGGTTGTGGGCACGGCTTCCAAGCACTCAAATCATTCGTATCTCTTACCCCACAGCTTTGGTCTGTCTGGCGAACTTGGCGCGGGCCGCCGGCTTGCAACAGAACCAGTTTCCCGCGAAACTACATCCAACGCCGTTCCATACATTTTCCAGAAGAGCCATTCCATGCACGTCATTTCCGGTTTCGACCGCATCGGCGAGGAAAACGCCTTTGCCGTTCTCGCCCGCGCCACGCACCTTGCTAGCCAAGGGATGGATGTCATCAATCTGGGCATCGGTCAGCCCGACTTTCCAACGCCAGAACACATTTCGGAAGCCGCCATCAAGGCAATCCGCGACGGCCACCATGGCTACACTCCCGCCACCGGCATTCTGCCGTTACGCGAGGCGGTCGTGCGACGCACACTGGCCACAACAGGTGTAGAAGTTTCGCCCGAAAACGTGTGCGTCATGCCCGGTGGCAAAGTGACTATGTTCGCCGCTATCTTGATGTTCGGCGCACCGGGCCGCGAAATCATGTATCCAGATCCAGGCTTCCCCATCTACCGCTCAATGATCGAATTCACGGGCGCAACACCCATCCCGATCCCGGTCCGCGAGGAAAACGGCTTTGCTTTCTCAGGCGAGGAAGCACTGTCGCTCGTCAACGACAAGACCTCACTCATCATTCTCAATTCACCCGCGAACCCAACGGGCGGCGTGACGCCAAGGGCTGAAATCGAGACGTTGGTGCATGGCCTTGAAGGCTTTCCAGACGCTGCCGTTATGTCGGACGAAATCTATGATTCCATGACCTATGATGGCGAAGAGCATGTCTCATTGCTGACATTCGAATCCATCCGCGACCGCCTGATCATCCTAAACGGCTGGTCCAAAACATGGGCGATGACAGGCTGGCGCATGGGGTGGTCAATCTGGCCCGATGCGCTGATCGACAACGTGCGCAAACTCGCCGTCAACGCTTGGTCCTGCGTCAACGCCCCATCACAATTTGCCGGAATCGCGGCAATTGATGGACCACAAGACGCGGTGTTCTCTATGATGTCTGCATTTGATGAACGCCGCCAGATGGTTGTGCAACGAATGAACACGCTGCCCGGGATCACCTGTGCCACACCGAAAGGCGCATTCTATGCCTTTCCCAACATCTCGCAGACCGGCTGGAAGGCCAAAGAACTGGCATCTGCTCTGCTGGAAAAAGAAGGCGTTGCAACAATCGGCGGACCAGATTTCGGCATTTTAGGTGAAGGTTTTCTGCGCTTATCCTACGCCAATTCAGCGGAAAACATCGAAAGAGCCATAGACCGTATGGAACGCTTTTTAATTGAGGAGAAAGCCGCTTAGGGCAGATTGTGCGTGCGCTCTATGCCGTCCAACACAGCGCGCGCACCCGGCAATGCGGCGTAGGAGTCAGTTATGGTTGCCAACGCCGCCCGCCATTCTTGGCGCTGCTGACGGGTGAGCAGGTAAACAGCTTTTCCAGACCGCATGATCTGTTGCATCGCCCGCTCCTCCCGCTGCGCTTGACGTGTTGAGAATAAATCAACAGCGCGGCGAATTGAGCGTTCAATGGCCGCGGCATCATCAGCCTTCAACTCACCGAACCAATCGGCAGCGGTTAGAACCTGGGCACCGACAAGAGCATGGTTGGTTTGTGTAAACACTGCGTGCTTATCGCTTGTGCCCGACTTTACAAAACCATCCCAACGCGCCATCTGCCCATCCAGCGTGGCGTCTTCAAATGCCTTTCTCATATCCGCAACAGCAACGACACGGCTGGTTGCACGAAGACGCGAGATCATTGGGCGCGTCGCTTGACTGGATGTTAGCGCAAACCGAACACCAGCCATTTCCCCCGGCTCAAACAGAGCCTTGCGGCCGCCAATCTGCTCTAACCCGAAAGGAACCAAAGCAAGTGACCGTACGCCATTTGTACGCCATTGCCGCAAGGGTTCACTTTCAGCACTGTTGAGAAAAGCGCGAACAGCGAACATATCGCGAAACACGAAAGGCAATTCAAAAACACGGTGCAGAGGAGCAGCAAACGAAAGATCATCAAGCGTGATCAACGCCAAATCAGCCAGCTTATCCCGCAATTTCGCAACATTTGCGCTGCCCGCTTCACCTTCTTTCGGCTGAACGAATTCCACACACCACTTGCCGTTCAAATTGCGCTGGAACTCGGTCTGTATCTCTTTTGCCAACTGCCCCTGCGGAGTAGCGTCATTTCCACTGAGCACAGCCAGACGCACCCGCACCTCACTGCCCTCGCACCGCGCGAAGGCGCCGCTAAGCGAGAGTGACACAAGGCCCAAAGCCAAGACCAAGATAGAAAGAGAGCGCCGCATCATCACCACCGTCAAATCATGGTTCGCCATTTGAGGGAAGCCGTTTACGCGCGAATTCGTCCACACTCATATCGCCAATTACGCGTCCGCTGTCGACACTCAACACCCGTTTTGCAAGACGATCGATTTCGTCCTCGCTGTGCGTGACGTAAACAATCGGCACATCCGTGAGCTCCGGCAGACACTTCAGATACGGATAAATCGCCTCGCGCAACGTCCTATCAAGGCCTGTCAGCGGTTCGTCTAGCAATAACAGGTGCGGCTGGGAAAGCAGCGCCCGCCCCAAGGCCACACGCTGCGCCTCACCGCCGGAAAGATGGCGTGGTCGGCGGCGTTCCAGGGCCGCGATATCCAGCAGTTCCACAATTTGTTCGTATTCAATCGAACCATCCCGAAGGCCATATCGGAGGTTATCGCGCACGTTCATATGCGGAAACAAAATCGGTGCCTGAAAAACACAACCAATGCGCCGCTCGTGCACGGGCACGTCTGAAACACCCGCTTCAAACAGCAACCGTTCGCCAAGTTTAATCGATCCCGCTTCGGGCGACCAAAGCCCCGCGACGGCCCGCAAGATGCTTGTCTTACCGCTACCCGAGCGGCCAAACATGGCCGTTATACCAGCGCCAACCTCAAAGCTCGCGTCAATGGACAATTCTCCGCGCTTGCCCGAAATCGACACTTGCAAAGCCGCACTCATCGGTCTGCCCGCAGCGCCATGCGTGCCGTAAGAATTTCGGAAGCTAAAACCGCCAGCACCGAAAGCAGTATCGAAAAGCCAATTAACTTCAGCGCAGTATCATCGCCGGCAGGCGATTGCAGCAATGTATAAATTGCTAGGGAAAGCGTCTGTGTTTCACCGGGAATGTTGGAAACGAACGTGATCGTTGCGCCAAACTCGCCCAAGGCTTTGGCAAATCCCAAGACAAGACCTGCCAGCAAGCCAGGAACAGCAAGGGGTATCGCAATGGTCGCAAACCGTCGCAAACCGTTTGCCCCAAGGGTCGCCGCCATTGCGTCCAATTGCGGATCTTGCTGCTCAAACGCAAGACGTATCGGCCGCACCACCAGTGGAAAGGCCATGACCGCAGCAGCAAGCGCAGCACCTGTCCAGTTAAACGAAACACCCAGCCCAATGCTGTCAAGAAACTGCCCCACAATCCCCCGTCGCCCAAACACGATTAGCAGCACGTAGCCCGTCACCACCGGCGGCAAAACGAGCGGCAGATGCACCGCGACGCTCAAGATCGTGCGCGGGATGGGCGCAAGCCGAACCAGTGCCCATGCCGCCAAGATCGCCAGCGGCAAAACCAAAGCCGTGGCGAGAAAAGCCACCTGTAGCGATAGGAAAACTATTTCTGACATCAACCGAACAGCGAGCCTATTGCGCTTCCAGCGGAATAAAACCCGCATCTCGGAACACCTTGCCAGCCTTGGGCGATTTCACAAAGCGCAGAAACGCGGCAGCGCCATCCGCGCGTTCGTTGCGCGCCACGAGCCCAGCCTTATATTGAATAGGCGAATGCAGTTCAGGACGAAATGCCATCGCCTCACGGACGTTCTTGGCAAGGTTTAGATCAGAGGCATAGACTATTGCCGCCTCCACTTCGCCAAGCTCCAGCCGACGCAAAGCTAGGCGCACATTCTCTCCGAACACAGCATTGCTCTTCGCTTTGTTCCACAGCCCGAGAGACATCAACGCTTCACGAGCATAGCGTCCAGCCGGAACACTTTCTGGCTCCGCCATCGCAAAACGTGAACGCGTCAGCAATGCTGGCACATTGGCCCAGTTCTCGGTTTCGCCACGCACCGCAACGATCAATCGATTGCCGGCAATTGGCAAAACGCTTGTCACATTAACCAGTTGGCGTTGCGCCAGCCAATTCATCCATTCCTCATCAGCTGTCACCACCAAATCAGCAGGCGCTCCCGCCTCTATCTGGCGTGCAAGCTGTCCTGTTCCCGCAAACGAAAGCGTAACGGCAACGCTGCTTTCTTGCTCAAAAGCCTTTGCGAGATCCTTCATAACATCGGTAAGGCTGGAGGCGGCAAAAACCAAAATTCGGTCGCTCGCCTGAGCAGAGGCTGCAGAGAGAAAGACCAACAAAATGAAAATTAAGCGAGGCATGGCAGCGCCCTAGCCCAATGCCACAGCCTCGGCTGCAAGTTTTGTAATCCCATCCCAGTCTTTATCAGCGATCATGCCGGCCGGAGCCACCCAAGAACCTCCGACGCAAGCAACATTTGGCAGCTTCAAATAGTCAGGTGCGGTCTTGGCGTTAATCCCACCAGTTGGGCAAAAAAGAATTTCCGGCAAAACAGGCGCGAGCGATTTAAGGAAGCCCGCACCACCCGATTGCTCAGCGGGGAAAAATTTAAGCGTATCAATTCCCTCGGCATAAAGGCCCATTGCCTCACTCGGCGTACAAACACCCGGAAGCAGCGGAATGTCGATCTTGCGCAGACCATCGATCAGATCAATCGTTGCACCGGGCGACACGAGGAATTGCGCGCCAGCCGACACGCAATCCTTCATCATTGCGCGGTTCAGAACGGTTCCGGCACCAACAACAGCACCGTCAACATGCTTCGCCACAGCCGAAATGCACTTCAGCGCTACAGGAGTGCGCAGCGTGATTTCAATCACAGGCAAGCCACCCGCGACAAGCGCGCGGGAGGTCTCAATGGCGTCATCAACGTCATCGAAGGCCAACACAGGAACAACGGGGCCAAGCGCCAGTATCTGACGTATGCGTTCGCTTTTGGTTTTCATGCGCATTGTTTAGGCGAAGTGACGCGAAAGGGAAAGCAGGCGTTTTTTCAATGCCGCACCACCGCACTTTATCCCCGAAAATAAACGCTTGGCAGCCGAACGGGCTTTCCAACCGCTTCCACGCTTCACAGCAACCCCTGTCTGCAGAATGGTATTGGCAATCGGATTGCGATTCGCTGCCAAAAAAACACGCTCGGCACGCCCCACCACGCCCGTCTCGGCAAGCTGGTGGTCGCGTTGGAACGCACGCACGGTGCGATCGGTTTTTAGCCCGAAAATACCATCAGGCCGCAGAACATAGCCCAGTTTCGCAAGGTGCTTTTGCAGCGCTTTAACGGCAGAGCCACGCGCACCAAACATCAGTTGACTTGCATTTTCATCTGTTGCTTCGGGAAGAACCGGCCGCTTAGCCAACAGCTTTGAATGGCGCTCGAACGCCGCAGCCATCTTCTTGTCATATCGGTTCTTGGCGTAGGCGGGTCCATTATATTTTCGTGCAAATGTGCGCCAATCCTGTTTGCGCAAAGCACCCGTCAGCCCAGCCTTTTCAATGAAACGAGCCATCAAACGCACCTGTCCGTCCACGCCTGAACGCGCTTCAGCCACCAGCGCGTCGACGGAACCATAGCCCAACCATTTCCAGTGAGACCCCATCACCTGGCCCAGCCCCCAGGAGCAAGCGGACAGCGCAGCCACCCGGTTTATCGCTATTGCCTTTTCTAGCTTTTTCCAGCGGCCCGCTTGCGAGCGTGGGTTGGTTACGCGCCCTGCAATGGGGCTCGCAAGCCGCGCTTTCCGCGCTTGCACGCGTGCATCGCCCCGCAGGAAACGATCAAAGTAGTGACCTTCAAATCGGATCAAGGGTTCTTTTCTAGCGCCCACTTCCGCTAGCACCCTCCCACCCGATTCAACTTCTGCAACGGCAAGCAAGGCGGCCGCGGGAACGTCCATAGCAGCCGCAATTTCAATGATGGAATCGTATGTCTTGGCCTCGAACATAAGCAGGCTCCTCGATTGTGATAATCGAGGAGAACCTGACCCGGAGTCGAGGTGCGGGGATTATTTCAGCACGTCTTTGCCAGCGCGAAGCCACACTACCCCATAGTGGGAATAGAGAATTCAGCCCCATCTTTGATGCCTGAGGGCCAGCGCGAGGTGATCGTTTTGGTGCGTGTGTAAAACTTGAACGCATCCGGCCCGTGCTGATTCAAATCGCCAAAACCGGAACGCTTCCAGCCACCAAATGTGTAATAGGCTAGCGGCACAGGGATCGGCACGTTAATGCCCACCATGCCGATATTGATACGCGAAGCGAAGTCACGCGCAGCATCGCCATCACGGGTGAAGATCGCAACGCCATTGCCATATTCGTGGCTCATGGCAAGGTCGAGACCTTCCTCATATGTCTGCGCGCGCACGACCGAAAGCACAGGACCAAAGATCTCTTCCTTGTAGATCGACATGTCCTTGGTGACGTTGTCGAACAAGCAGCCGCCGAGGAAATAGCCATTCTCGTAGCCCTGCATTTTGAAATCACGGCCATCGACTACAAGATCAGCGCCCTCTTTAACACCTGCATCAATATAACCGCGCACGCGCGTCTCTGCTTCTTTTGTAACCAAGGGCCCAAAGTCGGCATCATCGCCCGCCGTGTAGGGCGCAATTTTCAAGGCTTCCACGCGCGGTGTTAGTTTTTCCATCAAACGGTTTGCCGTGTCTTCGCCCACGGGAACAGCAACCGAAACTGCCATGCAGCGCTCGCCCGCTGCACCGTAGCCCGCGCCGATCAACGCATCGACCGCTTGGTCCATGTCCGCATCCGGCATGATCAACATATGATTTTTCGCGCCGCCAAAGCACTGAACGCGCTTACCGTTGGCGCACCCACGGGTGTAGACGTATTCAGCAATCGGCGTTGAGCCGACAAAACCAACGGCCATAATATCTTCGTGGTCAAGAATGCCGTCCACGGCTTCCTTATCGCCGTGCACCACGTTCAAGATACCGTCTGGCAAACCAGCTTCGCTCATCAATTCGGCCAGCATATTCGGCACGGACGGATCACGCTCCGAGGGCTTGAGGATGAAGGCATTGCCGCAAACGATGGCTGGGCAGAATTTCCACATCGGGATCATTGCAGGAAAGTTAAATGGCGTAATGCCGGCCACAACGCCCAATGGCTGTTTCACCGAGTGCATGTCGATGCCAGGGCCAGCACCTTCAGAAAATTCGCCTTTGAGAAGATGTGGCGCACCAATACAGAATTCGGCTACTTCAAGCCCCCGGATGATGTCGCCTTTTGCATCAGGGATCGTCTTGCCGTGTTCGCGCGAAAGCGCTTCGGCAAGCTTATCCATGTCGCGGTGCAAAAGACGCACAAATTCCATCATCACGCGGGCACGTTTTTGTGGATTTTGCGCAGCCCAAAGTGGTTGAGCTGCTTTGGCGTTGGCGATTGCAGCGTTCAACTCGTCAGCAGATGCCAACGGCACCTTTGCCTGAACTTCGCCGGTCGCCGGGTTGTAAACGTCAGCCGTTCGGCCCGATGTGCCGGAAACATATTTGCCGCCGATATAGTGCTTGATCTCGTCCATAACGCCCATCCGTTTGTCGCTAAAGTGTTCAGCCTGTGGTGTAGGCAAAAGCGAAACGGCTGTGAAGCACTTTGAAAAATTTCTACCCGCTCATTTGAAACGCGGCCTAACCCATCTTCAAAATGATCTTAGGTGGCGCGTTGCCCTCGTGGATATCAACGAAGCTCTGCGCACCTTGCTCCAGGGGCCGCACTTCAATCCACTCGCGATTGCCCACCAACCCACGGGTCAATAATTGAAGCGCAGCAGCGAAGTCATAGCGGGTGTAGCAATAGGTGCCAGCAAAAGTGATTTCTTGCAGCGTAAAATAGCGGGTATCCAAACCCTCGCCCGCTTCTTGCAACCCCACATGAACAATCGTGCCGCCGGGCATGACCAACCCTGATGCCGCTTTTCGAGTGACTGGCGCTCCAACGCAATCGATCACCAGATCGGCGCTTTTCTCTGCCGGCCCACCTTGCGCTGGATCATAGGCCTTCACCGCACACGCCTTTTCCAGCACCTCGCGTCGCAGGGCGTTTGGTTCCGCTATCCAAAGATCTTTAGCTCCCTGATCAGCCAGGACCATTGCCGTCAAAACCCCAATCGCGCCCCCGCCAAGCACGACACAACGGCTCTCGGACACGGGGCGGCGCAGCGTTTTGCGAGCTATTTCAACTGCGTGAACACAGACCGCCAGAGGCTCGGCCAACGCGGCGTCTTCATCAGAAATTTCGTCAGCCAGTGGATAGAGGTTGCGCTCGGCAACAACCACCTGTTCGGCATAGGCGCCTGCCTTAAACATGCCGATCAAGTCCCGCTCAGCGCACAGATGATCGTCGCCACTCAAGCAATGGCGGCAGGAACCGCATGTCATCAATGGATTGATCGCCACCCGCTTGCCTGCATATTGGCCAGCGCGAGCAATGCCCACAGCTTCATGACCCAAAATCATTGGTGGCACTCGTCGCGGGTCATGCCCATGCCAAGCATGCATGTCGGATCCACATATTCCGCAATACGAAACATCAACATGCGCTTCACCGTCAACCGCCACAGGGTCCGGCGTTTCACGAATTTCAGATTGTTGGGTGCCAGTGTAAAAAAGCGCGCGCATGATATGGTTCCTGATACGATCTAACCGCACATTCGCGTCCGCACCGCACCAAGGCAAGACTGTAAACCGATGGACAGCGACAGCCCACAGAGTTTCGCCCCTTCTCACGACGCCATCGTCGTGTTGGGCGCCGCTGTATGGGCCGATGAGCAGCCAAGCCCAACTCTCAGATTGCGCACTGAACATGCCATTCACCTTTACCAAGAAGGAACCGCAAACCTTATGGTTTTGTGCGGTGGCTTGGGCAAAAACCCGCCATCGGAGGCCGAAGTCATGGCTCAGCTTTGCCGTGAGGCAAATGTGCCGGAAAACGCTTTGATATTGGAAGATCGTTCGACCACAACACTGGAAAATGCCAAGTTTTCCGCCATTTTGTTGGCTCCACACAAGGCAAAACGGTTGATGATCGTCTCAGACAAGTATCATCTGCGACGGGCAAGAATGGTGTTTCAGTCTCTCGGTTTTAGCGTTGAGACCTCCGCCCCAGTTTCTCGCCTTCCCCTTTTGAAACGGATGGCGGCAAGTATCCGGGAAGCCATTGCAATGCCGTACTATTGGGTTCGGATAAGTCTGAACCGTTAGCGCCACTACTTGTCATTCCACGGCTATCAAAGTGAGAACGCGGAACCCGCTGCCGCCGCGCCTGTTCTGGGTTCCAAAAGTGTCGGATCCGGAATGAGGAGTGATGATAACCCACCCCAAACGCAAAAAACCCGACCAAAGCCGGGTTCCTCACGAAGATTGGATTGTCTTGAAGGCTTAGGCGCTTTCGGCCAGTTGCTCTTCTTCAGGCTCGCGCAGCACGTAGCCACGGCCCCAAACAGTCTCGATGTAGTTCTTACCGCCGGTTGCCGAAGCAAGTTTCTTGCGCAGCTTGCAGATGAAGACGTCGATGATCTTCAGTTCCGGCTCGTCCATACCGCCATAAAGGTGGTTCAGGAACATTTCTTTGGTCAGTGTCGTGCCCTTGCGGAGCGAAAGCAATTCCAGCATCTGGTACTCTTTGCCCGTCAGGTGAACGCGCTGGCCACCCACTTCGACGGTCTTGGCATCCAGATTGACCTTCAGATCGCCGGTCGTAATGACCGATTCTGCATGGCCCTTGGAGCGGCGCACAATTGCTTGAATACGGGCGACCAGTTCGTCCTTATGGAACGGCTTGGTCATGTAATCATCGGCACCAAAACCCAGTCCACGCACCTTGTCCTCAATTCCAGCAAGGCCGGAAAGAATAAGGATTGGCGTCTTCACTTTAGAGAGACGCAGGGTGCGTAGAACCTCGTAGCCGGACATGTCCGGCAAATTCAAATCCAGCAAAATGATATCGTAATCATAGAGCTTGCCGAGATCGACGCCCTCTTCACCAAGATCGGTGGTATAGACGTTGAAACTTTCGGACTTAAGCATCAGTTCAATCGACTGAGCGGTCGCGCTGTCATCTTCAATCAGCAGAACTCGCATTGTATTCCCCTTGCAAGCGGCTTCATGGTCCGGACACGCTTTTTTCGCGCTTAATCCGCCATAAGGCCCGATTTACAAAACTACCCGAACGCAACGCTGACACCGAATGGTTAACAAAAGATGATTCCTTCATGCAACCCTTAAGTCCAGGAATCAGGTTTTATCTTTTACAGCATTGAATTCCTTGAATTTTCACAGTTTGAAATTAGTTAAAGTGCTGCGTTAACAAAGGGTTTCAACCCTCACTCAACACCCCAACCTATTTCGGGTGACTCGAAATTGAAGCGTTTTGCGTCTCTTTGGTGAATCGCAAATCAGCCTCAAATCCTGAGCCATGATTAAACAATCGGGTTAACGAACCTTTACCAAAAAGGATTTGGTAGGGATTGTTAATGAAAATAAGGGTTTGCAGGGGATGCGTTTTCTTAAGCGGAAAGCATCGCTGAAATTTCATCTTTTAAGATCATCCGCTTTTTGCGCAGTTCGGTCTCAACAGTATCAGACGCAGGCTCGACGCGGGTCTCGATGCGGTGAACATGCCGATTGACCTCGTGATACGCATCGAAAAGCTTAGCAAAATGAGCATCGCTTTGCTTCAACTCACTCATTTTTGCGACATGCTCGGGAAATTCTTCTGCAAGTTCATGCGGAACATTGGACATGATATTTTCTTTCCATTTCAATCGGGAACGCGAAATCGCCACCCGACGGAGAATAGCCATCAGCGTCAACCTAAATCATTGATGCAAGTCAACCAATCCAGCCTAAGACGCTACACGCCCAGTTTTTCCAACAGCGCTTTGGGATACCTTCGTGGCCTGCCGTCAGGGTTTACCAGCACAACAGTCACAAGCGCCGAGAGCAACGTTTCATCGCCGCGTTTGATACGCTGATTGAACGATAGTTTGGGCCCGGCCAACGTGCCCCGCTCAGTTTCCACTGTCAGCACGTCATCAATCCGTGCTGCACCTGAAAACGTGATGTCCATGTGGTGGACGGCAAAGGCCAAACTTTCGCCAAACACACCAGCCGCCATTTCGCTGTGATGCACGCCAAGCATGCGCACATAATCGGACCGACCATGCTCCAAAAAGTCGAGATAGCGGGCGTGATAGACGACACCGGAAAAGTCAGTGTGTTCGAAATAGACCCGCTCTGTGCGGGCGTGGGAATTTTCAAACAGTTGTCCGTTATCCGGCTCGCTCACTCATCCCCCTCCTCGAACAAAGTAGCCTGACGCGTAACCAGCGTTTCCGGCGTCGCCATACCCATGTGGTCGAACGCACGAGGCATCAAAACACGGCCCCTTGGTGTGCGCTGAATGAAACCCTGCTGGATCAGATAAGGCTCGATAATGTCTTCAATTGCGTCACGTGGTTCAGACAACGAAGCCGCGATCGTCTCGATTCCCACCGGCCCACCACCAAAATTCTCACCAATTACAGTGAGATAACGGCGGTCCAATTCGTCCAGCCCAATCGGATCAACACCCAATTGGTTGAGTGCCTTATCGGCAATCGCCCGCGTCACCTTCTCGGAACCATCCACAATCGCAAAGTCGCGCACCCGACGCAGCAAACGCCCCGCGATGCGGGGAGTGCCCCGCGCCCGACGCGCCACTTCCAACGCGCCTTCGTCGTCCATGCCAATGCCAAAAATGCGGGCACCGCGTTTAACAATCAATTCCAGCTCCGGCACAGTGTAGAATTGCAGCCGGATGGGGATGCCAAAACGGTCGCGCAAAGGCGTGGTCAACAGGCCAAGCCGTGTGGTCGCCGCCACAAGCGTAAACTTCGCCAGATCAATCTTCACGGACCGCGCCGCAGGCCCCTCGCCGATGATTAGATCAAGCTGATAATCCTCCATCGCCGGATAGAGAATTTCCTCCACCGCCGGATTGAGCCGGTGGATTTCGTCGATGAACAACACGTCACGGTCTTCAAGATTGGTCAGCAAAGCCGCCAGATCGCCCGCCTTGGCGATCACTGGCCCGGAGGTCGAGCGGAAATTTACCCCCAATTCCTTCGCCATAATCTGCGCCAGCGTCGTCTTCCCAAGCCCCGGCGGTCCGACGAACAACACATGATCCAACGCCTCACCGCGCTGCTTCGCCGCTTCGATAAAGACAGCCAAGTTAGCCCGCGCCTGTTCCTGCCCTGTAAAATCGGCGAGACGATCAGGTCGGATGGAAGCATCAAAATCGTCGGGCTTGCGCTCACCATCCAGTATGCGGGGTGTTGTGTCGCTCAAGAGCTCAATTCCTTCAGCCCGAGCCGAATAAGCGTCCCGCTATCCGCATCTTCTCCGGCACTCGCCAGTGCCACTGATACCGCCGCACTCGCCTGCTGGCTTGAATAACCGAGATTGGAGAGCGCCGACACGGCGTCCTGCACCGCGCTTCCCGCAACACCCGCGCCCAATTCTTGCTGCAAGCCAATCGTGCCGGAAGCATCTCCGGAAAGCGCGGGCGCTTTGTCTTTCAGTTCCGCCACGATCCGCTGCGCCACTTTCGGTCCCACTCCGGGGGCGCGGGAAACCATCGCTTTGTCTTGCAGCGCTATGGCCGACGCCAGATCGCCCGGCGCAAGCGTGCCCAAAATGGCGAGTGCGACTTTCGCGCCCACGCCCTGCACGTTTTGCAACAGGCGGAACCACTCGCGCTCCAAGTCGGCTGTAAAGCCAAACAGCTTGATTTCGGTTTCGCGCACATGGGTCTCAATCGCCAGCACCGCCGCTTCACCAACCGAGGGCAAAGCGCTCATGGTGCGGGTGGAGCAATGAACTTGATACCCAACGCCGTGTACGTCGAGGATCACCCAATCCTCGCCGTATGAATCTACCGTGCCTTTGAGTTTGCCGATCATCGCACAACCATCCGCTTTTCGCTTCGTTCGGGGTTACGGCTGGAAAGAGAACACGTCAAGAACATTCACCGCGCCGCAGCCGCTGCAATCCGCGCACCAGCTCCTCCGCGATGGTGCGCGTGGCAGATGGCGATTGCGAGCGCATCGGCAGCATCATCGCTGTCCCACGTCGCTTTCGGCAACAACATACCGACCATCAACTGAATTTGCTTTTTATCGCCGTGGCCAACACCGATCACGGCCTTTTTCACCGCATTGGGCGCATATTCGGCAACCCGAAGACCTGCCCTCGCTGGCACGAGCATGGCAATGCCTCGCGCCTGGCCAAGTTTCAGCGTCGCGCCAGCATCTTTGTTGACGAACGTGTTTTCAACCGCAGCTTCGTGTGGTTGGTGGCCATGCAGCACATCCGCCAAGCCATCGTGCAGTTGGCACAGCCGCGAGGCGAGGTCGGCCTTCGCATCGCTCTTTACCGTGCCAGCAGCAATAAACCGCAAGCTGGAACCCTGGCTTTCCACCACGCCCCAACCGGTAAAGCGCAGGCCGGGGTCAATACCGATAATGCGGATGGTGTCGGTCACGCGCTTCCTTGGGTGCAAATCACTCTTTGCCCGTCCCTACCAGAAGCCGGTCCAACCGCAAACGCTCGCAGGGAAGCGCACGGGCAAAACCCGTTGCACTTCCACGCAGGTATTAAGTATTTCCGCCGACAAGACGCCGGCGCAAAGCAGACTATCCGATCATCCCCGCAGCGAGCGGGTCCGGACCTTTTTCGGGCTCTGTCGATTTGCCGTCACGCTCTTCGAGCTTTTCGACTTTGACGAGTTCTTCCTCAACGTCGGAAAGTGCCAGCTTTGCCGCAGCATGCTGTTCTTTCAAATCGTTGATGGATGTTGTCAGGTTTTCCCGGCGCAACCGCGCAGCCTTTGCGAAGGTCGGATAAGCGAAGTGGTCGACATCATCGATCCCCGCTTTTTTCTCTTCATATGCAATTTGGCTATCGAGATCCGCTGCCATGCGGTCAAATTCCGCAATCATCGTCTCGATCTGGGCCACCTGTCGGGCCTTTTCCTGCACCTGAAAACGTTTCAGGCGCAGCACACTTTCACGCGACTTCATACTCAATACTCCTGCAAGTCCTGCGTGTTACTCGGAACCGACGCATACACCGCCGATCTTGGCCCGGTGCAAACACCACCGCGCATCCAGCCACTGTGCCGTCAAATTGTTAAAATTGTTTCCACGCGGGCAAAGAGCAGTCCACCATGGGCACAATATTCGCAATTTCGCCCGATTCTCGCACGTCCAAGAGGAAAAATGTCCACCACCACACATCTGCCAAAGATCATGGTTGCTCCGAACGGAGCCCACAAAACCAAAGCAGACCACCCCGCACTGCCGATGACAATCGCGGAAACGGTTGCCACCGCCAAAGCCTGCTTCAAAGCTGGAGCACAAGCTCTCCACGCCCATGTACGTGACGATACTGGCCGCCACGTCTTGGATGCGGGCCTTTACACCGAATTGCTCAGCGAAATGAAAAACGCTGTACCCGATATGGCAGTTCAAATCACCACCGAGGCCGTTGGCCGCTACACCCCAGATCAGCAACGTGCACTTGTACGAGCGGTGCAGCCCAAATTTGTTTCAATCGCTTTGAAGGAAATGGTTCCAGACAACAACACAAAGGAGGCCGCCAGCTTCTACGCATGGGCACAAGAAGCGCAAATTTCGGTTCAGCATATTGTGTACGAGGCCAAAGAAATCACCCGTCTTGCAAATTTGGTAGCCACCGATGTTATTCCCACTGATGGGCTGACGCTCCTGTTCGTTCTTGGCCGCTATTCCCACGCTCAACAGAGCGAACCGTCCGATCTCAACCCGTTTATTGAAGCACTGGAAAAATCCGAGCTTCAGACCGATTGGGCATGCTGCGCATTTGGCCATCAAGAAACCAATTGCCTGCTTCACGCTTTGAACAGCGGCGGGAAGGCCCGCATTGGTTTTGAAAACTCGCTTTTCAATTCCGACGGCTCGATCGCCCAGAACAATGCAGAACGGGTGCGGGAACTAACCTCGCTGATTTAGGCCGCATCAATCCAGCAAAGGCGACCATGCCGGATCCGAAGCGAAGGACGGCGTTGGCACCTTCAATTCGTTGAAACCCGTAAGGTCGATTGAATGAAGCGTTGGGCCACCAGCACCCCGTACATCGCGGAAGAACATCAACGTGCGCCCATTGGGCGCCCATGTCGGGCCTTCATTGTGAAAGCCCTCGGTCAGAATGCGCTCGCCCTTGCCGTCAGGCCGCATAACGCCAATCAGAAATTTGCCGCCAGATTGCTTCGTAAAGGCGATCAGATCGCCACGGGGCGACCATACGGGTGTCGAATAGGAACCGGAACCGAAGGATATACGCTGTGGGTTAGAGCCGTCCGCACCCATCACATAAAGCTGCTGCCGCCCGCCACGGTCGGACTCAAAGACGATCCGGCTGCCATCCGGTGAATAGGAGGGTGAAGTGTCGATGGCGGTCGTGTTTGTCAGCCGTGTCGTGCGGCGCGACCGCAGGTCCATTGTATAAATATTGGA
This sequence comes from Pseudahrensia aquimaris, assembly GCF_042676045.1. Taxonomy (NCBI): domain Bacteria; kingdom Pseudomonadati; phylum Pseudomonadota; class Alphaproteobacteria; order Hyphomicrobiales; family Ahrensiaceae; genus Pseudahrensia; species Pseudahrensia aquimaris. Next base: position 604,379 of record NZ_JBHTJV010000002.1, on the reverse strand, counting down.
ATTGCCGTCGGCGTTCAGGCTCATGATCACCCGCTGCCCGTCTGGCGAAAAGCGCGGCGAGAACGTCATATTGTCAAAATTGCCCACGGCTTCGCGCTGACCTGTCTCGATGTTGAGCAGATAGACGCGCGGCTGGCCGCCCTCAAACGACATGTATGTGATTTCCTGACGCGATGGTGAAAAACGCGGCGTCAGAACCAGATCGTTGCCATTGGTCAGATAGCGCACATTGGCACCATCTTGATCCATAATCGCAAGCCGCTTTTTGCGGTTCGACTTCGGACCGGTCTCGTCCACAAACACGATGCGCGTATCGAAATAGCCCTTCTCGCCCGTCAGCGATTCGTAAATTGTGTCCGCAATGATGTGCGCCACACGCCGCCAGTTTTGCGGATTGGTAGAATATTGCTGCCCCGTGATTTGCTCATTCGCAGCCGTGTCCCAGAGACGAAATTCCGTGCGGAAGCGGTTGCCACCCTCGCTTACAACCTGCCCCGTGACCAGGGCTTGCGCACGAATGGCTGTCCAATCGGCAAAACGGGGCGTTGCGTTGGAATCTGAAATTCGCTCAATGAAAGCTGCTTGCGAAATTGGCTCAAACAGGCCGGATCGTTTCAAGTCTGCTTCCACCACTGCGGAAATTTTTTGACCCAATTCAGACGAGCCAAGAAACGGCACAATCGCAATCGGCAGTGGCTCGGCATTGCCTTTTGTGATGTCGATTTCAATACGCGCTTGCGCTGGCGTAAGCGTGGCAAGCGCAAGCGTAAACAGAGCAACGAATGCAATGGCAGGGCGCAAAAATTTCATCATCAGTTGGTTCGTCACTTTCTGGATTTGGCTTTTGCTTAGAGCATATCTTTAAGGCTGAAATTCACAACGACATCGGACCATGTGTCATACTTGTCGGCGGGCAATCGGTAAGGCGCGCAAGACATCACAGCACGGCGAGCACCGCCTGCAAATGTGCGGTTAAGGCGGTTGTCACCCCCTGTTGCAGTCGCTTTAGGGCGCCCTTCAATGGCGCCAGAACGGTCCAGGCGAAACTCCACCCGTGCGCGAAGAGCCTCCGCGCCTGGCAAGCCAGCAATTCCCATCACGCTCCAACACTGCTGAATCTGACCGCGCAAAGCATCCAATTCGCTCTGGGACATCTTCGCGTTGTTGTTGCCCTTTTTCGCCCCAAGGCCAGCCTTCTTGTCTGATCGTTTTGCGCCACCAGCGGAAGATTCTTCCTTGTTCAGCAACATGGCAATTTCGTCATTGGCCTTTTTGTCAGATTTCTTTGAGGCCTGTTTGGTTGGCTTTTTTTCGTCCTTGCGGTCGTTCGTCTTTGCTTGCTGAGGCTGCGGCCGTGTTGGTCGCTGCTTGGGTGTGACAACACGCTCTGGCTTTTCAAACGTCTCTTCTTTGGGCTCTTCTGCCGCTGGTTCAATCGCGTCTTCGGCAAGCTTTGCAATATCAGTCTTCGGCTCCGGCTTGGGCGCAACTTCCGGTGTGGGCACGGGTGTTGGCTTTGGCGTTGGTGCTACGGGCTCTGGCTTGGCAGCAGGCGCTTCTGCCTTCTCAACGGCTGGCTTTGGCGCAGGCTCGGGTGCATCAGCTTTCTTGTCATTGTCAGCGTCACCGACATTTTGAGCATCCGGCACCGTTTCTGGACGGGTCGTCGGCTTCACAGAAGGTGTAGGGGAAGGATCGGCTTTTCTCTCACCCTCAATCGTCTTCGTGATGCTTTCAATCGGAATGATATCGATGGGCAGTGCCTCAACCTCGGCAACGCTAAGCGGCGCTGGCGTCGACAACGACATTACGCCAAAAGCAAACGCTCCAATATGAGCAACCACCGATGTTGTAAGACCTGCTTTCATGGATTGCGCGCGGGCGTCAGCCCTCTTGCTCCTGCAATGTCACAAGGCCGATTTTCCTGAAACCAGCCTGATTGAGAAGACCCATAACCTGCATCACGACACCATAATTCGTGGTTCGATCACCGCGCACGTAAAGGCGCTCGTCGTAGCCGTTTTTGGCAATCGCCTGCAGCTTGGGCACGAGTTCAGAAGCTACGATTTCCGTTTCCTGAAGATAGATTTTGCCTTCGTTGTTGACAGAAATCGTGATCGGCTGCGTCTCCTGATTGAGCTGCTTTGCCTGCGTCTCAGGCAGATCAATCGGAACACCTACCGTCAGCAACGGAGCAGCGACCATGAAGATGATGAGCAGAACCAGCATCACGTCCACAAAGGGCGTGACGTTGATTTCGCTGATCGGTTGGTGGCGCTTGGCGCGCCGACGACGTCCGCCGGAAACACCGGAACCGCCTACAGACATTCCCATCGGGTCGCTCCTCGTTTGGCTCTATGCAGCCGTCTCATCAATTTGGCGCGAAAGTATGGCCGAGAACTCATCGGCAAAACCTTCCAAGCGCGTCGAAATCTTCGCCGCATCGGCGGAGAGTTTGTTGTAGGCGATGGTCGCCGGAATGGCCGCCAACAGGCCAAGGGCGGTGGCCAGCAGCGCCTCCGCGATGCCGGGTGCAACCACCGCAAGGCTTGTGGATTTCGAGCCTGCAATCGCCTGAAATGACGTCATGATGCCAACAACCGTACCGAACAATCCAACGAAGGGAGCGGCAGAACCGAGGGTTGCCAAGAACATCAGCCGCTTTTCCATTTTTTCCATTTCCCGCGCCAGCGACACATCCAGCACCTTGTCGATGCGGGTCTGCAAGCCGATGGGCGAACGGGCGTTGCGTTCGAAAGACCGCTTCCATTCGCCCATAGCGGCGACGAACAATGCGCTCATGCCGGAAACGGGGCGACCGTTTAGCGTCTGGTAGAGATTCTCCAAGCTTTGCCCTGACCAGAAGGTCTGCTCAAACAAATCGATCTGCTTCTTCATGCGCGAGAAGGCCAGCCACTTGTCCACGATGATCGCCCAGCACCACACGGATGCGAGGATAAGCCCGATCATTACGATTTTAACAATCAGCCCCGCTTCCATGAACAGGCCGATCAGCGATGTGTCGACTGTCGCCTCCAACCCGCTGGACTGCACCTCTTGGGCAAAACCAGCGCTTGCAAGCAAGCTGAACAAAAGGGCCGTAACACTGGCGCGGCTAAGCAAACGGTTCATCATTAAATCACTAGTAAAAAGAGGGGCAATCGCGATGCGGCTTCCTGCCGGCCCTTATGCTCTAGCGTTAATCTTGGTGAAACCATGACACGCACATCCGGCCGCGAACAGTTAGCCGTAAAGTGCACGATTTATGGTTAACGAAGTGTTAGGAAATGAGGCGATGCGCGCATTGTTCAAACGCACATTCGCCTCGCTTGTTTTGTCAGGTCAATTCGGCAAACGCCTCGGGCTTGAACTCGATATGCGGCTCCGGGTTGGTGCCTTTTACCTTCGACACCCAATTCGGGTCCGCCAAAATGGCCCGCCCCACCGCGATCAAATCAAACTCGTCGCGCTCCATGCGCTGCACCAGTCCATCCAGTTCGGTTGGCTGCGATGACTTGCCACCGAACGCGCCGAAGAAGTCGCCTGACAGGCCAACGGAGCCGACAGAAATCGTCGTTGCGCCGGTCAACTTTTTCACCCAACCGGCGAAGTTCAGCCCTTCAGCTCCATCAATCTCGGGAAATTCCGGCTCCCAGAAACGCCGCTGGGAGCAGTGCAGCATGTCGGCACCCGCCTCAACCAACGGCATCAGCCAGTCGGTCATGGCATCCGGTGTTTCCGCCAGGCGCACCTTGTAATCCTGCTGTTTCCACTGGCTTACGCGCAGCGCAATCGGGAAATCATCGCCCACCGCAGCCCGCGTTGCCTTCACCACTTCAGCGGCGAAACGCGAACGCTCTTTCAGCGTGGCCCCACCCCAGCGATCATCGCGCAAATTAGTGCCTTCCCAGAAAAACTGGTCAATGAGATAGCCGTGCGCGCCGTGCAGTTCGACCATGTCGAAGCCAAGGCTTTTCGCTTCTCCAGCAGCTTTCGCATAGGCAGCGATCGTGTCGGTCACGTCTTCATCGCTCATCGCCTTACCGCGAGGATTGTCAGGGCCAATCAAGCCAGACGGGCTCTCAACCTCATGGGGAGGCACCCATTTGCTCTGCCCCCAGTTCGAGCCGGTGTGCCAGATCTGTGGGCCCATTTTACCCCCCGCCTCATGAACGCCATCGATCACCTGCTTCCAGCCGGCAAGCGCTTCCTGTCCGTGAAAATCTGGAATCCCTTCCTCATTTTTGGAAGTCGGCCTGTCGATCACCGTGCCTTCGGAAAGGATCAGCCCGACATCACCAGCCGCGCGGCGGCGGTAGTAATCGGCAACATTTGTCTTCGGCACACCACCCGGCGAGAAAACCCGCGTCATCGGCGCCATGACGACGCGATTCTGCATCGCCAGCGACTTCAATTTGAAAGGTTGAAAAAGGATATCGGTCGCATCTGTGTGGGTTTGGGTCATGAACTGGGTCTCAATTGAAAACGAGCACTGCTCTTAAAAAAACATGGGTTGGAAACGAAAAAGGCCGACCCATAGGTCGGCCTCTCGTCGGATTTATAGCCCTGATTATTGGGCCGCTTCGAGTTGCGGAACTGGCTTTGCCAATTCTTTTGCAGCGTTCAGCATGGCCTTTTGGACCTTCTCGAAAGCGCGGACTTCAATTTGGCGCACCCGCTCGCGGGAAATGTCGAACTCGCCTGACAATTGCTCCAGCGTCAGCGGATCTTCCGAGAGACGACGCGCTGTGAAAATGCGCTGTTCGCGCTCGTTCAGGACTTCCATCGCATCGCCCAGCATTTCGCGGCGTGCTTCCAGTTCGTCCTGCTTCACCAGCATGTCTTCCTGGTTTTCGCTCTCGTCCACCAGCCAGTCCTGCCACTGCCCGCTTTCGCCTTCAGCCGCGCGGATCGGCGCGTTGAGCGATGCGTCGCCGGAAAGGCGCTGGTTCATCGACCGCACTTCTTCCTCGGATACACCGAGAGTTTTGGCGATCTTCTGGGTGTGATCGTGGGTCAGGTCGCCGTCTTCCAGCGCCTTCATCTTGCCCTTCAACTTACGAAGGTTAAAGAAAAGCCGCTTCTGGTTGGCGGTCGTGCCCATTTTCACAAGGCTCCAAGAGCGCAGGACGTATTCCTGAATGGAAGCCTTGATCCACCACATGGCATAGGTCGCGAGGCGGAAGCCACGCTCGGGGTCAAATTTCTTCACCGCCTGCATCAGGCCCACATTGCCCTCGGAAATCACTTCCGACATGGGCAAGCCATAGCCGCGATAACCCATGGCGATTTTCGCCACGAGACGCAGATGGCTCGTCACCAGCTTGTGGGCAGCCTCGGTGTCATCGTGTTCGGCAAAGCGCTTGCCGAGCATATATTCTTCGTCCGGCGTCAGCATGGGGAATTTGCGAATCTCCTCCATATAGCGCTGCATACCGTTCGCACTTGCGGAAATTGTTGGCATCGTATTGGCCATATCTATTTTTCCTCTTTCTTAGTTCCGGCCCCCATTCAGGCGAGCCGCCGACATCTTCCTCTTTCTGATGCCGGTCAGTGATCAGCACTTGCAGATGCAAAACACCTGTCGTTCTGTCTAGTTCCCATATAGGGCTATTTTCGGATCTTTCATCGGTAAAATACGATGAAAGAGTGAAAATCGCATATCTATATGATTTCGTTTGCTTAATTCAATGTAAATTTTTGTGCAATTGGGCAAAATGGCACGTCAAAGCCCCTTCAAGAACGTCTCTGAACGCTCCAGATGCCCTTGAAGCTTCGCTTCATCCATTTTGCGCACCTGAGCGCACATCATGGCCCAGCGGGGGTTTTTAGAAAGCTCATCTTTATGCTTGTTGATCCAGCGCCAATACAGTCCGTCCCAGATCGTGGCCCATTCGCCTTCGTTTTCCTTGCCCGTGTAATGGCTCATTTTCTTCACATAGGCAGAGCCGGAGAAATACGGCTTGGTGGTTATCAACCCGCCATCAGCATTCTGGCTCATCGCATAGACGTTCGGCACCATCACCCAATCGTAGCTGTCGATAAACATCTCCATGAACCAACGGTAGATATCATCCGGGTCGATCTCGCACAGGAACATGAACCCGCCAAGCACCATCAACCGCTCGATATGATGGCAATAGGCGGTCTCGTTGAGCCGTTTGATCGCATCATCGACGGGAAGCACGCCGGTGGTGCCGTCATAAAAACTGTCCGGCAGTTTGCGCATGTGGTTCCAATGGTTGGTCGTGCGCATTTTCACACCGAGATCGTCATAGGTCGCCCGCATGAATTCGCGCCAGCCGATGATTTGACGAATGAAACCTTCCAGTGAATTGAGCGGCACTTCGTTTTTCTGCGCAAAGGCCAGAGTTTCGTTGATGATCTGTCTTGGGGTCAGCAAGCCAGTGTTCAGCATCGGCGTCAGCACCGAATGCCAAAGCCAGCTTTCGCCCTCCAAGATCGCATCTTCGTAAGGCCCGAAATCGTGAAACCGCTCTTCAAGAAACGCCTGCAACCACGTCTGCGCCTGTTTGTGGGTAACAGGATAGACCAGTGTATTAAGCGCGCCGGGATTGTCGGCGAAATTCGCTTCGACCCACTCCTGCGACGCCGCATCCACATCATCGCCCTTGCGCATGGGTATGTGTGGCAGGGAGCCGAGCAGTTTTTTTGGCACCTTCTTGCGGTTATCCTCGTCAAAGCTCCATTGCCCGCCTTCCGGTTCGCCATCATCGTCGACCATCACTTTCAGCCGCTTGCGCTGAAACTTGTAATAATCAGCCATGAACCAGCGCTTTTTGCCCGCCCGATAGTCTGCGTTCAGTTCCGGCGTGTTGATGAAAGCGGGGCTGTCCAGCACCTCCAAGGTTAGGCCGTGCGCTTCCGCGGCTTTGCGCAGCCGTTTGTTGAGGGTGAAATCGTGCACATCGCACACCACGATGTCCGAGACACCGTCTTCCACCAGCTTTCCCAATTCGACAGAGACAAAATCCGCCTCCTCTCGCGTCTCGATATGACGCACGTCCACACCGCTGTCTTTCATACTCTGAGCGTAGTGCGTCATCGTCGTGCGGTGATAGGCGAGTTTCTGCTTGTGCATTTTCGCGGGATAGGTCGGATCGCGGAAGAACAACGGCTCTTCCAACAGAAGCACCTTAGATACGCCTTCCAGCGCGGGGTGATCGTCATACAGCTGGTGCGGGAATATCAGTGCAGCTTTTTTCATTATTTTCTCCTGCTCAAAATCCCCAACGCACAAACGCCCGAAAGGTGGCGGGAAAGCTCAATTTGTCACCTTGCACGCGGCTTCGCTAACCGCCATCTTGAAGGTCAATCGAATGATCGCAGGAGCTTTCCCATGCCCGTCAACAACCGCATCGCAGACCTTTCCGACGAAGTTGCCGAATGGCGTCGTGAAATCCATCAGCACCCCGGCCTGCTCTATGATGTAGAGGAAACGGCGGCATTGGTGGAAGCCAAGTTGAAGGAATTCGGCTGCGACGAAATCGTCACCGGCATTGGCCGCACCGGCGTCGTTGGCATCATCAAGGGCCGCCAGAATGGCTCCGGCAAAGTCGTTGGCATGCGCGCCGACATGGATGCCCTCCCCATCGTTGAAAAGCGCGACCTGCCATACAAATCCAAATACGAAGGCAAGATGCACGCCTGCGGCCATGATGGTCACACCGCCATGTTGCTGGGCGCAGCCAAATATCTGGCCGAGACCCGAAATTTCGACGGCACCGCCGTCGTTATCTTCCAACCTGCCGAAGAGGGCGGCGCTGGCGGCAAAGCTATGGTCGACGACGGCATGATGGACAAATTCGGCATCCAGGAAGTCTATGGCCTCCACAACATGCCGGGCCTGCCCGTGGGAGAATTCGCCATCCGCACCGGCCCGATCATGGCCGCAACAGACGAGTTCACGATCACCGTCAATGGGCGTGGCGCCCACGCCGCCATGCCGCACAACGGCAACGACCCAATCATCATTGCCACGCAGATGGTGCAGGCCTTGCAGTCCATCGTTTCGCGCAACGTAGACCCGCTCTCCTCCGGCGTTCTGTCCGTCACCGCCATTGAGGCTGGCAAGGCCTATAACGTGATACCGCAGGAAGCGAAGTTCTGGGGCACTATTCGCACACTTGACCGCGACGTGCGTAACTTGATTGTCGATCGTCTGCATGAAGTGGTGAATGGCATCGCCAGCGCCTACGGCGCGGAAGTGACCATCCACATCAAAGAAGGCTATCCGGCAACCGTCAACCACGCCGAACAGACTCAGTTCGCCGTCGAAGCGGCGGAAGAAGTCGTCGGCAAAGGCCGCGTGGACACCGAGCAATTGCCCGTCATGGGCGGCGAGGATTTCTCCTATATGCTGGAAGCCCGCCCCGGTGCCTTCATCTTCATGGGCAACGGAGACACGGCTGGCCTCCACCACGAGGAATATGATTTCAACGACGAGGCCATCCCCGTCGGCTCCAGCTATTGGGCCCGGATCATCGAGAAGAGCATGCCCGCCAGCGCCTAGCGCAGGTCGATGCGGCTCAACAGCCCGCCATTGGCTTCATAGATCAAGATGGTGCGGGAGCCGGAAGCCTCCCGCACCGTCAGCATTATACGGTTGCCTTCAAACGCCGTGTGCAAGATTTCACTTCCCGCGGGCAACGCAATGGCCGATTGCGGCGGCAAGGGCGCGTTCACGCTGGCAGCCGCAGCGGCAGCCTCATCAGGGTCCGCGCGGTTCACGCGGTAGACAATCGCCGCCAGCACCGTCATAAGCCCGATCATCATGATCCCACCCGATACGGCGAGCAGGCGCACCATTTTGCGGCGGATCGCCTCTACTTTGGGATCAAGCGGTTCGTCTTCTTGGGGCAGATCGGTCATGGATAATTTTCGTCATGCGGGAGCTGGCTGTTGAGTGAAGCTGATAAAGCCCCTGCCGGGCAAATGGAAGCGCTACTTGTGCCTGCCGAGGCCGATGGCAAACGCGTAGACCTTTTCATTGCCGCCAATGCGCCTGACGATATCTCCCGCGCCCGCGTGCAGGCGCTGGTGCGCCAAGGCCACGTGACGATCAACGGCGTTGTGCCACCGGGGACATCAACCAGGATCAAGACCGACGACGTGGTGCGCTGGCTGATGCCAGAGGCCGAAGAAGCCATTCCGCAGCCGGAACCGATCCCGCTCGAAATCCTTCACGAAGACGCCGATCTGATCGTCATCAACAAGCCAGCAGGCATGGTCGTCCACCCCGCGCCGGGCAATTGGTCCGGCACGCTTGTCAACGCCCTGCTCTATCACTGCGAAGGCTCACTTTCAGGCATTGGCGGGGTGCGCCGCCCCGGCATTGTCCACCGGCTCGACAAGGAAACCAGCGGCGTGATGGTGGTTGCCAAAAGCTACCGCGCCCATCTCGATCTGCAGGAGCAATTCGCAGATCATGGACGAACCGGCCCACTGGAACGCGCCTATCTCGCCCTCGTCTGGGGCGCACCATCGCGCATGAAGGGCACGGTTGACGCGGCTCTGGGCCGCCACCCGAACGACCGATTGAAACGCGCAGTCGTGGACATCACCAAGCCGGACGCGAAAGAAGCGATCACTCATTTTGAACTCCTCAAGCGTATTCCCGACCCGAAGAATGACGGGGAGTTTCTAGCCAGCCTCACCCGCTGCGAACTGGAGACGGGCCGCACCCACCAGATCCGCGTTCACATGGCCCATATTGGCCATCCGCTGCTCGGCGATCCGGTTTACGGCAAACACTTCGCCACCCGCGAAAGCCGATTGCCGGAAGCGGGGCGCGCGGTGCTGAAAACCTTCCACCGCCAAGCGCTCCACGCCCAGACCCTCGGCTTCCGCCACCCCTCAACCGGCAAAAGTGTGCGCTTCGAAGCCGGCCTGCCGCAAGACATGCAAAATCTGCTGGAAGCCCTATCGGTTAGCGACTGAGTGATTGTTGGCGCTGGCGTGCCTAGGGAATGCGCGGCCTCGCTATAGCAAGCCAACACACTCCCGCCGTTATCCGATATCCACCACCTGTCGCTCCAGACCCACCCGCCGTCATTACCGGGCTGGGGCAGCCAAAACCCGAAACCCAGTTCGGCGTGGGTGGGCCTCTCGGTGCTGGATCACGGATTCCGGCTCAGGCGACTCCGTGATGACGGATTGTAGATAGAGGACGTGCGTTCGCATCTCCGCCGGACGAACCGTCCGCGAGAGGATGCTGCTTTCCACCCTTCTGGCAGAACTGATGGAGCGGGCGGAAGTCCGCCGTGTCTGTTGTGTGTTTGTGTGGCAGGCTGCCGCCCGCTCCACCCGATATTTTTACGACTACCCTTCCGACTGCGTTTGCATGGACCTTTTCAGCCCATGGGAGCAACGACCGCGTGACCTTCGGGCTTTAACCGAATGGCGCTGGAAACTGGGTGACGTGCACTTTGGGATGCGATCCGGTCATCGCCCCCAGTTACATACCGGCCCCTTGCGCATGACGAAGCCGGACCGACGCCACCGTTCTTACGCACGAGATGGCGGCGAGGTTAGAGGAAGGGGAGGAAGCGTGAATAAGTCTTTTTCGATTTCCCCTCACTCCACCACCGTCATTCCGAGGCTGGCATTGCCAGAACCCGGAACCCAGAGCCGCGCGGGCAACGCTCTCAGCATTGGATCCCGGACTCCGCCTCCGGCGTCTCCGGGATGACGAATTGCGGTGCGGTGCTTCGTTGTTGGCTTTTCGCATAGTCGCCTTCAATCGAAAGAATGCACCCCGCCGTTTGCTATGGCACAGGCCTCAAAACACCCTATCGCAACTCCACGGCGTAGCTTTCAAGCGGCACGGTTTCTTTGATGAGACCACTCGCCTTCATGAAATCCGCAAAACGCTCGTAGCGTCCGCTGTCCAGAGCCGCGGGGCGTTTGGCGAAGCGGGGCAGCGTGTCGACCCATGCGCGGCGGTTCAACTCGTTGTCGAGGTCGGGATAGGCTTTCAGGAAGGCGGCCAAAGCGGCGTCAGAATCGTTTGTGAGGTATAGTGCGGCTTTCTCGATGGCCAACATGAACTTCCTGAAACGCGGATCGTCCAATCGCTCGTTGTTCACGACGAAAATCAGTTCGTCGTAAACCGGCACACCATGCTCCTCAGGGTAAAACGCAATGCCGGGACGCTTTTCCAAATCCAACTGGTTCAATTCGAAATTCCGAAACGCGCCGATAACACCATCTACCGCTCCGGTGATGAGCGAAGGCGACAACGCGAAATTGATGTTGATGAGTTCAACCTCTGACAGTTCAACACCATGCGTTTTCAGCATCGCGCCGAGCAGCGCGTCTTCAAACCCACCGACCGAAAAGCCAACCTTCTTGCCCTTAAAATCAGCAATCTGCTTGATCGGACCATCGGCCAGAACAACCAACGAATTGAGCGGCGTTTCAACAAGCGTTCCAATGCGCGTCAGCGGCAGGCCCTCAGCCACCTGCACATGCAATTGTGGCTGGTACGAAATCGCGATGTCCCCCTGCCCCGCAGCAATCAGCCGTGGCGGCGCGCTGGGGTCGCTGGGCGGGACGATTTCGACCTCCAACCCTTGTTCGGCGAAATAGCCTTGGGTTTCAGCAATCACCAAGGGCGCGTGGCCGGGATTCACGAACCAGTCGAGGTAAACGGTCAGCTTTTCCGCTCGTGCGGGCAGAACGGCCAGCGCCGCGAAGGCAGCGACCAGAAAAAGGCGAAAGAAAGACATGGATTTTCTCCTGTTAAGCGGGTGACGCGATGCTGCGCGGAGCCCAATGGACGAGACGGTCAAGCGCCATATCGACGAGCAGCCGCAGCGCGATGACCATGATGATGAGAACGACCAGACCGGCGAAGACGGTATCCGTCTGCATCCGGGCATTGGCCTGATTGATGATGTAACCGATGCCAGCCGCCGCCCCGACCCATTCTCCAACCACCGCACCAATGGGCGCCACGGTCGCTGCAACACGGATGCCGGAGGCGAGCGACGGCATGGCCGCAGGCAGGCGAAAATGCACCAGCGTCTGCCACGGTCTTGCCCCACACAGCCGCGCAAGATCGATGAGCGAACCTTCGGCCCGCGCCAAACCGTCGTTCAACGCCGAAGCGATCGGGAAGTAGATTATGAGCGTGGCCATCGCGATTTTTGAGCCCAGCCCAAGACCGAACCACAAGATCAGCAGCGGCGCGATGGCAAAAACCGGCAGTGCCTGGCTCGCCACCAGCACCGGCATGATCGTGCGGCGGGCGAAGGGAAATGCGTTGACCAGAAGCGCAGTTGACGTGCCAAGGACGATGCCGAGCGCAAGGCCGATCAGAATTTCTGCCAGCGTGATGCCCGCGTGATAGGCGAGCGAGGAGGATTGCGCGACAAGGCTGACCAGAACGCGCTCCGGCCCTGGTAGGATGAATGGTGCAGGCTCAAACACAGCAACGCCGAGCCACCAAAGCCCAACCAAAAAAGCCGCAACCGCAAATCCGCGCAGGATTGAATTGCTAACGCCTTCAGTTTTCGGCTTGATGGTGGCATTTAGCTCGCGCACGGCACACTGTTCCCGCTCAATTTGCGGCCGTGCTGCGAATTTTAGAGAAGCGGAGTGCGCCTTGTAAGGCGCTCGTCTTTTCCCGTCCCTTCGCCGGCATGACCCGGATCAGGTTCCCGATCAGCTTTCCAGGAAAGCCGATCAAGGGTTTGGCCGATGCCATCTCAGCCGCCGGAAGCGACACCCCTTGGAACACGATATTTGTGTGCGAAATATTCGCAGATTGCAAGACAGATTAGCCGCTTAGATTGCCCGATCCCAAACGGCGAAAACTTCCTGAAAAACACGCTCGCCCTCGCTGCCTTTTTCAATCGTCACCAGAGCGCGACGGCCCGTGCGGTATTGCACCGGAATATCAATCCAGCCCCGCGCTTTCAAAAGATCTACATTGGCTTTGCGTGACGCTTCGGCATTGTCCAGCGCGATAAGGAAAATACCGCTTTGAATTTTCACCGAGGCGGCAGTCAGCGTTTCGCCGCGTCCTTCCTCGGTTTCCTTCATCACAATGCGGTTGATCTCTTCAATCGCGCCGCCCGAAAAATCATCAGGAACCGCGAAGATGATGTCGATCAGATGGCTGGCCGATAGGCTTGGGTCGGTGTTGCGCTTGATCGTCATGATAAGAACGGTCTTGCGCTCGGGAATTTCAATTTGCGCACGGATGGCGGGTTCTTCAGGCTTACCAGGACCGGGGCTTTCCTGCACGACGCTCCACGAAACCGAGCCTGTATCCACACTGCTCGTGCCGCTGGCGGCGTCTTCTTCGTAAAGGAACGCACGAATTCCGGTTGCGGCATCGGCAGTTTGCTCTGTCGCCGGCGCAGCTTCGGTTTGCTCAGGCGCGATCGTCGGAGCTGTTGCCTCCGGCGCAACCTCTTCTCCATCTTCGGTTAGGCGAACCTCGTTTTTCGGCTCCGGTGCCGGTTCCGCTTCTGGCGCTGGTTCTGGCGCTGGTTCGGCGGTTTCTTCTTCGGTCGCAGGCTCGTCTTCTGATGGCGGCGTAACTTTGATGGTTTTCACCTTGGTCGGAGGTGCCGTCGCCGTCTGTTCCGCCAGACCCAATGTCTGCATGACTTGATCTTTGAAAGTAATGTAGGCCGCTCCAAGGCCGCCTAGAATGACCAACAAAAGCAGCAGCCAGAGCAACCAGCGGCTTTTCTTTTTGCGCACTTCGCCGCCGCCCAAACCGGGCGCTGGTGGTATCGCCAACTCATCCGCACTGCTCGCACCAAAGTTTACAGGGCTCAATTCAGCCAAGGACGGATCAGATTTGGGAAGCGTTGGCCGCGAGGCATCGGCAACGCGCGGCCCTGACAAGTCAGCAGCGGGATCGGTGTAGTCTTGTTTAGCGGCACCTGCGCTCAAATCGGCCTGAATGGATGATTCCGGCTCCAAGCTCAGGGGCTTGTCTGTCAATGTCGCGGCAGTTGGCATCTCTGCCAAGGCCCGCTGCACCGCGCTGGCTGCCGCACTTTCAAACTCAGGCTGCGGCACTTGTTGGAGAGACCTTGCAGCTTCAACCACATCCCCGGTCGTCTTTTCAGCCTTCCTTTCCGCATCCGCCTTTGTGAAATCAACCAAAGCTGCGGCGATGGGATCTGATGCCACTTCAGCGGCCACAGGCGTCTCTGGTTCAGGCGTGGGCGCTGGCTCTGGTTCGGGTACAGGTTCTGGATCCGGGGTGAAAACCGGAATTGGCGAAGTTTCCTCAACCGCTTCAGGCTCAGGCTCTGGCTCAGGCTCTGGCAGAACCTCTTTCACTATTTCGGGCTCAGGTTCAGATTCAGGTTCAGGTTCAGGTTCAGGCTCCGGCTCCGCAGGAGCTTCAGCAACAGGCTCCGGCTCCGGATCTGGATCCGGTTCTAGTTCAGGCTCTCGCGTTGGCTCTGACGGAGATTCTGGTTCAACAGCCTGCTCCAGATCATCTTCCGATATCACCGAACCGCTATACTCAAGCTCAATATCAGCAATCGCCTTCTCAAGTTTAGCCATTTCGGCCGTCACGGCTTCTGGGCTTGGCGCGGGGGTACGGCCATCCAACTGACGCCGAATGGTCAGCCGCGCGCGCTCATACAGTTTTTCGCGCAATTGCTCTTGCGGGGAGTCAAACCCTGCAAGGGTTCGCTGAAGTACGGCGAAATAGTCAGCCATGAACCATCAAATTCCTGTAACGTGCCCAGCCTGACTATTCAGCGCCAAGCCTCCCGAACCTAATCATGAAAAGGGTCATCAACAAGTATCGTGTCCTCGCGCTCTGGCGATGTCGACAGCATCGTGACCGGTGCGCCAATCAATTCTTCGATATGGCGCACGTATTTAACCGCCTGCGCTGGCAGATCAGCCCAACTCCGAGCCCCCACAGTTGGCTCATTCCAGCCTTCCAATGTCTCGTAAATCGGCTCAACCCGCGCCTGCTCGCCCTGGCTTGCAGGAAGGTAATCAATCTCGCGACCATCAATTTTATAGCCAGTGCAAATTTTTAGCTCTTCCATACCATCGAGCACATCCAACTTCGTAAGCGCGATGCCAGTGATGCCGTTGACCTTCACAGCTTGGCGCACCAGTGCGGCATCAAACCAGCCGCAGCGTCGCTTGCGGCCTGTCACAGTACCAAATTCATGGCCGCGTTCGCCGAGCAATTGCCCAACTTCGTTTTGCTGCTCTGTCGGAAACGGCCCTTCGCCCACGCGGGTCGTATAAGCCTTCGTGATGCCGAGAATAAAGTTCAAAGAGCCAGGCCCGACACCAGAACCCGCAGCAGCTTGTCCTGCCACCACATTAGAAGATGTGACGAACGGATAGGTTCCGTGGTCGATATCCAGAAGCGTGCCCTGCGCGCCTTCAAACAGGATGCGCTTGCCACTGCGCTTGGCTTCATCCAGCAGTTTCCAGACACTCTCGCGAAACGGAAGGATTTTGTCGGCAACCGAGGTCAATTCTTCTAAGATAGTCTCAACCGAGACTTCAGGCTCACCAAAGCCGCGCAGCAAGGCGTTATGGTGCGCCAGCAGTCGCTCGATTTTCGCAGGCAGGCTTTCGAGATTTGCCAGATCCATCACGCGAACGGCGCGGCGACCGACTTTATCTTCATAGGCCGGGCCAATGCCGCGGCGCGTCGTGCCAATCTTCGTGCCAGACTTCGCAGCGTCCTCACGCAATCCGTCCAGATCACGGTGTAGCGACAGGATGAGCGTTGCGTTGTCAGCGATGCGCAGATTGTCCGGCGAGATGGTGACACCCTGCTCTGCCAATCGGCCAATTTCGGCAACGAGCGCATGGGGATCGATGACCACGCCGTTTCCGATCACACCCATTTTGCCGGGCCGCACAACACCCGAAGGAAGCAGCGACAGCTTATAGCTAACCCCATCAATGACCAGCGTATGGCCAGCATTGTGCCCACCTTGGAAACGAACAACCAAGTCGGCGCGTTCCGACAACCAGTCGACGATTTTGCCCTTGCCTTCATCACCCCATTGGGAGCCTACGACAACCACATTGGCCATGCCTGAATTCCTTGCTTGCGAGCCCGCGAAAAAGCGCTGTTCGTTTCGGCCTTTGCGCCGCGAAGGTCAAGGGCGCAAGCGAGGCTTTGCCCACCTCATGCAATCAAGCGCTTGCCCCTTCCCCCGCCGCACATTAACGCTGACACCTGCCCAGACGCTTTCAATCCCTTTCATGCCCGCTATTTTCAAAAACCCCTATTTGCTGCTCACCATCACCGCCCTGTTCTGGGGCGGCAATGCAATTGCGGGAAAATTCGCCATCGATCACGTCTCGCCAATGGTGCTGACTTTCGGGCGCTGGGCCATTGCCCTTACAATCATCGGCATTATAGGCCGCGCCCACATCGCCAACGATTGGCAAAAACTCAAACAGCGGTGGTTTTATCTGCTGATGATGGGCGGCTTCGGCTACACCGCTTTCAACTTCGCGCTGTATTCCGCCCTGCACTATACCAGCGCCATCAACATCACGATTGAGCAAACGGCGATGCCGTTTTTCATCTTCGTGATCAGTTTTCTTGTCTACCGCACCAGCATTCAAAGCCTGCAAATCATCGGCTACGCCCTGACTGTGATCGGCGTCATCGTCACGGCCACGAACGGAACACCCCTTGCGTTGCTGGAAGGGACGAGCGGGCTAAACCGGGGCGATCTGATCATGCTGGGCGGCGGAATTTTCTACGCTGCCTATTCAGTCGGCCTTCGCGCAAAGCCTGATATCCACTGGCAGAGTTTTCTCGCAAGCCTCATCGCCGGCGGCGTCGTGTTCGCCAGCTTTGGCCTGTTCTACGAAATGGCGCGTGGTGAATTGCTGTTTCCCACAACGTTCCAAGGCGCAGCCGTGGTCGCCTATGCGGGCATTTTCCCCTCGCTCGTCTCGCAAGGCTTCTTCCTGGCGGGCGTTGCCGCGATTGGGGCCAATCGGGCGGGCATTTTCATCAATCTTGTACCCGTCTTCGCCGCTATTTTGTCGGTCATGATGCTGGGCGAACAGCTCTATCCGTATCACGCGCTAGCGTTTTGCCTCGTTGTCGGCGGTGTGCTGATCGCCCAGCGGGGCACCCGCTGAGCGATCGATCAAGCACTAGAACGTAAATTCAAGCGGTTTGGCGCTGGTGATATCCGGATGTCCTTGCAGTTTCTCCAGGAAATCATCCGGCACGGGTGCGTCCAATTCCACAAGCGCAATCGCATCACCGCCCGGCTTGTTACGACCGAGATAAAAGTTGGCAATGTTGATGCCGGCTTCGCCAAACATGGTGCCCAGCTTGCCGATAATGCCAGGTGTGTCGCCGTTGGTTGTGTAGAGCATGTGCGGCCCGGCTTCAGCCTCCATGTTGATGCCCTTGATCTGGATGAAGCGCGGCTTTCCGTCGGAAAACACCGTTCCAGCAATTGAGCGCGTCGTCGTCGCCGTGGTCACATCAATGCGAATATAACCATCAAAGACGCCGCTTTTCGCGCGGTTAATCTCCATCAGGCGGATACCGCGTTCGCTCGCCATCACCGGCGCGGAGACCATATTCACATCAGCCATTTGGGGCCGTAGCAATCCCGCAAGCACAGCCGAAGACAGCGCCTTGGTGTTCATCTCCGAGACATGACCGTCATAGAGAATTTGCACATCTTTGATTGCGCTCTCCGTAACCTGCCCCACGAAAGAACCCAGCGTTTCAGCGAGTTTAACGAACGGCGTCAGGCGCGGTGCTTCCTCCGCGGTGATGGACGGCATGTTGAGCGCGTTGGAAACGGCGCCGCGGGTCAGATAGGCGGCCATCTGTTCGGCCACCTGCACGGCAACATTCTCCTGTGCCTCTGTCGTTGCAGCGCCGAGATGTGGGGTACAGACCACGTTGGGCAGGCCAAACAGCACGCTGTCCGTGGCAGGTTCCACCTCGAAGACGTCGATACCGGCGCCAGCGACTTTGCCCGACTTGATCGCCTCCGCCAGATCAGCCTCGACGATCAAACCGCCGCGCGCGCAGTTCACGATTCGCACGCCGTCTTTCATTTTGGCGATGGCGGCGGCGTCGATGATGTTTTTGGTCTTATCGGTCAGCGGCGTGTGCAGCGTAATGAAATCAGCGCGGGCCAGCAGTTCATCCATCTCCACCTTCTCAATGCCAAGGCGCTCGGCTTTCTCGTCCGTCAGATAGGGGTCAAACGCGACAACCCGCATTTTCATCCCTTGCGCACGGTCAGCGACGATGGAGCCAATGTTGCCCGCACCGATCAGACCGAGCGTCTTGCCGGTCAGCTCAACACCCATGAATTTCGATTTTTCCCACTTGCCTGCCTGCGTGGAGGCGTCCGCCGAAGGAATTTGACGGGCCACGGCCATCATCATCGAAATAGCGTGTTCCGCTGTGGTGATCGAGTTGCCGAAGGGCGTGTTCATCACGATGATGCCGCGACGGGAGGCGGCTTTGATATCCACGTTATCGACACCAATGCCCGCGCGGCCAATCACTTTCAGATTGGTGGCGGCGTCGATGATTTTCTCTGTTACTCTTGTGGCGGAGCGAATAGCGAGGCCATCATATTGGTCAATCACGGCCAACAGAGCGTCTTTGTCTTTACCCAAATCGGGCTGGAAATCGACGTCACAGCCGTTATCGCGGAAAATATTGACGGCGGTTTCGGACAGTTTATCGGATACGAGAACTTTGGGTTTGGTCATCGGTTTTGTCTTTCGAAATTGGTTTGCCTCGCCCTTTTGGGGAGGCCGGAGAAGCGAAGCTGATCCGGGTGGGGGAGATTGGGTTTCTGAGCGAATGTCCCCACCCGAAACTGATTTGCAGTTTCGACCTCCCCGCAAAGGGGAGGTAAGGAAGTTTAATCGCCTTTGGCCTGTGCAAAGGCCCAATCAAGCCATGGCGTTAGCGCTTCAACGTCGGCTGTTTCAACCGTCGCGCCACACCACACCCGCAGGCCCGGAGGCGCATCGCGGTAGCCGCCAATGTCCAGCGCAACGCCCTCTTTTTCGAGCGCCGTGGTCATGGCTTTCACAAACGCACGTTGATCCGCCTCTTCCATCGCCGCCACGTCCGGGTCCGTGATCGAAAGGCAAACGGACGTGTTGGACCGTGTGTCTGGATCAACGGCGAGGTTTTCCACCCAGTCCGTCTTCGCCACCCAGTCGTGCAAGACTTGCGCATTGGCATCGCAGCGGGCGTGCAATGCCGGTAAGCCGCCAAGTCCCTGCGCCCATTCCAGCGTATCTATGTAATCTTCGACGCACAGCATGGAGGGTGTGTTGATCGTCTCACCAACGAAAATGCCTTCGATGAGTTTGCCACCCTTCGTCATGCGGAAAATCTTCGGCAGCGGCCATGGCGGGGTGTAATTTTCAAGCCGCTCAACAGCGCGGGGCGAAAGGATCAGCATGCCGTGGGCCGCTTCGCCACCCATTACCTTCTGCCAAGAGAACGTCACCACATCGAGCTTGTCGAAGGGCAAGGGCTGCGCGAAAGCCGCAGACGTTGCATCGCAAATCGTCAGCCCTTTGCGGTCAGCGGGGATCATATCGCCGTTGGGCATTTTCACGCCGGACGTTGTGCCGTTCCATGTGAACCCAACATCTTGGTCATAGTCCAGCGCGGCCATATCAGCGATTTCGCCATAGGGCGCGGTCACGATGGTGGCATCGTCAAGCTTGAGCTGTTTGACGGCATCCGTCACCCAGCCAGCGCCAAAACTCTCCCACGCGACCATGGTGGCCGGGCGTTCGCCAAGCAGCGACCACATCGCCATTTCGTAAGCGCCCGTATCCGAGGCCGGAACGATGCCAATGCGGTAATCGTCCGGCACGCCCAGCACTTCGCGGGTCAACTCGATGGCCTGTTTGAGTTTGGATTTGCCCACAGATGCACGATGCGAACGGCCAAGCGCCGCATCGCCAAGCGCATCGAGCGACCAACCGGGTCGTTTCGTGCAAGGGCCAGAAGAAAATTGGGGGTTGCGCGGACGCACTTGTGGCGTCGCGACGTCATGTCTTTCAGTCATATCCTATCCTTCCAGATAGCTAGCCTCTCGTTGGGGAGAGGTGTCCCACGGACGCAGCTATTGGAGGATCGAATTCGCGTCAAGAGAAAATGACGCGAATGGTTGACCAAATGTCGTAAATTTTTGGCGCTGGTAGCTTACCAGAGTTCGACGCGAATGCCGGCGGTGACTTCATTCATCGTCCACGCATCGGCTTCGTCACGGTCTGCATAACGGCGACTGCCGCCCAAGTATGTAAAGCGATAGCCCAAATCGAGTTTGGTGTTTTGCGTGAGTGAGTATGAAACACCAGCCATAGCGTTGAAGCTTCCGACAAACTGACCATCGGTCTCAAAGTTGTCAGTGTCGCCAATCTGGTTGACGCCCGCGCCGCCTGCAACACCGCAATCAGATGCATTGTCGCCCCGGCAGTAATAAGCGCGCTCCAAAGGTCCACGGCGTACGAAACCAAAACCGGCACCAGCACCCACATAGGGCTGGAAGCTGCCAAATTCAGGCAAATCGTAATAGACGTTGGCCATCAGATTGGCCGCCCACGGCTCGGATTCAGACACCGAGTAGCAATCACCCGTAATCGGGATATCACCACCATTGGGATCGTTTGGATTAGGTTCCGTGCCGCATGAAATGTCTCCGGTCGAGCGCGATGCGAGGTTTTGGTAAAAACCAAGCGCTGCTTCCAAACGCACGTTTTCGGTCATGCTGTAACCAACGGCAGCTGATGCTTTAACAGGATGCCCAAGATTACCGACTTCGCTGTCTTCCAGCTCGGAAATGCCCACACCAATATCGCCGCGGATATACCAACCGGAGCCAAATTCGACCTCGGTCACCTCGGTCTGTTCGAAGACTGGAGGATCGAGATCTGCGGCCATAGCCGGGTTTGCGATCACTGCGCCTGCCATGCATAGCGCCAGTCCGAGAGCTTTAACACTGCCCCATTTGATATCCATCGAAGCCACTCCAGCGAGCTTGGTTACACAGTCACCCCATTGGTGACGCGAAAAGAAATTGCCTTTTCAGGCTTTGCCCTCAACGCATTGCGCGAAGGCGGCGGACCGGCCGTTATGGGCAGCCGGCCCGCAGCTTGTTAGGTCGGACCTACCAGAGAGAGTAGCGAACGCCTGCGCGGATGACGTGATCGGTGAAACCGTCGTCATATGCGCGTGGCTTGCCGCCACCCAGGAAAGAGCCCATCGCACCGCCAGAAATGTCGGTGTAGGAATAGCCAACATCGAGCTTCATTTTGTGGGAGACATCAAAAGATGCACCAGCATGAAGCGCGTATGCAAAGCGCCAGGAGCTTTCGCCGCCAAAGTCGTCAGCACGCTGATCGAGGGTCAAGCAGCAAGCCTGAACCGTACCAGTCGTGGTCGACTTGTAGTCGTCATACATGACGTATGCGCCACCGATACCGGCACCAACATACGGCGTGAAACCGCCAAACGTGCCAAGATCGAGGTATGCGTTACCCAAGAGTTTGATCATGGAAACATCGGCACTCTCGTTCGTGGCGCATGTGCCAGGCTCGGTGCCGTCTGTGATCGAACCACCGCCAGCGGCTTGAAGGCCGGCGCAGGTGAAGTCTGGGTTCAACGTGTTGCCGCGCCATTCAGCGCCGAACACATACTCACCCGTCACGTCTGCACGGAGGTAATCGTTGATCTGATAACCGATACCGATGCCGATATCGTAGGAATCATCCATATCGACATCGGAAAACATGCCCATGCCGTTTTCGTAATACGTGCCACCCTCGGAGGAGCGGAAATCGTAGGTGATATCGCCACGCAGATACCAACCGCCCGTCGAATATGTTTCGGGTGCTTCGATGACCGGGGGGTCAACAAGCAGATCGGCTGCAATAGCCGGAGATAGGGACATCGCGCCAACTGTCATCGCGACAGCAGCAGCCAGTCCAGAGAGTTTTGTTACGGTGCCCATAACATCGTCCTTCCTTACTGAACCGTGAGCTTATGCCCACGGTGAACATACGGTTCGGGAAGGAAGATGACAGCGATTGGTTAAAGCACGCTTAACCGTATTTTTTAACCGCGTTTGGTAAGGATAATTCTTCGTAAACGTCAGCAAATAAAAGGGTTTAGCGTTGTGCAGCTTTCAACACAATGTCCTCTCCATCGGCCGTAGCCGTTAGAGAAAGACCACATTCTTGGGCCAAAAGGATGGTGTAATAGGGCTGAACACCGTGGGCGGAAATCTCTTCCTCTTCGTCTTCCACCACCCCATTCAACATAGACACAAATTCAGATGGCACCCGCGCACGCGGGCCAACACATCTGATATCGAATGTCGCCGTTTCACCTTCGCCATGTATGGATATGTGCAAAACACCGCCACGTGGCACAGCACCAAGCGCCAAAAGCACCAGATTGAGCAGAAGCTTCACACGGTTTTTCGGCACAAGAGAGCGCATGCCTTGCCATTCCATGTCAGACTTTTCGCCTTCCATATAAAGAGCGACAACTTCTTGCGCCTCGCCCGTATCGATAAAGGCACCGGCAGAACCGGATGCACCGAAGGCCAGACGGGAGAATTTCAACTTGGCAGATGCAGATTTCGCGCTCTTCTGAATGAGTTCCATAGCGAATTCTTGCATTTCCTCGCCCTGATCTTCGCCCAGCACCTCCAGCCCATTGGCCAGCGCGCCAACGGGGGAGATGATGTCATGACAAATGCGGCTGGCGAGCAAAGCCGCCAAATCAAGTGCGGAAAGTTTAGGCAATTCAGGCATGGTGATCCCCTCATGGATCGGGCGATGCGCAAATACTGTTGAACGAATCACCCGCAAAACCAGACTGCCCCTGCGTTACACAAGCCCGCGATTCCTGCCAAGCTCAACGCGGCTTTCAAAAGCGGTGAAAGCCTTTGTTTACTTAAACGCAAACCTTTTCATTCAAATTATATCGATATCCCGCCTGTTGCCGCATTTGTTGGCCACATCGGGACCAAGCCTCCCGTTCACGAGGTTCATGCGTTTTTCGTCTTCCAATGGAGGTTGACCCTATGTTGAAATTTATCCGCACCAAAGCAAAAGCCACTCTTGCCGTAACGGGCCTCGCGCTTGCGCTGGCCGTTTCCGCCCCCGCACTGCTGCCCAACGCGCCAACCATTGCGCACGCTTCGCAAACTCAGGCTTTCTCGTCTGGCGAATTGGTGAATGTTGGCCATAAGTTCTTTGGCTCCACATCCTCCGGCCTCGCCTCGCTGATTGAGCGGGCGGTGAGCAATTACGGTCTGCCAAACGGCTATGTCTTGGGCGAAGAGGCCTCCGGCGCACTTGTCGGCGGCCTGCGCTACGGCGAAGGCACACTCTACACCAAAAATGCGGGCGATCATAAAGTCTATTGGCAAGGGCCATCCATCGGCTGGGATTTCGGCGGCGATGGCAACCGCTCCATGATGCTGGTCTACAATCTCAACGAGACCGACAAGATTTTCCGCCGCTATGTCGGTGTTTCCGGCTCCGCCTATCTGGTTGGTGGCCTTGGCATGACAGTTATGAAACACGGCGACACGATTCTTGTGCCCGTGCGCACCGGCGTTGGTGCCCGTCTTGGCGTTAATGTCGGTTATTTGAAAATGCGGCCATACGCGACCTGGAACCCTTTCTAGGGCTCCAAACACCCGCGTTTACGCTGTTGACGGAAAGTCCGCGAGCATCAGCACACAATCCTTGTGAAGAGCCTGCCCCCGTGGCAGGCTTTTTTCATTGTTCAGTAACCCTGATGAAAGCCTGTGCCCGTGCTTGAAAGCGGTTTATTCTTCGCCCTTGGGTTTTTAGCCAGCGCCCTGCTCGCGCTGATGGTCGCGCCCGCGATATGGCGGCGCGCAGTCGTGCTCACACGCCAGAAGATCGAAAGTTCGGTCCCGCTTACCCTCAACGAAATTCAAGCGGACAAAGACCAGCTGCGGGCAGAATTCGCGATGAGCACCCGTCGCCTCGAAGTCAGCCTTGAGGATCTGAAGGAACGCGCTGCCGAACAACTGATTGAAATCAACCGCCGCCGCGACGAAGTTTTGGCGCTGGAAGACGAACAGGAAAAACGCGGCGAGCGGATTGCCGAATTGCAAAACCAGTCCGAAGAACTGCGTGCGGAACTTCATGACCGCGAAGAAAAACTTTCCGAAACCACATTCGCGCTGCGATCTTTGGAAACCCAGCTTGAGGAAAAAGCAGCAAGCCTTGAAGCGCTTGACCGCCGATACAAAACCGTCATGAGCGAATTTGACGATCAAAAAATTGAACTTGTCGCTCGCGAAACCCGTCTTGATGGAGTGACTGACGAAGTCCGCGAACTGAAAAATCAGGTTAAGTCCTTTCGCAACGAAGCCGATGCCGCCCGCGAAGAAGCAAAAGCCAGCAAGATCATTGCCGAACGGGAAATCAGGCGTGCAGCCGACCTTGACGAAAAAATATCCCGCCTCACCTCCACTATGGCCGACATGGAAGCCCGCCTCGAACGCCGCGACCGCGATCTCGCCAAGCTGAAGGAAAGAGCAGGCAGCGACGACAAACGCGCGTCTAAGGCACAAGGTGACGCAAGCAACCTGCAAGAGCAAAACGTGAAACTTAAAGCCGAACTGGCTGATGCCGCATTGCGCATGGAATCACTGATGCGGGATGCTTCAGGCGAAAACGTTGAAAATGCCATTGCCACATTTGAAACCGAGCGCCGCGAACTGCGCGATCGCCTCAAAATGGCCGAAGCCGAGCGCGATGCGTTAAAAGCTGAATTGCAGGGCACACAATTGGCAAGCGGAGAAGATTGGGAAGTGGAGCGACGCGAAAATGCGATCATCCGCGAACGCATCAATGATCTGGCCGCAAAAGTGACAGCGATGACCGCACAACTGGAAGGCCCTGACTCGCCCATCAACGAAGCGCTGGCGCTCAAAGGCAAGCGCACGGACGCTGGCAAGAGCGCGCAATCGGAGGTCAATTCTCTCGCAGACCGTATCCGTGCCATTCAGCAAGCGGCGGAAAAAGCCTAGAGCGGCATGGCCCACAAGAAGCCCATTTTGCCAGAAAAGGATTGCGTAACTTGCGGCCGCCCATTCACGTGGCGCAAAAAGTGGGAGCGCAATTGGGACGAGGTGAAATACTGCTCCAAGCGATGCGCCACCAACCGCCCCAAAAAGACTGACCAGCAGGCTTCTTAACGGCCGGCACTGCGTCACAAACTTCCGGCGTACTTATCTTGTGATTGCCATATTGCCGTGTAATCAGACTTGAGAGAACAACCAAATCCGGCAGTTTCATGAGACGCACCATCACTACCCTGGTAAGCAGCTTTGCCACTGTTGCCTTGCTGACCTTTTCCGCAATCGCAGCCGATACAGTCATTGGTGACCTAACGCTCAGCGAGCCCGTTGCTCGGGCAACACCAGCCACGGCGAAAGTCGGCGGTGGCTATATCAAAATCACCAACAACGGTAGCGAAGCTGACCGTCTCGTCAGCGTGTCCGCAGATTTTGCAGGCATGAGCCAAGTGCATGAGATGAAAATGCAAGACGACGTGATGAAGATGAAGCATCTCGAAGAAGGGCTTGAAATCCCTGCTGGCGAGACTGTCACGCTGAAGCCCGGCGGCTATCACCTTATGTTCATGCGCCTGAAAGAGCCGCTGTCGAAAGGCGAAGAGCGCAAGGTCACGCTGACGTTTGAAAAAGCGGGCAGCGTCGATCTCACCTTTACCGTGAAATCGCTTGCCGAAACGATGGAAATGAACTGAGGGCTGATCTCACCCCACATGATCTTTCCAGCTATCGCGAATTTCATCTAGAATCGCAGGATCATCGATTGTGGCGGGCATTTTAAAGTCCGCCCCATCGATGACCTTTTGCATTGTCGCCCGCAAAATTTTGCCTGACCGCGTTTTCGGCAATCGCTTGACTGGAACGGCAATCTTGAACGCCGCCACCGGCCCGATCTTTTCGCGCACCAGTTTGATGACTTCCGCCTTGATCTCGTCAATCGGTCGGTTGACACCGGAATTAAGGATCATAAATCCGGCAGGCAACTGCCCCTTGAGATCATCTGCAATCCCGATCACTGCGCATTCAGCAACATCTTTGTGGCTCGCGATCACCTCTTCCATTCCGCCTGTCGAAAGGCGATGGCCAGCAACGTTGATGATGTCGTCAGTGCGAGCCATGATGAAGAGGTATCCATCCTCGTCCATAATCCCCGCGTCAGCGGTTTTGTAGTAGCCGGGAAACTCCTCCAGATACGCCTGCTTAAAGCGCTCATCTGCATTCCACAGAGTCGGAAAACAACCCGGCGGCAACGGCAGTTTCACCACCACGTTGCCCAACTCGCCTGCGGCAAGGGAGTGCCCCTCGTCGTCCAGCACCTGAATGTCGTAACCCGGCATCGCAACCGTGGGGGAGCCATATTTGATCGGCAGCATTTCCACACCAATTGGATTGCCCGCTATCGTCCAGCCCGTTTCCGTCTGCCACCAATGGTCAATTACCGGCTTGCCGGAGACATTCTCCAACCAATGGATCGTATCAGGGTCAGCCCGCTCGCCCGCCAGATAGATTATTTTGAGCGCTGATAGATCGAATTCGCCGGCGAGCTTGCCTTCAGGATCCTCTTTCTTCACCGCTCGAAAGGCGGTTGGAGCCGTAAAGAACGAAACTACTTTGTGCTGAGCCATCACCCGCCAGAAGGTTGAGGCATCCGGCGTCCCAACGGGCTTGCCCTCAAACAGGATCGTTGTGTTGCCGTGCAGAAGCGGCGCATAGACGATGTAGGAATGGCCAACGACCCAGCCGACATCGGACGCCGCCCAATAAACCTCGCCTGGGTCAACATTGTAGATGTTCTTCATAGACCAATGGAGCGACACCGCATGGCCACCATTGTCACGTACAACGCCTTTTGGCTGGCCGGTCGTGCCGGATGTATAAAGGATGTAGAGCGGGTCCGTTGCCGCCACTTCCACGCAGGGAACGTCAGTGCCTTTGGCCTTTGCAACTTCGCTCGCATAGTCGAAGTCACGTCCCTCGATCAAATCACAGCCCTGCTGCTCCCGCGCGAGAATGATCGTGCTTTGCGGCTTGTTCTTTGAAATCTCGATCGCTTCATCAAGCAGCGGCTTATAGGCAATCACACGCCCCGGCTCGATGCCACACGAAGCCGAGATGATGAGTTTGGGCGCACAATCGTCTATGCGCGTTGCTAGTTCGGCGGCTGCAAACCCTCCGAAGACGACGGAATGAACCGCTCCCAACCGAGCGCACGCCAACATGGCAATCGCGGCTTCTGGCACCATCGGCATGTAAATGATAACCCGGTCGCCCTTCTCCACGCCCCGTGCGCGAATAACGGCAGCGAGCGCGGAGACTTCGTCTTGCAAGGCAGAAAACGTGTAGGTGCGGGCGCTTCCGGTAATCGGGCTGTCGTAAATGATAGCCGCTTGATCGCCACGCCCTGCTTCCACGTGACGGTCGACGCAGTTGTAGCAAGTGTTCAGCGTGCCATCGGCAAACCAGCGCCCGTAAATCCCTTCATCCGCGTGAAACGCTTTCGTCGGAGAACGCATCCAGTCGATCTGACCGGCAGCCTCCATCCAGAAACCTTCCGGATTGTCTTTCCAACCTTGGTAGAGTTCGCGATACGCGCCCATAACGTCCTCCCAAATGCGCCAAACTGTGCGACCTCTGATCTACAGCGCTGCTGCAAGAGCGTCTATCGCCACTTTTTGCTAAGACGCCGTGTCGGACACATCCATGTGCGCAATCATATGATCGGCCCACGCATCATAGCCCCCGGCATTGGCGTGGAAGCCGTCGAGGCAAAATCCCGCCGCTGTCACGTCCGGTAACGGCGGCACGCAGACGGCCCCGCGCTCCAGACACAGTTTCGCGCCGATGCGGTTCAGCACCTGTTTGCGCCAATTCAAAATCGTTGCCAGCGGGTGCGGCAGTGCTGGCGCGACAGAAAGGTCAATCGCCTGATGCCACAGGATAGTGGAGGCCGGAAAGCGCGTGCACAGTGCGTAGATCAGCGTGCCGAATTCCTTCTTCCAGCGCGGGCCGGAATGGAAATTCTTCATGTCGTTGGTGCCAAGCATAAGGACAATATGGGTGTAGTCGGATGGCTCAAGATGCGGCACCACATAGTCGCGCACCTGCCCCGCCGTTGCGCTGTTGTGGCCGCTGGTTCTCCAACTCACCGTCTTGCCAGTAGTCTCGTGCAGCTTTCGCGCCATCTGCGGTCCAAGCTGATCGTTCGTTGTCTCCAAACCCACGCCAGCCGCAGATGAATCGCCCACCACAAGCAAGCGTAGGCTCGGCTCACCTTTACCGAACACACCATGAAGCGGCCCTACGGGCGGCGGCAGACGCATTGAATTCATGCGCACCCACGCGCCCTGGCCAAAATAGACCGGCAGTGCGAGCCAAGATAAGAAAGAAGCGAGAGCGGTATTCATAGCGCGGTCTATTGAAGCCAAACGTAGCAAATGTCACGCCCTTGCGGCGGCTTTTGCGCAATGATTGTCTAAAGCAAAAAGGCCAAGGGAAAATCAATGAGCAAGAAGGCGCGGGGCGATCACCATGCGGGCAAGACCCCGCCGAAAGCGCCCAAGCGCATTTTCCTGTTTTCAGACGGCACCGGCAACGCCGCTTCTACACTCACCAAAACCAATGTCTGGCGCATGTATCAGGCGCTCGAAAAAAGTGGGGAGGGCGAACCGATCCAGGTCGCGCTGTATGACAATGGTGTCGGCACCTCTTCCTTTCGCCCGCTGACGATCATCGCAGGGATTTTCGGCTTTGGGCTGAAGCAGAACGTTCTCGATCTCTACCGCTTCTTGTGCCTGCAATATGAGGAAGGCGCCGAGATCTATCTGATCGGCTTTTCACGTGGCGCTTTCACCATGCGTCTGCTCGCCTCAATGGTGGCGTTGAACGGCATTTTGAAACTGGGCCGCGCCGAGGGCGGCATTGACCCCACGCAGATCGACCGTGCTGGAAACATCGCTTTCCAAAGGTTGAGTGATCTGTTCCCCGCACGAAACCCGCTGCTGCACCCCCTGCGTTGGCTGCGCAACCGTTTTACCCGCAAGAGCTTTGGCGAAGATAAAACCCATTTCGACGATCTCGCCCGTCATACATCGCGCGATATCACCTTCATGGGCCTGTTCGAAACGGTGTCCGCCTATGGCGGTCCGGTTCAGGAATTCACCGATGCATTCTCGTGGCTGTTTTTTCCCACCGAGCCGGAAGACTGGACCGTTGGCCCCCATGTGAGACAAGTCTGCCACGCGCTTGCTCTGGATGAGCCGCGCCATTCGTTCTGGCCAAAGCTCGTCAACGAAGCAAAAGACCCAAATTGGAACGATCCCCACACCGTGCCGGAACTGGAACCGGGAGATCGTATCGAGCAGGTGTGGTTTGCCGGAGCGCATGCCCATGTCGGCGGCGGTTATGCCAATGACGGGCTTTCAATGGTGCCGCTGAACTGGATGTTCGACAAGCTGCGCTTCGGCCACAACATCAGATTTGATGAAAGCGCATTGGATCAATTCAAAGCGGCAGAAGATGTTTGCGCACCACTGGCGGACCCGCGCGACGGGGCCGGTTTCGTCTACCGCTACAACCCGCGCAACTTGTCACGAATGACCGAAGACCCGCGCAACAACATTTACACCGCCAAGCCCAAAATACACCATTCGGTCTTTGATCGGATGAAACAAAACCCCGACTACGCGCCCATCGCTATCAACCGCGACTACGAAATCGTCGATAAATGGAAGGCCAAAGACCACCACGCCGTTTACGACCGCAAGGCCGATTTCCATCTTAACGAATCCGAATGGACACCGCAGGACACGCAGGGGCGCGCCTTTGTGCCGGACGCAAACCCTATGAACCCGCTTTTCACCGCCAAGCGGTTCAACGCTCATGTGGAAGCGGCATGGGACGACGTTTGGTTGCGCCGTATCCTTTTCGCGGTTCAGATGATTTTGATGTTCGCGCTCATAGCCTCACCGTGGTTGCTGGGTGCAGAGAAGAATTCAGCCTGCGAAAGCCCGTTATGCTTCTTGCGCGAACCCATCCGCACCCTTGCTTCGCTCTTACCCGGACCAGCGCAACCCTGGGCCGATGTCTTCAGCGCCAACCCAACCATCATAACGCTGGGGCTGATCGCGTTTGCAGGCACCATCGTCACGGGCCGCCGCATACGCCACGGCATCAACGCGACGCTGATCGGCTACTGGCATTATCTGGTGGGCCGAACGGACACGAAACCACCAGAACCGGAGAAAAGCTGGATTTACACGCTTCGCAACAGCGCTTGGTATCGCTTTTTCTTCCATAAACTGAAGCACAACCTGATGACGGTTTTTTTCGGCCTCGTCATTTTGAATATCCTGATCGTCGGCATCAATCAGGGCGTGTTGTATGTGCGCGACCGATCTTCGCCACAGCTTGCCGTTTGCAACCCGCCCATACCACAAACCAAAGAACCGATCACATTCAATAACCGGCAGGTCTGCATAGACACTGGTGTTGATGTGGTTTTAGGCGGGCAATATCGGGTAACGCTCACACCAAAAGTGGAAACGGGAAACACCGCCCGCTTTCCATGGAAAGACGGATATGCCGCCGCAGGCCCCAACGGCTTGGAAGACACATTCTATGCGTTCGCCGCGAAAGTGTTCTCCATCAGCATAAAGCGCCATCCTACCCGCGCACTCGGCGTGCCGGCCGTCACAATCGGACAGCGGTTTCCGACGCTGCAAAAGGTTACAGACTTTGAATTATCAGAAGATGGCAGCGAATGGAGCGCAACGTTCACCTCTACGGCAGAAGGTCGCGCCTACATGACGATCAACAACGCCGTCATCAGCCCATTGCCTGCAAGGTGGCAATTCTTCTACGCCAACAATCAAGGCGGGGGCAACGTGCGGATAGCTGAGTTTTTTGGTCCGGTGTTTTAAGCGGCTCTAGCCAGCCTCCTGTTCTTGCGTCCACTCACCCAGCGAGGCCAACGAATTCATTC
Organism: Pseudahrensia aquimaris; assembly: GCF_042676045.1. Taxonomy (NCBI): domain Bacteria; kingdom Pseudomonadati; phylum Pseudomonadota; class Alphaproteobacteria; order Hyphomicrobiales; family Ahrensiaceae; genus Pseudahrensia; species Pseudahrensia aquimaris. The sequence continues at coordinate 573,263 of NZ_JBHTJV010000002.1, read as the reverse complement.
GTGCACGATGGGTGAAGGCAGCACTGGCAGCGCCGACATTCTCCGCCTTGCCACCCCAAGCCGAAAGGGCCGCCGCCTGCAAGGCACGGCCATAGGAATAGGTCACAGCCCATGGCAGTTCATATTCTGCGTTCATTGCAGAGAGGTTCGCTGTCGCTTCGATATCTGATTGTCCGCCGGAGAGAAACGCGATGCCCGGCACAGCCGCTGGCACATTGCGCAGCAGAACAGACACAGTATGCGCCGCCACCTCTTCAGGATCGCATTGGCGCGAGCACTTGCAACCGGGAACAACCATGTTCGGCTTCAAGATCATGCCTTCCAGCATGACCTGCTGTTCATAAAGCTCATCGAAAACGGTTTTCAAAATCGCGCTGGTCACTTCATGGCAGCGTTCGATTGAATGGTCTGCCGGGTCGCCATCCATTTGCACTTCCGGCTCTACGATGGGCACAATGCCCGCTTCCTGACAAAGCGAAGCGTAGCGGGCCAAGGCATGGGCGTTGGCTTTCAACCCACCCAAAGTTGGCAAATCTTCGCTAACGGTTATGACCGCCCGCCATTTGGCGAAGCGAGCACCGGCTTCATGGTATTTTTTCAAACGATCGCGCAGGCCGTCCAAGCCTTCCGTCACCGTCTCACCGGGATGGCCAGCAAGCGGGTGGGCGCCCTTATCGACCTTAATGCCCGGCACCGCACCAGCGGCTCGGATCAAATCAACAAATGGCGTTCCATCGGCAGCTTTTTGAAAAAGCGTTTCTTCAAACATGATGACGCCGCCGACATAGTTTTCCATCGCCTCGGTGGAGCGAAACAGCATCTCGCGATAATCGCGGCGGTTCTCCTCGATGTTCTCTACACCGATGGAATCAAAACGCTTCCCGATTGTCGCGGTGGATTCGTCCGCCGCCAAAATGCCCTTTCCGGGCTCGACCATCTGGAAAGCAATATCATCAAGCCGTTCACTCATCGGGGATTTCCTAGCTCTTTGGCAAAAGGTTTCGCCTTAGCTACCAGCAAACAGGCGTGGCGCAATCCCCGCGCAAAACTTCAAACGGTTTATGTTGAAAATTGACCGTGGAAAAGCGTGCCTCAGGCGCTCAGCGCTGCAACACCAGGCAATTCTTTGCCTTCCATCCATTCCAGAAACGCACCACCCGCTGTCGAAACATAGGTGAAATCGTCGGCCACACCCGCATGGTTGAGCGCTGCCACCGTATCGCCACCACCAGCGATGGAAACCAGCGTGCCAGCCTTCGTCGCTTTGGCGGCCACTTTCGCAGCAGCCACTGTTGCAGCATCGAAAGGCTCGATCTCGAATGCGCCCATCGGGCCATTCCAAACCAAAGTCTTGGCCGCAGCGATACGCTTTTCAATCAGTGCCAGCGTTTTTGGCCCCGCATCCAGGATCATCATATCGGACGGCACTTCGTCTCTCCCGCAAACATGGTTGGGGCTATGCGCTGCAAACGCTTGCGCGACGACAACATCCTCCGGCAGTATGATTTCGCAGCCAGCGTCTTGGGCTTTCGCAACGATGGAAAGCGCAGTGTTCGCCAAATCGTGCTCACACAGGCTTTTGCCGACACCCAGACCGAGCGCGGCGAGAAACGTGTTCGCCATACCGCCGCCAATGACCAGATGGTCGACTTTAGCCACCAGATTGCCGAGCAGATCGAGCTTTGTAGACACCTTGGCCCCGCCAACGATCGCGATCACAGGACGGTCAGGATTGCCGAGCCCTGCCTCCAGCGCCTCCAATTCCTGCTGCATCGTGCGCCCCGCATAGGAAGGCAAAAGCTGTGCAATGCCTTCGGTAGACGCATGAGCGCGGTGTGCTGCAGAGAACGCATCGTTGACGTAGATGTCGCCCATTGCCGCCAGCGCCTTTGCAAATTCAGGCTCGTTGCTTTCCTCGCCCGGGTGGAAGCGTGTGTTTTCCATCATCAGCACCTCGCCATCGCCCATGTTTGCAATTTGCGCGGTGATTTCATCAGGCATCTTCGTCCCAACAAATCCGACAGCAACGCCCAGCACGTCCGCTACTGCAGAAACGATGCGCCCGAGGCTCATCTCCGGCACATACTGACCTTTGGGCCGCCCATAATGCGCCAGCAAAATCACTTTCGCGCCTTTGCCAGAAAGCTCCATAATCGTCGGCTTCACCCGCTCGATGCGCGTAGTATCGCTGACCCGATCACCGTCCATCGGCACATTGATATCCACCCGCACCAAAACGCGCTTACCGATAATGTCTTGAAGATCGTCGAGGGTTTTAAAGGTCATATGTGCGGCTCACACGTTAAGATTTGAGTAACCATATATATTTACGGGTTGTTAAAACACTCCGGGCGGCAGCAATCCAATGAACATTCACCTCGCAGCGGCATTTGCCGCCACACTCACGCTTTCTGCCTGCGCCAACGCAGTCAAGCCAAGCGAATTGCCTCAAATGCGGATCGTCGATGTTCAGGTGGAAGTCAATCCAGGCGTGCAAGCGGCTTCCGACATCAGCACCAAAGTACGTCAATCTAGCCTTGCAGCAGCGCAGGCCTACAACGCCTATATGCCTGCCGATGCGCCTTTAAAAACGATGCAGATCAACATCGACAAGGTTCACTACAAAAATCCGCTTGCCTCTCTGCTTATCGGCGATGCCAACTCAATCGCAGGCGTGGTCGCGGGCGGTGTCACACCAGCAACACGCGTTGGATATTTGGATGCGGGATCTGGCGCCATCAACGGGATTGCTGGCGCAGTCATTGCCGCTGCCAGCGACAAGGCCAAAGCGGACACGCGCCTTGCCAAGGGCCTTGCAAACTCAGCAGTTGCGAAAGTTTACGGACAAAACAGCGTTCCAATGTTCGTTTCCAGACACATGGAAGGACGTCCAACCAAATTCACGCCGCAGCGTCAGACGGTTGCTGCGCAAGCGCCAACAGGAAACTCTTACGCACGCCCCAAAAGACAGCCAGCAAGTTCACCAACAGCGCCAACCGCACCCGTGAACTAGAGCAGCCCGCCCATGACCCGTGTCACGTCCGTCATGCGGCACGAAAAGCCCCATTCGTTGTCATACCACGCCATGATCTGAACCATCGTGTCGCTCATCACCCGCGTTTGTGCCGGCGCAAAGCAGGACGACGCAGGATTGTGGTTGAAATCGACGGAAACCTTCGGCTCAGGATCATAATCCAGAATACCTTGCAGCGGTTCGCTTGATGCCGCCACCCGCATGGCCTCGTTAATTTCTTCAACGGTCGTCTTGCGAGATGCGACGAATTTCAGATCAACGAGCGACACATTCGGCGTCGGCACACGCACGGCAGACCCGTCTAGTTTGCCCTGTAGTTCCGGGATCACCAGCCCAACAGCCTTCGCAGCGCCCGTAGACGTCGGGATCATGGACACAGCAGCCGCGCGGGCGCGGTAGACGTCTTTGTGGTGACGGTCGAGTGTCGGTTGATCGCCGGTATAGGAATGGACGGTGGTCATGAAACCGTGGTCGATCCCGATGGCGTTGTTCAAGGCAAAGACAACCGGCGCAAGGCAGTTTGTGGTGCAGGAAGCAGCGGAAATCACCAGATCATCCCTGGTGATATCGTTGTGGTTCACGCCGTAAACAATCGTCTTGTCAGCAGGCTTGCCCGGCGCAGAAAGCAGAACGCGCTTAGCACCCGCCTGCGTGATATGCGGCATTGCTTTCTCAGTGGAATTGAACGCGCCAGTGCATTCCAAAACGATATCAACGCCCAACTCACCCCACGGCAGATTGGCGGGATTGCGGTCTGCGTAAAACGGCACGGGCCCACGGCCGATATTGATCGTGTTGTCTTCGACCTTGACCTTGTCGGGGAAATTGCCGTGCACACTGTCATAGCGCAGCAGATGGGCGTGGGTTTCCACAGGACCGGAATTGTTGATCGCGACGACTTCAATGTCATCGCAACCCAACTCGTGAATGGCGCGATAAGTCAAACGCCCGATGCGGCCAAAGCCGTTGATGGCAACACGAATAGCCATGAATATCTGCCCCTGAAGATGCTCGGACTGCTTGCCTAAGATCAGACAAGCGGCGCTCTTGGCAGCCTCTTAAAGACAGCAATTGCCGCGCACCACCCTTTGAAAAAACATCAAACGATTGAAATTGGGGACTGTCGTTATTCTTTGGTCGAAGGGCCGAATTTATGCCTGAAGCCGTGCCTGAACAGCATCCACTAGCGCATCAGCGGTTATGCCAAAATGCTCGTAGAGTTCCTTATACGGCCCGGACGCGCCGAAGCTGTCCATGCCGATAAAGATGCCATCGGAACCGATAATCGCGTCCCAGCCTTGGCGAACCGCAGCTTCCACACCCACACGGATAGGCGCATCACCCAATGTGGCGGCGCGGTATTCGCCGCTTTGCGTCTCGAACAGCTCGAAACACGGCACCGAAACCACGCGGGTTGGCACACCGGCGCTATCAAGCTTCTCTTTCGCTTCCAAAGCCAGTTCAACCTCAGAACCGGAGGCAAAGATAGAAACCTGCGCTTCGTCTTCGGCAGCAGCCAGTTCGTAAGCACCCCGGGCGCAAAGGTTTTCGGCTTCAAACGTCGCACGAACTGATGGCAAATCCTGGCGCGTCAGCGCGATGGCCGACGGAGTCTTTTCCGCTTCAAGCGCCAATTGCCAACACTCGGCAGTTTCGGTCACGTCAGCAGGGCGGAACACATTGAGGTTTGGGATCGACCGCAACGCAGCCAATTGCTCTACCGGCTGATGGGTCGGACCGTCTTCGCCCAGGCCGATGGAATCATGGGTCAGCACATGCACAACCCTGATCTCCATAAGCGCCGCAAGGCGAATAGATGGGCGGCAATAATCCGAGAAAATCAGAAAACCACCGGAATATGGAATAAGCCCGCCGTGCAGCGCGATGCCGTTCATTGCAGCCGCCATCGCGTGCTCACGAATACCGTAATGGACAAACCGACCGGAAAAATCGTCTGGCGTAATCGGCGGTGTCTGACTCGTATTGGTGTTGTTCGATCCAGTCAGATCAGCCGAGCCGCCAATCGTTTCCGGCACCACGCCGTTAATGACTTCAAGCGCCGCCTGTGAAGCCTTGCGGGTCGCTTTCTTTGGCTGTTCGTCGGCAAGCTCTTTCTTGTAGGCGGCAATCGCATCGCCAAATCCGGCAGGCAATTCGCCCCGCTGACGGCGTTCAAACTCGCCGCGCAACGTGCTGTCGCTCGTTTCCAAACGTTTCTGCCATTCCTTATGCGCCTGTGCAGAACGAAGACCGGCAATGCGCCAAGCGTCGCAAATATCGGCAGGCAGTGTGAACGGCTCTGCGTCCCAACCGAGCGTTTCGCGGGCGATCTTGATTTCTTCATTGCCAAGCGGCGCACCATGCGCGTCTTTAGTACCGGCCTTGGTGGGCGCTCCGAAACCGATAATGGTCTTGGCTGCAATCATCGTCGGCTTGTCCGATTTCTTGGCCTGCTCCAGCGCGGCGGAAATGTCTTCCGGGTCGTGGCCGTCTACCTCAATCGTGTTCCACTGGCAGGATTTGAACCGCATGATCTGGTCGGTGGAATCCGACACGGAAATCGGGCCATCAATCGAAATGTTGTTGTTGTCCCAGATCACTATCAGCTTGTTGAGCTTCAAATGACCCGCAAGCGTGATCGCCTCTTGGCTGATGCCCTCCATCAGGCAACCATCGCCGACAAGGCAGTAGGTGTGGTGATCGACGATATCAGCACCGAACTCATCTGCCAGCTTGCGCTCCGCCATCGCCATGCCAACAGCGTTTGCGATGCCTTGGCCCAGTGGTCCCGTTGTTGTCTCGATGCCAGCAGCGTGGCCGTATTCGGGGTGACCCGCTGTCTTCGAACCGATTTGGCGGAAATTGCGGATCTGATCCATGTCAATGTCTTCATAGCCCAGCAGGAAAAGCGAGGAATAAAGCAGCATCGAACCGTGGCCAGCAGACAAAACGAATCGGTCGCGGTCCGGCCAGTTCGGGTTCTTCGGGTCAAACTTCATATGCTGGGTGAAAAGCACCGTTGCGATGTCGGCTGCGCCCATTGGCAGGCCCGGATGGCCGGAATTGGCGGCTTGCACCGCATCGGCAGAGAGAAAACGGATGGCATTTGCCATACCGGCATGTTTCGATTCTGAGGTCATGAAATTGCGCGGAACGTCCGCTTCCTTCGCCTTGGCCGCACCATGTTTTTCCCAACACGATCAACGGTCTGTGTGACAAATGGCAGGAACGGCGGATGCCTGAGGCACGTCTCCACCACGCCCTGCCGGAAAGTGGGCGAGACATAGCACCCTGCCCCGATGAGTCAATTCAACCTGTGGTCACAAATTCGCCTCTGTGGAGACTGCTGCAAACGTCACAATTTCAGCCACTTTGTGCTTTGCCTAAATGCATCGGGATAACCTCCCGTGCTGATTGACGATTTGAGCATTTTGGAGTTTGACTGTGAACGAGTTCGACTAACGCAGGCACGCAATAGACGCGCGCGCCAGCTTTTTGGAAAACAGAGAAAGCATCTCTTTCATGGCAGAAGACGCCAAAGACAAAGCGGCTAGAGAACCCAAAGTCGGCGTGAGCGATGCCGAAGCCCAGGGAAAATCTCTTACGGCTGCTTTGAAAAAACTCAACGATGCTCTCGACAAACTTGAGCACAAAGCGGGCGCTTATGTACCAGCCGACAAAGACGAAGAACTGCAACGTCTCGCAGACGACCGCGCCCGTCTGGGCCGTGACCTCGACGCTGCGGCGGCCCGCGCCGAGCGGTTGAAAGAGGTCAACAGCGAAGTGTCCCGCCGTCTCGTCGGCGCTATGGAAATGGTGCGCGGCGTCATCGAGAAAAAAGGTTAGTATGATGCCTCAGGTGGCAGTTCAGATAAACGGCAAGACGTATCGCATGGCGTGCGACGAGGGGCAGGAAGACCATCTTCTCGACCTCGCCAAGCGCTTCGATAAGACGATCACCTCTTTGAAGGGTTCTTTCGGCGAAATCGGCGATCAGCGCCTCACAGTCATGGCCGGTATTATGGTGCAGGACGAGTTGGTGGAATTGAAACGTAAAATCGCTGGCATGGAAGCGGAACTGGCTGAATTGCACCGCGAAGCGGATTCCGGCAGCCAACAGGCCGAAATCGCAGCAGCCCTCACCAAAACCGCAGAGCGCATTGAGGCGGTGACACGCAAATTGGCATAGCAGCCCCAAGTGCAGCTAGCTATTCCCTCGGCCGCGCCCTATATTCGCGCTCTGGCGGGCTGCGCGGTTTGTGTCGATCTTCACATCCCCGGGGCCTTACCATTCCGAACGGGAGTTGTCCCTGTCCTCGACCGTGGTCTTGGCTACACGACGCCCACCTACCTAGTAGGTTTCCGGGATCGAAACATATCGCACGGCCGATGTGGCTCGCCTACTCATTCCGTTTAACGGGGAACTTGTTCAAAACCGTGCATAGGCAGACATGACTGAACTTGTTTTGAACAACCCAACCCAACAAAAAGCCAACCTTCGCAAGACCGCCCTCTCCCGCCGCGATGCGCTGGCGGAAGACGCGCGCATTGAAGCCTCGCTTGCTGCGGCAGAATTCGCCGCCAACTACGCGCCTCTCAATCAAGAATTCATGCCCGGCACGGTCGTTGCGGGATTTCATCCCATCCGCTCCGAAATTGACCCCCGCCCCTTGATGGCCACCCTAGCCGCCCGCGGCGCGCGGCTTTGCCTGCCGGTGGTCACCGATAAAACCACCATCATCTTCCGCGAACTCATCCGCGGCGCACCGATGGTGAAAACAGGGTTTGGCACTGTCGGGCCAGATGAGAATGCTGCCGTTCTCGACCCTCAAATCCTGCTTGTCCCGCTCAGCGTGTTCGATACGCGCGGCGGACGCATTGGCTACGGAGCGGGCTTTTACGACCGCGCCATCGACAAACTCATCGCAAAAGGCATTACGCCCAAACTGATTGGAATGGCTTACGCTTTGCAACAGGCCGATGAAGTGCCAATGGAACCCCATGATCGCTTTCTTGATGCGGTCATCACCGAAAAAGGCGTGATAGACGCCAAAGGAAACAATACATGAGACTGATGTTTCTCGGTGATATGTGCGGAAAGACAGGCCGTGAAGCGGTGTGGGATTTCCTGCCGGATGCCCGCAAAAAACTCGATCTGGATTTCGTTATCGTCAACGGCGAAAACGCAGCCGGTGGCTTTGGCATTACTGAAAAAATATATCACCAAACAATCGAAGCCGGTGCAGATGTCGTCACCACAGGCAACCACGCCTTCGACCAAAAAGAAGCACTTGGTTTCTGCCAGCGCGAAGACCGCTTTTTACGGCCTGCCAACTACCCGTCCGGCACGCCCGGTCGCGGCTCAAACCTGTATGAAGCGAGAAACGGTGCGCGCGTTCTGGTCTCCAACATCATGGGGCGCCTTTTCATGCACCCCGATCTTGACGACCCGTTCCAGGCCGCCGAGCGCGAACTTGCAGCCTGCCCACTGGGCGAAGCGGCGGACGCGGTGGTGATAGACTTCCACGCGGAAGCGACGAGCGAGAAACAGTGCTTCGGCCATTTCGTTGATGGCCGCGCCAGCCTTGTTGTCGGCACGCACACCCATATCCCAACCGCCGACCACCAAATCCTAAGCGGTGGCACGGCCTATATGAGCGATGCGGGCATGTGCGGCGACTACGATTCATCCATCGGCATGGCGAAGGAAGAACCGCTCAATCGCTTTCTGTCGAAGATCGGCAAGAACCGGATGGAACCGGCAGAAGGTCCAGCAACCATTAGCGGCGTGATGGTGCAAACCGACGACCGCACAGGGCTGGCCACCAACATCGCGCCCATAAGAGTTGGCGGACGCTTGAGCGAAGTCTGGCCGGACTTCTAAGCCCGACTACGCGCCGATAAAGCCCGTCCGTTCGAAGAACCAGAACGCGCCCATCGCAGCGATGCCCAAAGATGCGGGAATGACAATCAGGCGACGATACCAGGACTTGCGCATAAACCAGCCGACCAGGGCGAAAGCGATGGCGATCACCGCCAGCTGACCAATCTCCACACCCACGTTGAACGAAATAAGCGCGGTCGCGAAATAATCCGCGGGCAAGCCGACTTCTCCCAGAACACCAGCAAAGCCCATCCCGTGCAAAAGCCCGAACAGGAACACAATGATCGGTCGCCAGATATGAAGTTTCTGCGTCAGAATATTTTCAACCGCCACATAGACGATCGAAAGCGCAATCAGCGGTTCCACGATTGATGGTGCCAAAGCCACCACACCGTTTACGCTCAGTGCCAGTGTAATCGTATGCGCGATTGTAAACGCCGTGACCTGCGCCAGAAGTGGCTTCCACGACTGGCTAAGCAGGAAGAGGCCCAGAACAAACAAAATATGATCCAGACCAGCAGGAATGATGTGAACGAAACCTTGGTAAAGGTAGTAGCTGACGGTTCCCCAGAAAGTGCGCTCCTCAGCAACCGATAAATCCATCGGCCCACTTTCCGCACCTGTGTTGAAGAATTGCGCAAACTGCTCTTGGCCAGGACGGTTGATACGCAAAATCGAAGCGCCATAACGTGACGCATAAGCCCACGCAACCGTCTGTGTGCCTTCTGGAACCATGCCCGTCAGTTGCAACGTTGAAAGGCGAGCCAGCTCAGTGTCACCCACTTCAGGGATTGTCATGCCCGCAATGTCAAAGGCGGCAGTGCTATCGCCAAAAGACAGCCCGACCGCTGCCAGCCAATCCGGCGCAACGGCGCGGAATGCCTCTTCCAGCGCGGCAGGCTCAAGCGTGCGCAATTCGTTGTAGCGCTGCGCATTTGGGCTTTCACTCGTGTCTTCGTGTTCGCTGCCAATATCGGCAACGATCGCCTCTATATTGGCTGAAACATCGAGCTGAAACGATCGATCCTCGTTGAGCGTCAGTTCAAAAATCGCTGGACGTATTTCATGGGCGTAGACGCTGGCAACAAAAGACAAGACGAAAGCGAGGGCGAAACCGAACAAAGGCAGGCGGCGCATCGTATACAACTCAACTAATCAACTGACACTATGCCTCCCTTTAATCACGCTCTCATTTGCTGCACAATGCGACTTCCAGATTACGTCTCCCCTCCAACACGGATATCCAAAACGTGAAACGCTTCGCCGCATTTTTCTGTCTAACGCTGTTTTTGTGCAGCGCTGCCGCCGCCCATGAATACTATCTTGAGCCGACAAAATATTCTGTCGCGCTGGACGAGCAGTTTGGCGTCGAACACAAAAACGGCATGCGCTTTAAGGGCAATGCCTATCCATTCATCAACGCATGGAACGTGCGCTCCGAAGCATGGCAAAACGGCGCGAAGGTCGATTTGCGTGGCAAAGACGGTGACCGCCCTGCACTGACGCTGAAATCCAACCGACCCGGCCTCGTAATCCTTGTGCACGAAAGCAAGCCTGAGACGCTCAAATTCTTGAAGTGGGAAAAGTTCGTGAGCTACCTCGCTGACGAAGGGCTGGAGCATATGGAGGCCGAGCATTTAAAGGCTGGCCACCCCCGTGAAGGCATCAAGGAAATTTACACCCGTTTCGCCAAAACGCTGGTTAATGTTGGCGGCACCGAGGGGAACGACCAGCCCACCGGCTTAAAATTCGAGCTTGTCGCCCTGGAAAATCCGGCCCGCCTTGCCAAAGGCGCTCCACTGCCTATTCAAGCGCTGCTTGATGGCAAACCATTGGCGGACGCTACGATCAAAGTCTTCGCCGGCATCGATACCGAAGCCGCTCACCGCATCAAGACGGACGCTGAAGGCAAAGCAATGATTCCAGACGATGGTGCTGGGCCTTACCTGCTCAACGCCGTGCACATGGTCCCACCCGTTACAAACGGCGGCCAGTATGACGATGCCCATTGGGAAACTTACTGGGCCTCGCTGGTGCTGGCGCGTTAAGCGGATATGCGAACGCTCATCGCCTTGCTGCTGCTGTTTGCTGCCATCGGTTTCGGCATCGGCATCAGCCTGCCAATTGTTCGCTTCGAGCGGCTTTTCTTCTTCGAGGACACACCGTCGCTGATAGACCTCGTCATCGGATTATCGGCACAAGGCAGTTGGTTGATTGCGCTCGCAGTTCTTCTGTTCTCGATCATCTTTCCAATAGTAAAATTGTCGATCACCTATCTAACGGCCTTTGCCCCCGAAGCATTCACCGAAACAACGCACACATCGCTGGCACGTTGGGCACCGGCGTTGGCAAAATGGTCGATGATGGATGTTCTGCTGGTCGCGCTGGTAATCTTCGCGGCCAAGACCTCGGGCTTGGCAACAGCCTTTACGCAGCCCGGCCTGTGGTTCTACGCGGCTTCATCAATTTGTGGCGCAGTCGCAGCAAATTTGCTGAAGCGGCAAGAAACGAAAATTGCTGATTAAGACGGCAAGCAATTTCCTGGATTGAAAGACTTCAAACGTGACGTCATTGCGTCTTCATCAGCGCTGGCATTTTCTGAACGGGTAAAATGGGGATCGCGCGGCTGGCCGGAGGAATAACGGTTCAGCTTGTTGCGCAGTGTGCGCACGGAGATGCCAAGAATATCAGCCGCCCATGTTCGGTTTCCACCACATCGGGTCAGCGTTGCCAAAATCAGATCCTTTTCCACATCGTCCAAAGTGCGGCCCACATGGGGATCAATGTCGAACAACTTTACACTATCAATGTTCGAAGACGCTGGTTTGGAATTTGGCATGTGCGGTATGGCCCTGATGCTGGTGGGGCGCCGATCAACGTGCAGCGCTCTCAGCCACCAGATTTGCAAACTATGGTAAACCGCGCGTTAAACCTCAAAGAAAAAACAAGAAAAATTGCCCGAAGAATTCTTCGAGATCACATCCAATATCAAAAAATGGATTCGCCCCACCACAAAGCCTGCCCGGCAAAATTTCCGGGTAAGCGCAAAGGAGTGCTGGCTAGTGCCTGTATTGCTGAATGCGCGTGGTGCGCAAGCCGGCAAGTCCATGGCTCTCGATAGAGGCCTGCCAGGACAGGAACTCTTCCACCGTCAACGTATATCGCTGACAGGCTTCTTCGAGGCTCAACAGACCACCCCTCACCGCCGCAACGACTTCCGCCTTGCGACGGATAACCCAGCGACGCGTGGTCGTGGGGGGGAGATCAGCGATCGTTAGTGGACTTCCGTCCGGGCCAATGACGTATTTTACGCGGGGCCGAATGTGCTCGGTCATATTACTCTCAACTCGATACAAATTACACTGTCTGACCAGACAAGCCCAAGTTACGCCGCAGCCCTTAAATTTCCACTAAGTCGCCACTAACCTTTCGGTAACACTCCCAAATACGGAAAACGGCCCCCAAAAGACCAACAAACCAGCGGCGAAGAAGCGCGGAAACCCTTGAAACACTTGCCGTTGAGCGTTTCTTGTTTCACAACACGCCACCGCTGAATGCGCCCTTTTGAACCTGACCAAAGAACTTTTTCGATGTCGCAAACCAATTTTTCTTCACGCGATTTGCGCAATGCGCTCTCAAGTTTCGCAACCGGCGTCACAATTGTAACATCCCGTGAGGACGATGGATCGCCTGTAGGAATGACGGCATCCAGCTTCAATTCGGTGTCTATGGAGCCGCCGCTTGTTCTGTGGTCGGTTACAAAAACCGCCCATTCGGCTGAAATCTTCAAATCTGCCAAGCACTTCAATGTGCACGTTCTGGCAAGCGACCAAACCGACCTGTCGAACGCATTCGCTAAATCAGGCGCCGATAAGTTCTCCGGGGTCGAATACAAAACCAACGATCACGGCATCCCAATCCTTCCCTATGCAGCGGCGCGGTTTGAATGCAGCACATGGGCGGTATACGAAGGCGGCGATCACTGGATTATCGTCGGTGAGGTGCAAGCCATTGAGAGGCAACCGACAGAGCCGCTCGTCTTTTCCGGCGGAGCTTATGCCACCGCTGCTTCTCTGCGTCCCGCTTCGCCAGACCCGGAGGAAGCCGCCAAAGACCAAAGTCACGTCGATGGCCTGCTGATCTATAATCTTTCCCGCGCTTACCGGCAGCTGGCCGACACTTTCCACGCCACGGTGCGCGAAAGCGGCTTGTCTATACGCGAATGGCGGGTGCTGGCATCGCTACACGGCGAAACACCAAGAACGCTGAACGAACTGACCACGCGCACCTTCATCAACCCGCGGGGCTTGATGGAACTGCTCGCCAATATGCGGGAGGCCGGCCTTTGCATAATCGAAGGCAGCGGCGACGACACACGCTACAGCGGCACTGAAAAAGGCAACGAACAGGTTGAGCGCCTTTTCGCGCTCAGCGGCAAGCAGGAGCAAGCGGCAGTTGGCGACGACGAGAAGCGCGATCAACTGCTTGATCTTCTTCAACTCGTCGTGCGCAATACACACGACTAAGATCGGCCTTGCGAGAGGCGGCCGACGGGACTCTAGGTGTCCGTTGGCAGCTTTATGCTGTCGCGAAGCCTTTGCTTCGTCTCGCTGTCCAGAGCGCGCCAATCGACGTCTTCAAGACCCGCGGCCATTGCGTAAAGAGCGTTCAGCGAAACGTTTCGGCCAAAACGAAAAACCATCCGCTGATAAGCGGCGACGGCACCAATTTCACGCAACTCTTCTTCGCTATGGATATCAACCTCGGCCAACATTTCTTCAGTGGCGGGACCGAGGTTTCGGATGTTGCGGATTTTGCCCAAGGCTCCGACAGCCGCTCGCAGTCAGCCGGCAGCTGCGCTTGCTAGCGCTTGGCGCTCGGCGGTGGCGTATGGCTTCTCAGCGGACTTGATCCAACCGCCGCCCAACACCCGCGTGCGTGGGTCGTCGCTTGCATAAAATACGCAAGCCTGACCGGGCGCGATACCATCTTCGCCATCGGCAAGCGTTATCACCGGCACGCCATTTTCCAGCGCCAACCGTGCAGGACGCGGAGGACGGGTCGAGCGCACGCGCACGAACATGTCGATGCCAGCGTCGCCAACCGATTCCAGATCGCCATCACCCAGCCAGTTAACATCACGCAAGTGGATGCGGCGCGTCGCCAAAGCTTCTTTGGGCCCAACGGTCACGGTCGCAGAGGAGGAATCCAGATCCACCACATAAAGCGGATCACCGGTCGCCACCCCAATGCCCCGTCGCTGGCCGATGGTGTAGTGAATGATGCCTTCGTGACGCCCGAGCACGCGGCCATCGACATGCACGATGTCGCCCGGTTCGCCCGCACTGGGTTTCAGCTTGGAAATGATATCGGCATATTTGCCCTTAGGCACGAAGCAAATGTCTTGGCTGTCAGATTTAGTGGCAACCGAAAGCCCCATATCCTCAGCCATTTGCCGCGTTTCTGATTTCGGCACTTCGCCCAGCGGGAAGCGCAGAAAATCCAGCTGGTCCTGCGTGGTGGCGAAGAGGAAATAAGACTGGTCTTTGTCCCCATCCGCAGGGCGATAAAGCTGACGGTGACCGTCTTCGCCTTCGCGGCTTACGATATAATGACCTGTCGCAAGGCAATCCGCACCCAATTCGCGCGCGGTCGTGAGCAAATCAGAGAATTTCACTGTCTGATTGCATGAGACGCACGGAATCGGCGTTTCGCCTTCGATGTAGGAATTGGCGAACGGGTCGATCACCTGTTTGCGGAAGCGCTCTTCATAGTCGAGCACATAATGTGGAAAGCCCATCTGCTCCGACACGCGCCGTGCATCGTGAATATCCTGCCCCGCGCAGCATGCCCCTTTGCGGTGGACGGCCTCGCCATGATCGTAAAGCTGCAACGTCATACCGACGACGTCGTAGCCCTGCTCTTTCAACATGCAGGCAACAACAGACGAATCGACGCCCCCAGACATGGCAACCACCACGCGGGTATCTTCAGGCGATTTATCGAAACCGAGGCTGTTGAGAGCCATAGGACTTTACCTTGCTAACTGATCAGGCACTTTTCTTTTGCACAGGTTGGAACCGGCGGCAAGAAAATCGCTGTTTTCGGCCAGTTACATGGGGTCGCAACCCGTAAAGCGCAAGCGAAAGGCTATGCAGGCACCGCAACCCTTGCCGCATTGCGCTTGGAAAGGAACACCGCAAGCAACACGCAACCAGCGCCAGCAAGGTTCGCAAACAGCATAAGCGGCCAGAATGTGAGAACCACGCCTGCAATCAACAAAACAATCGCTACTGGCCCGATTGGCCCTTCGGAATAGAACTGGATCAAACAATTGAGCGCATAGATGCCGAAAATGCCGAAAAACCCGATGTGCATGACTTCCCAGAAGTCTCCCGAGATAAGCGGCGTGTAAGCGAACATGATGGGCATGATGTAGAGCCCCTTAGCGATCTTCCACGATTGGAAGCCCGTCTCCATGGGCTTTGACCCTGCAATCCCGGCAGCAGCAAAAGCGGCCAGACAGACCGGCGGTGTCACGTTCGAATCCTGACTCAACCAAAAGATGATGAGATGCGCCGTTAGCAAAAATGTCGCCTGCAGCGTCGGATCAATCAGCAGCGGGCGAACTGTGATGGAAAGCTCAAACGGCATGGCAGCCATCAGCGCCACGGCTTCTTCGCGCGCCATGCCTGTCGCCACCTTGGCCGCATAGGGCGAATCCACCAACATGAACATCGCCGATTTTGCAGGGTCCGTTATGCCTCCCACCAATTGCTCAATGATAATGCCATCCGCCAGCAAGCCAGCAAGAGCAGGCGCTGTGAGAATTGCCAGAATGATGTAAGCGGCCGTCACCGGAAGCCCCATGCCAAGAACCAGCGAGGCCAGCGCGATCAACAAAATTGCTACCACAACCGAACCTTGCGACCACTGCGCGATCATCAAGGAGAAGCCATTGCCGATGCCGCTGGTCACAATCGCATTGTTCATGATGCCTATGGCAACCAACAGAATACCTGTCATGACCGATGACTTCATACCGATCAACAATGCTTCCGCGATTTTGCCCGGTCCCATGGAAACGGGTGCGAACAAATCGCCACCCACAAACTTGGAAAGCAGCGTTGTCGCCCATGATGCAAGAATGAGCGCGGCAATCGCCCACGAGGCCGCGTAAGACGGCGTCACACCGGACATGAGCAGCCAGATCATGACGGTCAGCGGCAAGATGAAGACAATGCCACCAGAGATCAGCTTGCCGCGATCAACGGTCAGATCAACGCCATCACCCACCTGATGCTTCATCGCCTCAATGCGAACGATGAACGCGACCGACAGAAAATAGAGTATGGCGGGAATGATGGAGACTGAAACAATCGTGGCGTAGGGAATGGATGTGTAGCTGGCCATCACAAAAGCCCCCGCCCCCATGATCGGTGGCATGAGCTGCCCGCCCGTGGAGGCCGCAGCCTCAACACCAGCGGCGAACTTCGCGCGAAAGCCATTCGATTTCATCAAAGGAATGGTGATAACGCCCGTCGATGCAGTGTTGGCAATTGCCGAGCCGGAAATCGTGCCTGTGAGCGCGGAGGATATGACGGCGACAAAGGCAGCACCGCCGCGCACCTTTCCCGCCACGATCTTCGACAATTCGATCACGAAATCGCTGGCGCCAGAGGCCACGAGGAAGCCGCCGAAGATCATGAACAGCGTGATATTTGTAGACGAGATCGTCGCCAAAATGCCGAACATGCCTTCGTCATTATAGAGAGTGCGGAACAGCACATCATTCGGCGGCAGGCTGGCAGCGCGGAAAACGCCGGGAAGATAGGAGCCGAGAAACATAATATAGGAGAGCGACAGGATGATGAGGATCGGAATGACCCATCCCGCCACGCGCTTGGACAGATCAAGCGCTGCGAAAATCAGCAGCAGACCAGCCGCCCAATCGATCACACCGAACTGCCAGCTTTGCCCCGTCACCGCCAGCGAACGGTCGTACAAGCCGCTCTCCCCCGCCGCGATCCACAGCGCAGCCGCAGCCACCAGCGCACCATAAAAAAGATCAAGCCCCTTGGCCCAGCCTTCGTCGGCTCGTTTGCCGAAAGGACTGACGGTCAGTGCGGCAAGAAACGCAAAACCGGCGAAGTGTATGGCATTCTGCCATTTGCCCGGTTCAGTCAGCCAGATGTTTGTCGCAATGTGCCAAATCGCGAACAGAACGGCGAATGAAACGGTGAGAATTTGTAGGGGACTGCTCCCAAAGCCTTCAAGGCTCATCAGGTTAGGACGTTCACCCGACGGGCGGTCCAGCACGATATCGGCTTGGGTGTCACTCACCAGCGCCCCTCCCAGAACGTCGTGTAGTCTATGTCACAAAAAGCAATCGGCGAGGCAACACGTGCGCCCCGCCGAAAAGCATTGGTTCTTACTTCGCCATCAGGCGCTCAGGAACGGTCAGACCGACTTCCTTATAGTAGCGTGCAGCACCGGGGTGCAGCGGCAGCGGCAGACCAGCCATCGCGTTTTCAATCGCCATCGCTTTCGTGGCCGGGTGAATGGCCTGCAAGAATGGCAGGTTTTCATACATCGTTTTGGTCAGAAGGTAGACGTGATTTTCATCAACATTGGCATTCACAGCCAAGAAGTTTGGCTGGGCGATTGTCTGAATGTCAGCGGTTTGGCCCGGATACGTGCCAGCAGCAATCGTGTACGGCACCCAAAGGTTGCGGCCGCCATCCATAGCTTTGGCTTGCTCTTCGGTAACGTTCAAAATCGTGAACTTGTCGCCGTTTGCCGCCATCAGTTTGGTGATCGCACCTGTTGGCGGGCCGGATGGGATACCGGCAGCCATCGCTTGGCCGTTGGCCAGCGCGTCAGTCGTCGGGCCGTAACCAGCATAGACGAGATCGAAGTCTTTCTCGATATCCATCCCAAGGCCAGCCATCAACACGCGGTTGGAACCGAGCGTGCCGGAGTTCTTGTTGCCCATGCCGGCAGCCATACCTTTAAGCTCCATCAAATCGGCAACGGTGCCTGTTTTGGCCTTCTCTTTGGGAACGACAAATTGCTCGACATTCTGCCAGAGCATCGTGACCGAACGCAGGTTTGTCTGCGGTTCTGTGATCGGCCCTGTGCCGGTCGCAGCGTAGGAGCCAAACAGACCTTGCAAAATCGCAAAGTCGGCTGTGCCAGCACCCAGCGCTTGGACGTTTGCGCCAGAACCGGCGGAGTTCACGGCGGTAAGGCTGAACTTTTCCTTGGGCAGCAATTTCACCTTGGACAGCGTGGAAATCGCCGTGCCAACGGGGTGATAGGTGCCACCGGTTGATGCGGTGTTCAAAATGTAATCTTTCGACTGCGCGAACGCCTGGCTTGCGCCAAGGGCCATCGCCATGCCGAGAGCGGCTGTAATCAGTTTTTTCATGTGGGTTCCTCCAGATACTCGAATGAGAACAATGTTGTAACGACAACGCGGCACGAAAGCCAAGGCCCTTGCAGCGAGCAGGTCAAACTGGCGCACCGTTATGGACAACCATTTCAGTAAAGAGCGACGATCACAGTTAATACAATACTAGCGATTTACACCGACAATAGTGTTGTTGCGTGACTTGCGCCTAGCGTAACCCATTTCCATTCTCGTGTCCCTCGCAAGGGCACGCAGAGCATCGGCGCGTATTGAATATACGGGTGGATCGTATGGCTAAAAAGGGGGCATCGCTGTTTGGGCGCAAGCGCATGCCGCTTGTCGTGCCAGCGCCAACCAATGCCCACATGCAGGCATTGGAACCCCGTATCCTGCTTGATGCTGCTGCGGTTGAAACAATCCAAGACGCGGCAAGCGCAGCGGTGCATGCAACGCTAGCAGAAACCTATACTGCAGAAAAACCAACAGATACTTTGGTCGAGAGCGGCGCAGCTCCAACCGGGCAATCTGAGTTTTTTGCCGATAGTGACGACAGCGAAATCTTCTCGTTCGATACAACAGAGCGTGTGGAAATCGCCTTCATCGCACCCGATGTTCCGGACATTGAAGCATTGCTCACCACTCTGCCAAAGGGTGTAGAAGTTGTGCTTCTGGAGCCGGAGCGCGATGGCGTTGTGCAAATGGCCAACCTTTTGGAAGGTCGCTCGAATGTCGACGCGATTCACATTCTCAGCCACGGCAAACCCGGTGAACTGAGCCTGGGCAATGCGAGTTTGAACACATCCAGCGCGATTGAGTCCTATGCCAAGCAATTGGTGATAATCGGCAACGCCCTCACAGATGCAGGCGATATCCTAATCTACGGTTGCGATTTCGGTGCTGATGAGGTTGGCGCTGAAACGTTGGAGGTTCTCTCCGTTCTCACCCGCGCTGACATTGCCGCAAGCTCCGACATCACCGGCCATGCAGACAAGGGTGGCGATTGGGATTTGGAAGTGTCGGTTGGTGACATTGAAGCCCGCAGTGTTGATGCAGGACTTTTATGGCAGGGCACTTTGCCAGAGCTGCTCAACCCTGTCGGTGATCAGAATGATCCCGGCAACGAAGACAACCTCCGGGTCGGTGACGATCTCGCACAGGAATTCACCGTTGTACCAAGACCTCAAGACACGGGAAGCCACTATGAAGTTGACTTTGCCACTATCGTCCTTCTTCGAGACAGCAATGCGGGCGGCGCGCAACTGACTGCAACAATCCGCACTGAATACGATGGAACAATTCTCGGTTCGGTCACCATTCCAGCATCCGACGTGACCAATTCCTTGACGCGTGTGGAGTTCGACTTCGTCCCTGAGATAGTGTTGGCGTATAACCAAAAATACGTTCTGCAGGTGAGTACCGACAGCGACAGCCCGGATTTTAAAGTCGGCATCCGGGGTGGGGACATATATAGCGGACACGATTATATAGACGGTGACGCCACGAACACCTCGTCTTCCGATGACATGAAGTTCGAGATCCACGGTTTCCGAAACGCTACCCCTCCAGTCAACACAGCGCCGGAATTTGACATTCCGGGCATGCCAGGAACCGATCTTGATCTACTGGTTCCAGAAGGCACCCAGTCACTTGGAATTTTTTCAGCAACAGATGCTGAGAACGATACGCTAACCTATTCGATTTCTGGCGGACTGTCGGCTTCCGCATTTACGGTTGATCCCACCACAGGCGAACTCAGCTTCCAGCAGGTTTCTAACTACGAAGACCCGCAGGATAATGGCGCTGACAACAAATACACCGTGCAGGTCAAGGTTGAAGATCCCTCCGGCGCCGCCGACTTCCGCACGATATTTGTTGAGGTTGAGGACATCGATGAAGTACCGGTGTTTGATCAGTCGGGAACCGGGCCCCTGGATCTCATTGAAGTTGGAGTGAACGAAGGACAGGCCGAGGTTGGTGTATTCGGCGCAACGACGCCCAACCCCGCCACCATTACATATTCAATCAGTGGCGGCTCGTCAGCGGCCAGCTTTGCAATTGATCCCACCACCGGTGCGCTAAGTTTCTTGCAAGCACCGAACTTTGAAGCCCCCACCGATCCGGGCTCAGACAATACTTATTTTGTTTTCATCCGGGCTACCAATGAAGACGACCAGTTTGATCGGCGCCTTATTCGCGTCGAAGTGCAGGACGTTGATGAAGCCCCCACAGCTTTTGACGTGACCGAAAGCACCATCGAAGACACGCCACTTGGGCTGAACAGATTGTATTTCGAGGTGTTCAACGACCCTGACGATGACAACACCATCGTCTCGGTGCAGTTCGACAACATTGATCCACAGTTTGGCACGCTGACGCGCGACAATGGCAATGTTGAAATCGTGAACGGCACTGAGCTTACGCTCGCTGAGCTGGATGACATCGTGTTCACCCCAGCTGAGAACTACAACGGCGATGTGACCATCGGCTACCGTGTGAAAACCACGGACACCTACAGCAACCTCGCCAACATCATCATCACCGTTGATCCGGTCTATGACCCACTTTACGCAATCGATACAACCGACCCATATCTGGAAGACGCTGAAACGCAGATAAACCCCGTTCGCTTTGGTTTTGTGGGAACTGAGCCCGGCGACATGCCGCAAACGGTCGAGTTCATATCGGTTAATCTCAACGCTGGCGACAGCTTGGTCTATGGCGCGGGCAACACGCCGATCACTAACGGCACCCTGATGCCGTATTCGCAAGTGTTTGACGTGCGCTTCACGCCCGCTCCCGACAGCAATGCCGATGCCTCGTTCGAGTTCCGCTTGAACGGTGACGGGCCGGGTGTTCGAACTGCCGTCCACACTATGGAAATCACTGCCGTCAACGATGCGCCCACGGTGTCAGACATAAACCTACCTGGCACAGAAGATACGACCCTAGCGATTGGCAACACGAACTTCGGATACAGCGACGTTGATTTTGGCGATCTGCCGGAGGAAGTGACATTCACCGGTCTCAATCTTCAAGGCGGCCGCCTCCTCTATGACGGCGACGATGAAGTTGAAGAAGGCGATACAATCGACTTCGATAAACTGGACGATCTGCGCTTCGTTCCACAACCAAACGTGAACGGCATGGCGACGTTCAACTTCTCGGTCAGCGATGGCGACGCCGACTCGGCGGTCGCAACGATGACGCTCGACATCGCACCGGTTAACGACCGGATGGTACCGTTGAATCAATCGGTGGATGTAATTGAAGATACGCCCACGGTCATTCCTGCCGACAAATATTCCTGGATCCAGTTTGATGATCTGGCCGAAGTGCCGGTCTCAATCACCTTCGACAATCTCGACCTCAACTTGGGAACGCTCATCGCAGCCGACGGCGGAGAAATCAGCAACGGAACAACAATCGCTTTCGCCGACCGTTTTGGTCTGACCTTCACCCCCGCGCCGAACAGCACGGAGAACGCCAGCTACGACTACTATCTCAATGATGCAGACACCGGCGATGTAACGGGAACGATGACGCTGCGATTGCAGGCTGTCAATGATGCACCAACGGTTCAGAACATCCTCGAAACTGCCACGGAAGACACTCCGCTAGTGCTCGGAAACACGCGCTTCGGGTTCGATGATGTTGATGCGGGCGATGCGCCAACCGACCCTACCTTCGCCGATATGAACCTCAACGGCGGTCGGTTGGTCTACAATGGCGGCGCAAGCACCGTATTTGCTGGCGTGCCGATCAATTTTGCCGATCTGGTTGACCTCACATTCCTTCCCGCGCCCAACAGCAATGCTGACGTCAGCTTCACGTATGTGATCGACGACAGTAACGGCGGATTATCCAACACAGGTACCGGCAACATTATCGTCTTACCAGAAAACGATGTTCCTACGGTAAGCAACGCTGCTGAAAATGTTACCGAGGACACCCCGTTCGTCATCGGCAACACACGCTTTGGTTTCCAAGATATCGACGCGGGCGACCAACCGGACGAAGTGCGCTTTGTTGCTCTCAATCTGGAAGCGGGCCGTTTGGTCTATGACAATGGCAACGAGCAGGTGAACCAAGGCGATGTTGTCGATTTCGCAGATCTTGACGATCTAACCTTCATCCCGGCACCAGACAGCACGACAGCTGCGAACTTCGTTTTCTCGATTTCTGATGGAGAAGCGTTCTCGAACGAGGCGACATTCGCTCTCAACATGATTGCGCAAAACGATGCGCCAACCGTCACCCCAATTAATGAAACCATCGCAGAAGACAGCCAGATACTGTTAGGCAATTCCCGCTTCGGTTTTGATGATGTCGACTTTGGCGATCAGCCCACCACAGTCTCCTTCCCCGATTTGAATTTGGGCCTTGGCACGCTCACCTATAATGGCGGCTTGGAGATCGCACAGGGCGATCTGGTTCTGTTCAGCAACCTGAACGATCTGACATTCACACCGGAGCCAAACAGCAGCGGCACATTCAGCTTTACCTTCAACATCGGTGACGGCGAAGCGCGTTCCAACACAGAAACAGCAACCATAACGGTAACACCCGCAAACGATGCGCCAACGGTGGACCCCGCCAATGCGCAAACCAATGAAGACACCGACGTGCTTCTCGGCAACACGCGCTTCGGTTTTGACGATATTGATCAAGGCGATACCCCGGACCGCGTGATCTTCACTGGTCTGAACGCTCTGCCTGGCCAATTGCTCTACGCCAATTCAGATATCGCTATCGCAGAAAACGATGACGTCGATTTTGCCGATCTTGCCGACCTGACATTCCGTCCGGCAGCAAATTATGGCGGGCCTGCGGTGTTCTCCTTTGCCATCACAGACGGCTTGGCGACCTCCAACACCGAGACCTTCACCATCAACGTTCTGCCTGTAAACGATGCGCCCGATGTTTCGCCGGTTGATGTAACCATTCAGCAGGGCGAGCCGCTGCGCATTGATCCATCAAGTTTCAATTTCACCGATATCGACTCAGCCGCAATTGACTACATTCGCGTTGAAAACTTCGATATTGGGTCAGGCCGCCTGACGGTCTCAAATGGCAACGTTACAATCTCAGATGGCGACATCATCCCCAGCGCCCAGCTGGCACAACTGGTTTTCGAACCGGGCGAAAATCAGTCCGGCCTCTTTTCTTTTGACTATTCCGCCAGCGATGGAATCGATGAATCTGCAACGCGCCGTTTCGAAATAACCATTGAAGAGGCAGCCGAGCCCGTTATCGCTGATCCGATACCAACACCTCCACCCGCTCAAGAGCCGGATGAGGTGGAAGACGAGGACGAAGAAGAGAAAAAAGAAGAAGTCATCATCTCTGATCCGCCAACGCCTGTATTGGAAACCGGAGTAACATCTGCCCCGGACTTGCCGACGCCGCCTGCTCCACCAACGATTGTGGCTATTGCAACTGTGGCTCCGCCCGCCGAAGTTCCAGCCGAAGAGCCGCAACCTTTTGCGCCGCAACCACAGCCGATCATACCCGAACCAATTGACATTACGCCGGACCGGCAAAGCGACTACGACCCTGAGCCGATTTCGCAGCCAACAGTGCTTGAGACGCCGCAATACAAGTTCACGCCGGTCAACAAAGTGGCGTTCGATCAGCAATTGGACAAAACCGGCGAGGAAATGCGTGATTCAGAGGAATTCTCCATCACAACCGTTGCTAAAGCGAGTTTTGCTTTCAGTTCGGTCCTTTCGGTGGGGTCAGTTGCCTGGATGTTGCGCGGCGGCGCACTCGCAGCCGCCTTCTTAAGCGCCCTGCCGGCATGGAACCGCTTTGATCCGATCTCGATTGTGGCTGGTAACGTTAATGAAACCGAAAGCGACGATACTCCTGATGTCGACATGATGCGCGACTTCGTAAACGACGCCCGCTCGCGGGTAAAAGAGGAATCGTTTCTTTGAACAGGTTCAAACCGACCCTTTTCATCAGCTTCGGACTTGTCTCCCTCACGCTCGCGCTGACGCTGACCGCTTATCTGTTCGGTTTGCTGCCCGATGGGCACAGAGCCGAGCTGGATTCTCGTGCAAAAGTCGCTGAAGCGCTCGCTGTGCAACTTGCTAGCGCTGCCAACCAAGACAATCCGCTGGCCATGCAAGAAACCATGCGCTCCGTGGTGGAGCGCAACGATGACGTGTTCTCAACCGCCTTCCGCAACGCCCAAGGCAAAATTGTTTTTTCCCACGGCGACCACGAGAAACACTGGATGCCAGTCGCAGAGGGCCGCTCAACGCCCACCCATGTATCGGTGCCTCTGCTTGGCGCAGACGGCAAACAGGGGACGATTGAGATTTCATTCAGCCCGCCCACAACGGGCGCGCACTATTTTGGTATACCCGGTTCGCTGCTGACGTTTCTCGCTTTCATCATGATCTGCGGATTTGCAGGATATTTCTTCATTTTGCGCCGCTCATTGAAGGAACTGGACCCAAGTCGCGTTATTCCCGAACGGGTACAGAAGGCTTTCGACACATTGTCGGAGGGTGTCCTCATTCTTGATGAGCGAGAGCGCATTCTTCTCGTCAACGCATCTTTTGCAGGCATGTATGATGACGAAGGCGAGAAACTCGTCGGTGCCAAAATCAACAACCTACCATGGCGCATGGTCGATGGCCGCGCTATTGCAGGCGGCTACCCCTGGCACACCGCACTGCGCGAAGAGCGCGAGACGCGTGAAGAAGCATTAAGCCTGCGCACACCAAGTGGCCACATCCACAATTTTAACGTCAACGCGACAGTGATTGCCAATGACAAGGGCAAGTCGATTGGCGCTATTGTCACCATGCGTGACATGACGAACGAAAATTACACCCGTCATGAGCTTGCCAAGGCACTCAAACTGCTGGGCGAAAAAGAAGCCGAACTTTCGCAGCAAACCCGCGAACTGACCTATCTCAACACCCACGACGCGCTGTCCGGTTGCCTCAACCGCCGCACCTTTTTCACCAAATTTGTTGAAGACATGGAACGGGCCCGCGAAAGCGGCGACGGCACGGTTGTTTTAATGGTCGGCATCGATGACTTCTCCACAATCAACGACCGCTTCGGCCCCGCAACCGGAGACAAGGCAATCATCGAAGTTGCAAAGACATTGCGTTCTATGGCGTTCGATCCGGCCTATGTCGCCCGATACGGTGGCGACGAATTTTGCATCGCGTTGCCACAATCCGACACCACCCGCGCAGCCGCATTGGCGGAAGCTCTGCGCAGCACTGTTTCCCGCCAAGGCAGAAACTTTCTGCCCGCAGGCGAAGCGATCACGATCAGCATCGGCGTTGCCATTTTGGAACAGGAAAAATGCACCGCGCACGAGCTCGTTCATCGCGCCTCCCACGCCCTCAACGCTGCACGCAGCGAAGGCACATCGCAAATCAAAAATTGGGATGGTTTGTCACTTCAGCTAGGCAACAAAGCCAGCGACGACAAGCGCATGAGGGAAACATCCAACGCTTCTGCACCATCCGCAGAACTTGCCTTGCCCATTACCAGTCGCATGAGCGAAGACGAAATGATTCAGGCCGCCGCTGCAGCCGCTGAATCTGAATTCACCTCCACCGTCGATAGTGCGCTGGAGGAAAGTGCTCGCAACAAGAAAATCGTTGCCCTGCTGCACCTTCGCATCGACTCCTGGGACTATCTGTTGGAAGCGTTAGGCGAACCGCTATGCGAATTGTTGATGCGAACGCTAAAGCGTCAGATTGAAGCCACGTTGCGCGACCAAGACAAACTGCTCATCGTCGGAAATACCGGCGACATGCTCATAGCACTCACTGACCTCAACCAGATGGACGATGTTCACTGGATGATTACGCGCATGTTGGATTCAACACGCAAGGCGGTCGATCTGTCGGAAGGCGTGGTCTATCCAACTTGCATGATCGGAGCTGCCATCTTCCCGGAAAGTGGCCAAACCGGCGAGATACTCATTCGCAACGCAGGCATTGCCATGAGACGCGCCTGCAGGGACAAACCGCTTTCTGGATATCTGGTCTATGAAGATGGTCTCGTCCAAGGTTCAAAGGCACGTTTGGAAATCGAGACAGGCATTCGCGAAGCGCTCGAAAACAATGAGTTCGATCTATCATTCCAGCCCGTTGTCTGCGCAAAAACCGGCGCATTGACCGCCGCAGAAGCTTTGCTTCGGTGTGAGAACAGCCGTTTGAAATCGGTCCGTATGGACCACATCATCAACACGGCAGAACAGTCCTCGCTGATCGCGGAAGTCGATATGTGGGTCATCCGCACCGCTCTTGCTCACATGCAAAAATGGTGTGCGGCTGGTCTGCAATTGCCAAAAGTATCCATCAACATTTCTGCCAAACAACTCAGCAATGTGACTTTCATGGATCAGGTCTACGATCTAATGCAGGCCCTACCTTTTGCTCCTTCACGGGTACAATTGGAAGTGACGGAAACCGCGCGTATGGCCGATGTTGAAATCGCAGCGCCACAGCTGAAGCGCTTGCAGAATCTCGGCGTTCACATCGCGCTTGATGATTTCGGCACGGGCCAAGCCTCACTTACATATCTTCAGCGGCTTCACCCTGATGTCATCAAAATCGACCGCTCCTTCATAACCGGCGTCAATACAAACCATGCCAATGCGACTATGGTTAGTGCCATGACCGTTATGGCCCACTGCCTTGGTTTGAAGGTCGTTGTTGAGGGCGTTGAGGACGAAGAACAACTCACCTTCCTTCGCGAGACGCGGTGTGACGAAATTCAGGGCTATTACATTTCCAAACCGCTGCCTGCCAAAGTCTTCACCGAATGGCTGGGCGTTTTCGTCTCGAAAAACGGCGCGGTGGAACACGTTACTGCATTTGAGGACGCAGCTTAAACCGCAGGACTTTCCAACAGCTGCGCCAACATTGGATGCGGATATTTGCGCGAGATGGTGACCGCGTAGAACGGCTCAGCGATATCCAGCGAAAACGGTGCTGTCGCCAAACGGCGTGAGGCGATTTCGTCTGCCAGCACCACCGCCGGCGCAACCGCCAACCCCGCCCCTTCCCGCGCCAGCAACCGAACCATCGCCATATCGTCGACACTGGCCGCAATGCGGGGCGTGATGCCCAGACGCGATAACAAACCTTCAAAACCTGTGCGGATTGCCGTGTCGGTCGGCAAGATCAACGGTTCGCTCTCCAGCAGTTCGCGCAACGTCGAATATTTCACTCGATCAGGAACCCCGTGAATGCCGACCTCCTGGTCAGCAATCCGCTGGGCAGCGAATTCCTGCCCATGCTCGCCTTGGGGAACCTCCGTCGTCAACACCACATCAAGCGACAGCGTGCGCAAACCCTCCAGCAGCGTTTGCGTGTTTCCCGATTTAAGTACGAAATCCACATCGCCCCTGCGGATGGCCGGACGCAAAAAAGCCATCTGAAAGTTGCGCGACAGCGTGGACAGCGCGCCGAGCTTCAACGGCGGCAAAACGGTCGCATTTTGGCTGAGCGTGGCCAGCAATTCCTCACCGGCACCGAAGATGCGGTCGGCGTGATCCAGCGCGATACGCCCCACCTCCGTCAAAACCAGCCCCCGCCCAACCCGTTCAAAAAGCGGGTGGCCGAGGCGGTCTTCAAGGTTTTTGATCTGAATCGACAGCGCCGACTGCGAGACGTTGAGCCGCTCCGCAGCACGGCTCAAATTTCCCTCATGGGCGACCTCACGAAAATAGCGCAGGTGATGATAGTTCAACGCAGCCATACATCTATTTTATAGAACGAAATTATAAATACTATATATTTTTATCATATTCTACGATGCGCTATCCACGACGAAATCAGCCCGTGCCCGGCTCCGTGCCGCGCACCCTGCCTCTTCGAAGGAAAGTCCCATGGAATTCGCCGCAGACATACTCAACACAATTTTGACCCAGTTCCAAAAGCCCACACTGGCTTTTCTCATCGGAGGCATGCTGCTGGCAGCCTTCAACAGCAAGTTGGAAGTGCCGGAGCCGGTCTACAAGTTCATCGTGATCTTGCTGCTGCTGAAGGTCGGCCTTGGCGCAGGCATTTCCGTGCGCGAGGCCGACTTCATGTCCCTTGCTGTGCCAGCGCTTGGCGCAGCGATCGCCGGCGTTGTCATCGTGCTTCTGGGCACGGTGACGCTGGCGCGGCTGAAAGGCGTGTCCCGAGTCGACGGCATTGCGACAGCAGGCCTGTTCGGCGCGGTATCAGCCTCAACGCTGGCGGCCGGAATGGCCGTTCTGGACGGCGATGGCATTGCCTATGAGGGCTTTATCGGCGCGCTCTATCCGTTCATGGACATCGCCGCTTTGGTGACCGCAATCGTGTTGGCACGCATTAGCGTTGCACGGCGCGAAGCCGCTCAAATGGCCGTAAGCGGCCAAGGCACGATGACGATGGGCGGCGCTGGTGGCGGCGGCAAACGCACACAAATCAGCGGTGTGGATGGCGACATGATCAAGGGCATCCTTGTGGACACGTTTCGCAGTCCAGCCATCTCCGCGCTGATGCTAGGGCTGGCGCTTGGCATATTCGCAAAGCCAGACAGCGTCTATCAAAGCTTCTACGAGCCGCTGTTCCGGGGTCTGCTTTCCATTCTCATGCTGATCATGGGAGCCGAGGCTTGGGCGCGGATTTCCGAAATGCGCAAGGTCGCCCACGCCTATATTTTCTACGGCATCGCTGGCCCCTTGGTTCACGGTATGATCGGCTTCGGCATCGGCCTTGCCGCCCATCACATGACAGGCTTCTCCGCCGGCGGCGTGGTGCTGCTGTCGATCATGGCCGCTTCTAGCTCGGATATTTCCGGTCCGCCCACCGTGCGCGCCGCACTGCCGGAAGCCAATCCGTCAGCCTATATCGGCGCATCGACAGGCATTGGAACGCCGGTCGCCATTCTCTCAATCCCGCTCTTCATGGCGCTGGCTGACATGGCGATTGGCTTCTAACCAGCCCTTGCCAGAGCCCGATTGAACTTCGCAACCAGTGCCGGTGTGAGATACATCGGTATCTGGTAGCAGCCGATAAAAACCATCATCGGCGCGGCAACCTGCTCCGGCAGAACGGTCAGGAAGAGAGCGATGTTACGGTTGCCGCTATAGACGGCAACCGGCAACGCCTCATCAGGACGCCGATTTTTCAGCACGGTAAAGGTGATCCATTGCAGCCCGAAATTCACCACCACAGCTGCGATGAACCACATGAGCAAGGTGAGCGGCTCAGAGCGCAGCAGCGGCCCAATAGCGGACATCAACCCGACAACAACCACCGCAAGCAACAGTGCCGCAACACCATCCAACGCGCTGCGGTTCCGCTCATCGCCGAGTGAGGGAACGAGCGCGCGAAGCGCAAAGCCAACAGCCACCGCGCCGAGGATGACCGTCAACAGAACGAATGCCAATCGCAACGACGCCCACACACCGCCGCCAAGCGGATCGACAACCAACAGCAGCGGCAGAGCCGTGAGCGGAAACAGCAGCGTGCCTAAAATGAGAATACGCATTCCAGGTGCGGGGTCGCCGCCAACCATCGCCACGAAGTTGGGAGCACCAGTCACCGACGGTGCCGAAAGCAGCAGCGCGATCACCAGCGCCAACGGCACGGACAGCAAGCCGAACGCATAGACCGCAGCCAAGACCGCAAGGGGCAGGACGATTTGCAGGAAGCCCACCGCTGCGAAAGCAGAGCGCACATCGCCCATTGATCCCAAAGCGGCCCGCGCGCCAACGCGGACGGCGGTGACCACAAGCAGTGCCGCAATAAGTTCGCCAATCCAGGGGCGCACGAGCAGTGTGATTTCCGGCAACGCCAAACCAACCACCAGACCGACGATCAGCCAATACCGCCCCGTTCGCCCTACCCATTGCAGAAGGCGCAGCACCGTTAGGGCAGTTGTTGGCGCATGTTTTCAGGCAACCAAAGCGCGATTTCCGGGAACCAGATCAGCACGAAACACATCAGCACCATGATCATGAACATCGGAAACGCAGCCCGCGTTATGTAGCCCATCTCGTGTTCGGTCATCCCTTGCAGCACGAACAGATTGAACCCAATGGGCGGTGTAATTTGTGCCATTTCCACCACCACGACCACGAAAATGCCGAACCACACAAGATCAATGCCAGCCTCACGGACCATTGGCTCCACCACGGCCATGGTCAACACGACGGAAGAAATCCCGTCGAGGAACATGCCCAACACGATGTAGAAAACCATCAGGATCATAAGCAATTGGAACCGCGATAATTCCATTGTCGCAATGCCATCAGCCAACGCGCGAGGCAGGCCGGTGAAGCCCATTGCAAGCTTCAGGAACGCAGCACCGGCCAAAATCAGCGCGATCATAGCGGAAGTGCGCGTCGCGCCCATCAGGCTTTCGGTGAACGTGTTCCAATTCAGCGACCCCTGCCCGGCCGCCAAAATGAGCGAGCCGATCACACCGATTGCAGCAGCTTCGGTTGCCGTGGCAAAGCCGCCATACATGGAGCCGATGACCACGAAAATGAGCAGCATAACCGGAATGAGAAACCGCGAATTTGCCAGTTTTTCCGAAAGCGACATTCCGGTTTCCTGCTTGGGATTCCATGTGCCGGAAATCTTTGAGTAGATCGCAACATAGCCCATAAACATCAGCGCCAGAATGAGACCGGGAAACACACCAGCAAAGAACAATTGCGTGATGCTTTCGTTCACCGTCACTCCGTAGACGATCAGCGCCAGCGACGGCGGGATCATCAAGCCGAGAGTTGCCGCGCCGGCCAATGTGCCAATCACGATTTTCTCGGGATAATCCCGCGCCCGCAATTCAGGGATCGACATTTTGCCCACCGTTGTCAGCGTCGCAGCCGAAGAGCCGGAGACGGCGGCAAACACCGTGCAGCCAACGATATTGGTGTGGACCAACCCGCCCGGCAGACGCGCCAGCCACGGCGACAGGCCGCGAAACATGTCCTCGCTAAGCCGCGTTCGGAACAGGATTTCCCCCATCCAGATAAACAGCGGCAGGGCCGTGAGCGTCCAACTCGACGAACTGGCCCAGATCGTCGTAATCATCGTATCGCCCACCGGGCGCGTGGTGAAGAGTTCCATCCCCACCCAGGCAACGCCCATCAGCGCGAGGCCAACCCAGACGCCGGTGCCGAGCAGCAGAAACAGCACAAAGAGAAAAAGCGCAATCGCGTAGAGTTCTTCCATAACGTTCGTGCGCCCCTATTCCGCGTGACTCTGGTCAACCAGATCGCGGGTGATGCGGTGGTCACCGCGGAAAATGATGTGAATGAGATGGTCCGTAAGAGATATGGCCAGCATGACCCCGCCGATCACCATCACCGATTGAGGTATCCAAAGCGGCGTGGCGTCCTGTGCCTGACTGACCTCGTTGAACTTCCAAGACCAATAGGTGAACCAGTAGGCATGGTAGGTAAAATACCACATCACCGCTGCGGCGACGCCAAAGCACCAGACTTCCAGAATTCTGCGAACCGGCGCAGCCACAGCGTTCAGCAACAGCGACACCCGGATGTGTGAGCCGCGATTGAGCGCGTTGGCAAAGGCAAAAAAGCTCGCCGCTGCCATGGCATAGCCCGCATAGTTTGCGGCTCCGGGGAATATCTCACCCGTCCAACGGGCAATCATCTGCGCGACGATCAGCGACAAAATCGCGATCAGGCACAATGCCGCCAACACACCACAGGCCAAATAGGCAAAGTCTAAAATGCGACGCGTGCCCCGTAGCAAGGCTGCCATAAGAAAACTCCTGAAGGAAAAGGCTGGACCCGCAAACCGTGTGCGGGTCCAGCGTTCAACCGCTAGACGGTTGGCGCTTTACTGCGCTGCTTTGTAGGCGTCGAGGATCGCCTTACCGGTATCACCGGCAGCTTCCAGCCATTCAGCCGACATCGTCGCGCCGATTTCCTTAAGCTCGTTCATCAGGCCATCGCCAGCGCGTTCCACGGTCATGCCACCAGCGCGAAGGCCAGCCATTGTGAAGCCGGTATATTCCTTAGCACGCCACGTGCCCGCATATTCAGCCATGTCGGCGCACGCCTGAATGATGTTCTTGTTGGCATCCGACGTTTTGTTCCACACCTCGGAATTGACCATGATGTAGTTGCGCGGCAACCAGGCATCGACTTCATAAAAGTGTGTCAGGCTCTCCCAAACTTTACGGTCGTAGCCAGTGGCACCGGAAGAAACCATCGATTCAGCAACACCGGTTGCAAACGCTTGGCTGATTTCAGCCGCTTCGATCTGCACCGGCAACATGCCCGTCAGCTCTGCAAGGCGTGCGGTGGCGTTGTTGTAGGAACGGAACTTCACGCCCTGCATGTCGGCAACCGATTTCACTTCTTTCTTGAAGTAAAGACCCTGCGGCGGCCACGGCACGGAGTAGAGCAAGGTCATGCCTTGTTCACCCAATAGTTTTTCCACATGCGGCTTGGCAACGCTGTAGAGTTTGTCGTGCTCGTCAAAAGACGAGACGAGGAAGGGAATGGAATCCCAGCCAAAAATCGCGCTCTCATTCTGGTGGCCGGAAAGCAGGCGCTCACCGATTGGCACCTGACCCGTCTGAATGGCGCGTTTGATATCCGCACCGGCAAAAAGCGAGCCGGACGGGTGCGTGGTGATGGAGATATCTCCGCCGGTTCCCTTCGTCACACATTTTGCAAATTCAGCACCGGTCACAGAATGGAAATTCGAACCGGAATAGGCCATCGGCATATCCCACTTTTCCGCAGAGACGGCAGGCGTGGCGATCATCGCCGTCGCGGCAAAGGCTGCCAGAGTTGATGTCAGTTTCTTCATAGGTGTTCTCCCTTAGGTTTCATTTTATCTGCCTCGCCCCTCACCCGTCAGCCAAAGCGCATCGGGTTGAAAGGCGAAAGATCGGTGTTGGCGGGTTTTCCCGCAACGAGGCCAGCTGTCAGTCTTCCGGTCTTCGGGCCACCCGTCAATCCGATATGGTGATGGCCGAAGGCGGTATAGATGCCGGTATCGCGGACTTGCCCGATAAGCGGCAAGCTGTCGGATGGTGCGGGGCGATGGCCCAGCCATTCGATTTCTTCCGAATATTCAAGATCGGGAAAGGCGGCTTTGGTGAACTTGCGCAGCAGAGCGAGAGCCGCGTCGTTCGGCCCAGCATCAAGCCCGCCAAACTCGACAATGCCCGCGCAGCGAAGACCGGCCGCCATGGGCGTTGCCACGAATTTGCCGCTCGCCACCATGATAGGGCTAGCAGGACCACCCGTGGCATCTTTGAAAACGATGTGATAGCCGCGCTCGGTTTCCAGCGGCACATCGATGCCCAACTTTTTCATCAAGGGTTTGGACCACACACCAGTGGCCAGAACCGCACTGTCACATTCCATGCGGCCCTGATCGGTGAGGAAAGCGGAAATATGCTCGCCCGTCAGTTCCACATCCTTGATTTCAGCCCGCAGGATCGTTCCGCCAAGGGCCTCAAATTCGCCCGCCAGCGCCTTCACGTAGCCGCCAGGATCGCGAATGAAACCGTGGTCCTGCATGCTGGCCAGCAGGCCGATGGAGGGCGAAAGGTTTGGCTCGTATTCGCGAACGGCATCGCCTTCTCGCAAGACGGGTTCAAATCCAGCCGCTTTGCGCAAGCCCCACGTATAGGCGTCCGCCTCGAAGGCTGCGCGGTCGGCATAGGCGAAGGAATAATCGCTCTCCATCACCCAGTCTTCCATATTCGTGCCCGCGACGAGCGACTTGTGCTGGTCAACGCTGTCGCCAACGATGACCTCCAACCCCTGCGCGATACGGCGCGTGTCCGTGTCGTTGGCGTTGCGCAGATATTTGAGCAGCCATGGCACGAGTCTGGGGAAATAGCCCCAGCGCATGAACAGCGGAAAGTCCGGATTCATAACCATCTTCGGCGCTTTGCGCACCAATCCCGGCGCAGTCACCGGCGCGACCGAACATGAGGCCAAAACGCCCGCATTGCCGTGGGACGTGCCTTCGCCGGGTGCAAGCCGGTCGATGATCGTCACATCCATATCGCTCATGCGGCGCAGCCAGATGCCGGTGGAAACACCGACAATCCCAGCACCCGCGATGATGACTCGCTTTACCAAAAACTGGCTCCCCGCAACGCAAAACGACGTTCACCAGTCGGCCACAGCTTGACTGAACGGTCAAGACAAAAGCGGCTCATCCCATCCACCGGCGCACGGGAGCCGCTGCCTCTTCCAGCGGCTGCGTGATGATATCCACCAAGGTCGGCCCATCATGGGCGATAGCTTCGCGCATCACCTTTTCCAGATCGGCAGGGTTTTCCACACGCCAGCTTTTCACCCCATAGGCACTGGCGATGGCGGCATGGTCGGTGCGGTTGAAATCGACATTGTAATACCGCGCACCTTTGTCGGCCATCTGGCTTGCCTTGATCCAGCCAAAGCTGGAATTGGAAAGCACAACGAAAGTGATATTTGCCCGCGACCGACATACCGTCTCAAGCTCGCCGCAGGTGAAGCCGAAGGAGCCATCGCCCATGAGCGCGACAACCTTTGTGCCCGGCTCGCCATACCAAGCGCCAAGCGAGGCCGAGAGCGAATAACCCAGCGCCCCGTGGGCGCGGTTGGTGATGAAGCGTCGGCCCGCTTGGGGCAGTTGGTAATAGGCAGAAAAATAGGGGCAGGTCGTGCCGGGGTCTGAGACAATGATGGCGTCTGGCGGCAGCGTTTTTTGAAGGGTCGCGATCACCCGTTCTGGACGGATCGGCGCTTCGTCGCTGACTGCCAGATTGTCGAGGGCATCAAACTTGCGCCGCTTGATTTCCTGCGCGGCCGCCGCACCGCCAAAAGTTTGTGCTCCTTGCTTCCGCGCATCAAGAACCGCGTTGACCTCCGCCAACGCCAGCCGCAAATCGGCCACCACCCCCACTTCGGTGGGATAATTGGCGCCAATAACCATCGGGTCGGAATCGAAATGTACGATGCGCGCACCGGGCTTCGGCGCTTCCCACCGCGCAGTCGTTGTGGAGCCTGCGCGACAGCCCATGAAAATCACCAGATCAGCTGCTTCCATCGCCTGCCAGGTCTCGTCCGTGCCGCCATTGGAACCGACAACGCCCACGGCGTTGGAATGCGTCTCGGCAAGCGAGCCTTGGCCGGAGATCGACGTGGCAACAGGAATGTCCAGCCTCATGCTCAGCCGCTCCAACTCCTCCATCGCACCAGAAATAACAACGCCGCCGCCACAGACAATCAGCGGGGATTTCGCGGACAAGATTGCATCCACAGCCGCCTCAGCAGCGCGCGGTTCGGGTGCTGCGCGATAGGCAGGATAGGTGGACAAAGCCTCGTCCGCCCAAATGTCAGACGGGTCCACCATGTCGTATTGGATGTCATAGGGCAGACCAAGATGAGCCGCTCCGGGCCGCCCAGTCGTCATTGCGCGAAACGCTGCCCGCACCATGCGCGGAATGTGGGTCGCCTGTTTGATGACGGTGTTCCACTTGGTCAGCGGACGCATCAGCGCTTCTTGATCCACCTCTGTGAGCGGATATTTGCCGTAGCTGCCAACAGAAATGTCAGACGTGATGCCCAGCACCGCATAGCTCGATTCACTTGCCTCGATCAGACCCGGCAAAATGTAAGTCGCCCCGCCACCCGATGGCCCTTCGCAAACGCCGGGACGGCCGGTGATGCGCGAATAACCATCCGCCATATAAGCCGCCGATCGCTCGTCGCGGGTGAGAACATGGGTGATGCCGTGGTCGAGTTTCAAAAGTGAATCGTAGAGCGGGAGGGTCGTATCACCGCAGAGGCCGAAAATGTGGCGCACACCGTGCGCCTCAAGCATCCGCACCATTGCATCCGCGCCATTCATCTCGTTCGACATTCCCGCTCCCAAAGAAAGTTCGCATAAGCTCCGTGAGCGTTACATAGCGTTGCCAGCCTCACAAGAGCCGGTCTACGCTGCCTGTCACTGCGGGGCTTTCCGCCTCAATCAGTGCAAAAAGGTGGTCGTTTCAAATGATGGGTGGCAAGACAGTTTTCGGCGCAACGCTCGGCATCTTGATGCTGGATACGCAGTTTCCCCGAATTCCGGGCGATATTGGCAATGCGCTGACATGGCCGTTTCCCGTTCAGTACAAAGTCGTGCGCGGCGTCACGCCCGATGACGTTGTGCGCGGTGATGCGACTGCTTTCCTGAACGCATTCATCGAAGCCGGTCGCGAACTCGTTGCGATGGGCTGCGATGGGATCACCACCAATTGCGGTTTTCTAGTCGGCTATCAAGATCAGATGGCGGCAGCCCTCGGCGTGCCCGTAGCCGTATCTTCGTTGCTGCAAGTGCCAATGGTCCAGCGCACACTACCGGCTGACCAGAAGGTCGGCATCCTGACGATCTCCGCAGAAACCCTAACTGAATCACATATCGCCGCCGCGGGAATTGCGCCCGACACGCCGGTTATCGGCACAGGCGCGGGATCGGAATTCACCGACCGCATTTTGAACAACGATCTGGAGATTGATTTCGTCAAGGCACAAGCCGACAACATCGCCGCTGCCCGCAAGTTGGTGGAGGCGCATCCCGATATCGGCGCAATTGTTCTCGAATGCACCAACATGGTGCCCTATGCCGCCGACATTCGCCGCGCGACGGGACGACCCGTCTATTCGATTTACACTTATCTTGTGTGGTTTCAGGCAGCGCTCATGCCCCGCCGTTTCGCTGACGGAATAGACGACACGCGATTTTAGATCACGTTGCTGAACGACAAATACAATCGAGAAAATTACGCACTCGCTGCACGTTGCACCATCCCGAACAAATCACGCGGGTCGTCGGGGTCCGCCAACAGATCCAATTCGACGAAATGCCCGGTTCTGGCCAGTTGATCACGAATATAACGCAAGGCCGAGAAGTCTTCTGTGGCGAACCCGACGCTGTCAAAAAGCGTGATCTGATTGTCCGATGTGCGCCCCTGCGCTTGGCCTGACATGACTTGCCAAAGCTCGGTCACGGGATGGTCATCAGCCAGTTGCTGTATCTCGCCCTCAATGCGGGTCTGGGGTGGATATTCTACGAAAATATCGGACCGCAAAAGGATGTCTTTGTGCAATTCTGTCTTGCCGGGACAATCACCACCAATCGCGTTGATGTGAATGCCTGCGCCAATCATGTTGTCGGTCAAAATCGTGGCGCATTGTTTGTCGGCAGTGCAGGTGGTCACGATCTGTGCGCCGGCCACAGCGTCCTCTGCGGAATTGCAAGCGATGACAGACAGGCCGCTGTCGGCAAGATTGTGAACGACTTTTGCCGTTGCGGCGGGGTCGATATCGTAAAGACGCACGGTGTCGATACCGACCACTTCTTTGAAAGCCAGCGCTTGAAACTCGCACTGCGCACCATTGCCGATCATGCCCATTACCTTGGAGTTTTTAGGTGCCAAGTGCTTCGCGGCCACTGCAGATGTTGCCGCCGTACGCAGAGCGGTCAGGATTGTCATTTCCGAAAACAGGACCGGATACCCGTTGTCTACACGCGCAAGCACGCCAAATGCCGTCACCGTCTGGAAACCCCGCGCCATATTGGCGGGATGGCCGTTCACATATTTAAACCCGTAAGTTTCGCCATCACTGGTGGGCATGAGTTCAATCACGCCCTCCTTGGAATGCGCCGCAACACGAGGCGTCTTATCAAACTGATCCCAGCGCAGAAAGTCCGCTTCGACGTATTCGGCAATCTCCGAGATTATTTTCGGCGCACCAATCGTGTTGACGATTTTCATCATGTTCTCGACGCTGACAAACGGCACCATTGCCAGCTTTGATGGATTTGGGTTCGTTAAAGCGGTCATAGAATTTCCTTCGACGTATCGGTTTGAAGAATTGTTGGTTCAATAGCTGCGGGTGGGACGGTCCAATACTTTACGGCCCAGCAGACTGGCGCAGAGATCGACCATGAGTTTGGCTGTGCGCCCACGTTCATCGAGAAAAGGATTGAGTTCCACGAGATCAAGCGACGTCACCAAGCCGCTGTCACACAGCATTTCCATGACGAGATGCGCTTCGCGGAACGTCGCACCTCCCGGCACCGTGGTTCCGACAGCCGGCGCAATCTGTGGCTCCAGAAAGTCTACATCCAGGCTGACATGCAAAACGCCATTGGTCTTTTTGATACGCTCCAGAAAGGCGCGAAGCGGTCCAGCGACTCCGCGCTCGTCAATTGCGCGCATATCATGCACCTCAATGCCAGTTCGGGTGAGATGTTCGTTCTCTGCCGGATCAACCGAGCGAATGCCCATCATGCAGATATTTGCCGGATCAACCCTATACCGCAGCTCTGGATAAACGCCGTCAAAGTCTTCTTGACCCGTGAAATAGGCAACCGGCGTGCCGTGGAGGTTGCCGCTGGTGGTGGTCTTCAACGTGTGAATGTCTGGATGCGCATCCAGCCACAAAACGAATTGTTCTCGCCCCGCCTCCGCCGCATGACGCGCCACACCCGGAACAGTGCCGATTGAGAGGCTATGATCGCCACCAAGGAAAATCGGCAGGCTCGATGATTTGATCGCCCTATAGGCAACGTCTTCCAGCGCGCTAGCCCAGCCAATAGTCTCGCCTAGATGGTGGATCGAGGGATTTACATGCGCTGCATCGCCATAGGCCCTTGGCACGATATTGCCGAGATCAACAACCCGATAGCCAAGATCTTCGATCGTCGTTTTCAATCCCGCAGTGCGAAAGGCATCCGGGCCCATCACACAACCGACTTGGCTTGCACCGCTTTCAACGGGTGCCCCAACCAAAGTGCAAGTCAACATCGCCAACCCCTTTCAACAATCGCCCCAACAGACGTCTTTGTTGAAAGTGTTTAGGAAAAGCATCTGCGCATATAGTGGAAAAATTGCCTATTCTGATTTATATAACTATCATAATGATAGGCCTTATGGGCAAATTGTTAAGCGTTTCATATGTTCGACCTGACACCCACCGATCGAAAACTGCTCGCTGCCCTGAAAAGCAACGCACGCGCTTCGATAACAACGCTCGCTCAGCAAATCGGCGTCTCCCGCGCAACCGTGCAAAGCAGCATGGAAAGGTTGGTCAATTCCAACACGATCCAACGTTTCACAATCGACATAGACAGTTCGGCTGGCGGCGAATTGGTGCGCGCCGTCATGACGATTGAGGTTCAAGGCAATCTCACATCCACAATCATTAAATCCTTAAGGCAGATGCCAGAAATCGTAAGCCTTCACAGCACCAACGGCGCTTGGGATCTGGTTGCCTACATCGAAACATCAAGCCTGCCGGAGTTTGACGGATTGTTGAGGCGAACACGCGAAATCGCCGGCATCCTCAACAGCGAAACCAGCATTTTGCTCAACACAGCGAAATAAGAAGTCTGCTCGATACATTGGCTCGGCCAAGTCCGCATCTCCGGCTTCAAAACGCTATTTGGCGAAATGACAGGCAGCAAATTGCGACGGCTTTATCTCTCGGAGTTGTGGATCTCGCTTTCGACATTCCTCAGTAAAAATGGGGCAGCGAGGAGAGAAATTACAGCCTTCCGGGGGTGAGAGCGGCGAAGGAATTTCGCCCTTGATCACGTCCAGCGTGACCAGTGCATCCTCATCAAGCACCAGCCGCGGCACACTGGCGAGCAATCCTTTGGTGTAAGGGTGACACGGTGCTGTATAGACTTGTTCCGCCGGTCCTTCTTCAACAATTTTTCCCAGATACATCACTGCAACCCGATCCGACAAATGCCGCACCACGGAAAGATCATGGCTGATGAAAATGAGCGTCAATCCGAGATCGCGCTGAAGTTTAAGAAACAGATTGATGATTTGCGCCTGAATGGAAACGTCGAGTGACGCCACCGGTTCATCGCAGACAAGAACTTCAGGCTGCATCGCCAATGCGCGCGCAATGGCAATGCGCTGGCGCTGGCCACCGGAAAACTGATGCGGGAAACGCCGGGCGAGAGAAGGATCCAATCCCGCACGAACCAGATAGCCCGCAGCGTAGTCAGCGGCATTTTCTTTGTCGGTGAGCCCGTGGACAAGCGGCCCCTCAGACACAATATCGCCAATTCTCATTCTGGGGTCGAGCGAGGCAAATGGGTCTTGAAAGATCATCTGGACCCGCGTGTCGACCTTCAATCCCCCGGACATAACCGGTGCATTATCGACCTGCACACTGCCTTTGTCTGGCGCAATAATCCCGGCAACCATTCGCCCTAACGTCGATTTTCCGCAGCCCGATTCCCCAACCAATCCCAGCGTCTGACCTCTAGCGATCGCAAGACTAACATTATCAACGGCACGTACGGAGCGGGTCTCAACCTTCGCGCCCAATCGGTGAGCGATTTTATCGCCTAGCGTCAATTGCGGTCCAAAGTGCTTGTAAAGTTTTTCTAGCTGAATAAAGCCTGACGCTTCTTGCAGGTGCCCGGTCATGGTGTTTTCCCATCCAGATTGAGAGGATGAAAACAGCGGTAGCCGCGTGAACCTTCGGCTTCCAAAACAGGATCTTGAGCACACTCATCGCTTGCATGGTCACAACGGGGACGAAATGGACAACCGACCGGAGGGTCCAGCAAAGATGGGGTTGTGCCACGTATTTGTTGCAACTCTTCGCCCGGCTTTACCGTCGCTGGAAGCGAACGAAGCAACCCCGCTGTATAAGGGTGGTGTGGCGCCCGCAGCACCGATGCCACCGGCCCCTCCTCCACGATGCGGCCAGCATACATGACCATAAGCCTGCTGGCCAAAGTTGATACCGTAGCAAGGTCATGGCTGATCCAGACCAGAGCGGTTCCCATTTCGGCGGCAAGATCTCGCATTTCTGTCAGGATTTGCGCCTGAATGGAAACGTCCAACGCCGTTGTTGGTTCGTCCGCAACAAGCACCTGCGAGCCGTGCAACAGCGCGACAGCAATGGCAACGCGCTGCCTCATGCCACCTGAAAACTCATGGGGGTATGCTGACAATCGCGAACGCGCCTCGGGAATTCCAAC
The DNA here is from genome assembly GCF_042676045.1 of Pseudahrensia aquimaris. Lineage (NCBI taxonomy): Bacteria > Pseudomonadati > Pseudomonadota > Alphaproteobacteria > Hyphomicrobiales > Ahrensiaceae > Pseudahrensia > Pseudahrensia aquimaris. The sequence goes on along the minus strand of NZ_JBHTJV010000002.1, from coordinate 531,936 downwards.
CCGTTCCAAGGCTTCAGCCGCACGGGCATCCGCAGCCTTTTTTGAAACTTTCTCATGGGCCAGCAGAGCAAGCCGCATCTGCGTTCCAATTTTCAAGACAGGGTTGAGCGTCGCCATCGGATCTTGAAAAACCATCGCAATACGCGAACCGCGTATCGCCCTCAATTCTTGCCACGGTTTTCCGATTAGCTCTTCACCGTTCAGTTTCACCGAGCCGGAGACAATGCGTCCCGGCGGGTCAACAAGGCCCAAGAGCGAGAAGCCTGTCACAGATTTGCCTGAACCGGATTCCCCCACCAAGCCGACAATTTCACCTCGATTGACAGTGAAAGACACACCATCAACCGCCTTCACAACGCCTCCCCGCGTGAAAAAGTGGGTCCGCAAATTATCGACTTGCAGGATAGGATTGCTCATGGCGACCTACCGATCCAAGCGCGGATTAAGAATGTCGCGCAAGTGATCGCCAACGAGATTGATGGAGACGATCAGGATAATCAGCGCAAGCCCCGGATAGAGCGATATCCAGGTTCGCCCGCTCATCATGTATTTAACGCCGTTGGAGATCAGCATCCCCAACGAGGGCTCAGTGACCGGAAGGCCCAAACCCAGGAACGACAAGGTTGCTTCCAATGCAATCGCATAGGCAATTTGAACGGTGGCAACGACGATCAGCGCGGGCATGGCATTGGGAAGGATGTGCCGAAACACGATGCGCCGCGCACTGAGCGGCGTTGCAGCGGCGGCTTCAACATAGTCCTTTGATCGCTCCGCAGATGCCGCCCCATAGGCCGTGCGGGCAAAATATGCGTATTGAGCAGCCACAAGAGCAATGATCAATTGCATCTGCCCTTGGCCAAGAATAGCGACAAGGACCAGAGCCAAAAGAATAGCGGGAAACGAGAGCTGCAAGTCCACAATACGCATCAGAATCGCCTCAACAAAACCACGCGCATAGGCAGCCGTGATGCCGATAGTGGTGCCGATCACGAGGGCCGCAGCACCGGCCGCTATGCCAATTTGAAGCGACACCCGCAGCCCGTAGAGGATAGCGGAAAGCAGATCCCTGCCCTGCGCGTCGGTGCCGAGAAGATGGATATAACCGCCAGAGCCCACATGCCCGGGAGGGCGTCTCGCATCGCGCAGCGACAGGCCGGACAGATCATAGGGGTTCTGTGGCGAGATCAGAGGCGCAAAAACTGCAAGCGCCAGAAGAATGATCACGACGGCTAAGGCGCAGACAGCAACTTTGTCTTCTTTGAAGCGCGCCCAGAGATCTTGCCACGGCGAAACAACTTTAACAGTCTTGGTCTGCGGATCACTCATGCCGATTGGCCTTTGCGCAAACGCGGATCGAGTAATGCGTAAACCAGATCAACAATGAGATTGATCGCAACAAAAAGACCGGCAGTAAGCATAAGATAAGCCATCATAACCGGCCGATCGAGATTTTTGATCGAGTCGATGATCAGCTTTCCGACACCGGGCCAAGAGAAAATGGTTTCAGTCACCACAGCAAATGCCAGTGTTGAGCCTAGCTCCAATCCAAAGACGGTAACAATGGGAATCGAGATCAGTTTGAGCACGTGGCGGGTAACAATCGTCCATTCCGATATGCCGGCAGCACGTGCGAATTTCACAGTGTCACCCAGCATAATCTCACGCGTTCCCGCTCGCGCAAGTCGGATCATGATGGCGATCTTGAACAAAGCCAGATTGATGGCTGGAAGCAGAATGTGAGACAAACCGTTTATCGTAAGAAAACTCCAGCCCACACCAAACAGCTCAACCGTATCCCCCCGCCCACCGGAAGGCAGCCATCCCAGTTCAACCGCGAACGTAAGAATGAGGATCAGACCCACCCAGAAAGTCGGAACGGAAAACCCAAGGATTGATATCCCCATGATGATGCGCGACGAAAGCGCCTCGGGCCGATATCCGGCCAGCACGCCGAGGGGGACGCCGATAAACAGAGCACCGAGAACTGATATCAGGACCAGTTCCAGCGTGGCAGGCAGCCGCTCCGCGATTAGTTTTAGAACTGGCTCGTTATAAATGTACGATCGGCCAAGATCGCCTTCGAAAAGGTTTCGGATGTAAATGAAATATTGTTCCAGCAGCGGACGGTCTAAGCCAAAGCGGGCGATAGTGCGCTCGCGAACGTCTTGCGTCGCTTCCGGAGGAATGAGAATATCGAGCGGATTGCCGATGGAATAAATGCCGGCAAAGACGATCACCGACATAACAGCCATTACGAGAACGGCCTGCATCAAACGCTGAATGATATACCCCGACATTGATGCTCAACAGCCCGTCAAAAAAAGCGCCATGCGGGTGATTTCTGCCCGCATGGCGTGGGTGTGTTTTCCAGTTTATTGCGCTGGCTTGATAAAGTAAGCCTGCGTTTCCTCGTCAGCCCGTGGCGTCACAACAACCTTGTCGGCGCGGCCTGCCCAAACCGATTGCAAAACCACAATCGAAATATAGGCGCGGTCTGCCATTGTCTTCTCCATAGCCTGCTCGAAAAGCGCCTTGCGCTTGTCTGCATCAGGTTCCTGCGCACCCTCTTGCAGAAGACGGTCAACCTCGTCGTTCTTGTATTCAATGCGGTTGAACGCGCCCATTTTCACCATGTCGTTGGGCGAGTGGGCCAGCGAACCGAGCGTGTAGGAGGCTTCGCCAGTTAGCGTTCCCCAGCCATTCATAAAGACGGAATATTCCTTCCGCGCTTGTGTCGGGAAATACACCGTCTTGGAAATAGCGTTCACGTTCGTGTCTATACCAATTTGCGAGAACATCTGGCCGAGCCCCTCGCAGATTGCGCCATCGCCAGGCAAGCGGTCATTGGTGCAGAAAAGGTCAATCTCAAAGCCATCAGGATAGCCTGCTTCCGCCAAAAGAGCCTTCGCCTTTTCAGGATCATAGGCAGGGGTCGGGATTTTGTCTGAGAAGCCGAAGAAGCCTGCGGGCATCATCTGGTTTGCTGGCTTGCCAAGACCTTCCAAAACCACATCGACCATCGTTTCGCGGTCGATCGCTAGATCAATCGCTTCACGTACACGCGGGTCACGCAGCGGGTTCTTGTCCAGTTTGCCGCCGCCTTTCGCGCGAACTTTTGGCGTTTCTTCGCGCTGATCAAGCTGCAAGTTCATCACATAGACCGAGTCGCCGATAAACGTTGCGATATCGGAATCATTCTCCAACGCCTTGTAGTCAGCAGATGAAACGTAGTTGATCACATCGACATCACCGGCCTTGAGCGCGGCGAGGCGTGAGGAATCGTCAGAAATCTCACGGCGCACGACCTTTTCCCAAGGTGCAGGCCCACGCCAATGGCTGTCAAAACGCTCCAGAACCAAGTCGCTCTTCGGTGCCCATGAAACATATTTGAACGGGCCGGTCCCGATTGTGGCCTTGCCGGAGTTGAAACCTTCAGCGCTCGTTTCAGCGGTGGAGAAGTCTTTAGCCGCATCTGAAGACACGATGAACAGGCGCACAAAATCATAAGGCAAGGTCGCCGCTGTGCCGTTCGTATGAATGTGGATGGTAAAAGGGTCGATGATTTCGACTTCTTTCACCCGACGCACATAGATTTCGGTGGTTGTTGGTCCGGTGACATTCGGGATGCGCTCGATGGAAAACTTGACGTCCTCGGCATCGAATGCGGACCCGTCATGAAAAGTGACGCCCTCGCGCAGCTTAAATTCCCATGTGTCGTCATCAACAGCCTTCCACGAAGTTGCCAGTCCCGGCTCCAGCTGAAGATCATCACCCGTCCAGACCAGCGGGTCGAAAATGTGTTTTACGGCGTCAGCCTGCGAACCGAGCGCGGAAAAATGGGGATCCATAGATTCCGGCCCACCACGTACGCCAACGGTGAGCGTTTGCGCGCTGGCAACGAATGTCGTCGCCCCCATCGCTGTCGCTAACACGAAGGTTTGGATCAGTTTTTTCATAAAAATTCTCCTTGCTGGGCTGACAATCGTGGGTCACAAGCTCCGACAGAAATTCTTCCATTTGGAACTTGTTTCACAAAAGATGCTGCGCCATCATGGGTTCGTCAAGACAATTTTTTAATGCGGTCACCGGAATGGAAGACAGCCAAGGCAAATCGCGCAACGGTGAACAGACGCTACCGACTGTGGTGGGGGCACCCATTCATGATGGCCATGACCAGATGACGAGCGTCAAATTATGGCAAAACCCCTGCTGGTTCACTTACCGCCTAAATTACCTCGCTTTGCGCTATAACGGCCCTCTTTATGCGTGGGTTGAGGAGCATTACGGCCTGTCGAGGCCAGAATTCGTCGTTATTTTCTCGCTCGGGCTGATGGATGGCGCATATGCTCGCGATATAGGAGCATCGTCAGGCTTCCCGCAAAACACGCTCAGTCGAGCCATTCATAAATTGACTCAAACCGGACTGATTTCGCGCGAACCGGACCAACAAGATGGCCGCCGCTACATTGTGTCGCTCACCCGCGACGGGAGAGACCTTTTCAATGAGGCGCTTCCGAAATTTGTGTCATTCGAGAAAATGATGCTGGATTCACTATCGGACAGCGAGCAACAAACGCTATCGCATTTGATGGCCAAAATGGTTTTGGCCTCGCCGCAATGGCCTAAGTCCATATCTGAAAAAGCCGATGCCTGAACAAGACACACTGGGAGAATAAGATGCGCGTTGCTGATATGAATTGGTCCGATATGGAAAAACGGATCGCCCATGATGATAGATGCATCTTACCGATCGGTTCGACAGAGCAGCACGCTCAATTGTCGCTATGCGTCGATCTCATTCTGGCTGAGCGCGTTGCCACTGAGGCTGCGGAAAAAAGTGGTGTCCCGGTCTTTCCGGTCATGCCTTATGGGTTGGCCCCTTACTTCGCTGAATATCCCGGCACGGTGACTTTGCGGGTGGAAACCCTCCTAGCCGTGGTCCGCGATGTGATCGCATCGTTTGCCCGCATGGGCTTCAAACGTGTTCTGATTGTCAACGGCCACGGCGGGAACCAGCCGGCCGCAGCCGTTGCTAACGAATTGATGATCAACTTTCCGGACATGAGCATCAAATTTCACAATTGGTGGAATTCTCCGCAAGTTTGGGCCCATGCCCAGAAAATTGATCCGTCTGGCAGCCACGCAAATTGGATGGAGAATTTTCCATGGACGAGGCTTGCTCACGCAGCAGCGCCCAAGGAGGAAAAGCATGCACCCGACATGACGGCACTAAAGGCAGCGGCACCCGCAATCGCGAAGAAAATGCTGGGTGACGGCAGCTTTGGCGGCGCTTACCAGAAAGATGACGAAACCATGCTGGCCCTTTGGGAAACCGGTGTAAACGAAGTGCGAGAAGCTCTCGACGGCCCTTGGCCCGGTTTTGACTGAGGAAACCAAGATGGCTGATCCCATACTCATCTGGGGCGCGGGCGCAATTGGCGGTATTCTTGGTGCTTATTGGGCGCGAGCGGGCGAAGATGTTTTGTTGGTAGACATAGTGCCTGAGCACGTAGAGGCTTGCCGCACGACCGGCCTGTCAATTACCGGTCCGGTGGAAGAATTCACCCAAGTGATCCCTGCGGTTTTGCCAGAAAATTTGGAAGGCAAATACACGCGGATCGTTCTGGCAGTCAAAGCGCCGGCGACTGCAATCGCTATGAAGCAACTGGCACCTTTTCTCGCCGAAGATGGCTATGTTCTGTCGGCTCAAAACGGGCTGAATGAATTGACCATTGCCAAAACAGTAGGGGAAGAGCGCACAATGGGTGCCTTCGTCAATTTCGGAGCTGATTGGCACGGACCAGGAGAAATTCTGTTTGGCAATCGCGGTGCTGTGGTCGTCGGTGAAATTGATGGCTCCGTAAAAGAGCGCACCCGAGACATGCACCGGCTGCTGTCCATTTTCGAGCCTGACGCCATTTTGACCGATGACATCTGGGCCTATCTGTGGGGCAAACTGGGCTACGGCGCGATGTTGTTTGCCACCGCACTCACCCCCGATTCAATGACAGCAAATTTCGCAGATCCCAACCGTGTCCCCGCCTTTGTCAAACTGGGCCGTGAAGTTATGGCGGTTGCCTCCAGTCGCGGCGTCGAACCGAAGGGGTTCAACGGCTTTGACCCCGCCGCCTTCATGCCAAATGCAAGCGAAGAAGCGGCCCGCGCTTCCATCGCCAACCTGGCAGCGTTCAACAGCACCACAGCCAAAACCCACAGTGGAATCTGGCGCGACCTCGCGGTGCGCAAAAGGCGCACCGAGGTTGACCCCCAAATTGGAATCATTTGCGCGTTGGCAAGAGAAGAAGGAATTGAGACACCCGCACTCGATGCCGTAAAGCGCTTGATCAACGAAATTGAAAATGGCCAGCGCGAACAGTCTGCCGACACCTTTGGGGAGCTTCTCAAACAATGCAGCTAAGGTTTGATGAAAAGACCGTTCTTGTGACAGGCGCTGCGCAAGGCATTGGCCACGCAATTGCAGCCGAATTTGCAGCAGCGGGCGCGCGTGTCGCGTTGGCAGATATAGATGCAGACCGCCTCGCCAAAGTGGCGTCAGAACTAGGAGCAACAGCCCACGCGCTTGATCTGTCCGTACGCCAAGAAGTAGTGACCCTTATTGCCGACATGGAGGCACCGCCCGACATTTTGGTTCATGCAGCCGGTGGCACACGCGGCCAGTTTGGCCAATCCATCGAGCAGGTCGATGAGGAAAGCTGGCGCGCCATCTTCGCAGCCAATACCGATGCGTTATTCTGGCTTGCCCAAGCCTGCGCTCCGCACATGAAGGCCAATGAATTCGGACGGATCGTCGCCATTTCTTCCGGCGCTGGCCTGCGCCCATCACTGACCGGAATTCAGGCTTATACGGCGGCAAAACATGCGCTTGTCGGGTTGGTTAAGCAGTTGTCGTGGGAATTCGGGCCCTTCGGCATTACAGTAAATTCGGTTGCGCCGGGCTTCGTGCGATCCAACCCGACGACCGAGCGCCAATGGGAGGCGATGGGCAAAGACGGGCAACAACGACTGATCGATTCCATCCACACAAAGCGACTAGGAACCGCTGAAGACATTGCAGCCGCCACCCTGTTTTTTGCAAGCGACCAAGCCTCATGGATTTCCGGTCAGATCTTATCGGTCGACGGAGGACGCTCATGACAGATCCCGTTCTTGCTCACTTGCGTTCTGATGCCGATGCCATTCTTCAACGCCTCATCGACTATGCACAAATCCCCTCCGTCAGCACCGACCCAGCTTATTCAAACGGAATGGCGCAGGCCCGTGCGCTGTTGGTGCAACGCCTCACCGATGCTGGATTTGACGATGTTCAAACCATTCATGCAGGCGGCCATCCGGCGGTTTTTGCCCAATGGATACACGCAACCGATGCGCCCACTTATCTCGTTTATGGCCACTACGACGTCCAGCCGCCAGATCCGCTGGACAAATGGCATTCTGCGCCCTTCGAGCCGCAAATACGAAATGGTCGACTGTATGGGCGAGGCGTCTCGGATGATAAGGGACCAGCCTCGATTGCTTTGGAAGTGCTGTTTGCGTTTCTCAAAGTGGAAGGCCGCCTGCCCATAAACATCAAAATACTTCTGGAAGGCGAAGAGGAAATTGGCAGTGCATCGCTGCCGAAACTGTTGCGCGACAATGCGAATCTATTGCGAGCCGAAGCAGTGATCTCCGCCGACGGGGCACGCTGGCGCGCCGACTTGCCGAGCGTTAACACGGGTTCGCGGGGCAATATGGCTATGGAAGTAACCCTGAAAACCGCATCAAAAGATTTGCATTCCGGCCGCTTTGGCGGAGCGGTTCCAAACGCAGCGCATGTCTTGGCCCGCTTGGTTGCAAGTCTGCACAAAGATGACGGTTCGGTCGCCGTCCCCGGTTTTTACGAAGGCATTGAAGAGGTTGACGAAGCCCTGCGCTCTCAAATTGCAGACCTTCCTTTTGATGAGGATTCCTTCTTTGCAGGCATCGGGTCAGTTGCCTTTGGGGAAGCAAATTTCTCAACACTGGAGCGACTGTGGTTGCGCCCCACACTGGAGATCAACGGAATGGGAGCCGGTTATGCCGGAGAAGGCGGAAAGACCATCACGCCCGCCGAGGCATTCGCAAAAATTACCACACGGTTGGTTCCCGGCCAAAAGCCGGCTGAAATTGCCCAAGCCGTTCGCCATCATCTGGAACAAGCCTGCCCCGACAGCGCCGAAATGGAGTTTCGAGCACACGACGAAGGCAATCCGGCATATAGCGTTCCTGCGGACCTACCGCTCCTACATGCAGTGGAGGGAGCCATTGAACAGGCATTGGGCAAAAAGCCTGTCCGCGTCAGGGTCGGCAGCACACTGCCGTTGTCCGCTATGATAAAAGAAGCCCTCGGCATGGAAACCGTAACACTGTCGTTTTCAACGGCCGACGAAGACTTCCACGCCCCCAACGAATTTTTCCGCCTAAGCGCTATAGACGAAGGCACAGCAGCATGGGTGGCTCTGTTACGGTCTTTGGAAAACAGCTAAGTGAGCTCTTGTTCGACACTTCTGTTTAGATGCCGAAAACACCGGCCTCTCGCCCCGCCACCGCAACACAATCAATCCCAATCGCACAGACAGCATTTTAAGAAACTGTTTCTTGGCTGGTTACATCTAGCGACCAAACGTTCGCTGGAAACCATTCAGAACGTTGGGAAAACAGCCCGAAGCGCGTCAAAACTTGGCAAGCCAACCCAAACCTTCTTCAGTTGACAGGCGCGGTTTGTATTCCGCTCCAAACGGCTTGGCGAAACCTGCTGCCGCTATTTCTCGCAGCAACCACGAATAGTTGACCTCGCCGCTGTCGGGTTCGCCACGGTCCGGCACTGCTGCGAATTGGACGTGGCCAACGTCTTGCTCTGCTGCCTTGAAACGGCGCAACAGATCGCCGCCCATTATTTGCATGTGGTAGCAATCAAACATGATTTTCAGGTTAGCGGCATCCACCTCGCGCAGCACGGTTTGGGCTTCTTCCACGGTTTGCAAATGATAACCGGGAACATCATACCAGTTGAGCGGCTCGATCAGGATTGTCTTGTTGTGCTGACGTGCGAGATCGCAGGCGTAGGTAAGATTTTCAATAAAAGCCTCTCGGGCGGCGGCGCCTTTGTCGGTGAAGCCGGCCATGACATGAATATTGCTGCAGTCGATCGCAGTTGCGTATTCGACAGCTTGTTCAATGAAGCGTCTCGCATCCGCCTCACGTCCTGGCAAGGCAGCAACACCATTGTCACCCGCCTCAACATCGCCCCGCAAGGTGTTCAGGCCGAGCATAGGAAGACCTGTTTCGCGCAATGCCTGCGCAACTTCTTCTGACGGCGTGTCGTAGGGCCAGTGGCATTCGACGGCTGCAAATCCGGCCCGCTTGGCGCAGGCAATAGCTTCGGGCAGCGAACGGTCAGTCCAAAGAAATCCTAAATTGGCTGAAAACTGAATCAATCATCCCACTCCACATCGAACTTATTTATGACATTGCGCACGTCCGTATGAGACAGCATGTTGGCTTTCATGCCACGCAACATCATGGCGAGGCGGGCGGTGTCTTCTAATTCTTCAACCGCGTTGCAAGCCGCTTCAATGTCTTTGCCCGCAACCACCGGTCCGTGGTTTGCCAACATGACCGCGCTGCGCTTTCCAGCCAAACCACGCACAGCTTCGCCCATAGCGGGATCGCCCGGCAGGAAGAAGGGGAGTAGTTTTACGCGGCCCAATTTCATGATCGAATAAGGCGTTAGCGGTGGTAGAAAGTTATCCGGATCCGCATCCGGCATCATAGAAAGAGCAACCGAATGGCATGAATGCAGATGCACGACCGCACCCGCGCTGCTCCGCGTGTCGTAAAACGCGGTATGCAACGGCATTTCCTTCGTTGGCGCATCGCCGCCCGTCAGCTTTCCCCCACTGTCAAAACGCGACAGCCGCGCCGGGTCCAGACGTCCAAAGCTGGTGCCGGTGGGCGACACCAAGAAGCCGCCATCGTCGGTGCGTGCAGAGATATTTCCTGTGCTGCCGCCGGTCAGCCCACGGTCGAACATGGACTTTGCAAGCATGCAAATATGCTCGCGCAATTTGTTTTCATCCATCAGTCACCACCCAGAACTCCGGCTGCCTTTTCGAAATAATCGATGCTGCCGAAATTGCCTGACTTCAGCGCAATCACCAAATTCTCGCCCGCACGAAGAGCGGGAACGCCGGGGTCGATTTCGGGGCCTATCTCTAGTGTTGATAGCTCCAAGGCTTCCACAACTGCGCCGGAAGTCTCGCCCCCGGCCGTTAAAATACGGGTTGCGCCCAGTGCGACTAGATGCTGGGCCGTCTTTCCGAAAAACGTCTCCAGAGCGGCTGCTGATTTTTCCATACCAAATACGTCTTGCACCCGCTGCACCTCATCAGGGTCAGCAGAACTGTATGCGATGGGCAGGTCGGGCGCCTGCATCAACCAACGGGCAACTTCTTGCGCACTTTGCTCTCCTGCGATCACCTTTTCAGCATCTATCTTTAAGCCTGGATTGGCCTTCAGGTGATGTTCGATTTGCCCCCTTGTTGCTGCGGAACAAGAGCCGGACAACACCACCGCCTTGCCTTTTTGCCCGCGCCAAGCGGCTGCTTTCGGCACACAGCCGAAATTCGCTGGGAGGCCTAAGGCAACGCCGGAGCCACCCGTGATAAGAGGCAGATCTTTGGCCGCTTTGCCGATCTCGATCAAATCATCATCGCGCAAGGCATCAACCACAATCATCCTGTGGCCGGATTCGCGCTCTGTGCGCAAATGTTCAGCGATGGCGTCGGCGCCAGCAAAGACCTTACTGGCGGGGACCAAGCCGACAGAATGTTTGCTTTGCGCTCCCATCAGGCGACGCAGGCTTGAGTCACGCATGGGGGTGAGCGGGTGGTTCTCCATCCCGCTTTCGTTCAGCAACGTGTCATTGACGAAAAGATGGCCCTGATAGATCGACCGTCCGGCACCGGGAAAGGCCGGGCAGACGATTACACGATCAGCGTCCAGCGCATCAGCGAGAGCATCCGCCACCGGTCCGATATTGCCTTTTGCTGTGCTGTCAAAGGTGGAGCAATATTTGAAGAAGAATTGCTGGCAGCCCTGCGCCTTCAGCCAAGCCAGCGCTTCCAGCGACATCGCAACCGCCTCATCGACTGCAATGGAGCGGGACTTTAACGCTACCACTCCGGCCTCCACATCTGCGCTCGCAGGTGATGAAGGGATGCCGGTATATTGCACCGCACGCATCCCGGCTTTTGACAGGGTGTTCGCCAAATCGCTCGACCCCGTAAAGTCGTCTCCGATGCATCCTAGCTTCATGCCATTGCCCCCTTATCGCAATCCAAAGAACACTCAGCCATGAGTGCCAAAACGGCGCTTGTAAAGTCTGCGATAGGCTTCAGCAGACGCGGGCAAATGCTTTTGGGTGGCTTCCACATACGCCCGTTTGTCGACCCCGCGCATCGCCTTGATTATCTCGAAATGCTGCTCGACGACTTCGCGCATATGATCGGCATCGTCGTACTTCACCACCCGGATCGGCTGCGCGATGCGGGCGTGCTCCTCAATCAGCGATTCCAGCCGTTCATTGCCGCAACAGGAAAACTGAACTTTATGGAATTCTTTGTTGAGCGCAAAAACGCTGCGGAAATCTTTGTCCTCGATGGCTTTTGCGTGCTGTAGAGCAAGTTGTTCCATTTTATCAGAAATGGCGGCATCCACCGGCAGTTGTGTGTGCTCCGCCGCCGATGTCTCCAAAATAATGCGCACCTGATAAAGTTGATCTACCTGATCGGGGGTGAACTCCACCACCTCAACGCCACGGTGGGTGTGATGGACCAATAGGCCCCGTTGCTCCAAAGTGCTGAAGGCGGCACGTACCGCATGGCGTTTGGCGTCGTGGCGCTCGATAATGCGATCCTCGGTCAAACGGGTGCCGGGGCCATAGACGCCGAAAACAATATCGCTCTCTATTTGAGCAGCAAGCGTGTCTTTCATCTCATGCTTTCCTCGCCGACGCCTTCCCCACTTGCCACGGCACCTTTCCGATCGCAAATCAATTCGTCAATAAAATTATCAATAATATAATTGACAATCAAGGAAGCCAGTTTTACGGATTGAGTAGATCATCAGGGAGGAAATGATGAAAAAATCCACGATTTTCGCCGCGCTTGCCGCATCTTTGGTTGCCACAACAACCTTCATCTCCAGCGCTTTTGCGTGGGAGCCAACACCTGGAAAACCCTATGATGGGCAGAAGGTTAAGGTTCTTGCGGTGAAGTCGAGCCAGTTTGAGGCCCATGAGGCGCGGCTGGAAGCTTTCGAAAAAGCCACCGGCATCGACGTCGAAGTGGACTATGTGCCCTTCCCCAACATGAAAGAGGCGCTTACGGCGGAAATGATTTCCGGCGGTTCCGAATATGATGTTGTCTCGGTCATGGACCAATGGGTGTCTTCGCTGGAAAATCTGCTGGAGCCTATTGATGAAGGCATCGCCGCGCAGGGAACCGATCTATCCGACTTTCCCAAAGCGCATCTGCGCCACGGCATGATTGACGGCAAATTGCACGGCTTGCCGGTGCGCGGCCACGTGCAATTGTTGTTCTATCGCAAAGATCTGCTGGAAAAAGCCGGCGCAAAGGTGCCCCAGACATGGGACGAGGTAATTGCAGCCTCAAAGGCTGTGCAGGAAGCGACAGACGCATCGGGTATCGCCCTGCCCTATGGCAAACTTAACGGTCAGAACCTGATGGTTTGGATCAACCTTCTTTGGGGTAATGGCGGTGATTTATTTGACGCCGATGGCAAGCCGATCTTCAACTCCGAAGCGGGCGTTAAGGCCACGCAGGCTTACATTGACATGCTCCAGAAGGAAAAAATCGCGCCTGCCGGTTCGGCTGTTTTTGTCGAGCAAGACGCGGTAAACAGTTTCAAACAGGGCAATTCGGCGATGCTGCCACTTTGGTGGTGGGTGCGCTCGCAATTGACCGACCCCAAGCAATCCAAGGTGACGGCAGAACAGTTGGGTTTCACCTCGCTTCCTTCTGTTGGCGCAGCAGCCAAAACCACCTTCACCAACACTTGGATTTTTGGTGTGACAGAGGGCTCTGACGCGAAAAGCGCTGCCGTTGAATATCTTGGCTGGTTGACCGACCCCAAGCTGGAGCGCGACGTGTTGCTTGACCCCAACTTAAACGAAGTGGTGGCGGTGCATTTTTCAAATCTCCGCGACCCTGAAGTAAATGCACGATGGGGTGGCATGCACCAAGCGGCGGCAGACGCCTTGGCCACCGCACCGGGACTTGGCTTCGGCCCCAATTGGCCACGCATTGCAGAGATTATGGAAACCGCAATCTCCAGCCTCGCTTCAGGCGAGATGACGGACACCAAGGCCGCGCTCGACAAAGCGGCCGAAGAAATCGCTTCCATTCGCTAACCTCCCTGCCTGAAGGACGCGGCGCACATGTGGCGCTGCGCCCTTCGGGATTCTTTCCGCCGTCTAATCGGCTCGCTTCAAAGTTGGATTCATGCGCGACCGGTCCCTCCAGTATTATCTGCTGATCCCGGCCTTCTTCATCGTTCTGGTGACAACGCTTTATCCTCTCGGCTATTCATTGGCGACGTCCTTCCGCGAATGGGATTTGACAAGGCAGCGCCGACCCAGTGGCTTTGTTGGATTAGAAAACTATGGCCACGCCTTCAACGAAAGCGGCTTCCAGAACTCTCTTTGGGTAACAACCGTTTTCGTTGTTACCAGCGTCATCATAACCGTGATTCTGGCAATGTCGCTGGCACTTCTATTGCGCCGCACCGGGCGGCTGCACACGTTCACCCGTGTCGTTCTCATCCTGCCGTTCGCCATGAGCCCCGCACTGATCGGCGTGAGCTATCGGTTCATGTTCAATCCGGAATTCGGCGTTCTGGCCAAAGGTCTCGCGGTCGTTTTTCCTGCCTTGGAGGGAACGCCGTGGTTGGCCGACCCTGATCTTGCTATGGGCATTCTGATCGTAACAGATGTGTGGCATTGGACACCATACATGACGTTTATGTGCCTTGGCGGCCTCGCATCCATCCCGCGTGAAACAGAGGAAGCCGCACGCATTGATGGCGCATCCAGCTTCCGCATCTTCTGGGAAATCGTGCTGCCGCAAATGAAGGGCGTGCTGGCCGTTACTGCGGTTCTCAAAACTATTTTTGCCCTGAAGATGTTCGATCAAGTCGTAACGCTCACCGGCGGTGGCCCTGGAAAATCGACAGAGACACTCGCCTATTTCATCTTCAACGTCGGCTTTAAATGGTACGACATGGGTTACGCTTCAGCGCTCGCCTGGATCTTGACCGCCATCATGATGCTGATTTCCATCTGGTACGTGCGGATGTTGCTCACGGAGAAAAAGGCGGCAACAGCATGAATAAGACACTTGCATGGTGGCTCGAACGCGCCACCCTCGTTTTCGTCTCCACCATCGTCTTGTTCCCGATTGGCTGGATGTTTCTAACCGCATTCAAGACACCGCTGGACGCTTATTCAGTGTCGCTGAACTTTACGCCAACGCTGGAAAACTTTTTCACCGTTTTCTCCGATCCGTGGAATTTGGGTTCAATGGTCCTGAACTCGGTGATTGTAGCCGGGGTGACCGTATTGATCGCCGTCCCCTGCGCATCGCTCGCAGCCTATGCGTTTTCGCGATTTAAACGGATGCGCGGGCGCAAATTTCTCTTTTTTCTGGTCCTTTCCACCCAGTTCATTCCGGCAATTGTAATTGTTTTGCCCTTCTTTTTGATGTTCCGCACGCTTGGTCTATTGGACACGCGCATCGCGCTCATCATCGTCAATCTGGCAATCGTTACACCCTTTGTTATCTGGATGATCAAAGGGTTCATCGACGCCATCCCGCTCGACAGCGAAGAGGCTGCGATGATTGACGGCGCATCGCGGCTACGGGTGATAAAAGACATCGTAGCGCCAATGGCCGCGCCGGGTATTCTCACATCATCCATCTTCTGCTTCATTCTGACGTGGAACGAGTTTCTCTTTTCGCTCATTCTCACCCGCCGCGATGCGGTCACGCTGCCGGTGGGTTTGGTCAGTTTCCGCACCGAGCGGGGCGACCTTTGGGAATTGATGAGCGCGGCTGGTGTAATGATCACCGTGCCGATTTTCATCATGGCGCTTCTTATTCAAAAGCACTTCACGCGCGGCATGACAGCCGGCGCGGTTAAGTAGGAGTTCGCCCGATGGCGCAAGTCAAACTCGTCGACGTGGAAAAACGCTACGGTTCCTTCGTTGCCGTCGCCAATCAGAGCCTGACGATAGAGGACGGCGAAATTCTGGTCCTGCTCGGCCCATCGGGCTGCGGGAAAACTACGACCATGCGCATGATTGCCGGGCTGGAGGACATTACAGAGGGCGATATCTTTATTGGCGAGGAGCGCATCAACGACAAACCGCCTAAAGACCGCGACATCGCGATGGTGTTTCAGAATTATGGCCTATACCCGCACATGACGGTCAACGACAACATCGCCTATCCGCTTAAACTGCGCGGCCAATCGAAAGAGCAGCGTAATGCCCGCGTGCGGGAAATCGCCGAGAAGGTTGAACTTGGCGCGCTGTTGCATCGTCGTCCTTCGGAGCTTTCCGGCGGCCAGCGGCAGCGCGTGGCACTCGCCCGCGCCATCGTGCGCACGCCGTCAATATTTCTTATGGATGAACCGCTCTCCAACCTCGACGCAAAGTTACGGGTCACGATGCGGGCGGAATTGAAGCATCTTCACCACGAGTTGGGCGTCACCACTGTCTACGTCACCCACGACCAGATGGAAGCCATGACGCTTGCCTCTCGAATAGCCGTAATGCGCGACGGTCATATCGTTCAATTGGACACACCAAAAAACATCTATTCCAACCCGGTCGATCTGTTTGTGGCAGGTTTCATTGGCTCGCCCTCCATGAACTTGATCGAAGGCACCATAACAAAGGGTCGCTTTGAAGCACCGGGAGTTTCCATCAAGGTGGAGGCGGCAGATCGTGGTGATGTGGTGCTGGGCATTAGGCCAGAAAATCTGGAACTCGCTACCGGAAAGGGCGCCATAAACGGCCCGATCTACGCGCTGGAACTGACGGGTGACGCAACGCTGATTACTATCCGGGAAGGCGCCTCACTCATCTGCGCGCGAGGACCGGCTGACTTTGAAGCTGCGATGAACAGCCCCTGCTCCCTCAAACCCACATCAGACGCCAAGCTACACCTTTTCGACAAAACAAGCGGTCAGCGCATCTAATCAGCACGAGTCATATCCATGCAGACCATCACACAAGATCAGGCCAATTCCCGTCACATCCGGCGAGACCAATATGTATCGTGCAACGTCGCTTTTATCGATTGCAAAAAGCCCGGCTCCCACCTGAAGGAAAACTACTCAATCATTGGACCCGGCGTAACATCGTCTTCAGATCAGGTCATCAACTTGCCGGAACCCCACGGCTTCAACATCGGCGCTGCCGCAATGCCCCACGGCATAACCAACAATCTGCATATCCATTTCACTGCGGAAGTCTTCATCGTGCAAAAGGGCACTTGGACGTTTCGTTGGGGCAGCGAGGGCGAGCACACTTTTACGGGCAACGAAGGCGATATTCTTTCCGTGCCGACATGGATCTTCCGCGGCTTCACCAATGCCGGACCGGACGATGGCTGGCTGTTTACAATCCTTGGCGGCGACAAAACCGGCGGCGTGATCTTCCACCCCGAAATCATCCATGAAGCCGCCAACTACGGTCTCTACATTTCAAAACACAACACACTGATCGACACGTCCCGCGGTGATGCGGTCCCACAAGACGGGGAAACCACACCGCCTATGCCCAACGACGCAGTCGCGGAGTTAAAACCCGTTTCGCCCGCCGAGATGATGCAACGGTTGGTAGCAGCGCACGACCGCGATTTCCGCCCGGGATTTATCGATGCGAGCCTGCCAAACTGTGGCGCTGAGCTCGCGCCTGTTATCGGTGCAGGCATCACCCAGAACCGCGATCATACGGCGAAGATCACAAATCCTCACGGCTTTTCCGCCGAATGGATGCGACTGCAGCCGGGACAGAAAGTCAGCCCCTTTTCGCTCGATGAAAAGATGGTTTTGATCGTCCACAAAGGGAAACTTGCCGTACGGCTAAATAATTCTCTCAATGTGGAATGCACGGTGAATGCTTGGGACACATACTCTGTACCCGGCGATACCATTCGAACCTTTGAAGCCTTGGGTGACGGGCCTGTTGAAGTCTTGATTATTGTTTCGGGTGATCACCGAAAGGTACCGCACTTCTCCAGAGAGACGCTGGAAGCAGCAGCACAAAACGACAGAGCCTTGGATGCGGGTGGCTTCGTGGCACGCGCTTCGATTTTGCCAAGCTACAAATTGGGAGCCTGAACCATGCGCGCCAACACAATCAAACAGCGGCTTGCGAATGGAGATGCTGTCATCAACGCATGGCTATCCATCGGATCGTCCTATTCTGCTGAGGGCATGGCCCATGCCGGGTTTCACAGCGCTACCGTCGATCTGCAACACGGCATGTTTGGTTTCGAGACAGCGCTGCAAATGCTTCAGGCAATCTCAACCAGCCCCGCCATCCCGCTCGTTCGGGTGCCCGGCCTGGAACCCACGCAAATCATGCAAGTACTCGACGCTGGCGCCTATGGCGTAATTTGCCCCATGATCTCCACGGCACCAGAAGCCGAGAAACTTGTTTCTGCCTGCAAATATCCGCCCGTCGGCACACGCAGTTTTGGCCCGTCGCGCGGCCTTCTTTATGGCGGGCCAGACTATGTTGCCAAAGCCAATGAAACGATCATGGCGATCCCGATGATCGAAACCGAAGACGCGGTGACCAATATCGACGCCATTTTAGCGGTTGATGGTGTGGACATGATCTATATCGGCCCCAACGATCTGGCGTTCAATCTCGAAGGAAGCGTTGGCTTTCCGCGCACGAAATCCGAATCTGCGATCAGTCACATCCTCAAGCAGGCGCAAGCGCAAAGTGTGCCGGTCGGCATTTTTTGCGCCGATGCTGAAGAAGCACGCCGCCGTCTTGATGCCGGTTTTGCGATGGTCACTCCCGCCAACGATTTCGGCCATCTGATCCGAAGCGGCACTGCTGCCGTCGCACGTCTATTGGAGAAAAAAGAAAGTCCCGGCAGCCCCATGGCGACAGTCAAAGCAGGATACTGAACCCAATGCCTGTTGGAAGATGGCATCTTCTGCCGGGAACACTGTGCACGGCAGAAGTCTTCAGTGGTTTTCTCGATCATTTGCGCGTGCCCGTAGCGTGCCGCATTCCGTGGGAAATATCGCAACCGTCAGTCGATGATTATCGCCAAAAGTTTATTCAAGAAATCCGCAGCGGCGATGTAGTTTGTGGCTTTTCCCTCGGTGCAATCGTGGCCGCTCATCACGCGGATACTCTCCCTGCCGATTGCCCGTTGATCCTCTTCGGCATCAACCCACTCCCGGATGCTCCCACTCGCAAGCCTGATAGGGAAAGTCTGCGCAACGATGTTACTCAATACGGTGGCCGCGCTGCACTTGCCAATCGTTTGAGGGATGGAAAAAACGCGATGAGCGATGATGTTATCGAGCGTATTCTGGTTATGGCGGAGCAAAGTGAGAACCTCATTGACGCCCAAACCCAGCTCGCGCTTACGCGGCCAGGCGCGATGGATGCTCTTTCGCAATCGCAAGCGCACATCATCGCCATATCCGGTCGGATGGATCAGCAGGCCGATCCTACCCACGCAGTGAAAATCGCTAATTCCGTGCTGCGAGGCCAGTTTGCTGTCCTGCCGGATGTCGGCCACTATATGCTGCTGGAGAACGCGCAAGTCTGCGCAAACGCGGTTGCTTCTGCATTCGAAGCCACTTTTAGTCCGGAGAAACACAGATCGTGACCGATCCAATCCTGAGCGAAGTCGAGATTGATCTTCTCGCCCGATGCGACACGCCAACAGTTTGCAACGCCATCGAAGTCGCCCAAGGCAAACGGGGGTTTGAAAGTTTCACACGGCAACAAATGGTCTGGTCTGATCCGTCGCGCAGAAGCGTTGTCGGCTACGCACGGACAGCAAAAATTGCGGGCGCAAACCCACCCACACAAAGCGCGGAAGTCCTGCGTGCACGCCGGAAGAACTATTTTCGGCACATGGCAAGCGGTCCACGGCCCGGCATTGCAGTCGTAGAAGACACGGACGGTGACGCTGCCCGCGGCGCTTGGTGGGGCGAGGTGCACGCCTATGTTCATATGAATGTTTGCAATCTCAGCGGTGCGCTCACAAACGGGCTGCTGCGCGATATGGATGACATGCCGGAAGGATTCCCCATTCTCGCTGGATCACTTGGCCCCAGCCACGGCTTTGTCCACGTGGTTGAGACCGGCACGCCCGTGACCATCAATGGTTTGAGTGTGAAAGATGGCGATCTCGTCCATGCCGATTGCCACGGCGCGGTCGTGATACCCACCGATGTTCAGCCAAAACTCAAACGAGCGATAAAAACTCTATTTGACAGCGAGGCAATCGTTCTAGACCCCCTCAAACGCGGCAAAATATCGTTAGAAGAGTTTGAGGCGCTTTGGGCACGCTTTGAAGCGGCACGAACATGAGCGGGTGGAAAGTCCTCAAATGAAAGGCTTTGACCCCCAATTTGCCGACTTGCCCGAATACATCCTCAAATGCACTGCGATGATTTGGGAAGGTCGGCAGATCTCCGCTCTTGACTGGCACTATGGCGACGACCTGATGGTGCGCACACCCCAAGGCATCAGCCACGGGAACGGGGCGGGAAAGGCCAATACGATGGCCACATTGACGGAATTTCCCGATCGTCAACTGTTTGGTGAAGACGTGATATGGAGCGGCAACGAAGAACAGGGGTTTTTGTCATCCCATCGCATCATCTCAACCGCCACGCATCATGGTGGGGCTTTTGGCCCTGCAACGGGCAAAAAACTGACCTTCCGAACGATCGCGGACACGTTTTGCCACAACAACCGTGTTTCGGACGAATGGCTGATCCGTGACAACGGAGCAATCGTGCGCCAATTGGGTCAAACACCGGAAAACTTCGCCCGCGCCATCATCGCATCGGGCGACGCATCAATGCCACTGACACCCCAGACAGATTTGATTGGGCCGTATCGTGGTTTGGGCAACGACAACGAATGGGGTGAGCGGCACGCCGCTATTCTCAATCGGATTATGGCTTTCGATTTTTCCGTGATAGCCGAGGAATACGACCGAGCGTGTCAGCTATTTCTGCCTGGCGGCCTGCAGAGTCATGGCCGCGATGACGCCACCGCGTTCTGGCTTGGGCTCCGAAGCGCATTTCCATCAGCAAAGTTCACCGTCGAACATCAGATAGGCCGCGAAGACCCCATGATGTCTCCACGCAGCGCTATCCGCTGGTCTTTGACAGGCAAGCACGAAGGATGGGGGCCATTTGGACGACCCACCGGCACTTCTATTCACGTAATGGGTGTGAGCCATGCGGAGTTTGGGCCCAGAGGATTGCGAAGCGAAACGACCCTGTATGATGAAATTGCTATCTGGAAACAGATCCTTTTGCAGTCCAGCAATTCATAGTTCGGTTTTTTGAACACATATCATTCGTGAGAGGAATTTAGCCGCCGCAGCAAAAAACCAGAAAATCGCCTACTGCTGGCGTGGCGCATTTGAATTATGATGCCTCACAGAGCGGCCCGTACGTGTTCAATCGGTATCGATAGCAATAGCAAGTTGTCCATTCTTAGCTCACACTGCCTTCCTTGAACCACCAAGGGTCTATTGGCAAAGATCATTTAGTGTCATCGTCAACCCCAGGCATCGAAACAGGCCGTATCCATGTCCCATGTTTTTCCCCGTCATACCAAATCCAGGCTGCCCACGGTCGCTTCTGGTAAGGGTGTCTATCTCACCGACACCGATGGAAAACAGTACTTTGATGGTTCCGGCGGAGCAGCTGTTTCCTGCCTCGGTCACGGCGACCCCGACGTGACAAAGGCAATCAAAGATCAGTTGGACGAAATCGCCTTTGCTCATACCAGCTTCATGACATCCAAGCCCGCAGAAGACCTCGCAGATGCTTTGATTGAACTGGCACCGACGGGCATTGAGCGCGTTTATTTTGTCTCTGGCGGCTCAGAGGCAATCGAAGCGGCAATGAAGTTGGCGCGCCAGTATTTTTGGGAGAAGGGTGAGACTTCCCGTCGTCATTTTATCGCACGCAAACAAAGCTATCACGGCAACACGCTCGCCGCATTAGCAGCCGGTGGCAATGCTTGGCGTCGCGAACCGTTTTCGCCTCTGATGATCGAAACACACCACATCTCTCCCTGCTACGAATATCGCGGACGTCAGGTTGATGAAACAGCTGAGGCATACGGTCTGCGCGTTGCAAACGAGTTGGAATCGCAGATCGAGCAATTGGGCGCGGAAACCGTGATTGCCTTTCTCGCAGAACCCGTCGTTGGGGCCACAGCTGGTGCCGTGCCGTCTGTACCTGGATATTTCAAGCAAGTGCGCGAGATTTGCGACCGAAATGGCATTTTGCTCATTCTCGACGAAGTGATGTGTGGAATGGGGCGCACAGGCACGATGTTTGCCTGCGAGCAAGACGGGATAGCGCCCGACATCATCACGATTGCCAAAGGGCTAGGCGCAGGCTACCAGCCGATTGGTGCAACGCTGTGCAGCGCAGAAATCTATCGCACGATTGAGAATGGTTCAGGATTTTTCCAACACGGGCACACATATGTAGGCCACCCCACCGCTTGTGCCGCATCTCTTGCCGTTGTTCAAAAACTAAACCGCGAAAAACTGGTCGAGCGCTGTGCTGTCATGGGTGACAAACTGCAAGACGCTTTGCAAAGCGCATTTGGTCAACATGCTTTTGTTGGTGACATTCGCGGTCGCGGCCTTTTTCGCGGTATTGAATTCGTAGCGGACCGTGAAAGCAAACAACCATTTGATCCCAAAATCGGCATTGCCAAGAAAATGAAAGCGATTGCCTTCGAGGCCGGACTCATTTGCTATCCAATGTCCGGCACAATTGATGGCGTCCGCGGCGATCACATATTGCTCGCGCCCCCGTTCATTATCGAAGACGCCCACATCGACGAGATCGTTGGCAAACTTAGCAGCACATTTGATAAAGTGCTTCCTGCTTAGAAGGCCGGTACAGTCTGCCGGCGGCGTTGTAGCCCGATCACCAACAGCAAGAGCAAGAATGCCGGAATGTAGAATATCTCCTTCGGCAAGCGTTCCGCTTGCGCTTGAAGCTTTGTAATCTCAACTGGCGTATCGCCGTAGAAATCGTAGTTGGACAGCGTTTGGAAGTACGTCGTACCGGCCAACGGCTCCTCAAGAAGCGCCTTGCCATCTTCCTCGCGCACGATCAGTCCGGCCTTGTTGAGACGCTCGATTCCGTCGCCCGCTTCCCCCAGATCAACGATCATGGTCTGGGAGGCAATCTTGTCAGGATCGTCAAAATCCGGCCCCGCAAGCACAATCCGCATTTTTGCGTTAGCGGGCGCGTTGGCAGCGTATTCAATGGCTGCGACACCGGGCTGATCGTCAAACGGGGGTTGAACCTGATCGAGCCAGAAGCCTGGTCGGAACAGAGTAAAGGCGACCAGCAGGAGCGCGACAGATTCAAACCACCGGCTTTTGGCAAAGAAGTAGCCCTGTGTTGCCGCAGCAAAGATGCCCATTGCGATGACGGCGATGAAAAAGATGAACACCGCTTTGGCGAAACCAACGTCAATCAACAGCAATTCCGTGTTGAAGATAAACATAAACGGCAGCAGAGCTGTGCGGATGTCGTAGGTGAACCCCTGAATACCCGTCCTGATCGGGTCACCACCTGAGATGGCGGCAGCGGCAAATGCTGCCAGACCCACCGGTGGCGTGTCATCCGCCAGAATTCCGAAATAGAACACGAATAAATGAACCGCGATCAACGGCACGATCAGGCCAGATGCCGCGCCAACCGAGACGATAACCGGCGCCATCAGCGATGACACGACGATATAGTTCGCAGTCGTGGGCAGGCCCATGCCAAGAATAAGGCTCATCACCGCCACCAGCAGCAACATGACAATTAGCGACCCACCGGACAAAAATTCCACGAACTCGCCCACCACTTGGTGAGCACCTGTGAGTGAAACTGTCCCAACGATGATGCCTGCCGCCGCTGTCGCCACACCTATGCCGATCATGTTTCGTGAGCCAGCAATCATACCGTCGAAGAAATCACGTCCGCCAGAGCGGAAGGCTTCACCGTAGCCGCCAAGACCACGGAAGAAATTCTTCATCGGCTTCTGGGTGAGAAGAATGAAAACCATCGCCACCGTAGCCCAATAAGCCGACAAAGTGGGTGACAAACGTTCGATCAGAATGCACCAGATCAAGACTATGATCGGCAAGATGAAGTGAAAGCCAGTGATTGCCACATCCATTGGACGGGGCAAGGTCGTGATCGGTGCGTTTGGATCATCCATTTCAAGATCCGGCACCTGAGATGCACGGTAAAGCAAGTAAACATAGGCACCGAGAAACAGTGCCACAGCGGTCCAGAACCCGAGGCCGGGGAATGCAGTTTTCACCCAGCCCAATCCGAAATAAACCGCACCCGCTAATATCGCCATAGCGATGAAGCCAAACAGTACACCGGACAAGCGTTGGGCAAGAGTGCCAACAACCGTGGGTCGCTCCATGCCCTTCAGGCCGAGCTTCAATGCCTCCAAGTGCACAATATAGACCAGTGCGATGTAGGAAATGACCGCTGGAAGAAAGGCATGTTTGATAAGTTCGGGATAGGAAATTCCGGTAAACTCCGAAATCAGAAAAGCCGCTGCACCCATCACTGGTGGCGTTAGTTGACCGTTGGTCGAGGAGGCAACTTCAACTGCTCCCGCCTTTTCGGGCGAGAAGCCTGTGCGCTTCATGAGCGGTATTGTGAAGGTACCGGTGGTCACCACATTTGCAATGGATGAACCTGAATAAAGGCCCGACAAAGCCGAAGCCACGACTGCGGCCTTCGCTGGTCCGCCACGCAGATGGCCAAGCAGCGCGAAGGCGAGTTTGATGAAATAATTGCCTGCACCTGCTTTCTCCAACAGGGACCCGAACAACACAAACAAGAATATCATTGAGGCGGAAACGCCCAGAGCGACGCCGAATACACCCTCTGTTTGCATCCAGAAGTGCCACATCGCCTTACCGTATGATGCGCCCTTCCACTGAATCGCATCGGGCATCAGATCCAGATGACCCGCAAAAACATAGAACACGAATACAGAAGCCACGATAACCAGCGGCAGGCCCAATGCGCGGTAAACGGCAACAGCTACGGCCAGCATCCCGATTGTCGAGAAAACCAAGTCGGCCTGCGTTGGCAGCCCGGCCCTGTTGGCGATGTCGGCTTTGAAAAACAAAAGATACAGGCAAGAAGACGCAGCAAGTGCCGCAAGAACCCAGTCATACACAGGAACACGGTCACGCGGTGCACTTTTGAAGAGGGGATAAGCAAGCATTGCCAGAACCAATGCAAAAGCCAGGTGAATCTGGCGCGCTTCCTGATTGTTGAAGACAACGTTGATTCCAGTCCATTCCGTAATCACAAAGGGAATGGCAGATGCAATGTAGATTTGAAAAGACGACCAA
Organism: Pseudahrensia aquimaris; assembly: GCF_042676045.1. NCBI lineage: Bacteria > Pseudomonadati > Pseudomonadota > Alphaproteobacteria > Hyphomicrobiales > Ahrensiaceae > Pseudahrensia > Pseudahrensia aquimaris. The sequence continues at coordinate 507,184 of NZ_JBHTJV010000002.1, read as the reverse complement.
ATGAACGCAATTGCGATGATGACTTTGCCTGCCAGCCCGGCGGCGTTGCGTGCGCCGGATTCAATTTCGGCAACCATCGCGTCAGGATCAGGGTCAGCACCTTCAGAATCGGCTGGCACCACATATTTATTGTTCATGGTCGTTACCCCTCGCGCCCTGCCCTGCCCCTAAATCGGGAAAAGCTATCTGACCTTCTGGTCCACTTGGGAGTGGAAGTGGGAGGGGCCAGACATTTCAGTCCAGCCCCTCGTATCAATCTTAATTCCAGCCACGCTCGCCGTAATATTTAGCGGCGCCGTCATGGATCGGGGCGGACAGACCGTCCTTCGCCATTTCCTCGGCCTTTAGATTGTTAAAGGCCGGGTGCAACTTTTTGAAGTCTTCGAAATTATCGAAAACCGCTTTGGTAACGATGTAAACCACATCTTCCGGCACATCAGCCGATGAAACAAATGTAGCACCCACACCGAATGTCGTGACGTCGGAATCTGTGCCCTTGTACATGCCGCCGGGCACTGTGGCCTTGCGGTAGTATGGGTTGTCAGCGATCAGCTTGTCGATTGGTTCACCAGCTACAGACACCAGTTCAACATCGCAGGTGGTAGCCGCTTCGGTGATAGCGGCAGCCGGGTGACCAATCGTGTAGATCATCGCATCAATCTTACCGTCACAAAGCGCCTGCGCCATTTCGGAGCCCTTTAGCTCGGCCGCCAAAGCGAAATCGCTCATGGTCATGCCGAAGGCTTCCATAACAACCTCGGTAGTCGCACGCTGGCCTGAGCCAGGGTTCCCGACATTCACTTTCTTGCCTTTCAGGTCTGTGAAGCCCGAAATGCCCGACCCCTTTTTCGCAATCAGTGTGAACGGTTCAGGATGGACGGAAAACACAGCACGCAGTTTTTCAAACTTGCCCTGATCGGCAAATTTCGACGTGCCATTGTAAGCGTGGAACTGCCAATCGGATTGAGCTACGCCAAATTCCAATTCGCCCGCACGAACGGTATTGATATTGTAAACTGAACCGCCAGTGGATTCGACCGAGCACCGGATGCCATGCTCTTTGCGGTTTTTGTTGACTAAGCGGCAAATGGCACCGCCGGTTGGGTAGTACACCCCCGTCACACCACCTGTTCCAATGGAAATGAACTTCTGTTCAGCAGCTTGTGCGGAAAGCGCAGTGGAGGCGGCTAAAACCAACCCCAGCAAAATCTTTTTCATATTCGTCTCCCGATGATACGGCTCCCCAAATCGCAGAAAAGCCTGTGTTCGAACCGCCAAAATCCAGCGGTTGCAAACAGTCTATGTGCCATGGCAACGGGATACAATGGTCAGCAAAGCCATTCCAATATGCGGGGTAATTTACGCAAGCGCAGACGTAGAATAGAGAAGCGACAGCTCGGCTGACCCGATTTAAGACAGGCTCTCGGGCATATTCTGGTAGCTGATCGGGCGCAGCCATCGGCGGATAGAGAGCGTTCCAACCGATGTGGCTGATGCATTCGTGGATGCGGGCCACGGGCCGCCATGCATCATTGCGCTGGCCACCTCAACACCCGTTGGCCACCCGTTAAACAACACCCGCCCCGCACGATCTTCCAGCAATGGCAGAAGACTTCGGGCTTGATCGACATCATCATCCTGCATGTGCATTGTAGCCGTGAGTTGACCATCAAAAGCGCGTGCGACGGCTTGCATTTCATCATCTGATGATACGACGCAAATGATGCCGGAAGGGCCAAAGACCTCGTGCATCAGTTTCGGCTTCGATATCAGATCAGATGCCTTCACCAGAAAAATAGTTGCACAGGCATCACGCGCCTCGGAACTTTCACTGCCCGTGGCAAGACGGGCAACCTTCGCCGTTGCTGCAAGCGTCTCGGTGCCCTTTCGGTAAGCGGCGGCAATGCCCTCTGTAAGCATGGTTGGGGCAGGCTGCTGCGATATTTCGCGCATAGCAGCCGTCACAAACGAATGGGAAAACTCGCTTGCGATCACGACAATGCCCGGATTTGTGCAGAATTGTCCGCCCCCCATTGTCAGCGAGGCAATCCAACCCTTTGCAAGATCTGAGGCGTTTTCCTGCGCAGCATGGTTCAACACAAACACAGGGTTGACCGAGCCCAATTCGCCGAAAAACGGAATGGGATCAGGCCGTGCACAGGCAAGGTCAAACAAGGCTCTGCCGCCAGTAAGCGACCCGGTGAAACCCACCGCCTTAATATGAGGGGCTTGAACAAGTGCTGCTCCGATGGCCCGGCTGTCGGCTCCACCATTTCCCTGTCCGCCATCATTGACCTGAGAGAATGTGCCTGGATGCAACTTGCACGATTTGACCGCTGCAGTGATCGCCTCGGCCACCAAACCAGCGGTAACGGGGTGAGCAGGATGACCCTTCACAACCACGGGACAACCGGCAGCCAGCGCCGACGCTGTGTCGCCGCCAGCGGTCGAAAACGCGAGTGGAAAGTTCGATGCACCAAATACGGCGACCGGCCCGATGGGGCGCTGCATCAACCGAAGATCGGGGCGAGGCAACGGCTCACGGTTCGGCAAGGCTTCATCGTGACGCAAGTCTAGGTGATCGCCAGTTTCGATGTAGTCGGCGAACAACCGCAACTGGCCGGTAGTCCGTCCACGCTCGCCTTGCAGACGAGCTTCTGGCAAGCCGGTCTCTGAGACGCCTGCTGCGGTAAGGGCGTCCCCACGGGCTTCAATTTCATCCGCGATTGCCCGCAAAAAGGCAGAACGTTCAGCTGTACTAGAACGTCCGTAGGTGGCAAATGCCTCCGCCGCAGCTTTCGCTGCTTGAGAGACGATTTCCACACTTCCAGCCGCGATGGACGTTGGGGTTTCTCCGGTAACAGGGCTATTTTGGAATGTTGTGTCGCTGGTGATGCTCTCGCCAGCGATAATATTTGGCACGGTGGGCATGTCTTACTCTTCCTTTGTGCCGGGGTGGTCTGCTGTAACAAACGCGCCGCCTTGATACTTCACGGCAGGGTCTAGCGGGCTAGGAACCTCGGTTGCAGCTTCCACTTTCCCGCGAAAGACTTCTGCAGTGTCCTGCGGATTCCAGCCGAGATAGTCAGTCTTAGAATTATCCCACCAGTTCTCGGAATTGTTCGATCGTCCATAAACAACCGGGCAACCAAGCCTCGGCACCATGACGAAACGCTCGATTGCGTGGATCATGTCTTGCGGCGACATCCATGTTGCGAGTTGGCGGCGATCAGACGGCTCCTTAAAGCACGAGCCAATGCGCAGGAGCAGGCTCTCGATGCCGAACTTGTCGTGATAGAGATGCGCGAGCCCTTCGCCATAGACCTTGGAAACGCCATAGAGCGAGTCCGGTCTCATAGGGCTGTCGGCGTCCAGCAAGGTTTCGCGAGGGTGGAAGCCGATGACGTGGTTCGACGAGGCGAAAAGCACCCGGCGAACGCCCTCCAGACGGGCAGCTTCGTAGAGATTGTAACTGCCGATGAGATTGGCGTTCAAAATGCGTTCAAACGGCGCTTCGGTAGACTGTCCGCCAAAATGCAACACGTCACCACCGCCTTTCAGTAAAGCGCGCACTGCGTCCAAATCGGCCAAATCGCAGGTCTGTGAGCGCTCGTTTCCTGAACAGGAAACGTCCGTCAGGTCTGACAGAACGATTTCGTCTGCAATGTGATCCAGCTTACCACGGATCATCTTGCCGATGCCGCCAGCGGCGCCTGTAATGACAAGGCGGGAACGGCGGGGACGGTCGGTGGGAAAAATGGCCATGGAGGATCTCTTAGGTGAGCATGTTTGGAAGTGTCATGGAGATGGCTGGAACATAAGTAACCAACAAAAGCGCAACGAGGATGGCGAGGTAGAATGGCCACATCGTGCGCACAGCTTTTTCGATGCCAATGCCACCAATAACGCAACCAACGAACAGGCAGGAGCCGACAGGCGGTGTGCACAATCCAAGCCCTAGGTTCATCATCAGCATAATGCCGAACTGAACCGGGTCCATGCCCAATTGCGTCGCGACAGGCAGGAAGATTGGCGTTGTGATGAGAATCAGAGCAGCCATGTCCATAATCATGCCAAGCATGAGCAGGATTAGATTGAGCATCAGCAGAATGACAATCGGGTTGTCGGACACAAACTGCAGAAGCATCGTGAGTTGTTCCGGCACACGGTAGATCGTGAGCAAAAACGCAAAAGCATTGGCCGCCGCCACCAAAATCATCACCATTGATGTGGTGGTTACAGCGTTGAGAACCGCTCGTTTAAAGCCTTCCCAAGTTAGCTCGCGATAGACGAACGCGGTAACAATGACAGCGTAAATCGCGCCAAAAGCACCCGATTCCGTCACAGTCATGATGCCGGAAAGTGTTCCGCCAACAATAATCACCGCTGTCAGCAATCCAGGAATCGACACCAGAAAGGCGATCAGGAGCGCTTGCCAGCCGGGAAAGTCTTCAGCCGGATAATTGCGTTTCACGGCAACCGCATAGGCGGCAACGGCAAGAAACAAGCACATCAACACGCCCGGCACGATGCCTGCGATAAACAGCGACGAGATCGAAATGCCTCCGCCAGCTGCAACTGTATACAGGATCATGTTGTGCGACGGGGGAATGACGATTCCAGCTATGGAAGAGGTCACAGTCACATTCACGGCATAGTCGGCGTCGTAGCCCTTCTCCTTCATCACCGGAATGAGAATGGAGCCCAAAGCTGAGGTGTCTGCCACCGCCGAACCAGAAATACCGCCAAAGAACATCGAGGCGGTCACGTTGACCGTACCCAAGCCGCCACGAATAGAGCCAACCGCCGCCGCCGCAAGGCGCACAAGACGTGTTGCGATGCCGCCTTGCAACATCAATTCGCCCGCAAAGATGAAAAAGGGTATTGCGAGAAGCGAGAAGACGGAAACGCCAGACGAAAACCTCTGAAAAGCGATCTGCAGGGGCAAGCCTTCGAATGCGAAGGTAACGACCGATGCAAAAGCGAGAGCGAACGCAACTGGGGCGCCCATGAAAAGACCGAGCGCAAAAAGGCCGAAAAGCAGCATCAAACCCATGAGATCAGTCTTCCGTCGTTAGGTTACGGTTTGCCACCATCCGGGTGATCCGGGCGGAAACAAATATGATAATGAGAACGCCACTGACGGGCAGCGCCGCCACCCTCCATGCTTCTGATACGCCCAGCATAGGAACCGCACGGCCCATACCGGCAGACACGAGGGTCCAGCCCTGCCAAGCCATGATGGCACCAAAAGAGAAAACGATTAGGTCTGCTAAAATGCGTGCGACAAATCTTGGAACCGGGGAGAACCCTTCCCGAATGAAATCCACGGACAAATGAGTGCCACGGTGAACGCCCACAGCGGCTCCGAGGAAAGTAATCCAGACCACGAGTATCAATGACAATTGCTCCACCCATGTGGGGGTATCATTGAGAACGTAGCGACCCCAAACGAGCCAACCGAAGACAACAATGATGATGATGAGCATAACGCCTGCAACCATCATGCAGAGCGCCGCAAGCCCATCGAGAGCCTTCGCCACGGGCCCTGTTTGATCGGGCCGAGGGGCTGCAACGGGCTGTGGATCGTTAATTTCCAAAGGCATGGATGCGGTTCTGTAAAAAGCGTTGAGACTTTAATAAACATCAGGGGCAGCAAACGCGCCGCCCCTGACCAAATTCAAGTGCGAAACCAATTTGGTTACATGCCCTGGATCTGTTTGATGAAGTCAGCCTGATCCGGATTTTCTTTCAGGTAGTTTTCGTAGACCGGCTGCATAGCTGCCTGAAACGCTGCCTTATCGGCAACTTCATTGACGGTCGCGCCACCGGCTTCCACCATCTTACGGCTTGCTTTTTCGCGCTCAGCCCACAGCCTGCGCTGGGTTTGGGCAGAGTCACGCGCAGCTTTCTTCACAGCCGCCTGATCTTCCGCTGACAGCTTGTCCCAAGACGCCTTTGCCACGCAAACACATTCAGGAATGATGAGGTGCTCGGTGATCGAATAGAACTTGGCGGCCTCAAAGTGGTTGGTCGACTCGTATGACGGGTAGTTGTTTTCCGCGCCATCAATCACGCCGGTCTTCAAAGACTGGAAAACTTCCGAGAACGCCATTGGCGTACCGTTGCCGCCCATTGCACCGATCATGTCAACGAAGAGCTGGTTGTTCATCACGCGGAACTTCATGCCTTCAACATCGGCAGGTTGTGTGATGGGTTTCTTGGAGTTGTAAAGCGAGCGTGAGCCGGAATCATACCACGCCAAGGCCACAATGCCTTTTTCCTGCATTGCTGCATCAAAGGCGTCGCCTGCTGCACCATCCATCGCGCGATGCATTTGGTCTACACCGGTGAATAGGAAGGGAAGAGACAGGATGTTGGTGAGCGGAACAATCGGACCCATTGGGCCCATATTAAAATTGGCGAAGTCGATCGCACCAGCTTGAATTTGTTCGATGGCGTCAGGCTGCGAGCCGAGAACACCGCCGTTAAAGACTTGCATCTTCACGCGGCCTTCGGTTGCCGCTTCAGCGTCTTTGGCAAACTGCTCAAGGGCGACAGTATTAGGATAGCCTTCCGGGTGAATGTTCCAGCCGCGCCAGTCTGCAGCAAGGGCAGAACCTGCGGCTGTGACAGCGAGTACCGCGGCCATTGCACCGGCTTTGAGGGATTTAGTGAGATTGAGCATCGTGTTTCCTCCGTGGACGATGGTAGCTTTATTTCATATTCATCATACTAATTTTGCTCATTCGTCAACCTATTATGAAAATTGCTCTGGTGAAAAGCCGTTCGATATGTCATGAGGATTTCATGGCGACGACAGACCACAGCAATCAAATACTTGAGCGCTCCTCCTTGGCAACCGATGCAAATGGAGCGCGGAAGACCCAGCGAGTAGCAGAGGTAGAAACCAAACTGCGTGAAGCAATTGCTTCCGGTCGTTACCCCGTGGGAAGCCGTTTGCCGACGGAAACAGAACTCACAGAAAGTCTGAATGTTAGCCGTTCAGTGCTGCGCGAAGCGGTGGCGGCGTTGCGCTCGCAAGGGTTGCTGCGCTCGCAACAAGGGGCCGGTGTTTTCGTTTTACGCGATCGGGCCGTTTCCTCTCCGCTTGGTCTGCTAACGGAAGCGAGTGCGACCATTTCCGACGTTATTGAAGAGTTGGAATTGCGCACAGCCGTTGAGATAGAGGCTGCAGGCCTTGCAAGTAAAAGGGGATCGCCCGCCCAACTGGCTGAAATCGAAAGCTGTCACACCCGCTTTGGCGCAGCCCTTGATGCAGGTGACAGGACCGAAGAAATTGATTCCGCTTTCCACAGGGCAATCGCTCGGGCGACAAACAATGCGCGCTTCAGCGCATTCCTTTCACACATGGGCGAGCGCACGATTCCTCGTGCGGCAATCCAAGCCAGGCTTGGCCGCGAGGCGTTGCCACGACGCGACATTCAACTTCATGAAGAGCACGCCGCTATCGTTCGGGCAATAATCGCCCAAGATGAAGACGGGGCAAGAACGGCAATGCGCGACCATCTTGGTGGCGCCATGCTGCGGTATCGCCAGATGATCCACGGCTGAGCAAGTCGTTTGGAATGTCCACCATTGATGTTGACACCCGTTTCTCTCTGCTCTTAATGAATTCATATGATGAATTTACGAGAGGTCACGATGTCTCCAGATCAATTGAAAGTTTCATTGGGGGCGGGGTTGCTCTCTTTTCCAGTCACACATTTTGATGAGAACGGCGAACTCGCGCTCGACAGCTACGGCGAGCACATTGACTGGTTGTCAAAATACCCGGCGACCGTGCTTTTTGCGGCTGGTGGCACTGGCGAATTTCACTCGTTATCACCGGGTGAAGTTGGTGCGCTTGCTAAAGCGGCTAAAGCGGCTGCTGGCAATGTCCCCATCGTCTCCGGTTGTGGCTATGGCACCCCGCTCGCTCTAGAGTTTGTGCGGGAGGCAGAAAGGGCTGGAGCCGATGGAATCCTGCTGCTGCCGCATTATCTCGTGGGTGCGCCGCAAGAAGGCATCGCTGCACATGTTCGCGCGGTTTGCGCTGCGACCGACTTGGGTGTTGTCGTCTACAACCGAGACAATTCCATTTTGCAAGCCGATACGCTGGCTCGCCTGTGCGACGACTGCCCCAATCTTGTGGGTTTCAAAGACGGCTCGGGTGGCATCCAAACCGTGCGCGAAATTACGGGAAAGCTTGGTGACCGGCTTACCTATGTGGGCGGTATGCCGACACATGAACTGTTCGCGGAAGCCTATAACGGCGCGGGTGTGACGACTTATTCATCGGCAGTCTTCAACTTCATCCCGGAAGTTGCTTTGCGCTTTTACGACGCTTTGAGATCTGACGACCGGGCAACCATGCAGGCAATACTGGAGACGTTTTTCTTTCCGTTCGCAAAACTGCGCGACCGCCAGCCGGGATACGCAGTCTCGCTCATAAAAGCAGGAGTTGCGCTCACGGGACGAAATCCCGGTGGCGTTCGCGCACCTTTGACAGACCCGACAAATGCAGAGCGCGAAACACTGCGCGAACTGATCGAAGCTGCCCAGGCCCTTTGAAGACGACTTTCCGTATATGCCTGCAAGGGTGAGCAACGAGGATAATTGAAGCAAATGACACTTTTGCCAAAGGGTGCGTGGGACACACACTGCCATGTTTTTCCTGAAGGGTTTCCTGCAGTTGCTGGAAAGTCTTTGCCCGATGGCGGCGGGTCACTAGACAGTTACCGTAGGGTATGCGCACAGCTTGGCATTGAACGGTCGGTTTTTGTTCAGGCCAACGCCCACGGGCTCGACAATTCTTCTCTGATCCACACGCTAGGAAAATTTGGCCCTGACGCACGAGGCGTCGCTGCCGTTGCTCCCGGTACAGCTGAACTTGAACTGCAAGCTCTGCACGACGCCGGCATTCGTGGGGCTCGCGTGATGGACCTGGGTGGAGGCGCAGTGCCGTTGAGCCAAGTGCTTGAGACAGTCGCTATGGTTCGCCCTTTAGGTTGGACGACAATCGTTCAATTCAATGGCAACGATTTGCTTCAGCATGAGGAAACACTGCAGCAAATCGAAGGCGATTGGGTGCTCGATCACTTTGGCAAGTTCATCACCGAGAACCCGTCAAAGCAAATATTGACCGCTTTGAAGCGCCTGATGGATGGTGGCGCTCACGTTAAGTTTGCCGCGCCCTATGAGTTTTCGCGCTCAGGTGCGCCAGACTTCGCAGATGTTGCTGCCATTGCACGCGAACTTTTGGACCACAGGCCCGACCGGGTTGTCTGGGGATCGAATTGGCCTCACATTCTCAATGCCCCCGATGACAAGCCCAACGATATTGAACTGACGGAACAAGTATTGGGTTGGATAGAGCCAGAGTTTCAAGAAGCTGTCTTCGTTACAACGCCTCATCGGTTGTTTGGTTGACGATAGAACAATACCAATCACAAATGCCGAACACATAACCGGGATACAGCAAGAGCCCGATATTTTCGGCGCGTGCGATAAACTGTGGCCTTCCAATCCATGCAGGTGGGTTCGCTGCGAGATTGACAGCGTAAATGTCGGGCTATGAAACGCGCTTCGCATAAACTGTGAGTAGAGGATCATGGGACAATGGTTGGGGTCCATGCCATCTGCGTGATGTTACTCGGTAACGGCATAAACCGACTTGCGAGCCACCAATGGAATTACAAAACAGGCCACATATAAGATGAATTGGCCTATCGCCCGGTGTGCGTCCCCTTCGGCTTTCACTTCCAAGACAACTTCACCGAGCGAGATTAGACATTACAGCCTCGACGCGATCAGGAAGAGTTGCCAACAGACTCTGTCTCGTTTCACCGGCTCGCGCACGAAGCGCTTGGGCGTTCATGAAGTCGATGGCGAGCTGCGCCTTCGCTGCAGCGTTTGGAATGCCTTGAAGTTGTGCAATCAGACCACTCTTCCCGCCTGCAAGGACCGCTGCAATCCGCTCCCGTACGCCGTCCACCACACCGGCGCTCGTTGCAGCAGCACATGCGTAAAGGCAGCCGGTAGGTGCGCCGGGCTTTGTATTGTTTTCCAGTGAGGTTCGAAGAAACGCTTCTACCGCCTCGCGGATATCTTCCTTGCCTTGCATAGCGCGCAAAGGCTCCATTCCAATGGTCTCACCATAACGATCCAGCACTTGCAGAAACAGCGCCTCCTTAGAGGCAAACGTGTTGTAGAAAGAGGGACGAGACATATTCATCGCATCGGTGAGGTCGCTCATGGATGTCGCTTCATAGCCCTTCAGCCAAAACACTTGCATGGCACTGTCCAGCAAATCTTCCTTACAGCTTTTGCGGGGGCGCCCACGCGGTTTTTTCAGCTGTGTTGTGGGCGAGATATCGTCCGCTGACGTCATTTTATTAACCGATCGTTCTAAAATTCTTGACTGGCTTGTTGAATATGTATTACTAACCGATCAGTTCAATAATTCAAGGCAACCAATATGACCCCTTCCGCTCCAACCATCTTGCGCATCGATTCGTCAGGCCGCTCCAAACAGTCCCACTCCCGCCCACTGGCTGATCGTATGATCAAACAACTGACCACCCGGTTTCCTGATGCGACGGTTATTACCCGCGATCTGACAAGCAATGTCCCGCCAGTTGTCGATGAGGCGTGGTTTGAAGCTGCCTACACCGTTGAGGACGAACGCAGCGACGAAAGCAACGCAGCACTGGCGATTTCGGACGAAATTGTCGATGAATTTATGTCGGCAGATGCCATCGTCATCACCGTTCCCATCTACAATTTCTCTGTTTCGGCTCAGTTGAAACTCTGGATTGATCAGGTGGCCCGTTTTGGCCGCACCTTCACCTATACTGAAAACGGGCCGCAGCCTTTAGCACCGGATCGTCCGACCTATTTGATTGTTGCTTCAGGCGGCACAGTTATCGATTCCGACATCGACTTCGCAACCGGCTATATGCGGCACGTTTTGGGATTCATTGGGATCAAAACCGTGCACGTTGTTGAAGCCGATCAGTTAATGTCCAAAGCGGATGAGAAACTCTCAGCTGCTCGAGCCGCCATCGACCGTCACGCCACAGCGTTCAAGATGAATGGTGAAGTTGACAGGCCGGAAATGGCATGAGCCCGCAACGCCCTGCCCGCCTGGTGCCGAATGAGGCTGACGGTGATGACGCAATCCGATTGCACAAACCTATTGCAGCACGCTTTCAAACGCCGACTGAAAACTCAGAATTTGAGGATGTTGTGTATGAGGCCAATCGCTTCCGTAGATCAGCCTGTTCTCTCCAAGTTCTTCGCGCAGCATGATCGTGAATTCTCTTACGGCTTCTGCTTGGTCGGCATCGGCTATGGGCAGCCGGTAAGGGGCCGAGGCTTTTACGAAGAGAAGTCCGTCATGGCTTAAGCTGGCCAACACTTTGAGTGTTTCGGCAGATTCTGCCAGTCCATAATGGTCCAGTATCAAACACCCGCCACGCGCCATGATCTGGGGGGCGATGGTCATGGTCTCTTTTGCTGGCGCGTGTAGTTCAATTGCTAACTGGGCGGCAATGATCCGCTCAACAAGGGGCCGGTCCAATACTGGATTTTGCTGGCCCAGCATGTTCAGCCGAACGGAAACAACACCTGCCTGTCGCAGCACTACCAAGTCTTCAACAGTGCAACTACCTTCTACCTGAACACTGCCTGTAACGTCCCATCCGTCTCGCTGGGCTTGCCTCATTGAAGCGAGGAGGCGGCTGTTGTCTGTTCCCAAAAATGACGGCTGGACGAGTGTTCCGCCTTTCAATTCGTTGGCCAACAAATGGCTCAGCCACTCACTCAAAGGTGCGTCTTGGCCCGGTGTATAGCGCCGATTTTCGATCATTGGATCGGAGAGATGGAAGACATGGGCATGGCCGTCGAGATCCCTCCGGCCAGCCAGTCTTTCGATCAAATTCACCGCATTTTCAGCGGTGATTTCCGACCTCTGACGAAAAAAGTCACGTTTCTTTTCAGTCGCATCAAGCATCGTCCGAGCTTTTCAAATTCACTGTTCCGCTTCTTTCGGATGGTCAACAAAAGCGGCAAATCCATCATGCCAGACAGCCGCGTTCTCTCATGCAAACTCGATGCAACCCATACCGATGCAGCCACTGCGTTGGGTTTGGCCAAGGGCACCGAGGCGATCAACATTTCGCGCCAGCGCTTGATCGAAGATGAAGTCCAATTGCTGGAAGATATCTGGCTGCCAGCCACACGTTTCAAAAAACTGCTCGACCGCGATCAGGCCTCCTTTGGCCCGTTGCTTTACCCGCTATACGAAAGCGAATGCGGTGCAACCATCGTTCATGCCAGTGAGACGTTTTTCGTTCGCCGCGCCATGAAAGCTGGTCTGCAAGACCAGATCGTGCAGCGTGTTGAGAGCAAGGCCGGTATCGACGTTTTGGGCGTTTACGAGAACGGTTTCCGCCATGTCATCAACTCGAAAGGCCCGATCAAAGTGCCTGCCGACATGAAGGGCATGAAGATCCGCGTCTCCGGCGGTAAGTTCCGTCAGGATGTGTTCGCGTCACTCGGCGCTGTGCCAACGAAAGTCTCTTGGGGTGAAACCTTCGCTGCCATGCAGACAGGCGTTGTCGACGGTGCAGAAGCCGCTGCTTACGGCTTCTACGGCAAGAAAATGTACGAAGTGCAGAAGAACCTGTCGCTGACCAACCATGTCTACACGCCTTCCTTCCTGCTTGGTTCACAAGACTTCATGAAGTCCCTAACTGAAGAACAGCGCAAGGTGTTTGAAGAAGTTGGCGCTGAGATCACGGAAGCGGCATACGATGAAGCCGCTCAGTTGGAGACGAAATATCTTGAAGATATGAAGTCGAAGCTGGCAGTGAACGAAACAGACGGTGCCGCTTTTCAAAAAGCCACTGAAGGCGTCTCCAAATCCTATATCGACAAGAACGGCGATGATTTCCTGAAGATCATCGACGCTACCCGCAGCGCTTCGTAAGCGCCCGCGGTGAAACTAAACAGAAAGGCCGCGCATTGTGCGGCCTTTTTTGAAACCGGGGGCAGCGGGTATGACGGCACTATTAAAATTTCTGGACCGAACGGTTGAAGCGTTTGCAGCCGCAGTGTTGGCGCTCTCCACCGCCCTCGTTTGCCTCAACGTGTTCTACCGCTACGTGCTGGAACAGGGCATCGTTTGGGCCAACGAAATTCCTGAGTTCCTGCTGATCTGGATCGCCTTTCTCGGCGCTTATCTCGCCTATCGTAAGGATGGCCATATCTCGTTTGATATGGTGCTGGACGCCCTGCCCGATGGCGCGGCGAAAGCGGCGCGAAGTTTTGCCGATCTGCTCGTGGCCGGCCTGTCGGTATTGATGATTAAGCTCTCTATCGAGTGGATTGGACGCACAGGCGGCACCGAAATCGAAACCCTGCCGATCGCCAAAGGCTGGTTCATGAGTGCGCTGCCGATTTCATTCACGCTCATTCTTCTCGCCCTCATCGTGCGCATCGCCGAGCGTCACACCAGTTGGCGGAGCGCCTGATGGCTTGGGCGGTCATATCCATTCTGATTGTGCTGATCTGCATCGGCGTTCCAATCGGATTCGCCATTATGGTGACGGCGCTGTCGGTGATGGTGATCTCCGATGTGAACCTGTTGCGGCTTCCAGTGCAGATGTTTTCCGGCACTCAAAACCTCGTGCTTCTCGCCATACCGTTGTTCATCTTGATGGGTGAGTTGATGGGCGCGACGTCGATCTCTGCCCGAATGATAAATTTTGCCTCCGCTCTGGTCGGCTGGATGCGCGGCGGGCTTTCGCACGTCAATGTTGTCACCTCCATGTTCATGGCGGAAATGTCCGGTTCCGCCGTGGCCGATGCGGCGGTTATGTCGAAAATCTTCGTGCCGGAAATGGAGCGCAAAGGTTATCCGCGCCCCTATGCAGCGGCCATCACCGCTGCGTCAGCCACGCTTGGCATCATCATCCCCCCGTCGATTCCGATGGTGCTTTATGCGGTGACGACCAACACCAGCCCGAAAGACTTGTTCCTTGCTGGCATCGTGCCAGGTATTCTGCTGGGCGGTGCGTTCATGGTGACAGCCTGGTTGTTTGCCAAGCGTGATAACCACCCTCGTGAAGCGCGGTTTGAATTGACCGTTCTTTGGGCAACCTTCAAAGCAGCTCTCATTCCGTTGCTGATTCCGATCATAGTGGTCGGCGGTCTGATTGCGGGTGCTTACACGCCCACAGAAGCTGCCGCGATTGGCGTTGTCATTGCGATGATTTTTGGCTTCGTCATTAGCCGTGATCTGACGATCCCCAAATTCTATGAGTTGCTCGTCACCACCACGCGCCAAACCGCAACTGTGATGATGATCATCGCAGGTTCCGCAGTGCTGGGTGTTTATCTGGCCAATGAGCAAGTGCCGCAGCAGATCGCGCAAGCCCTTGGCGGCGCGTCTGATATTTTCTGGGTGCAGCTTATTCTGATTAATCTCTTTCTGTTGATCCTCGGCATGTTCTTGCACGCTTCTGCAGCGATCATCGTCGTCGTGCCACTGCTGCTGCCGCTCGCAGTAAAAATGGGGATCGACCCCATTCATTTCGGCATCATCGTCTGCCTCAACCTCGGTATTGGCCAGCAAACCCCGCCAGTGGCCTCGGTGTTGCTGACGGTCTGCTCTGCTACGGGCGTGCCGATTGAGAAAGTTATGGTCTATGGAAAATGGTTCATTGCCACGATGTTCGTTGTGCTGATGATTGTCTCGTTCACGCCAACCACTGCGCTATGGTGGCGTTAGAACTTCTCAACTAACAGCTACACCGACCCTTGCTTGATAAGCTCAACAGACGGTTTGGAGAGACTGTCGATTTAATCACGGTGATTACCTCCTCTTTCGTTCTCATTGTGCTGTAAAAATCTATCCGCTTAGAGAAGCGAAGAGTGGATTCCCCTTCTAGAGCCGCTCACGTTCTCATTAGCTGATGGGCAGGATCATAGGGGCTGGCTTCTATGATCTGTGTGCCGACCATCTGTCCTAAAAGATCAATCGATAGGCCCGATTTGGAGGACGATAATTCAGGTGCCAAAAAGGCATAAGCGAGATTTTTGCCGATCCGATGCCCCCAATCTCCTGACGTGACGGTGCCAACCACTTTGCCGTCCAAGATGACGGACGCGCCGCCACAGGCTGGCGCGTGGGATGCAGCCACCTCCAGTGTTACGAGCTTCTTGCGAAGACCACGTGTAACGTTTTTCTCCAGCGCTGTTTTTCCGATGAAGTCGCCTTTGTCCATTTTCACGAAGCGATCCAACCCGGTCTCGAACGGGTCAAATTCCGTCAGCAGATCAGCTTTCCAATGAAGGAAACCTTTTTCCATCCGCATGGATTCGACCGCCCGCGCACCAAACAGCTTCAGTCCATGCGCTTCTCCCGCTTCCCTCAACGAAAGGTAAGCGGCATAGAGCGCATTGTTTGGCACGTGGATCTCATACGCCAGCTCACCGGAAAAGCTCACGCCCATGACGGTGGCCGGTGCGTGACCAATGAAACATTCTCGCACTGACAGCCATGGAAACGCTTCCCTCGACCAGTCGCCACGGGAGACTTGCGAAAGCACCGAGCGCGCTTTTGGGCCGGCCAGAACAAGGATGGTTTGAGCGTTGGTCAGCGATGCTATCTGTACATCTTCGTCGTCTCGCAGATGCTGACGCAACCAATCCATATCATGAAATTCACTGGCAGCCGCAGAGCCATACCAGACGCGGTCCGGTCCGCGATCCGATGCCGGAATATTGGCAATCGTCGCCTCGGCTTTGATCATTGCCTGATGGTTCAGCAAATAGCCCAGCCCGACCCGAGCTGGTTTTCTGGTCACTCTTCCGCAAAACATTCGATCAAGAAAAGAGTGAACATCGCCTCCGGTGAGTTCAAAGCGGTTAAACCCGCTCACCTCGCACAGGCCCACATTTTCCTGCACGTTCATCACCTCAGCCGCGACCACATCGAACGCCTCATCAAATTGGAACGTCAGCGAAGGGTGAAAGTCGGGCGTCGGCTTGATGTAATCGACACGCTCCCAACCGTTTACAACCGTGAACTCCGCTCCCTCCGCTGCAAGAACAGGCGTGAGAGGCGTTGTCTTGGCGTTTCGTCCAGCGGGGCGGTGTTCATGGGGGAAGTGGAAGCGAAACTCGTTTTGATAGTCCTCAATGGCCTTCAGCGCAGTCAATTCAACATTGGCGTGGCCCGTGAAGCGGCGCGGATCGATGCACCACGTATCGTAGCACGCTTCGCCGTGGACAATCTGCTGCGCAAGCAACCAGCCGTGTCCGCCGCCCTCGCCAAGGCCAGCGCGCAGGCCGATTATGCAAAACGCATTGCGCTTGCCCGGTATCGGGCCAACCAGCGGAGAGCCATCGATTGTATATGTGATCGGACCGTTGATAACGGTGTGGATGCCTGTTTCCATAAGCGCCGGCATGCGAGCGAAAGCGCCTTCCAGCACATCGCTCACCCGTTCCAGATCATCGGGGCAAAGCGCGTTGGTGAAGTTCGGATCGATCCCGTCCATGCCCCAAGTTTTGCAATCTTGCTCGTAGAACCCCAGCAGCAGTCCGTTCTTTTCCTGACGGCAATAATAGTCTGAGATCGGACACCGCAGCAGGGGCATCCGGTGGGCCGCTTCTTTGATGGCCGAAATTTCTTCGGTCAGGAAGTATTGATGCTCCATCGACATAACAGGGTGATGAACCCCCATCATCGCGCCCACCTCGTTCACTCGATAGCCACAAGCATTGACGACGATCTCACAATCGATATCGCCCTTGTCTGTATGAACTGTCCACGAATGGTCTTTGTGTTGCGTCAGCGCGATCACATTGCTGTGCCGGTAAACCTCCGCACCGGCCTTGCGCGCGCGACGGGCGAGTGCCTGACACAATTGCGCGGGATCGATATCGCCATCCATCGGGTCCCACAATCCGCCAAGCAGGTTGTCGGTCGAGATCAGCGGATGGCGGCGGGCACATTCTTCTGCATCAATGACTTCAAATTCAACATCCATGCCCCGCGCCATTGAAGAAAAATGCCGATAGCCGTCCATTTGCGCTTCGGTATTGGCCAGCCGAATGCCGCCGTCCCCGTGGTGATAGTTGATGGGATAATCAGGATCATTCGCCAGCTCCTGATACAGCGCAATGGAATGGCTTTTGAGGCCAACCATGGTCTGGTTCATGCCGAAATTCGTAACCTGTGCGGCCGAATGCCATGTGGTGCCGGAAGTCAGTTCATCCCGTTCGACCAACACAACATCACTCCACCCTTCCTGGGTGAGATGATAGAGCGTAGAGCAACCGGCAATACCGCCGCCAATGACGACAACTTTGGTTTGTGACTTCATTTTCTTCTCCCAGACTGCTCATGCGATGATGGTCATAAAGCGAGTGAGAGTCTTGAAAAAAGGTCGGTGCAAGAGCGAACTTCACTAGAAAGTTCATTGGTTGATGGTGCTTGATGAGAAGTGGCGACCGAATGCATGTCATCCAGCCACGGTTTTAATGTGGTAGCGGGAGAGGGACTTGAACCCCCGACACGCGGATTATGATTCCGCTGCTCTAACCAGCTGAGCTACCCCGCCACTGGGGTTGTTCGGTATATAGCGTTACACCGAAGACCATTGGTCCAGATGCCGAAGCGCAAGGACGCGAGCGATATAGAAGCGGGTCGGCGCACTGTCAATGGGCGGTTTTTAACGAAAGCGATGCTGCGTTTGCTGTTATTTTCTGTTGGCTACCAAGGTGATCGCAACACGCACTGAATGGCCCACAGTGTCGTTGCCTTGGTAGGCCTTGCCTATGCCAAATTCAAGGCGCTGCAACGTGGCTGTCGCTTCCACATTGGCGACACCGTCGACTTCGTCAAACGTGAAATCCAGCGTCACGGGTTGTGTGGTTCCGGCCAGTGCCAACTCGCCTTCGGCTCTGTAGCCACTTTCTGTTTTCGTCACCGTCTGAGAGGTGAAGACAGCCACGGGATACACTTCTGCATTCAGGAAATCAGCGGACAGCGCTTGGTCGGTGTTGCTGCCAAACGTGAATGTGGCGACAGGGATGCGTGCCTCGATGCGCGCGGCTTCAGGAGCTTGCGGGTCAA
The DNA here is from genome assembly GCF_042676045.1 of Pseudahrensia aquimaris. Taxonomy (NCBI): domain Bacteria; kingdom Pseudomonadati; phylum Pseudomonadota; class Alphaproteobacteria; order Hyphomicrobiales; family Ahrensiaceae; genus Pseudahrensia; species Pseudahrensia aquimaris. Next base: position 489,033 of record NZ_JBHTJV010000002.1, on the reverse strand, counting down.
ACAGCACATCAGCTTCAAACGAACCGAAGCTGCCCTGAACATCGCTGCCCATCTGTGCCACGCTCACGGTAATGGAACTGTTTTGCGGATCGATTACCCAATTAGCTTCAACACCGCTTGGTGCGGTCGCGGTGGCTGCCTGAGAGGGGGGCGTTTGGGTCTCAACCTGCGCCGCCTCGATGGCGACAGCCCGATCAGCGCCAAATCCGAAATGCACCACCGCGATGGCCGTCGCCCCCAGCAGAATTGCCAGGCTGGCGAGCCCCAGCGGCGTACGCCCCGTCGCCTTTTTCGGTGGCAATATCCCCGTCTCGACATAAGCTCCCGGAACCATACGCTGGAGCGTCATGTCCTTGTCGATCACTGCATGTTTGATCGCTCCACCAATGTGAAGAACAAGGCTTAGAACCAAGCCTATTGCGGCGAGCCAATGAGCCGTTGCCAAGAAATGCGCCACGGCTTCATTTTTGGGAACAAACGGCAGTGTGTCACCGATACCCCACCACCAGATTGGGGCATATCCCGTGGTCGCGGCATGGTGAAGCCACCCGAACACAGGCACAGCGATAATGAGAGCGTAGAGCAAGAAATGAATCGTTTGCGCCGCAATGGCTTCATTGCCGTGGTTCATGAGACGCGGATGAGGCTGCATCGCAGCCCACGTAATACGAGCGAGGGCGACAAACAGCGCCGCGATTCCAACCGACTTATGAAGCGAATAAAGCCAGATCTTGAAGTCGATTTCCAACTGGGTCTCGATGGGTAGCTGGTACATAAAAAACCCGAGCGGCAGCATGAACAGGATAAGCCCCGCTGTCGTCCAGTGCAGCACTTGGTGGATAAGCCCGTAGGTTTCTTCGCTGTTCGTCAGGCGCATTGCTGGCGTCTCCTTCTAGGACACGTTTTCGCGAATGAACGTGCCGTTTTGAAGGTCACGGATCGCTTCCATCAACTCTTGGCGCGTGTTCATGACAATAGGCCCGTGCCAGGCGACGGGTTCTTGGATGGGTTTTCCGGAAACAAGCAAAAACCGCATACCCTCGTCACCGGAGCGCACGAATATCTCGTCGCCCGTATCAAACCGCACCAGCGTTCGGTTGCCCGACATATCGCGGATGTTCAACTCCTCGCCGGCGAACTCCTTCTCCACCTTCACACCGACAGGCGCAGAAGCATCGCGGAATGTGCCGTAGCCTGCGAAGATATAGGCGAAGGTCGAGGAATAGGTATCCACCGGCAGCCGCTTGGTCACATTCGGCGGCAGCGAAACATCGAGATAGAGCGGATCAGCCGCAATGCCATCAACAGGGCCGGATTTGCCCCAGAAATTACCCGTAATCACTCGCACCACGGTTCCGTCATCGTCGATCACATGGGGAATGTCAGAGCCAGAAATATCCTGATAACGTGGCGTTGTCATTTTCAGCGACGACGGCAAATTGGCCCAAAGCTGGAAACCGTGCATCTGCCCCTGCGCGTTACCAGACGGCATTTCCTGATGCATGATACCGGAACCGGCTGTCATCCATTGCACCGCGCCGTCGGACAGCACACCACGATTGCCCAGCGAATCCGCATGTTCCACTTCGCCTGTCAAAACATAGGTAATCGTCTCGATACCGCGATGGGGATGCCAGGGAAAACCTTTGGCGTATTTCTCAGGGTCGTCGTTGCGAAAATCGTCCATCATAAGGAACGGGTCACACAGATTCTGTTCGTCAAATCCGAAGACACGGTGCAAATGCACACCCGCGCCCTCCATGGTGGGAACAGCTTTGCTCTGCGAAGCTACAGGGCGGAAAGTCATGGCTTACACTCCGGTATTTTGGTTGGGCAAAAGGTAAGCAGCCCCCGCATGCGCGACAAGGCGTATTGGCTTTGCACAATTACATGTTAGGTGTGCATTTTCGCGGCAACGCAAGAGACAGGCCTGTGACATGACGCTGCGTTGGCAGGAACTGAAGACCACCGACTTCGGCCAAACGGCCGACAACCGTATCGCTGTTTTACCAGTAGCTGCAATCGAGCAGCACGGCCCCCATTTGCCGCTTGGCACCGACGCGATCATCGCAAACGGCTTGGTGGATCGTGCCATCACTGCTCTGCCTGACGGTTCCCCTGCCCTCTTCCTACCCTGCTTGGAGATCGGCAAATCGACCGAGCACGGCACGTTCCCCGGCACGCTATCACTGTCTTGGACAACAGCCATCAAAACCCTGTTAGACATCGGCGACAGCATTGCCCGCAGTGGCGTGAAGAAACTGATCATCATCACCAGCCACGGCGGCAACTCGTCATCAATGGAAACCGCAGGCCGTGAATTGCGCGCCAAACAAGGCATGATGGTCGTCACGACAGCGTGGGAGCGCCTTGGCATGGAGCGCACCGACCCAATCGATATTCACGGCGGCGAATTGGAAACATCCATCATGCTCGCCCTGCGGCCTGATTTGGTGGACATGGAAAAGGCAGAAGACTTTAAAAGCACCCAAAGCGAGATGAAGTCTAACAATGACCACCTTGGCTTCCACACTTCCAACGCCTCAATCTCTTGGTTGGCCCAAGATTTGAACACAAACGGTGTGGTGGGCAATGCGGCCGCAGCGACGCGGGAGCAAGGCGAGAAACATATCGAGCGCAGCGTGTCAGGCTTCATTAAACTGCTGGAAGAAACTGCCAAAACATCCATCTGAGAGCCGACGCCCTTACTAAGTAAAAGTGTCAGCCACCGCCTGAGCTGCAATACGCTCAAAAACTTCACGCACATCAGTGCCCTTGGCACGGTCCAGTTCACCCTTTGCCACCTGATCCGCTGACCAGTGCAAAGACTGAGCGGGGTCATGCAGCATATCCCAGTCGGCAAACATCCGCTCGGAAATCGTTGCGTCAAAAACATTACGCACATTCACATGGCGGTCGTCGCGTTTGATGCGGGCATAGGCCTCAGTGACCTTATCCGCCGGCCCTTCCAGCAATTGCAAATAGAGATCACGGCGGCACACGAGCGCGCCAGTAATGCCGTCGCGTCGGTTCAGCCGCCTTGCATCGCTCAAGACGCTGCTCAGGATACTCTCGTCAAATCCAAAAGGTTGAGACGAATAGATGATCTGCTTCATAGGCATTCAAACGCTCCCTCGCACAACGTTATCGTAAGGCGAGAGCGAAGCAAGCGCTCAAACACCGCTAAGATCGAATCCGATAACAACCACTCCAACCTCGCGCCCCGAATCTGCAGTGCTGATGGCCCATCTCTGCCCAACCACCTGAACCAGTGTCATTCCATTCTCGCTCAATACAAACCCCTTCGCGCGGACAATTCCTTCATGCTGCGCCAAACTCTCGGCAAAAGCATCGGCATCAACGACCCCTTCTGGAATCACCACCTTGCTCTTCATTGGGTTTCGGTGGGAGTTGGTCAGATAAGCGCCCCTTGGCCGCCCGATAAAACTCTGCAAAATCAGAGAAGGGTCAACAGCGCTATGTTCGGAATTGATTATCGATGCTTGTGGAGCTTTCTGCGCCAGCCAATCGCGCACGTCAGCCAGCGTTTCAACGTCCACCAAATCGACCTTGTTGAGAACGATCAGATCAGCGTCCGATAGCTGCCGCAGCACGGTGTCATACATATATTTATCCGCGGCCCGAGAACGCACCGTCTCGGCATCCGCCACCACCACAATCCCATCATCCACCACATCCGGTAGCAGTGAGAGCGACGATGCGATCGATCCCGGCAACGCGACGCCACTTGCTTCCAGCACGATGTGATCGGGCGGCGGGTCCATCGCTGCCATTTGCTGCATCGCGGCCATCAGATCATCGCCGTAGGAACAACACACGCAGCCGCCCGCGAGCGCGATCATGTCATCGCCTTGGGCTTCGATCAGGTCCTCATCAATGGGCAAATCGCCAAACTCATTGACCATGATCGCGAGACGCAAGCCGTCAGCAGCGCGAAGCAGATGGTTGACCAACGTGGTCTTGCCTGACCCCAGATAGCCGCCGATGACGGTAACAGGCAGTGATACCATGGCCTACAAATCACTCGCCGCAAAAATGCGCCCGTCCTGCACGGTTCCCCAAACGCGAACGTCTTTCAGCTTGTCGCCGCCGATCTCTTCCGGGTCGTCTTCCAGAATCGCAAAGTCCGCACGTTTGCCTGTCTCGATAGAACCAACCTCATCGTCCAGCTTGAGCGTATACGCGGCACCAATGGTGATCGCGTAAAGCGCTTCGTCTACATCAATCTTCTCTTCCTCGCCCTGCGTGCGCCCGGACGCCGTCAGGCGATTGACCGCGCACCATGCGGTGAACAGCGGCCCCAGCGGCGTGATCGGCGCATCGGAGTGAATGGTCATCGGCACACCCGTTTCCAGCGCGGTTGCACAAGCGTTCATTCGCGTGGCCCTTTCTGGTCCAACGGTCAGATTGTAGTGTTCATCGCCCCAATAGAAATGATGGTTGGCAAACAGGTTCACACACATGCCCAGCCGAGCCATGCGCCGAAACTGTGCGGAATCTGCAAGCTGGCAATGCTGCAGCGTGAAGCGGTGATTGCCGGAAGGCTGGCGCCGCAAAACCTCCTCCATCGTGTCCAGCACAAGCTCCGTTGCCTCGTCGCCATTGGTGTGCGTGTGAACGTGCAGGTCGTGCTTTAGCGCCGCTTCCAGAATTTCCTTCAGATGCTCCGGCGAGATGTACCAAAGCCCGTTTGGTGCGCCGTTATAATAGCCCGGCCAGCGGATACGCGCAGAGAACCCCTGGATAGACCCGTCCACCACAACCTTGATCTTGCCCAGCCGCAGCCTGTCGGTCGATTGCTCTTTGAGTGCAAGCGCGTGATTGATCAATTCCTTTGGCGACACGCCGTGATGAAACCGCAGCGGCACAATTCGCGCTGGATAATTCTTCCGAGCCGTCACCTCACTCATCATCTTCACGGCTTCGTCGGGCAAACGCGCCGCGAGGTCAGTCGCAGTCGTCACGCCAGCACGGACGCACAGTTTCCCAAAGTCAATCAAGCCACCTTCATCGCAGGCCAGCATGTCACGGTCGAAACCTACATGTATGCCAACCGGCGTCATCACATCCGGTCCCTTCAATTCACCCGTCGGCAAACCGTCCTTACCGAGCGGAATTCCCGGATTGTTCAACCCAGGCTTCAACAGCCCCGCCAGTTCCAGCGCCTTTGAGTTCACATTCAGTATGTGACCTGAAGCATGCATCACTCCCACGGGCCGCGTCGTGGAGACACGATCCAAGTCTTCACGCGTTACCCGCGCACCGCCCGCTCCATCCTTGCCAAAATAGATCGGATCAAGCGACCAGCCGGGCAGCGGCTGATCGGGGTCATCCATCGTCTGATCCGCTTCTTGCAGACGTTTGATCACTGATTCTATGTCTTTCGCACCGCTCCAAACTTTGCCATGCGGGTCCATCCGGTCGAAGAAGCCCACATAAGTATATTTCCAAAGTGTCCCTTCCATCGCGTGACAATGGCCCTCAACCAAGCCCGGCATAATAATCTTGTCAGCGAAGGTTTCATCGAGTTTGTAGTCGCCCCAGCCTTCAAGCTCAGCCAAAGAACCAGCCCCTAGAATTCGCCCGTCACGCACGGCCACATGGGTTGCTACCGGCCGGGCCGGGTTCATGGTGATGATTTTCTTGGCTTTATAAATGACGGTCATCAAGCTCTCCACGTTTGCATGGCCCAACACTTGCGAGCCGCGCGCACTTTGGCAAGCGGGTTGGAAAAAAATACAATAATACCCTTCACAGACAGCCCTTTATCGTTGCAGTCTTTCAACTTGGAAAAGCGGGGTGGCCTTTCCGAGTGTTGAAACTCGCACCGCACCTCCCGCTTTAATTTGGTAAAAGGGAGCCCCTAAACATGCGCAAACTCATCAAATCTCTGGTCGCCGCCACCGCCTTGGCAGGGACACTTGCGGCCACACCGGCCTTCGCAGAAACCTGCCCGAACAAGGGCGGCACGCTCGTTTCATGGCTCGGCCAGACCCCGCGTCACCTCAATCCAGCCGTTCAGTCCGGCGTTGTCACTGGCGCGCCGGGCGCACAGCTCTTCGCAACACCGCTTCGCTATACCGATGGCTGGGAACCCGAGCCTTACCTGGCCGAAAGCGTCACAACATCTGACGATGGCCTGAGCGTGACGATCAAGCTCAAGGACGCCAACTTCCATGACGGCAAGCCGATCACTTCAGAAGACGTGAAGTTCTCGGTCGAGACGATCAAAGCCAACCATCCCTTCAAAGCAATGTTCGGCCCCGTGGAATCGGTTGAAACGCCAGATCCGAAAACCGCGGTTCTGAAACTCTCCCAGCCGCACCCTGCTCTCATGCTAGCCATGTCTTCGCAGCTGATGGCGATCATTCCAAAGCACGTTTATGGCGATGGCCAAGACATCAAGGCCCATCCACAAAACTCCGAAAACGTTGTTGGCTCCGGCCCGTTCAAGCTTGTTGAATTCACTCGCGACCAGCACGTGATCCTTGAACGCAACGACGACTATTTCATGGACCCGCCCTGCCTCGACCGTATCGTGATGCGGATCATCAAAGACCAGTCCGCCGCTTCCATCGGCTTGGAAAACGGCGAGTTGCACATGGCTCCGTTCATGAACACCGTGCGCAACATCAAACGGCTGGAAAAAGCCGAAGGCCTCAACGTCACTTCTGAAGGCTATGCGGCCATCGGAGCGCTCGACTGGTTGGCTTTCAATACCAAGAAGGGCCCGCTCGCGGACAAGCGCGTGCGTCAGGCCATCGCCTATGCCGTGGACAAAAAGTTCATCATGGGCGCGCTGATGCAGGGCTTAGCGCAAGAGGCCAAAGGCCCCATCCACCCCGGCTCGCCGCTGGCTGAACCAAATCTGCCCAGCTACGACGTCGATCTGGAAAAAGCTGCAGCGTTGCTTGACGAGGCAGGCTTCCCGATGAAAGACGGCAAACGAATGGACCTGTCCATCAATTTCGGCTGGCCTTCTATCAAGCCGCAGGCTGAATACGTAAAAGCGGCGCTTAAAAAAGTTGGCATCGAAGTAGCAGTGAAAGCCTCGCCGGACTTCCCGACATGGGCGAAAACCGTGTCCAACCACGATTTCGACATGACGATGGACACCGTGTTCAACTGGGGTGACCCCGTGATCGGCGTCCACCGCACATACGATTCTAAAAACATCAAACCGGGCGTGATCTGGTCCAACACGCAGCAATATGAAAACCCCCGCGTGGACGAATTGATGGAAATGGCTGGCAAGGAAACCGACCCGGTGAAGCGCAAGGCGCTCTACAAAGAGTTTCAGGAAATCGTCGCTGACGAACTGCCAGTCTACTGGCTAAACACCCTGCCCTATCACACGGTTTATTCCGATAAGGTCGGCAATCCGGTCAAAGGCATCTGGTCGTCATCCTCACCGATGGACCGCGTCTATCTGAAGTAAAATGGTCGACGGGCGCAGCACAATGCTGCGCCCGTCTCCTTCATTGCGCAGGCCATTCCTGCCGCAGCCTGATCCGTCAGCAACAGGCCACCATCTGTGAACTATGTCCTGCCCATCCTGAACCGCGTCTTCTATGCCGTGCTGCTGCTCGCCGCCGTGCTCGTGCTCAATTTCTCGATGATGCATATGGCACCGGGCGATATTGCAGACACGATCGCCCAGGCTTCTGGCGGCGCAGACGCGGAAATGCTTGAGCAAATCCGGCGCGATTACGGCCTCGATCAGCCCTTCATCGTCCAGTTATTCAGCTACATCGCTAAAGTTGCGACCTTCGATCTCGGCTACTCGTTCTTTTACAACCAACCCGTCACCACACTGATTTTCGAAAAGCTCCCGGCAACGCTTTTGCTGGTAATCACCGCACAAATTCTGGCGCTCGTCGTGGGCGTGTTGCTCGGCGTTTTCTCGGCGCGCAACCCTAAAGGCTTCCTCAGCTACCTCGTCACCGGCATTTCGTTGTTCGGCTATGCCGCACCCGTGTTCTGGACGGGCATCCTGCTGCTCATCGCCTTTTCGCTAAAAATTCCACTCTTCCCTGTTGCGGGCATGATGGACGTCACCGTCGAGGGAAACTTCTTCTCGCAAGCCGTCAGCATCGCCCATCACATGGTGTTGCCCACTGTGACGCTGGCCTCGATTTTCCTGGCCCTCTATTCCCGCCTGTGCCGCGCTTCCATGCTGGAAGTCTTGGGCTCCGACTACATCCGCACCGCAAAAGCCAAGGGCCTATCCGAACGCGAAATCGTTCTCAAGCACGCTTTGAAAAACTCGCTGTCGCCCGTCATCACCTTGGCTGGCCTGCAATTCTCCGCCGTTGTCTCCGGCGCGGTTCTGGTGGAAGCCGTCTATTCGTGGCCGGGCCTCGGCACATTGGCCCTGCAATCCATCATCGCACGCGATACGCCCACAATCCTCGGCATTCTGTTCTTCTCTGCACTTGTCGTGATCGTTGGCAACCTGCTGACCGATCTAGCGCTGCGCCTCGTTGACCCCCGTGTTGGGAGCAAAGGATGAGCGAGCAAGACCTCACACCTGCTGAAGCGCTGGAAAAAGCGCGTTCGCCATTCTCCGAAGCTTTTGAGATGTTCCGCAAGAACCGCTCTGCCGTTGCCGGATTGATCTTGCTGACCCTCATTGCACTGGCAGGTCTCATTGGCCCTTACGTCTATCCCGGCGATCCCTACGAAATGGTCTGGGCACCGCTGTCTGCACCGGGAGAAGAAGGTTATCTGTTTGGCACCGATTATCTGGGCCGCGACCTCCTCTCGATGCTCATCCACGGCGCCCGCGTTTCCATCGCCATCGGCCTATCCGCTGCCTTCCTCACTGTTTTCATAGGCATCACCATTGGTGCTCTGGCAGGTTTCTACAAAGGCTGGGTCGAAGAATTACTGATGCGCATAACCGAGTTTTTCCAAGTGCTGCCGACGCTGTTGTTCTCCATGGTCATCGTCGCCCTCTTCGGCGCATCGCTCCCGATGATAACGCTGGCGATCGGACTTGTTTCATGGCCAGCCGTTGCCCGTATCACCCGCGCCGAATTCCTGCGCATCCGCGAGTTGGAATACGTCATGGCGGCCCGCGCTTCCGGCGTGTCCAACGCCAAGTTGATCTTTTCCGTCATCCTGCCCAACGCCCTGCCGCCCATCATCGTGCAAGCCGCCTTGATGGTCGGCTCCGCGATCCTGTTTGAAGCGGGCCTGTCCTTCCTCGGCCTGACTGATCCCAACGTTGTCTCATGGGGTCAGATCATTGGCTCCAACCGCGAATATATTCTGGACGCGTCCTTCACCGTTACCGTGCCGGGGCTTGCCATTTTCATCACCGTATTGGCGATTTCGCTCGTCGGTGACGGCCTCAACGACGCGCTTAACCCCAAGCTGAGACAACGCTAATGGCTGCGCTTCTCAAGGTTGAAAATCTGCGCATCGAACTCGCCACCCGAGACGGCGTCGCTCCAGTGATCGACGATCTATCGCTCGAACTCGGCGCCGGCGAAACGCTCTCTTTCGTTGGTGAATCCGGTTGCGGCAAATCCATGACGGCATTGGCGCTGATGGGCCTGTTGCCCGATGTGGGCCGCGTGGCTTCCGGCTCCATTCTGTTTAACGGCGAAGATCTCACCCAAGCCAGCGACGCCCGCCTGCGCGAAATCCGTGGCAACGAGATCTCGATGATTTTCCAGGAACCAATGACCTCGCTCAACCCGCTCTACACCGTGGGTGAGCAGATCGCTGAAGTGCTGCGCCGTCACCAAAATCTCGGCAACGCCGCCGCCCATGCCAAAGCCATCGAACTGCTCGACGCCGTGCGCATCCCCAACCCCAAAGCGCGGGTCGGCGACTACCCGCACCAAATGTCCGGCGGCCAGCGGCAGCGCGTGATGATCGCCATCGCACTTGCATGCCAGCCGCAAATTCTGATCGCGGACGAGCCGACAACCGCGCTCGACGTCACGGTTCAAGCTCAAATCTTCGACCTGCTGCGCGACCTTGGCCGCGAAACGGGTACTGCCATCATTCTCATTACCCACGACATGGGCGCGGTCGCAGAAATGGCAGAGCGCATGATCGTTATGTATGCAGGCCGCAAGGCGGAAGAAGGCCCAGTCGATACGGTCATCGAACACCCGCGTCATCCTTATACGAAGGGCCTCATTTCCTGCGTGCCGCATCTTATGGCGACGCTCACCGAAGACCGCCCTGACTTAATGGAGGTGCCGGGCATCGTACCAAGCCTGAAAGACTTTGGCAGAGATGCCTGCCTTTTCGCCGCCCGCTGTTCGATGGCGCAAGACAAATGCCACAAGACGCGCCCGCCGGAAATACAGTTCAAAGACGATCAAACCTCTGCCTGCTGGTTTGCGAAGGAGGTGTGATGAGCAAGCCCCTTCTCGATGTTCAAAATCTATCCGTCCGATTTCCCGTCAAGCGTGGCGGCATGTTTGGCGGAAAATCATGGCTCTATGCGGTAGACGACATATCCTTCACCGTGCCCAAGGGCGAAACGCTCGCCATCGTCGGTGAATCCGGCTCCGGCAAAACCACCGCTGCGCTTGCCTGCGCCCGTCTTGTCAGCGCTTATCAGGGCAAGGTGCAACTGGGCGATCACGACTTCCTGACGCTGAAAGACGAAGCGTTGCGCCAAGCCCGCGCCCGCGTTCAAATCATATTTCAAGACCCCTATGCGAGCCTCAACCCGCGCCTGCGCTCGGAAGCCATTGTGCGCGAACCCATCGACAGCCTAGAGACTGCACCGCCCAGCGAACGCCAGAAAATCGTCGATGATCTGTTCAAATCCGTCGGCCTGCGCCCCGAACAACAGCGTCTGTTCCCACATCAGTTTTCTGGCGGCCAGCGCCAGCGCATCGGCATTGCACGCGCATTGGCCACAAGCCCCGATTTGATCATATGCGATGAACCGGTCTCGGCGCTCGATGTTGCTGTGCAAGCGCAAATTCTCAACCTGTTGCGCAAGCTGCAAAAAGACTTGGGTCTCACCTATCTGTTCATCAGCCACGATCTCGGCGTGGTGCAGCACATGGCTGACTCAATCGCTGTTATGTATATGGGCAAAATTGTCGAACAAGCCGATCGGCTGTCGCTGTTCAACAACCCGCTCCACCCCTACACATCGGCGCTGCTTTCCGCTGTGCCATCGGTGGACCGCAAACGCCGTGAGCAACAAAAGCGCATTCTGATCCCCGGCGATCCGCCAGACCCGATCAACCCGCCCAAAGGTTGCCGTTTTGCCAACCGCTGCCCCGTTGCAAAGGATATGTGCCTAAACAGCCCACCGCCGCTGCGCGAGCTAAAAGGCGGGCACAAAGTTGCGTGTCACTTGGTAGGCGACGACGCTAAGTCACCGCTCTAACCCGCGTTCCCGGCGCAGGCGGCATCTCGGCCGCGCCGGCAAAACACTGCGCGAGCGCCATCCAGCGCGTTGCGGTATCGCCTGTCACTCTAAGGCGCGTATCGGCGATGTTCCGAGTTTGCGTCACAACCTGACAAAACTCCTCCGCCAAACCCTCAATGCGCTCGTGGGCGCTTTCGTCTCCATAAGTCCAAACCGCACCCGAAGGTCCGGTCAAAACCAAATGCGGCATGGCGTCGGGAACATCCAACCCGTTCACCTTGAAGGTCCATCCGAATGTGTTCACTCCCAGAACCACAATGTTGCGGATGCGGTCGGTGTTGACCCTCTCCACGCCAAGCAGATCATAGACCTCTTGCCCATGCGCCCATGTTTCCATAAGCCGCGCAGTCGCAGACGAGCGAACGCTCATGCTTGGCCCTGCCCAAACAACCCGCGCGGATGGATCGGCGGTGGCAAAATGTGCGGCCAATTCCTTACATCCCTCCCACCACGTTGATACCAAGTCAGCACCAGTGAGATCGCTTAAATAATCCCGCTCGAACGCCTTCATGGAGCCAGTCTTCAGTTGTTCCGCCACGCGCGAAAAGAAGGCATGGAAACCGGCCTCGTCTCGCAAAGACAAATCCGCTGCCATGTTCCAGATGTGCAGATGGCCGATCACATCTTCGATGGTCCAACCTTTAAACGCAGTCGGCTTGCGCAAAACCGAAGCATCCAGATCGGAAACGAGACCGCGCAAGGCTGCGCTTTCGTCAAGAAAATCCTGCGCCTGTTCCATTACCGCTCCAACATCGCTTTGACCGCATGCCAAGATGCTTTTGGCGTCCGCTCCAGCGTGTCGAAATCCACATGAACAAGCCCGAACCGCTTGTCATAACCGAGCGACCATTCGTAATTGTCCATCAGCGACCAGATGAAATAGCTCTTCACCGGCACGCCGTCTTCAATGGCCCGCAGCACTTCGCGCAGATGAAGATCGAGATAGCGCATCCGCTGTTCGTCGTTTACCGCGCCGTCCTTTACCACATCCCAAGAGGCCATGCCGTTTTCAGTCACATGAATGGGGATATCACCTGCATATTCCCGATGCGCCCATGTCAGGAAATGGTGCAGACCTTGCGGATAGATTTCCCAATCAACGGAAGTCTTCTCCAGCGGCCCTGGCACCTCTTTCAGAGCAGGCCAGATGCCCGTGCCATCATCGGCGATCAGTTTGCGCGTGTAATAGTTCACCCCCAACCAATCGACTGGCGCGGCTATCGTATCAAAGTCCTTCTCCCAGCCGGGCGGCATGTGCGGACCAAGTCCATCCAGCACATCGGCAGGGTATTCCTTTTTAAACACACCCCCCAAAAACCAGCGGTTGTAGATTCCGTCATACAGCTTCGCTCTAGCCAGATTCTCCGGCTTGTCATCTGCCGCTTGCGCGTATTCAAAATTCATGACCACGCCAACATCTTCCATGCCCAACGCCCGCATAACTTTGACGCTTTTGCCATGAGCAAGAAGCACGTGATGCATGGCGTGCGCAGCGGCGCGAATATCTCGTAAGCCGGGCGCGTGGTGGCCCATGAAGTGTGACAGCCAAGCGATGCACCACGGTTCGTTGAACGTCGCGGACGCCGCCATGCGATCACCAATTCGGCGCATCACTATGTCGGTATAGTCTGCAAATCGGTCGGCAATATCGCGGTTTTGCCAGCCGCCTAAAGTCGCCAATGGTGCGGGCAGATCCCAATGATAGAGGGTTGCGTAAGGTGCAAGCCCACGCTCCAGCATGCCGTCCACCAACCGGTCGTAAAAGTCCAAGCCTTCCGCATTGGCTGCTCCACGCCCTTCCGGCTGAACCCGTGCCCACGAAATCGAAAAGCGGTAAGCGTCCAATCCACAATCGCGGATCAGGTCTAAATCCTGTGGCCAGCGGTGGTAGTGATCGCAGGCAATTGCCCCATTCTCGCCTCGCGCGGTGTTTCCCGGTGTTGTCGCAAAAGTGTCCCAATGGGAAACCCCGCAGCCCCCGAAAGACGATCCCTCAATCTGATAGCTTGATGTCGCTGTTCCAAACGAAAACCCGTTTGGAAAGTGCGAGCGATTCAACCCCAAGCCACCACTCATGGTGCGTCTCCAGTCGATGCACCCAGCACAAATTCAGGCTCCCACAATTCGTGGACATGGTCAGCTGAGCCATGATCGATACTCTTGATCAACATTTCTGCTGCCCTGCGTCCGGCGTCGCGAATAGAAGACCGCATCGAAGTGAAGAAAGGCGCGTTTGGAGAGGTCTCCTCTCCAGCGCTTGCGAGAAACGAGAGAGCGTCATCATAAATGATCACAGCGATATCCGAGCCTATTTTGCAGCCAATCTCGCTCAGTGCCCGTGCACCGCCCATTGCCACCAAGATGGATGAATAAATGATCGCTGAAGGTGGTTTTGACAGCCCCAGCAACTCGTGCGTGGCGTGATAGCCGTAAGGCTCGACCATGTCTGCGCTGTGCAACAAGTCGCGGCGCGGATCGATGTTCCCCTCTTGCAAAGCTGCCCGATAACCCTGCATCCGTTGATGGGCGAAATTCATCGTCTCCAAGCCGTTCACCAGCGCAATATCATGGTGCCCTCGCTCGATTAGAAATGTTGTCGCATCGCGAAAAGATCCGGCATTGTCCACGTCCAACCAAGAATAAGATGCCTCATCTCGCCCGTCACGACCGTGCACCAAAAATGGCAATTCCAATTGCTGCAACAGATCGATGCGACCATCACCGCGCAACGGCCCATGAACCACAACAGCATCCACGCGGCGACGGTTGGCAAAATCGCGATAGACCTCGTGTTCGTCGCGCTGGGCCACAACACGCAAGAGCATGTCATAGCCTAACCGCGCATAGGCCTCGCCTGCGCCGGCTATGAAGTCGGAGAAGTGGGGGTTGATCATGGTGTGGTCAGAAAGTGGAATCACGTGCCCAATCTGTCGCGCCTTGCCGGTAGCGAGGCTCGCCGCGCTGGGATTCGGCTGATAATTCAACTCTCGTGCCGCCATTCGCACGCGCTCACGGGTTTTTTCATTGACCTCAGGAAAACCGTTCAGCGCACGGCTTACCGTTGTTTGCGAAAGCCCCAGATGCTGGGACAGCTTCTTAAGATTCGTGCCGCTCTTGGTCATCCTACTGCTCACACCATTTGATGGCCTTCTACAAGAAGACCAGAAATCAAAGCGCTTTGGAAGCCTTGGTGTAGGCTGATGCACACCCGATGATCGCCCTGTGACAAGCACCTGATACAAACTTGACACCACGCTATCATAGAGGAACACTATCGCTTCCAAAGCGCTTTGGAGAAAGCGTAGGAAAGTCGGTCAGGGAGGGGAGTGCGTCTCCTTGCGACCGACACAACATTGCAAGCCCTCTCGGGCATGCCACTGGAGGAACTATGAAAAAATCCATTCTCGCTGGCGCCGTTGCGCTGGCCATGTCTTGCACCGCCGCCTTTGCTGGCGGCCACATCAGCCTTAAATTCGCACCGGGCGAGGACAAGCGCTTCTCGTGGGATACCTACGAAGCCTTTGCGGCCAAGCACGACCTGACGGGTCAGAAAATCACAGTGTTCGGCCCATGGCGTTCGGAAGATCAGAAGCTGGTCGAGTCGATGATTGATTACTTCGAGGCCGCTACCGGCGCGGAAGTCACGTATTCATCCTCAGAAAACTACGAGCAGCAGATCGTCATCGACACACAAGCCGGTTCGCCACCAGACATCACCGTGCTGCCACAGCCGGGCCTGCTCGCAAACCTTGCATCCAAAGGCTATCTCACGCCGCTCGGTGATGATGCCGCCAACTGGATGAAAGAGAACTATGCTGCCGGTCAGTCATGGGTCGACCTTGGCACGTTCAAAGGCAAAGACGGAAACGCATCGTTTTATGGCTTCCCCTACAAAGCAGATGTGAAATCGCTCGTCTGGTATTCGCCAGAAAACTTTGAGGATGCCGGATACGAAATCCCGCAGACAATGGAAGAACTAAAGGCGCTAACCGACAAAATCGTCGCTGACGGCGGCACGCCTTGGTGTATCGGCCTGGGTTCAGGCGGTGCTACCGGCTGGCCAGCAACCGACTGGACAGAAGAATTCATCCTCCGCACCCAACCTGCCGACGTCTATGACAAGTGGGTGACGAACGAGATCAAGTTCGACGATCCGCGCATCGTGGCAGCGATTGAAGAATTCGGCGCATTCGCCCGCAATGACAAATATGTCGACGGCGGCGCAGGTGCGGTCGCAACGACCGACTTCCGCGAGAGCCCCAAGGGTCTCTTCTCCTCGCCGCCCAAGTGCTACATGCACCGTCAGGCTTCGTTCATCCCGGCTTTCTTCCCCGAAGGCACGAAAGCTGGCGAAGATGTCGATTTCTTCTACTTCCCGGCCTACGCATCGAAAGAAGCCGAACTCGGCAAGCCCGTTCTTGGCGCAGGTACGCTCGTATCCATCACAAAGGATTCGCCCGCTGCGCGCACCTTCATCGAATGGCTGCAAACGCCAATCGCACACGAGGTCTGGATGGCTCAGGGCGGTCTGCTGACCCCGCTGAAATCGGTCAACACGGAAGTCTACGCCAACGAAGCGCTAAAGAAGCAGGGCGATATCTTGCTCAACGCAACCACGTTCCGATTTGATGGTTCGGACCTGATGCCCGGCAAAATCGGCGCAGGCGCGTTCTGGACAGGAATGGTTGACTATGCAGGCGGTAAAGACGCTGGCGAAGTCGCCAAAGGCATTCAGGAAACCTGGGACTCGCTCAACTAACGTAATTTCCTCTCCGCGCGTAACAGCGCGGGGAGGAACCACTTCGGTCTGATAGGGTGACAGTCGCAAAGAACGCCTGAACCCGAAGTCAGCCAAGGCGGCGCAGAACCGCCCGGCGCCAACGCGCCGCTTCCGCGAAGGCCGTTCGCCCTTGAGGCGAAAGAACGCCGTGAGCGAATAAAGAGGGACCAAAGATGCAAGACTTGATGTGGGCCTTGTTCACCATGGTGATCGGCGTTGCCGGTTGCATAGCCTACTTTTATGGCTCGAACGCTTTGCTTGACCGTCTGTACCCGGCAGGAAACTCAGCACGCGCAAGCGGCATGTCGGCCCATGATATTTCAGTCAACATCAACAAGGCCAACGCGATCCGACCTTGGCTCTTCCTGTTTCCCGCCTTCGCCCTGCTCACGATTTATCTCATCTACCCCGTTTTCAAAACGCTCCAGCTCTCTTTCTTTGACGCGTCCGACACAAACTTCGTCGGCCTCGACAATTGGCGCTGGATGCTCACCGATCCTGGCTTTCACGAGTCCATTTTCAACAACGCACTTTGGCTCATCGTTGTGCCTTCGGCTGCCACGTTCTTCGGCCTCATCATCGCGGCGCTGACAGACAAAATCTGGTGGGGCAACATCGCCAAATCATTGATCTTTATGCCAATGGCGATTTCCTTCGTCGGTGCATCGGTGATCTGGAAATTTGTCTACGACTACCGTGCAGAGGGCTCCGAGCAGATCGGCATTTTGAACGCCATCGTCGTGTTCTTCGGTGGCGAACCGCAGGCGTGGATTACCGTGCCGTTCTGGAACAACTTCTTCCTGATGATCATTCTGGTCTGGATTCAAACCGGCTTTGCCATGGTCATCCTCTCGGCCGCGTTGCGCGGGATTCCGGAAGAAACCATTGAAGCGGCGGTGATCGACGGTGCCAACCCGTTGCAGATTTTCTTCAAAATCATGATCCCCCAAATCTGGGGCACAATCGCGGTTGTCTGGACCACCATCACCATCCTCGTGCTGAAGGTCTTCGACATCGTATTTGCGCTCACAAACGCCCAGTGGAACACGCAGGTTCTCGCCAATCTCATGTTTGACTGGATGTTCCGCGGCGGTGGTGATTTCGGCCGTGGCGCGGCCATTGCGTTGGTTATCATGATCCTCGTCATCCCCATCATGGTTTGGAACATCCGCCGCGCCAACGCAGAGATGAAGGGGCACTGATATGGCGACCGTCTCCAAGCGCTCCTCTCTGACATGGGCCGTGCATCTAACCACCTTGTTTTTGGTAACGATCTGGGTGCTGCCCACGCTCGGCCTGTTCGTTTCCTCCATCCGCGACAAAGACCAGATATCCGTCTCCGGTTGGTGGACCGCCCTTTCAAGTTCCACCCAAAACCAGATCTTCCGCGCACCGGGCGCAGATGGCCAAGTCGAGCGCGATGGTGTGTTCGTCATTTCGGGCAATGTGCTGGAAGGAACGGCTGGCAAAATCGCGACATTCGGCATTTCCAGCCGCGAACCCAAAGCTTATCAGGTTGGCGAGAGCGCGGTCTTGCGCAACGGTGCGGCGCTGACAGTGCAAGCCGATGGTTCCTTTGAAATTGTCTCCACAGAACGCATCACTTCGAGCCGTGGGCAGCGCATTTTCTACGAGGCTACTGCCCCGCCACGTTTCACGCTTGAGAATTATCACGAAGTTATCAACGCCGAAAACCTTGGTCGTTCCTTCATCAATTCGCTCACGGTAACAATCCCGGCGACCGTCATCCCAATCTTGATCGCCGCCTTTGCCGCCTATGCGCTTGCGTGGATGGAATTCCCCGGCAGAGCGCTGCTAATCGCGGTAGTGGTTGGCTTGCTCGTTGTGCCGCTACAGATGTCGCTCATCCCGCTGCTGACCGCCTATAACGACATCGGCGCATTCTTCGGCGTTCCGGCGAAAACCTATCTCGGCATATGGTTGGCGCACACAGGCTTTGGTCTGCCGCTCGCAATCTATCTGCTGCGCAACTATATCGCTGGCTTGCCCCGCGAAATTTTGGAATCCGCGCGGGTCGATGGCGCGACGGACTTCGAAATCTTCATCAAAGTCATCCTGCCGCTTTCCTTCCCCGCGCTCGCTTCCTTCGCGATCTTCCAGTTCCTATGGGTGTGGAACGATCTGCTCGTCGCAATCGTTTTCCTCGGTGCCGGCGACGATGAATTGGTGCTGACGGGTCGCCTTAACAACCTGCTCGGCATGCGTGGTGGCCAATGGCACATTCTCGCCGCTTCCGCCTTCGTCACCATCCTCGTCCCGCTCCTCGTCTTCTTCGGCCTCCAGCGCTATCTCGTGCGCGGTCTGCTGGCCGGTTCCGTGAAAGGTGGATAAGTCCCATGAACGTCGTCAACGATAGCCCCACCCGCGAAGCCCCCGGCCTCGTTACCCAACACGCCGTCGATAAAGACTGGTGGCGTGGTGCGGTGATCTATCAGATCTATCCGCGCTCGTTTCAAGACAGCAACAACGATGGTATCGGCGACATTCGAGGCATCACCAGTCGCCTCACCTACATCGCAGATTTGGGCGTTGACGCCATATGGATTTCGCCGTTCTTCAAGTCACCGATGAAGGATTTCGGCTACGACGTCTCGGATTACACCGACGTCGACCCGATGTTTGGTTCCCTCGCTGATTTCGACGCAATGATCGCCGAAGCCCACCGCCTCGGCCTCAAAGTGATGATCGACCAGGTGATTTCTCATTCATCCGACCATCACGACTGGTTCACTGAAAGCCGCTCTTCGCGCGAAAACCCCAAGGCAGATTGGTATGTCTGGGCAGACGCTAAAGAAGACGGTTCACCGCCCAACAATTGGCTGTCAATCTTCGGCGGTTCGGCTTGGCAATGGGACACCAGCCGCTGTCAGTATTACCTGCACAATTTTCTCGACAGCCAGCCCGATCTGAACTTTCACAATATGGACGTTCAAGATGCGCTGCTTGACACCGTACGCTTCTGGCTTGACCGTGGCGTCGACGGCTTCCGCCTCGATACGATCAACTTCTACATCCACGACAAGGAGCTTCGCGATAATCCGGCGCTGGCCCCGGAGAAGCGCAATGCCACCATCGCGCCAGCTGTTAACCCCTACAATTATCAACAGCACCTCTACGACAAGAACCAGCCGGAAAATCTTGATTTCCTAAAACGCTTCCGCGCGCTGCTGGACGAATATCCCGCCGCAGCCGCTGTCGGCGAAGTGGGCGATGCGGAACATGGGCTTGATATTGTCGCGCAATATACGGCCGACAACGACAAAGTGCATATGTGCTACGCGTTTGAATTTCTCTCTCCCGACCCGCTGACACCAGAGCGCGTTCGTGGCGTCGTGGAAGAGTTCGAAACCAAGGCGCCGGATGGCTGGTCCTGCTGGGCATTCTCAAACCATGACGTCGTGCGCCATGCCTCGCGCTGGGCAGACCAGTTTGAGGACCGTGAGGGCTATCTGAAGATGACGGCTAATCTCATCCTGACTCTGCGCGGCTCAGTCTGCCTTTATCAGGGTGAGGAACTTGGCCTCACCGAAGCGCTGCTGTCGCAGGATGACCTGCAAGACCCATACGGCATCCGCTTCTGGCCCGTTTTCAAAGGCCGCGACGGGTGCCGCACGCCCATGGTCTGGACCCACAATCTGAAAAACGGCGGCTTTTCCGAAGCCAAGCCGTGGCTGCCTGTGCCACCGGAACATCTCCACCTCTCCAGCGCCATGCAGGCGGCGGACGAGAACAGCTTGCTTGCCCACTACAAGGAACTCCTGCGCTTCCGCGCCCGTCATCAGGTCTTTGCCAAGGGTTCCATTCGCTTCATCGACACCAAGCCTGGTCTGCTCGCATTTGAACGGGCACAGGGCGAGACACGCATCACTGTTTTCATCAACATGAGCGACCGCGCTACTGAACTGCCGTGGAAAACGGACAAGACCAAGCTGATGTCAGCACCCATTTCTGAAGCCACGCTTGAAGCGGGTATGCTCACCATTCCGCCCTATGGCAGCGCCTTCATCGCCCACGCGGCAGGAGAAAATTCATGACCGCTGTTTCCCTCTCTAATATCAAGAAAAGCTATGGCACGACCCAAGTTATCCACGGTGTCGACCTGGAGATTGACGAGGGCGAATTCGTTGTCTTCGTCGGCCCATCCGGCTGCGGTAAATCGACATTGCTGCGCATGATTGCTGGACTGGAGGAAATTTCCCGCGGCGAATTGGTGATCGACGGAAACCGCGTCAACGAAGTGCCGCCCTCGCAGCGGGGCATCGCCATGGTGTTTCAATCCTACGCGCTTTATCCGCACATGACAGTCTACGACAACATGGCCTTCGGCATGCGCATCGCCAAAGCCTCGCGCGAAGAAATCGAAACCCGCGTGCGCAACGCTGCGCAAATCCTTCAACTGGAAGACTATCTCGACCGTCTGCCCAAGGCGCTTTCAGGCGGGCAGCGCCAGCGCGTCGCCATTGGCCGCGCCATCTGCCGCGACCCAAAAGTCTTCCTATTCGACGAACCCCTGTCAAACCTAGACGCTGCCCTGCGCGTTGCAACCCGCATCGAAATCGCCAAGCTGAAAGAAAGTCTGCCCGGCTCCACGATGGTTTACGTCACCCACGATCAAGTGGAAGCCATGACCTTGGCAGACCGCATCGTCGTGCTGTCGGCAGGTTATATCGAACAGGTCGGCGCACCGATTGAACTTTACGAGCGCCCCGCAAACCTTTTCGTCGCCCAGTTCATCGGCTCCCCGGCCATGAACATCGTGCCTGCCAAAGTCACCAAGACAGGCAAGACCACCACCGTCGCCATACACGGCGGCGGCAAGGTGTCAGTCCCCGTTCCATCGACCGTTGACATGAAAGACCAAACCGTCAGCCTTGGCTTTCGCCCGGAAGACATGGCGCTGGCTACTGGCAAGGCCGTGATGCTGAAAGGGAAGATCACGCTGGTGGAATCGCTTGGCGAAGTGACCAACCTCTACGTGGAGATCGAAGGCCACGCCGAACCAATCGTCGCCAAGATCGGCGGCATCCACGAATACCGCCGCGGCGAGACGGTGAACCTTGCTGCAGACGCGCAAAAAATGCACTTGTTCAACGCAGACGGAAAATCCCTCCTTTACGTGTGAGCACCATGTTCGACCCCGCCAAGCGCAACGCCGACACCACCACGATCATCACTGGCGGCACGCAAGGCTTAGGCTTTGCGGTTGCCGAGCAATTGATGGTCGAGGGCGCAACCCGCTTCGCGCTCGCTGCCCGCAGCGAAGACAAAGGCGAAGCGGCAGCCGGTGAACTGCGCAAGCGCGGCGCGGACGCGATCTTCATTCCGGCGGATATGGCTGTCGTGGAGGACTGCACGGCAATGGTGGAAAAGGCAGTTGCGCATTTCGGCACGGTCAACGGCCTCGTGAACGCCGCTGCCAACACCGAGCGCGGCACGTTGCTCAATACGTCAGTGGAATTCTACGACAAAGTGATGGCGATCAACACACGTGGGCCGTTCTTCACCATGCAAGCCTTTGTGCGCCATTGTCTGGACGCAGGCCACCCAGGCCGTATCGTGAACATCTTGTCTACCGAGCGCCATTGCGGCCAGCCATTTCTGTGCTCCTACGCCGCCTCGAAAGCGGCACTCGGCGTCTTTACCAAAAACGTCGCCCACAGCCATCGCCACGACCGCATAAACTGCAATGCCGTCGCGCCGGGTTGGATGGATACGCCGCAGGAGCATTTGGTACAAACCACCACCGAGGGAAAGCCAGAAAACTGGCTAGAAATGGCCGAGAAGAACGAACCCTTCGGCCAACTGATTAAGCCCCCGGAAATTGCCGGCCTGATAAGCTATCTTCTCAGCCCTCAGATCGGCGTGATGACAGGGGCGATCTTAGATCACGACCAACAGGTAATGGGCGCGCCGGAGGGGTGATGGTCAGAATGGAATATTCCAAGAAACTGAAACCTCTGATCAACACCGTCTGTGATCGATAAGCTCCAGATCAAGAGAATTGATGCCGTTGCGCGGTTGCGGATCTGGACCAATTTTCGGCTTCCTTGCTTCATAGGAGCAAAAGGCTCACTTTATGGCCATGAGACGTCATTCCTCCAAAAAGACCTGCCCGACGGCACGTCGAGAAAGTAGCACGTCATGGAATATTCAGAAAAAGTTGCCAATCACTACGCGCACGGGAAACTCCTGACCGCAATTGAAGCGGGACTGATCGCTCAGGGAATTAGCGCACAGAATGCTAGTGTGGAAGACCTTGCACCGGTTGATGAATTTCACATTGGTGGTCGCATAGCTACTGCACACTTTCTGGACCAACTTGAGATCGAGCCTTCTCAGTCCATACTTGATATTGGGTGTGGTTTGGGAGGGTCAGCGCGCTACGCGGCGAAGACCTACGGCGCAAAGATAACTGGCGTTGATCTGACTCCAGAGTACGTGGAGACAGGGCAAGCACTCTGTGACTGGGTTGGCCTATCTGATCGCATTCAACTTCACCAAGGAAGTGCGCTTTCTCTGCCCTTTGAAGCAAACAGCTTCGACACTGCGTTTATGATTCACGTTGGTATGAACATTCAAAACAAGCGCAGCTTGGTTGCAGAAGTATCTCGTGTCCTCAAACCCCGAGCGAAATTCGGCATCTACGACATCATGAAGACAGGCCACGAACAGCCAACTTATCCTGTTCCTTGGGCCAGCACTTCCGACACAAGTTGGCTAGCCGCGCCTAGTGAGTACCGGGCAGCGTTCCAAGACAATGGATTTGACATTGTAGCGGAAAACAATCGCCATGAATTTGCCAATGAATTCTTCAAAAAAGCAAAAGCTTCAATTGAAGCCGCAGGTGGTCCGCCACCTCTAGGCCTGCATGTTCTAATGCAGCAATTGAGCGTGGAGAAGATCTCAAACATGGTTGCAGCGTTGGTCAAAAACCGAATCTCGCCCATAGAAATGATCGCGATTAAGGGAGACTAGACTGGACCACCTGAACTTTGGTGCGGTGACTAAGTTATGTTGCGAGTCTTAGAGACCTCAGAGCCCTCGCTTTCCATCTGAGGTGGGTTAAACTTTGGCTGCAGGTCAATTCACGGCGGTCAACTGGTGAGGATTACGGTAGGTTTGGTATTTGCTGCAAATACCGACACCGGAGTTCGTATTCCCTAAAAACGCCTAGACTCCCTGCACCTAGAAACCAAAGGCCCCCGCTTCGTGATGAAACGGAGGCCGCTAGGGTAGTCAGATGCTCACCCCTCAGATCGCATCCAACTCCTGTGCTAGGTCGGCCATCTCGGCACCGCCAGCCATCAGGCGGCGGATTTCTTCATGGTCCATGTCGGCGGCCTTGCCCGCGCCGATCACCTCACCCAGCGACAGGAACACGAAACGGTCGGCCACAAGCTGCGCGTGGATTTCGTTGTGAGTGATTAAAATGATGGCAATGTTGCCGTAGCCGCGCACCTTTTTGATCGTCTTCAAAACTTCCATCTGCTGCTTCTGGCCAAGCGCCGATGTCGGCTCGTCAAGGATAAGCACCTTCGCGCCAAAATAAATCGCGCGCGCAATCGCCAGCGTCTGACGCTGGCCGCCGGACATGGTGCCGACTGCCTGAGTCGGGTCAGAAATATCGATCCCGATCTTCACCATTTCGTCGTGGGCGATCTTGTCCATCTCGTCCATTTTCATCAGGCCAAACGGCTTGATGCCCGCATAAAGCTCGCGGCCCATGAAAAAGTTGCGTGTCACCGACATGAGCGGATTGAGTGCCAAGTCCTGATAGACCGTGCCGATGCCAGCATTGCCCGCATCTTGCGGCGAGCGGAAATTGACCGGTTTCCCCTCAACATAGATCTGCCCGCCATTGGGCTGATGCACGCCGGAAAGGGTCTTGATCAGCGTCGACTTGCCAGCGCCGTTGTCACCCAACAGCGCCAGCACCTCACCGGAATGAACCTCCAGATCAACGCCGTTAAGCGCCGTGAAAGGGCCAAAGGTTTTGATGATGCCTTCAAGGCGGATAAGCGGATCAGCCATGGTCAAATCCCTCCCGTAATGCGTTTGCGGATGCTCTCGTTCGCGAAAGCGGCCACCAGAAGCACGGTGCCGAGGAAGACGCGGTAGTAGGAGCCATCGAGCCACGGAATGAAGAACACGGCGTTCTGCACAAGGCCGAATATCACCGCGCCAAACACGATGCCCATGATGGAGCCGAAGCCACCGGTCATCAGCGTGCCGCCCACAACGGCAGTTGCGATGGCTTCCAGTTCTTTAAGGTTGCCCTTCGCGGCATCAGACGTGTTGGTGTCAAACACCTGACAGGCAGCAAACAAAGTGGCGCAGAAAGCGGTGAACATGAACAGGCCAATTTTCACCTTGTTCACTGGCACACCGTTGGCCCGCGCCGCGTCCTTGTTGTCGCCCGTCGCATAAATCCAGTTGCCCAACTGAGTGCGCGACAGCACAATCCAGGCGACGATGGTCAGCCCTATCCACCAGGCTACGCGGGCGTCCAGCCCGGTAACCCACTGCTCGCCCCGGCGGTTCAGGTTGAAGCCCAGTTCATAGGCCCACGTGTATAGAAACTGGAAACTCTCGCCCCCGAAAGCATAAGCCACCCAGCTTTCTTCTTTGAAATCACGAAGTCCGGAAATCTGCGTCGAGCCTTCGTTGAACAGGCGGAAGCACACTTCCGTCAGGCCGCGCAGGAAGAAGAGAAAACCCAGGGTCACGATAAACGAAGACAGCCCCGATCGAACCACAATCGTCCCGATCAGCCAGCCAATCGCCAGCGTCATGCATAGCGTCAGCGCAAACGCCGCCAGCGGCGTCGCCTCTCCCATGCCGAAAGGAAGTCCCCATTTCATCATCATGGCCATCGACATGCCCGCAAAACCGATCATGGAGCCAATGGAAAGGTCAAATTCACCCGCGATCATCAACAGGCAAGCACCTGTCGTAATGATACCCAACAGAGCGATGATCGACAGGTTGTTGCGAATACCAAGCGCGTTGAATGCTAAGCCGTTGGACGCCCAAGCAAGCGCGATAACCACAACGATCATAGCCACAAAAGCACCGATCTCCGGTCTTTGTATCGCTCTGCCGAAAAACCCTCGTTCGGCCAGACGGTCGCTCTCCGAGCGCGAGACATCAGTCTCCGCCATGATAATTCCTCCCCAAAATATAAGAAACAAAAGGCCGGACGGGCTTGTTCAGCACGCCCGGCCAATTGATGTGGCGACACCCAAACAGGACGCCGCCAAAACGCACCGCTTAGCGGTTTACGCCAGCCTGCGATTCCACTTGTGCAGCGTTCGACTTATCGACGAAACCTGGACCTGACGGAATGTTTGAGCCCGGCAACATGCCTGCATTGGAATTGTACAGATGCAGAACGATCACTGGCATGTAGCCCTGAAGGCGCTGTTGCTGGTCAATCGTATAGGCAACTTTGTCTTCTTTGATGAGCTTCATCACCTCTGGCGAAAGGTCGAAGCAGGAAAGATGCGTGCCATCCGCGCCCACCTCAGCAATAGCTTCGGCAGCAGCTGCACACACGTGCGGGCCAGCGGCCATTACGCCATTGATCGAAGGATCAGCCTGCAGAGCAGCGGCGGTACGCGTCTTGATCTGCGCAACGTCGTTGGACACGTCGATCATGTTCAACTCTTGGCCGATACCGTCAAAATAGCCTTGGCAACGATCAACCAAAGCAGTGTTGAACGCTTCCTGGTTCAAGCAAAGGCCTTTTGAAACGCCCTCGCTTTTGGCGCGCTCACCGGCTTTTTGGCCTGCAAGTTTTTCTGGCTGGCCAACGTGCATCAAAGCACCCACTTCGGCGGATGCTTCCAAGCCGGAGTTGATGGTAACAACAGGAATGCCAGACTCGCTAGCAGACTTAATCGCCGGCCCAAGCGCCGCAGCGTCTGGCAGCGAAACGATGATGCCATCAGGCTGCGTCGCAGCAGCGGCTTCAATCAACTTGGCCATGCCAGCCATGTCGCCAGAGGCATCGAAGTTGTATTCAAGTTCGGCACCGACAGCAGCAGCTGCGTCCTTAGCGCCTTTTTCAACCACCGGCCAAAATGGGTCCGTGCCCTGTGTGTGCGTGATCATCACATAACGTTCGGCCAAAGCTGACGTCGACATGGCGAGTGCAGCAATACCTGCAAGCAGAATTTTTTTCATAGTGAGGTTCTCTCCCTGGAACTAAAACGACACCAAACGGTCCCTCCCAGGACGTTCGGCTAGATGGAGCCTATCGGGCTGAATATTTTTTACAAGAGCATGAACCAAATTATTAAACCGATTGAATCGACTTAGCCACTTTCGCGCAATTGAATACAATTTCCACCCTCCCGCGCTTGAGATACCGGCCATATAGTGCAATCTTAAATCACCCGCTTTCGCTGGCGGAGCAGAGTATGGGGTCCATTTTGAGCGAAATCCTAATCACCGGCATCAACGCGCAGCACGGTCGACCGGCATGAGCAGCAGCGCCGCCGCCGCCAACACTGCCATCGATGTTCAGGGCCTTCACAAGAGCTTTGGCGATCTTGAAGTGCTGAAAGGCATTTCAATGCAAGCAACAGATGGCGATGTAATTTCTATCATCGGCGCTTCCGGCTCTGGCAAGTCCACATTCCTGCGCTGCATCAACCTGCTTGAACTTCCGTCAGCTGGATCCATCGCGATCAATGGTGAAGGCATCCGGTTCAATCCGCCCAAGAATGGCGAGATGCATCCGGCAGACAAAAAGCAGATCCAACGCCTGCGTACACGCCTCGGCATGGTCTTCCAGAGTTTCAATCTGTGGCAGCACATGACCGTTCTGCAAAACGTCATTGAAGCGCCCGTCCATGTGCTTGGTGTGCCAAAAGCGGAAGCCAACGAACGCGCGGAGGCCATCCTCAATCGCGTCGGCCTGTGGGAAAAGCGCGACCAATATCCAGCCTTCCTCTCCGGAGGCCAACAACAGCGCGCCGCCATTGCCCGCGCACTGGCCATTGAGCCGCAAGTGATGCTGTTTGACGAACCAACCTCCGCGCTAGACCCGGAGCTTGTGGGTGAGGTGTTGAAGGTTATTCAGGGCTTGGCCGAAGAGGGCCGCACGATGATCCTCGTCACCCACGAAATGAAATTTGCCCGCGATGTATCGAGCAAGGTAATCTACCTGCATCAGGGCTTGGTGGAAGAAGAAGGCCCGCCCAAGCAGGTTTTCTACGACCCCAAAAGCGAACGCTGTAAAGCCTTCGTCAGCTCAATTCACTAACCCTTATAAAAATGCCCCGGGGCTAATGGGGCAAACCAACAGGAGCCACTCCAATGAAAAAACTTCTCACCACCCTCGCCGCAGCCACCATGCTGATGACCGGTGCTGCTTTTGCAGAAATCAAGCTCGGCCTCGACGTTGCGCCGTATCCCCCATTCGCTGACCAAGACGCTTCCGGCAAGCGCATGGGTTTCGAAATCGAACTCGGTGAAGCCATCTGTAAGGCGATGAACGAGACCTGCGTTTGGACGCCCATCGCATGGGACGGCATCATCCCTGCGCTGCAGTCCAACAAGATTGATGCGATCTTCGCGTCCATGTCGATCACGCCCAAGCGCATGGAGGTCATCGACTTCTCAAACAAATACTACAATACGCCAGCCGCCGTGGTTGCAGCCAAAGATATGGACATCGACGGCTCTGCAGAAAGCCTGAAAGGCAAGATCGTAGGCGTTCAGGTTTCCACCACCCACGCCGACTACGCCAATAAGGTTTTCAGCGAAAGTTCCGAGGTGAAAACCTACAGCGCCTTTGACGAGCACAACAACGACCTGATCGCAGGCCGCGTTGATGCCGTGGTAGGCGACTCGCTTGCTTTCAGCGAATTCCTGAAAACCGAAGCTGGCATGAAATTCGAAATCAAAGCCACGCCGACCGATGAAGCAGTATTCGGCAAGGGCGTTGGTGTCGGCGTGCGCAAAGGCGACGCTGAACTGTTGAAGAAATTCAACGATGCAATCGCCAAGGTCCGTGCAGACGGCACCTATGACGAGATTGCAAAAAAGTATTTCGAATTCAACATCTACGGCCAATAAGCCGCTCGACCTTACCTTCTCCCCGTTCGCGGGGAGAAGGTCTTCTGCCGCTCGAACCCCAAATGGCCCATGTTTGAAAGCCTGCAATTGCTGTGGATCGAGCCGCCCGGACGTGGCCTTTCGCTTTTGCAGGGCCTGCTCAGCACACTTCAAATCGCATTGGGCGCGTACGCACTTGGCCTAACAATCGGTCTGCTTGGCGCGCTTGGCAAAATCCACGGCAATGTGGTTTTGCGCTGGGCACTGGAATTCTACACGACGATCATCCGGGCGGTGCCTGAGCTGGTTCTTATCTTACTGCTCTATTATGCCGGTTCCACCGCGCTAAACTCAGTGCTGGTATCTCTGGGCTTTGAAACGGTGGACATTTCAGGACTTGTCGCGGGCATCGCGGTGCTTGGTCTTGTGATGGGAGCCTATTCCACAGAAGTAATTCGCGCCGCCATGTTGGCCGTGCCGAAAGGGCAAACCGAAGCCGCGCTCGCCTTTGGAATGAGCCGCTTTCAGGTTCTGCGGCGTGTGACCATTCCCGCCATGATCCCCTTTGCCCTTCCCGGCCTGTCGAACCTTTGGCTGATCGTAACAAAGGACACTGCCCTTCTTGCCGTTGTCGGCTTCTTTGAGCTGGCAACCGTCACCAAAGCAGCCGCTGGCAGCACACGAAACTATCTGCTTTTCTATTGTGCCGCTGCGGTGTTGTATCTTTGCGTCACGCTCATTTCCAATATGGTTTTCCGCCGTATCGAAAAGCACTACCGTGTGGAAAAATCTGCCGATGCCTCAACCCCTGCCATCGTCGGAGTGCCACGATAATGCGCTGGGATTGGATACCGGAATACGCCGACAAACTGATCTCCGGCCTTTGGCTGACGATCGAGCTTCTGCTCGTCTGCGCCACGCTGGGTTTTCTGCTGGCGATCCCCATTGGCCTCGTACAGGTCACCGGCCCACGCCCGCTGGCGCTGCTGGCGCGGGGCTTCTGCACCTTCATTCGCGGCACGCCGCTGCTCATCCAGCTTTGGCTGATCTATTACGGTCTTGGCTCAATCTTTCCATCCATCGACGGCATACGTGACTCCTTCCTGTGGCCCTATCTTCGCGCAGCTCTGCCCTACGCCATCTTCGCCTTCACACTGTCCGTTGCAGGCTATACCGGCGAAGTCATGCGCGGCGCTTTTGCGGGCGTACCGAAGGGCGAGTTGGAAGCCGCACGCGCGATGGGCATGTCACCCTTCACCGTTTTGCGCCGGGTCTGGTTGCCCCGCGCGGTGCAAAACGTCTTCCCGACTTTGGCAGGCGAATTTGTGCTGACTTTGAAGGCGACACCATTGGCCGCCACCATCACCATCCATGAACTCTTCAGCCGCTCCACAGAAGTGCGGCAAGACACGTTTCTCACCTATGAGCCGCTGCTGCTTGTCGCCGGAATCTACATCATACTCACAGGCATCATCGTCGTCATTTTCCGCTGGATGGAGAACCGCATTCCCAAACCGGCGCAGGCGTGAGATAGGGCCATGACGCGCATTCTGGTCGCCGGTGTCGCGGTTCTCGATTTCATTTTCCACATGCAGGAATTTCCCCGTAAGCCTGAGAAATACCGCGCTACAGGCGCAAACGTCACGGGCGGCGGCAATGCGGCCAATGCTGCTGTTGCCATCGCCCGTCTTGGCGGTGAAGCCCTGCTTGCCGGCCGAACGGGCAATGATGAAGTCGCAGACATGATCGAAAACGGATTGCTTAAAGAGGGTGTGGACACAAGCCTCGTCAAACGCTTTAGCGCCTGCCGCTCATCTTTCTCCTCCATTTACATGGACGCCGCAGGCGAGCGCCAGATCATGAACTACCGCGATATGGAAATCTCGATGGACGCTGCATGGCTGGCGCAAAGCCTGCCAGAAAATCTCGATGCCTGCCTCTGCGATACAAGATGGCCTGACGGCGCTCTGGTCGTCATGGAAGCCGCCCGCTCACGGGGCATTCCCGGCGTCATCGACGCCGAAGCGCCAGTCATGGAGGCAATCGAAGCCGTTCAAGCCGCAAGCCACGTTGCCTTCTCCGCTCAGGGACTGCGCGACTTCACCGGCATAGACAATCTACAAACAGCGGCACTGGATGCCGACAAGAGGCTACAAGGCCACGTCACTGTCACCGATGGCGGAAATCCAGTCATCGATATTATCGATGGAGCGGTCCGTACTTTCGAAGTCTTCCCCATCACGCCCGTCGACACACTCGGCGCAGGCGATGTTTGGCATGGTGCCTTCACCTTGGCGCTGGCACAAAAGCGGTCGCATGAAGAAGCCATCCGCTTCGCAAACGCTGCAGCCGCCATAAAATCCAGCCGCCCCGGCGGACGCGATGCGGCACCAACGTCGTGTGAAGTAAGCCAGTTTCTCGAAAGCCAAAACCCGTGATTGAACCTTTCGGAACCACATCAAACGGCATTTCGGTCGAGCGTATAACGATCACAGGTGGTGGGCTGACAGCCCGCGTCATCACCTACGGAGCAAGCCTGCAGGACCTGCGGCTAGAGGGCCATCTGCCACCGCTTGTTCTCGGCTTCGACACCCTGTCGGCTTACGAAACACACGGTCGCTTTTTCGGCGCAACGGTCGGGCGTTTCGCCAACCGGATCGCAAAGGGGCGTTTCGAAATTGATGGAGTGGCACACCACACCGATCTGAATTTCCGCGAACGCCACACGCTTCACGGCGGCAGCCAAGGACTTGGCGTGAAAGTCTGGAGGATCGAAGATCAAACGCACCACAGCGTTACTTTTTCAATTGAAGATCCGGATGGCGCAATGGGGTTTCCCGGCAATTGCCGCCACACCTGCACCTATTCACTGGAGCCAAACGGCACGCTTGCGATCATCATGGAAAGCAAAACAGATGCGCCAACAATCACATCGCTGGCGCATCATTCCTATTTCATTCTCGATGACAGCGGTTCGTGCCTTGACCACACATTGCGCATCGATGCCAACGCCTATTTGCCTGTCGATGAAGATTTGATCCCAACGGGCGAAATACGCCCCGTTGACAGCACAGACTACGACTTCAGCACGCCTACCCCTCTTCGCCAACGCATCGCTAACGGAGCGTTGTTTGATCACAATTTCTGCCTCGCCAACACACCGCACCCGCTCACTGAGATTGCCGAGGTCGCGTCCCACAAATCGGGCGTCAAAATGATTGTCGCAACCACTGAGCCTGGTCTGCAATTTTATGCTGCGCACGCTATGGATATTCCCGTAACAGGCTTAATGGGTGAACCGTATGGCCCTCATTCCGGCTTCGCACTTGAAACACAAATCTGGCCTGATGCGCCAAATCATGCCAACTTCCCCACACCACTGCTTCGCCCCGGCGAGACGCGTCAACAGACCACTCATTACAGGTTTTCGAAATGAAACTTTCTGGAAAAACTGCCATCGTTACAGGGGGCGCCCAAGGCATCGGTTACGCCATAGCAAAACGCTTTTTGACCGATGGCGCACAGGTCGTGCTTTCCGACGTAAACGATGAAGCGGGCCTGAAGGCAGCAGACGAGCTCAAAAGCATCGGCAATGTCAGCTATATCCACGCCGATGTTGGAGAACGCCTTGACGTTCACAATCTCATCGCTTCAGCCATCGACAAGTTCGGGGATATCGACGTGTTGGTGAATAATGCGGGCATCGTGATCGGTGGCGATTTTCTTGATCTATCGGAATCCGATTTCGACAAAGTGCTGCGCGTGAATTTGAAGGGCGCGTTTATGTGTTCACAAGCCGCTGCGCGCCACATGGTCGAGCGGGTCGAGGCCGGTGGACCGGCTGGCTCCATCATCAACATGTCATCAACCAACGCCAAGCTCGCAATCCCGAGCCAAATTCCGTACACAATATCAAAGGGTGGCGTGCGGCAACTCACTAATGTTTCAGCGCAAGCACTTGCCCCCTACGGCATCCGGGTGAACGCCATCGGCCCTGGCTCCATCGCCACGCAAATGTTGGATTCGGTCAATTCCAATCCTGAAGCCAAGCGCAAAGTGCTCTCACGCACGCCCCTTGGGCGCATCGGCGAGCCGGATGAAATCGCCAGCATCGCATCGTTCCTGGCCTCTAGCGATTCAAGCTACATAACCGGACAGACAATCTACGCCGATGGCGGTCGTCTCGGCCTCGCCTATGTTGTGGATGTGGACAACGACGAAGACTGAGCCGCCGTTGTCCCAATAAAATGATCGCGCAGATCAGCTCTTGTCGTCGCCGTTGCTTCCTTCTCCCAGCGAGGCAAAGTTCTTGAACACCTCATCAGCGCTCTTGTTCTCATCGGCGAGAGGATTGACTACCGCTTCCTGAGTTTCAGACGCAGGCACAAGCGTGTCTTCGGCAGGTGCTTCTGGTGCAGCAGGAAGATACTTCGCAGCCTTGGCCACTTCAAAATCCAGATCAATCTGACTGCAAATGCCAAGCGTGACCGGATCAAGCGGCTGCAGGTTGTTGATGTTCCAATGGGTTCGATCGCGGATTGCGGCAATCGTTGTCTTGGTTGTGCCGACCAGACGGATGATCTGCGCGTCTTTCAGTTCCGGATGGCTGCGCACCAGCCACAAAATAGCACTGGGGCGGTCCTGACGGCGCGAAACAGGCGTGTAGCGCGGGCCTTTTTTCTTAAGCTCCGGCACCCTTACTTTTGGGTCGAGCAGTTTCAAGCGCTTGGTAGGATCAGCTTCAGCAGCCTTAATGTCATCGCGCGAAAGTTGGCCAGTCGACACAGGATCAAGACCTTTGATGCCCTGAGCTGAATCGCCATCGGCAATCGACTTAACTTCCAAATGGTGCAGCGAGCAAAAATTGGCGATCTGTTCGAATGTCAGCGCCGTGTTGTCCACAAGCCATACGGCTGTGGCCTTGGGCATGAGAAGCTGATTTGCCATAGGTCTATTCCTTCACAAAAAGCGCGAATGCCGCGCAGCAGACACAATTCTTCCCCGTTCGCTCGCCCTGTCTTCCTCAGGGTCAAGCCGTGGAGAGTGCCACGTTTTGGGGAGTTGACCTTCAAATAAAGCTGGACAGCCAAAATTGCAAACGAATTAGACGCTCAGCACGATCTTCCCGACATGTTTGCTCTCTTCCATCATTGCGTGGGCCTTAGCAGCTTCAACCAACGGAAACTCCGCGTGCATGACGGGCGCGAACTTGTCAGTCTCGATCAAAGGCCAGACCTCGCGCTGAACCTCCTGCGCCAACGCTTCTTTAAATTCGCGTGATCGCGCGCGCAGGGTCGAACCCGTCAGTGTCAGTCGCTTCAACATCAATTGGGTGAAATTCACCTCGGCTTTCGGCCCGCCCAAAAACGCGATTTGCACAATGCGCCCGTCCATCGCAGCCGCAATTATATTGCGTTGGATATAGGAGCCGCCGACCATATCAAGGGTCAGATCCACACCCTTACCATCGGTGGCATCTTTCACCCGTTCGACAAAATCCTCATTGCGATAATTGATCGCCAGATCGGCACCAAGATCGAGGCAAGCCGCGCATTTTTCTTCGCTGCCGGCGGTGGCAAATACAGTTGCTCCACGCGCCTTTGCCAACTGGATCGCCACCGTGCCAATGCCAGACGTGCCGCCATGCACCAAAAAGCTCTCGCCGCTCTTCAGCCCGCCGCGCTGGAACACATTATGCCAAACGGTGAACACTGTTTCCGGCAAAGCAGCAGCCTGATTGTGCGAAAAGCCTTTGGGTATTGCCAAACAATGTCCCGCATCTGCCACCGCATATTCGGCGTAGCCGCCACCGGAAACCAGCGCACAGACCGCATCGCCATTCTGCCACTGCGAAACGCCCTCGCCCAATGCGACAACTTCGCCAGAGATTTCCAGCCCCGGAGTTTCCGGCGCACCGGGCGGCGGGGGATAGCCGCCGAGACGCTGAAGCACATCAGGCCGGTTCACGCCCGCAGCCTTAACCGCAATCAGCACCTCTCCCTTTGAAGGCGCAGGCACCGGCAAGGCGATCGGCACCAATACATCTGGTCCACCGGGTTCACGGATGGATATCGCTGTCATGGAAGTAGGGAGTTCAGCCATGAAGCGGCCTCCATCGGTGTTGCGAGTTAACGCCTGATTGATCGAAATTCTCGATTCGGTTTAGCATGAAGGGAAGCAAAACGGTCAAAGAGAAAAGACGCAAGCATGTTTGAAGATCTGGAACCGACAACCAAAAACCCGAACACAATTGTCTTGGGCGAAGATGTTTCAACCCTTTCCTTGGTCGAACTGGACGAGCGGGTCGCGCTGCTACAAGGCGAGATCGAGCGCCTTACAACAATTCGTAAAGCAAAAGCTGAAAGCATGAATGCAGCTGAAGCGTTCTTTAAAAAGCCGTAGAAGAATTTGGTTAAATATTAACCATTTTAACCTTTGGTTAAGATTTATGGACGTTAATAGGGGTGTGTTCGGCATTGCTGGACTTGTCGTTTAGATGATTTTTCATTGGAACGTCCTCCCCTGTTAACTTTTGAGGGTCAGTTCGCTGACCCTTTTTTTTGTCCAAATTCGCGTTAGCCATTTTCCCAGAAGTTGCTCACCCCACCTTTAATCCCTTTTCGCGAGGGGCTAGTGTCTTTGAACAAACGATCCGGGGGACTTCAAATGAGCGCAGGCGAAAACACGTCGACCAACGAGGCAGGGGCAAAGCCTGTCTCGCTGGTAGAGCATTTCACCCGCAGCGAAAGTTTCAGTGTGCTGTTCACCAGCGGCATGGAACTGGTGGAGGAGACGGCTGATTTTCTCGACAATGACGGCCGCGCCGCGATCAACAAATTGCCGGAGGCCGCCAAGGCGCTCTACGGAACCGAGTCAATGCGCCTCACCACACGCTTGATGCAGATGGCCTCGTGGCTTCTGTTGCAACGTGCCGTAGCTGAGGGCGAAATGAGCGTTGAGCAGGCGATGAACGAAAAGCAAAACGTGAAACTATCGCAGATTCCACCGCGCGTTGAAGGGGATACGTGGGAGCACCTGCCGGAGAAATTCGTCGCACTCGTGGAACGCTCAATCAGCCTCCAACAGCGTATCCGTCGTCTCGATACCGAGATTTATACTGACGATTTGAAGCCCGGTGATCAGCCAGCGGACAACCCTGTTGCAGCGCAACTGGGTCTGCTCAAAACCGCATTCGGCAACGACTGAAAAAACCAAATTTCAAGGCACATTCTTCGAAACTGACGATCAGTTCATTGCCACGCGCGCAAACGCGACGCGGGTCATAGCGCGACCGGTAAAGCGGTCGGAACGAATTTTCTTGCGGCTGCTTTCGAACCCTGGCGAATAAACCGAGCCGGGCATTATGCGGCGCGTACCTTGGTCGAATGACGGAGCCTGCAGTGCAGCGATCGGGCCAACGCGCGTTGATGTTGCAATCGCCCATTCCTTCACCGTTTCGCCCTCAAGGTTGCCAAGGGCAAGCTCGCCGATCATTGATGCCGTTGGTTGCTGTACCGATTTGTTGGCAACCACCGCAGGCGCTTTTTCTTTCAGAGCAGGCTCATCAGCAGCCTTGGCCGCAACCTTAGGGGCAGCAATCGATTCAGCCGCTGGCGTTGGCACTTGAGAAACGGGAGCAACTTCAGGCTCAGGCTGACGCCAAGAAGGTGTCGTTACGATTGGCGCTGTGGGTTGCAAAGCGGCCTGCAAGACAGGCTTATCAGGTTCTTGCTTGGCCGGCGTTCTTGGCGCAGGCACAGCCAGTTTCGCGACCCTCTGCGTCAACTGTTCTGTTGCGCGCTCAGCAGCACTCAACTGGCGCTGGCGGGCAAGAGCAGTCTGAATACGGCTTTTCAAAGCGTCCAACTCGTCGGCGGTTGGCCCAGACGCTACGGTATTTCCTGTACGCTCGTTCACATCCACCACAGGGCGCACGATTGGAGTTTCAGGCGATGGTGTCGCAAGGGCCAATTCGGTCTGGGCTTCCTCTACAGGCGCTTGCGCAACTTGCGGTTCTGACTCTGGAACAGCGATCCGCGGGCGCGGCGTGGGCACAATCACACGGGCAATCCGCTCCGCAGCTTTCGCCGCTTCATCTTGCTCATTCCCACGTTGTGCAGAAACAGCTGCCACCTCTTGAGCGAACGGGTCAGGGCCCTTCGGCGCGGCAGGCTTCGGAGCAGGCTTCGCGGCCACAGCACGTTTCGGCTTCTTGGCAGGCGTTGGCTTGGCTTCAGCAACGTTCGTGTTGCCTTCACTCTCATCCCCATCGCCACCGGAATTGTTAAAAATACGAGCGAGCAGCGTTGGCTTTGCGCCGGTAAGGCGGCGCGAGCCATCGTAGTTTAAGCCTTTGCGCAGGTTTGCAGCCGCAGTTTTATAGCCCTTCATCTTACGGCCATCAGAAGGCACGTGTATCGTGCGACCGCGCGGAAATACTTTGGACAATTGACGGCGGCTCATGCGCGGCCAGTGGCGCACGCGGCCTGTATCAACGTGAATGAACGACCCGCGGTAGAAGCCGACGCCCCCGGCGTGCGCTTTAAGGGCGAGAGCCCGCAATTTGGAAACCGGTACATCCGGCAGGAAGAAGTCGAGCGCTTTGCCCCGTGTGTGCTGCGAATTCTTGGCAACCTTGCGGCCGCGGCGGCGCAGCATCTTGTTTGTGCGCGGCGAACGATACCCAGAGATCACATGGATAGGTTTGCGCGAGCCGGACGCCTGATAGATTTCCCAGACAATATCGAAAAGCTCCGGGTCCATACGCGTTGGTTCGTTGCGGCGGAAATCGCGCAGGAACCGGTTGAGTTTGCGAAGGCCGCTTTTCTGATATTTGCCGTTCTTCTTATAGGTGACTGTGATGCTCTCTTTCGTATGCGTGTAATACATACGAAGGGTGCGGGTCTCCGCATTGGCGAGAGCAACGCTGGCAAAAGTCAGTAGGAATGCAAGAAGCAAGACAAGCGCACGCAACGCAAATGCAGGCGCGGCAAATGCCGATCCAAACACACGCTCAGCGCTTTTGCAGGTTGATACCCCTAATGAAGCCATGGGCTGCTGAAAGCCTTCTCTCCTGCGCGGCGCAGGCACTGAAACTGAACTCGTTTTCGACCGGCTCTTTGGCGTTCAAAAGGCGCAAGGTTTGCGCTCTGCATGAACCCGCCCGGGCCAGACAATTGCGTGCCCCGCAAATGCGGTGCTTTCGGGGCATTGGCTAGTTTGGTGCCAACACGGTTAATATAGCGTTTCCATCGGCTTTGCAAAAGAGCATTGCAGTGCCAAACCCACTGGATTTACATGCACTTTTGCTAAATCTACGCTGCGTCAGACGCATCTGTAGCAGTTTCCGCGCCATCAAGCCCGTATTCCTTCAATTTACGGTAAAGAGTGGACCTTCCGATCCCAAGGCTACGCGCCACCTGCGCCATACGGCCATCGTGGTGTTCGATGGCAAAACGGATGATATCAGCTTCAAGATCATCAATGCTGCGAAGGCTGCCGGATTGATCAAGCAAAAGACCGTATCCCGCCGCTACACCATCATTTGGATCGTGGTGTTTCTCAGCACCGCTGCCCTCCAAGGAAACAGCTGCAGAGGGATAGATGCTCGCCTCTGTCCCAGTTGCGGCAGCAATCTGGGGAAATTCGTCAATGGTCAGCTCAGTCCCATCACACAAAACAACGGCCCGAAAGATCGCGTTCTCAAGCTGTCGGATGTTACCCGGCCAATCATACGTTTCCAGCATGGCAAGCGCATCTGTGCGGATGTCGGAAATATTTCTACGTCCCTCTTCCAAGCAAATCTGAGCCGTGAAGTGACGAACCAGAGCTGCAATATCGCTTTTCCGCGCTCGCAGCGGCGGAATTGCGATTGGAAAGACGTTCAGCCGATAGTAAAGATCTTCGCGGAACGCGCCCGATTTGACCTGTTCGATCATGTCGCGATTGGTCGCGGAAATGAGCCGGATATCCACCTTAACCGGACGTTTTCCGCCTACGGGATCAATCTCACCTTCCTGGATAGCTCGCAGCAGTTTCACCTGAAGGTCGAGCGTCAATTCTCCGACTTCATCAAGAAACAACGTGCCGCCATCGGCTTCTTTGAACTTGCCCGCGTGTGCCTTGTCGGCGCCCGTAAACGCGCCCTTCTCGTGACCGAATAAAATGCTTTCGGCCAAATTCTCCGGAAGCGCACCGCAATTAACCGTGACAAACGGTTTGCCTGCCCGCTCACTGGAACCCTGAATGGCTTTGGCTATCACTTCCTTACCGACGCCAGATTCCCCTTCGATCAGAATCGGAATGTTCGATGCAGCAGCCCGTTGACCCAGCCTCACCACTTTTTCCATTGCGGGGCTTTCAGCAATCATGTCGTCGAAAGTGAATGTTCCTGCCGTGGTCTTTTGCACTTTCTTCACGACTTGCTCCATCGCGCCCATTTTCAAAGCATTCTGGATGGAAACCCGCAGCCGTTCTGGCGCGGCCGGTTTAACAACAAAATCGCTGGCGCCAGCCCGCATAGCGGCAACGGCGGTGTCTATACTACCCTGTGCGGTTTGCACGATCACCGGCTGTGCCAGCCTGTCGACATGCATTTGGGCCAGCACCCCCATGCCATCTAGGCCCGGCATGATGAGATCCAGCACCACACAGTCAATCGACGTTCCTTGTTGGCCGCGCAAGACAGCCAGAGCCAGCTCGCCATCTTCGGCCAGCACGACGCGGTGGCCGAGTTTGTTCAAAACGCCCTCCAACAAACGGCGTTGTACAGGATCATCATCCACCACCAAAATCGTCGCACTCATATAAATCTCCACAAACAGCCGGCACGCGTTTCCATGCCAAAATGGCACAACTGCTTGAAAGCGTCCTTAAGCAGCAGCGTGAACAAATGGTTACCCAAATCGATTTCCTGCTTTATAGGGGAGCAAGCCTCCACAAGATTCCATCCAGAAAAAGCGCGCCCAACGCCCATGACTTTTATCTTGCGTCCGACCAACGATCCCCAATCCGCAGCCAAAGCAAAAGCCGGTGCAGCCAAATCCGAATTCGGCGACCTGCCAGAATGGAATCTTGATGATCTCTACCCTGGCATGGAATCGGAAGCCTTCAAGAAAGACTTCGATTCCGCCGTGCCGCACTGCGAGGTGTTTTCGACCAATTACAAAGGCAGGCTTGAAGAACTCGCCACTGATCATCCAGACGGCTTGGCAAATGCAATCATTGATTATGAAAAGCTGGAAGATCGTCTGGGCCGTGTTATTTCTTATGCGGGGCTCATTTATGCCGGCGATTCATCAGACCCTGTCCGCGCGAAGTTTTACGGCGACGTGCAAGAACGTCTTACTTCCGCCGGCTCGCACTTGCTTTTCTTCCCGCTGGAACTGAACCGCATCGACACCGGCGTGATCCAGCAAGCGATGGCGAAGAGCAAGCAACTCGCCCACTACCGCCCGTGGATTGAAGACCTGCAGTTAGACAAGCCCCACCAGCTTGAAGACCGCATTGAGCAGCTTTTCTTGGAAAAATCGGCCACTGGCCGCGGCGCGTTCAACCGCTTGTTCGACGAAACGATGGCAAGCCTTCGCTTTAAAGTGAATGGCGACGAAATCGCGATCGAACCGACCCTCAACCTGCTGCAAGACAAAAACCCAAAATTGCGCAAGGCAGCGTCCGATGCGCTTGCTGTCACTTTCAAGGAGAACCTGCGTCTCTTCACGCTCATTACAAACACGCTCGCCAAGGATAAGCAGATCAGCGATCAGTGGCGCGGCTTTGAAGATGTGGCCGATAGCCGTCACCTGGCAAACCGTGTTGAACGTGAAGTGGTGGACGCGCTGGTAACCGCTGTGCGTGATGCCTTCCCGCGCCTATCTCACCGCTACTACGCCATGAAAGCTAAATGGCTGGGCATGGAACAATTGAACCACTGGGACCGCAACGCACCACTTCCCACCGGTTCACAACGTTCCATCGGTTGGGACCAGGCCCGCAAAACAGTGCTGGACGCCTATAGCGGTTTTGCGCCGGAAATGGCCGACATTGCTGCCCGCTTTTTCGATCACAACTGGATCGACGCCCCCGTGCGCCATGGCAAATCGCCGGGCGCGTTTGCGCACCCAACGGTGCCGTCTGCACACCCCTACGTCTTGCTAAACTATCAGGGCAAACCGCGTGATGTGATGACATTGGCCCACGAACTCGGCCACGGCGTCCACCAAGTCTTGGCCGCCGAGCAAGGGGCATTGATGGCCTCCACCCCGCTGACTTTGGCTGAAACTGCAAGCGTCTTTGGCGAGATGCTGACTTTCCGTTCCTTGCTCGATGCAGCCAAAACACCGCAAGAGCGCAAGACAATGCTCGCCGCCAAAGTGGAGGACATGATAAACACGGTCGTGCGCCAAATCGCGTTTTACATGTTCGAACGCAAGGTCCACGAAGAGCGCCGCAACGGCGAATTGACGTCAGACCAGATCAACGAATTGTGGATGTCCGTGCAGGCCGAAAGCCTCGGACCAGCAGTCAAATTTGGCCCCGGTTACGAAACATTCTGGACCTATATTCCCCACTTCATCCATTCACCGTTCTACGTTTATGCCTATGCCTTTGGCGATTGCTTGGTGAACTCTCTCTACGCCGTCTACCAAAACAGCGAAGAAGGCTTTCAGCAAAAATACTTCGACATGCTTCGCGCCGGCGGCACAAAGCACCACAGCGAACTGCTCGCGCCTTTCGGTCTGGACGCCAGCGATCCAACGTTCTGGAGCAAAGGCTTGGCCGTGATCGAAGGCTTGATCGACGAATTGGAAGAAGCGGACGCCGCGCAATCCTGATCTCGCAAAATCAAACTTCCTGTGGCATAACAGGCAGCAAATGGCGGTATGTATCGCCGCGGCACACTACTGAATTTCGGAAAACACCAAGACCATGACCCTTTTTGCCAAATCCAAGTCGACGGCACTGATCACAACCCTCGCAGCCGCAGCGTTTCTCGCTGGCTGTCAGTCACGCAGCAACAATTCTCCCGTCGTTGCCATTGCGCCTTCACCGAAACCGCAACCGACAGCACCCGCACCCGCGCCGACGATTGAGGGCAAATGGGTGCCTAAAGATGCATCCGCCCGTCAGGTTTATTACAACGAATTCCGCAAAGGGAAGTTTGGCGCCTATTCAGCAGACGGCAAGAACACTCTGGCCCTTGGCAGCTACACGGCAACACCCAACGGTGCGACGATCAAATATTACAGCGAAGCCAACAAGCGCAACGTCACCGCAAATTGCGTTCGCGCAGACGCCAACAACATGACGTGCACCACAGATTCCGGCAGCGTCGCCGAACTCGTCCGCGCCTGACACAGCAGATTTCAACGCTTTGGACACCATCCAGGCAAGCTACCCACTCATCGACAGGAATATGACGTTTGAGCTGCGTAATTAACTTGCACTGCCCGCACAGGCTGTTGTATTCCAATGACACTGCGTCAAGCTGACACGTTAGCAACATGAGTATTATGGCAGATCAAAGTTACGACTTAGGCGACCAAAACGGCGCTCCGATGGACTACCCGGAGCACGAAGCGACATATTCAATGTTCATGTCGCTGGTTAAGTGGGGCATCATTTTCAATGTCGCCTTGCTCATCGCAATGGCCGCAGGCTTCTTCATGGGCGCTGGCTTCGTCGGCGGAACACTGATTTTTATCTTGCTGATGATTGCATCAAAGGTACTGGCGTAAGCTACGCGCCTGCACGGCCAGTTTGTCGGCCCGAATAATGATACTACAAAATTTGTGAGAAGCGCTTTTATGATCCGCGCGTGCGCTCCATACCGTCCCGTGCCGGGCGGTAGTTGCGGTCGAGCGAAGCCGCACGCGAATAGCTCTTGAAGGCACGTTTCTTGTCGCCTCGTGCCTCATAGATAACGGCCTGGTTCACCCATGCCTCCGCATAGCGCGAATCGATTTTCAGTGCGGTGTTCACATCATCAAGCGCGTTTTGCTCTGACCCCAAAGCTAAATACGAAAGCCCGCGAGCGTTGTAGGGCTCTGGCTGCTGATCCGCGAGTGAAATTGCCTTTGAAAAGTCTTCAATCGCTTGATCGTGCTGACGCTGGCGTTGAAAAATCAAACCCCGTTGATGGTATGCGCGTGGATTGGTCGTATCCAACTGGATGGCACGAGAGAAATCACGGAATGCGGACTCGGTTTGGTTCGCAGCCATGTATACCTCGCCTCGTCCTATATACGCCTCGTCATAGTTCCCATTGATCGACAGAGCCGCATTGTAATCCCGCGCGGCCAGGTCAAAACGGCCTTTCTTGCTGTAGATCAGCGCCCGGTTGGAATAGGCCTGATAATATTGCCGATTGAGCGTCACAGCCTTGTTGAAATCAGCCAGAGCCAAATCAAGCTTGCCAGCACGGCCATAAGCCGAACCACGCACATTATAAGCAATGGGATCATTGGGGTTTTGCCGAACAACCTGCGTCAACGAAGAAATGTTGGCGTCGGAGCCCTGCTCTTTCTCAATTTCGAATGTCGGAGCAACCGACTGCGTCACGCAACCGGCAAGTGACAGAACCAAAACGCAAACTATCGCGCCGTGAAGCGGTCGGGTAAATGCTGGAAAGTGCTTGGCACCCATGAAAGGCCGGTTTCCTAAAAGCTGCGCCGATCCCCAAAACCGACTGTGCAATTCATCGGTGTCGTATCATCACACAAGCGGCAGGGCAAAGGGCAAACGTGTTCAATGCT
Organism: Pseudahrensia aquimaris; assembly: GCF_042676045.1. Taxonomy (NCBI): domain Bacteria; kingdom Pseudomonadati; phylum Pseudomonadota; class Alphaproteobacteria; order Hyphomicrobiales; family Ahrensiaceae; genus Pseudahrensia; species Pseudahrensia aquimaris. The sequence goes on along the minus strand of NZ_JBHTJV010000002.1, from coordinate 445,982 downwards.
GGCGCTCAACAATACGAAACAGGGGCACCCGAACGCGTCGGCCACCCCTGAACCTTATCTATAGCAATTCTGGCAAAACAGCGGCGGTTGCTGCAGCATCAAACGCAGTACGTTAGCGCGGGGCTTTGCCTGGAATGAGGCCTTCACGCTGCGCGCGCTTGCGTGCCAGCTTGCGGGCGCGACGAACGGCTTCAGCCTTTTCACGGGCACGCTTTTCAGAGGGTTTCTCATGAAAATTCCGCAGTTTCATTTCGCGGAAAACGCCTTCGCGCTGAAGTTTTTTCTTCAGGGCGCGCAGGGCTTGATCAACATTGTTGTCACGTACGACGACTTGCACGGGCTATATCCGTTTCTTCCAGTGTTCAATTTTATTACGAGGAAACAACGTCTTGACCAAGTGGGTGGTTGCGCAGAGGCAGCCAACGAAAGGCAAAAGACGCCGGTCTCGCGCACTCAAGAGAGTGCCGATGTGGTTTGCTAGGCCAAAATAGCGGCTTTGTCCAGTCCACAATCACCAAAGGGAAGCCGCAAAAGACAAGCCATTTTAGCGAAGCCGCGTGACATGCCCCATTTTTCGACCGGCCCGGCTTTCAGCTTTGCCATACAGCGTCAAAAGCGCGTGTGGATCGTCCAGATAACGGGCCACATCATCGGCTTGTGACCCGATAAGATTGATCATTTCACAATCGCTGTGTCGCGCCACACTGCCGAGCTTGTGGCCGGTGATAGCGCGGATGTGCTGCTCGAATTGGCCGGTTACACAGGCTTCGCGGGTCCAATGGCCGGAATTGTGCACGCGTGGAGCGAACTCGTTGACGAGAATTTCCTCGCCCGTGCAAAAAAACTCCACACCAACCACGCCAACATAATCCAACGCTTCCAATAACTGCGCTGAGACAGACCGCGCTTCTTCCACAACACCCAGCGCCAAACCTGAAGGCACAGTTGATGTGCGCAATATACCGTCTTCGTGAACATTCATTGATGGCTCATAAGCCGCAATCGTACCATCCACAGCCCGCGCTGCGATGACCGAAAACTCGCTATCAAAATCGATCAAACGCTCAAGAATAAAGGGGCCTTGCCCCAAACCGCCAAGATCGAAGTCATCAGGCAGGTCAGCGCTTTGAAAAACCTTCTGCCCCTTCCCGTCATATCCAAACCGCCGCGTCTTCAAAACGCCACCGCCGAATTCAAGCAGCGCACTTTTTAGACCGTCAAACTCATCAACAGCGATGAAATCTGCAACCGCAATTCCAGCTTCCCGAAGACTGCGCTTTTCCATCAAACGGTCCTGCGAAACCTCCAACGCCCCGGCCGGCGGATAGAGCGGCTTTGCGTCTTCAACAATCCGCGCGGCTGCCATCGGCACGTTTTCAAATTCGTAAGTGACCACGTCGCAAGCTGCAACGAGCTCGTCCAAAGCTGCCGGATCATCATAAGCCGCCTCGATATGGCGGTTGCATACCTGAGCTGCTGGCGGCTCGTGGCCCGGTTCCAGAACGATGCTCTTGAAGCCCAACCGAGCGGCAGCGCTCGCCAGCATTCGGCCCAGTTGCCCACCACCGATAATTCCAATCGTTGAATTCGGCGGTAAAGGTTTGTTCGAGGAAGCCGTCACAATTAATCCATCGGCGTTTCAGCGACAGAATCGCTCTGCGCCGCGCGCCAGGCATCCAGCCGCGCTGCCAAATCATCATCGTTAAGCGCCAAGACGGCAGCCGCCAAAAGCGCCGCATTTTTTGCACCTGCTTTGCCAATGGCCAATGTACCAACAGGAATTCCGGCGGGCATTTGAACAATCGACAGCAACGAATCCTGACCGGACAATGCAGCCGACTGCACCGGCACGCCGAATACGGGAAGCGGCGTCATGGCCGCTATCATGCCAGGCAGATGTGCAGCACCACCTGCGCCTGCGATGATAACCCTGTGGCCCGCATCGCGCGCACCCTTGGCAAAGACCGTCAAACGGTCTGGCGTGCGGTGTGCGGAGACAATTTTAGCCACGTAGGAAACCTCGAGTTCCTCAAGTATCTCCACGCCGTGGCGCATTGTTTCCCAATCGCTTTGACTGCCCATCACCACGGCTACATCAGCTTTTTGTTTGTCGGTCATGCGATGATATCCGGTAAAATACGTGAGGCTGTTTGGGCGATACGGTCTTTAATTTCCAGCTTCTTCTTCTTCAGCCGCTGAATGCGCAATGGGTCGCTGCCTTGCGCTGTCATCGCATCAATGGCGGCGTGAAGGTCGTCATGATCTATCTTGAGCCGGGCAAGACGCATCTTCAATTCGATCTGTTCATGATCGTCCTGCATCGCACACCTTCAAACGCATTCGCCTAAAATCAAGCCGCTTTATACACGCTTGTCCGCAGCAACAAACAGCCAGAGCGTGATTTTCTCGACACCAAAGAAGATTTGTGGGACGATTCAAATGTTGAGTCCGTCACCTCTAAGAAAGGAAGCCAACATGGCGCTTGATACGCACATTGAATCCCTCGAACAGAAGCACCAAGCTCTCGAGGACCAATTGTCCGAACTCACGCAATCACCTTCCACTGACGCAATATCGCTCAAAGAGGTAAAACGAAAAAAGCTCTATCTAAAAGATCAGATTGAGCGGCTGCGTTCCGGCGCGAGCTAAACCGCTCCAACCTTCGCGGGCTCAGGCGGACGATGTTCCGCCGCCCGCTACAATACAGGGCGATGCGGCAATCATGGGCCCCGTTTTCTCCAGCACGATTTGCTGGACGGAACTATTTTGTGCAGATCGCTATCTTCGCGGCATACTAGTCAGGTGATGGGAGCGTGATGGGATCGTCGCTATCTTGGTTCAGATTGAAGCGTCGCACCACCATTTTCACCTCTCGGCATATAGCACCGTAGCACTCTCCGTCATCCTCTAGCACTTTCTGCCAGCGATCGAGAGCACGGGAGTAGAAGGCTGACCTCATCTCCCGCAGGTTTTCAGCGGAAATGTCCAGCAGCATGTCGGCATAGAGGAGACTCACCTTGCGTTCATCAAGCGCCACCAAACACTCATCACCAGCCAATCTGGCAAGCTCAATTTTTTCGATCAGTTCATTGTGTCTAATTTTAGAATCTGTGCAGCCAAAATTCATCAGAAGCGCGAGCATAACGGCAAAGAGGCGGTTCATAGCGTCGTATTCCGTTACGTAATATAATGCATGTATGCAAATTACACACTATTTGCAATTCGCCTTGTAAACGCCCAGCAAGTAGCAAGGTTCTCTCAGCAAGACCCGGTGGAGGCATGCAGAAGCACACCGCGCAGCTTGTGCGGGGCTGCGGCTCGGCTTATGTCACTTTGCATGACGAAGCACTCCGAAATATCCGCTGCAAATATGTCACTGGCTCCCACTCCAGAGGGGGGCCATACGGACACCAGCGTACGCTGCCGCCTTGTTTTGGTGCTGACCGGCGAGCAACTGGCTGTATTCGCAAAAGACGCACCCAGAGTTCTTGAAAACGCGCTTTCCGGTGGCGATGTTTCAAGTGTTGTATTGTCCCAAAATACGCTGGACGAAGCCGAGTTCACTGAACTTGTGAGGCCTTGCGTTGAAGCGGTGCAGCAAATGAACGTTGCGGCCATTATTGCAGGCGACCCGCGCGTTGCGGGACGATGCGGCGCAGATGGCATCCAGTATGGTCAGGATCTTGAAGGCGTGCGCGATGGCGTTGACCGCTACGCACCAAAATTCATGATCGGTGCAGGCAACATCCGCTCCCGCCACAACGCTCTCATCATCGGTGAAGCGCAGCCGGACTACATTATGTTTGGCAAACCCGGCGGCGATACACAGGCCCCCCCTTTGCCCCGAAATCTCGAACTGGGCGCTTGGTGGTCTGCAATGATCGAAATCCCATGTCTCGTTATGGGCGGCACCGCCGTAGACAGCGTTGTGGAAGTCTCCAGCACAGGAGCCGAATTTGTCTGCCTGGGTCACGCCATCTTTGGGCCAAAAGAAAGCCCTATCCCCGTTCTTGAAGGAAACGACACGCCAGCAAGCCGAGTTGCCAAAGCCAATGAACTTCTGGACGCCCAAGCACCCCTCCTGCTGGAAGCAGACGAGAAACGCCGTGACGTCCGAGCCTAGTCGAACGTCATCACTAGCGCTTGCAGCACTTCTGGCGCTGTCACCTGTGGCCTCGGCACAGACTTACAAAAAACCGCTCAAAGGCCCACAGTTGGAAGGCCCGGTCTCTCCCCAGCAGGGACGGGATCAAGCGGCTCCGGAAACGAGCGACGCACCGCTGGCAAACGGAACAGACCGTGCCGCCGATTCCGCATACGGAGCTTTTCAGCGCGGCTTCTACCTAACAGCATTGCGCCTTGCACTGCCCCGCGCCGAAACCGGCGATCCGGCGGCCCAGACCCTGATAGCAGAGATTTACTGGAACGGCTTCGGTGTTGCCCGCGACACCAAAAAGGCACTCGAATGGTATCGGTTTGCAGCCAACGGCGGCAACCGCGAGGCGCAGTTTGCCCTCGCCAACATACTGCTGAAAGGCGATACTGTTCCCGCTGACAAAAAGGCCGGTCGTGCGCTGATGGAAAAAGCAGCCGCAGCAGGCCACAGCCGCGCGCAGTTCAATTTGGCCCAAATCATCGTGGCCGAACGCCCAACGTGGCAAGGCTATAAGCGCGCTATGCCGTGGTATCAAAAAGCAGCCGAAGCCGGCGTTCCAGACGCACAATATGCAATGGCCAATATCCACGCCGAAGCACAAGGCGTGACCGTTAACAATGAAGTCTTGGCAAGACAATGGCTTTCCAAAGCGGCCCAAGCGGGTATGCCCATCGCACAGCTTGAATATGGCATTTGGCTCGCCAATGGTCGCGGAGGGGCAAAAGACGAGAAAGAAGCGCTGCAATGGTTTGGTCGCGCCGCCCGCCAGCGCAATGTTGTGGCACAAAACCGATTGGCCCGCATGTATGCTTTTGGCATCGGCACCACGCCCGATGTCGTTAAAGCGGGCGCATGGCATGTTGTCGCCCGCCGCGCAGGCCACACCGATGTGCAACTGGACCGTCGCTTCGCTGACATGAGCCCGCTCGACCGCAAACGTGCTATTGACCTCGCAAATCGCCTGACCCAGCGTCTCGCACTGCGTTAAGCGCTCATCGGTATTGAACGGGGCCGCAAAGTGTGGTCAAGACGGGCGACTTTATTCCCTGTTTGCAACGCACGAGTTCCCCGATGAAAATCAACGGCAACGAAATCAAACCTGGCAATGTGATCGAGCACAAAGGTGGCCTTTGGGCAGCGGTGAAAACCAACGCGGTCAAGCCCGGCAAAGGCGGCGCGTTCAACCAGGTCGAACTCAAAAACCTGATCGACGGCACAAAGCTCAACGAGCGCTTCCGCGCCACCGAGACAGTAGAGAAAGTTCGCCTTGAGCAGAAAGACTTTCAGTATCTTTATGAAGAAGGCGACATGCTGGTGTTCATGGATACAACCACATACGAGCAACTCGAACTGCAAAAAGACTTCGTCGGCGATCGCTCCGCATTCCTGCAAGACGGTATGCAGGTGCGCGTGGAAATGTATGAAGAAAAGCCCATCGGCGTCGCCCTGCCGGATTATGTGACGCTGGAAATCGTGGAAGCCGATCCGGTGGTCAAAGGCCAGACCGTCTCATCGTCATACAAGCCTGCTGTCATGGAAAATGGTGTAAAAGTTATGGTGCCGCCCTTCATTGATGCTGGAGAAAAGATCATCGTCGACACCAACGAAATCACTTATGTACGCCGCGCCGAAAGCTAGGCCACACTCCTCTTTCCTCTGAAACCAAAGGCGCTGTTATGGCCCGCTCTGCGTTAATGAACATCATGGTTCAAGCCGCCTCCAAGGCTGGCCGAGGGCTAACGCGCGATTTCAACGAGGTGGAAAACCTTCAGGTTTCTAAAAAAGGCCCGGCCGACTTCGTTACGCAGGCGGATATCAAAGCTGAAAAGACGATCCGACAGGAACTTGAAAAGGCCCGCCCCGGATATTCATTCCTGATGGAAGAAGCCGGCGAGATCAGTCGCAAATCCGACTACCGCTGGATTATCGACCCGCTCGACGGCACAATGAATTTTCTCCATTCCATCCCCCATTTCGCCGTGTCCATAGCCTTGGAACATGACGGCGCTCTGGTCGCTGGTGTGATTTACAACCCGATCACCGAAGAACTGTTTACGGCAGAAAAAGGCAGAGGCGCGTTTTTCAACGACCGCCGTATGCGCGTCGCTGCACGCAAAGACTTGGCCGAATGTGTGGTTGTCACAGGGATTCCCGCACTCAACAAAACCGGCCATCCGCACACAAACCGCGTTCAAAAAGACCTTATGATGCAACTGGCCGGTCTGCGCGCATCCGGTTCGGCTGCGCTAAACCTCGCATGGCTCGCCGCTGGCCGTTATGACGGCTACACAGAAACGGGCCTTGAGGCATGGGACGTGGCGGCTGGCATGTTGATGGTCCGCGAAGCGGGCGGATACGTGTCCGAACCAGACCCCAAAGCCTCCATCTACGAGACAGGCCGCATCATCGCTGGCAACGAATTCGTCCATGCCAAACTTCGCGAGATCGTCCACACCAAAGCGTGAACCGTCCAATCGCTCTTCAATTGACCGCAATTCCGGTTTTCAACTGTCGCCACATTTGGCATAGACGGTAAGCACATCTTTACACCAGCAATTTGGAGAACGCGCGTGGCACGGGAATACGATCCACACAGACTATCCTCACCCCGCGTCTATCTTCTCAGCATGGTGATTTTCATCGCGCTGGTGACGTTTCTCGTCCTTATTCTCTATCGCCAAATCTCCGAAGCCTTTATCACCAATCCAGGCCTAAACGGCTTGATACTTGGCGTTCTCGTGGTTGGCGTGTTGCTGGCCTTTCTGCAAGTCATCCGGTTGATGCCGGAAGTCTCTTGGGTCAATTCTTTCCGGCAGCGCAACGCGTCAGGCAAAGTGCGTGACCCTGTTTTGCTTGCGCCTATGGCGGCTTTGTTCAAAGCCAGCGGAGACGAAGTGGCCCTGTCTACGGTCTCCAGCCAATCCATCCTTGATTCCATCGGCAACCGCCTTGACGAGCGACGCGAAATCTCGCGATACCTGATCGGCCTGTTGGTATTCTTGGGTCTGCTCGGCACATTCTGGGGCTTGCTTGGCACGATTGGCTCCATTGGTGACACCATACAAAGCCTGGACCCCTCCTCTGGCGATACAAACGATGTGCTTGATGCCCTGAAAAGCGGCCTGAAGGCGCCGCTTGACGGCATGGGCACGGCATTTTCATCGTCACTGTTCGGCCTAGCAGGTTCGTTGGTGCTGGGCTTTCTCGATCTGCAATCCGGTCAAGCGCAGAACCGCTTTTATCTCGAACTTGAAAATTGGCTTTCTTCCGTCACCGATCTTCAACGCGATCTGACCGCTTCAGGCGGCGCCAATAGCAACGTCACAAAAGCAATGGAGCGTCTGGCCAGCACAGTGCAAGACGGCGGATCCGGCCCACGCACCAACGCAGCGCTCGCTAATTTGGCCGAGGGCATTCAAGGCCTCGTCAAACACATGCGCTCGGAGCAACAATTGATCCGCGACTGGGTCGAGACACAAAACGCCTCTCAAACAGAAATCAAAAGACTGTTGGAAAAATTGAACACCACCATGTCCGATAAGGACGGAAGATAAGCGATGGCCTTAGCCCGCAACAGACGGCGCAACGAGCGGGTTGATTACTGGCCGGGCTTCGTTGATGCGCTCTCAACCCTTTTGCTGGCGATCATGTTTCTGCTGTCAGTCTTCGTGTTGGCACAGTTCATTCTGAGCCAGGAAATTTCGGGCAAAGACACAGCACTGGAACGCCTCAACAACCAGATCAACGAACTGACATCACTGTTGGCTCTGGAGCAAACCACCAAACAAGATCTCGAAGACCAGCTATCCAACCTTACTTCAAACCTGTCGACCAGCGAACAAGAACGCTCACGCCTGCAACAGCTTTTGGATGAAGGTGCCGGCGCGGCGGGAGACGCTGAACAACGCGCCGGAGCGCTTTCGCAGACGCTGGATGAAGAGAGAAAGCTAAGCCAACGCGCCCTGTCTCAAGTGCAATTGTTGAACCAGCAAATCTCCGCTCTGCGCAAACAGATCGCAGCGCTCGAAGACGCACTCGACGCATCGGAAGAAAAAGAGCGCGAATCCACCGCCAAAATCTCTGAACTCGGCAACCGCCTCAACGTCGCGCTCGCCCGCCGCGTGCAAGAACTCAACCGCTTCCGCTCGGACTTTTTTGGTCGCCTGCGCGAAATTCTCGGCAACCGAGAAGACATTCGCATCGTAGGCGACCGCTTTGTCTTTCAATCCGAGGTCCTCTTCCCTTCAGGCTCCGCCACGCTCAACCAAGCGGGACTGGGTGAAATGACCAAACTCGCCCGCGCACTCATCGAGCTTGGCGCGGAAATTCCCGACGAAATCGACTGGGTGTTGCGCGTCGACGGCCACACTGACAACATCCCCCTGTCCGGCTCCGGCCGCATCCGCGACAACTGGGAACTCTCCGCCGCTCGCGCCCTATCCGTAGTCAAATACCTCATCGACCAAGGCGTCCCCGCCAACCGCCTCGTAGCCGCAGGCTTCGGCGAATTCCAACCGCTTGAGACAGAAAACACGCAGGAAGCGCGGGATAGAAACAGACGGATCGAGCTGAAGCTGACTGAGAAGTGAGTTAGACTATGGCCTGCGGAGCGCTCTGGGACGATCATGCTGAAGCACTTAGGAAAAGAAATCTGGATATTTGATGGTGCGCCGGTCGAGGTTTTAGGCTTTCAGTATCCCACGCGCATGGCGATCATTCGGCTGGCAAATCGTGAATTGTTCGTGTGGTCGCCCATCGCAGCCAGTGACAGTTTGATGTCTGAGTGTAATGCCTTGGGACAGGTTACGCATATCGTAGCGCCGAACTCACTTCATCATCTTTCCATTCCGCAATGGTCAAGCGCTTATCCCCAAGCGAAAGTCTATGCGCCACCACGGCTTCGACAGAAGCGAACTGACATTTTGTTTGATGACGACCTTTGCAATTCTCCGATGCCGGCTTGGATGAAGGAAATTGATCAGGTGGTTTTTCAAGGCAACCGCATAACGGACGAAGTCGTCTTTTTTCATCAGCAAAGCGGAACGGTGCTGTTCACCGACCTGCTTCAGCAATTTCCAGATGAATGGTTTTCAGGTTGGCGCCGGTTGGTCGCCAAATTTGATAAAATGATCGCGTCCGAACCTTCGGTGCCGCGAAAATTTCAGTTAGCTTTCACGGATCGAAAAGCAGCACGCGTATCTCTGGAAAATATATTGTCGTGGCCTGCACAAACGGTTGTTATGGCTCACGGCAACCCCGTCACAGAAGATGCTCAAGCCTTCTTGCAGCGAGCATTTGGTTGGTTGTCAGATTGATCTGCATTTTGCGTTGATAGCATTTGGGCGGGCTCCGATACGTGGAACCCGCCAACACCAATTACTTCATCGAGCTAATGCCGAAGATATTCCCTTCCGTATCCTGACACAGCGACACAAAGCCGAACTCGCCAATCGAGAATTTCGGGCGGATGACCACCCCGCCAGCCTCATTCACACGCGCTTCTTCGACGGCGCAGTCTTCGGCGGAGAAATAGACCACCGTTCCGCCGGGGCCGGGTGAGGAGTGGGCGGATTTCGAGAGCGCCCCTCCGGCGCCATAGGCGCTCATATCGGCGGGGAAGCTCATCATCTGGTTTTCGCCCGTCGGGTCGCCAAGCGGCTGCAACTCCCGGCCCAGCACCGTTTGGTAGAACGCAGCAGCGCGTTCCATGTCGTTCACATAAATATCGAACCATCCAATTGCGTTCATCTCGGTCATATCTCACGTCCTGTTTTGTTGACTATGCAACACCAATAGCGCCGCACCCTCAGGCCGTATTGTAGATTTCAGACATCGAACTTTCGCGCATATCTGCCAGGCGTATAGCCTGTTGCTTTTTTGAACGAGTGGATGAAGTGGGATTGATCGGCATAAGCCAGCGAAGGCTCCCCGCGCAGGGATTGCTGCAACCGTAAAATCTTCAAAAAATCGTGCGGCGAAAAGCCTGTTGTGCGCTTCAAGACCCGCTGCAATTGCCGTGGAGACAGATCAGCCACTTCTGCCATATCCGTCACGCTGAAAATGTCATCCACATGGCTGAATATTTTCTCCGTTACGGGATTTTCAACAACCAGTTCCCACGCCCGAAGCATTTCCACGAGCTCCACCAGAACGGGAACACTGCTTTCCAAAGACTGCCCCACCAGCCGCTCGTTGAACGCCACCAGAGGCAAATCGCCTGCATAAGGCTCTTCAATAGACCCCAACTCGACCGGCGAACGCTCGCTTTGCCACACACCGGGCAGGAACCGCACGTTGATGAAGTGAAAGGAACGACCAAGGTTCAATTCCTGAAACGATGCCCGCAGCCGCGTGATGCCAGCCACCACCGGCTTCTGCTGATCGAAGATCGCGTATGTGCAAGCATCCGGCAAAGCGTGAAACCGATAATCGTCTTTTAGCAGCCCCTCGGTTTTCAGCTCAAGAAAGCGATGGACAATTGATTTCAAGCGCGCGGGAGGCTCAATTTCCTCAAACCGTACACCATCCACAGCTCGATCTATGCTGTTACCCTTGGGATCGTATCTCACCAATGCATTAGATCCCCTACCCCTTAATCAGTTGTCAGACTTGTCCGCTAAGCTCCGTTTCAAACTGTAGCTTGGCGAGCTTAGCGTAGATGCCTTTCTTCTTGACCAGTTGAGCATGCGTGCCCTCTTCGACGACACGGCCCTGATCCATCACCAATATTCGGTCAGCCTTCAAAACGGTCGCCAAGCGGTGAGCGATAACGATTGTGGTTCGCCCTTCCATCAGACGGTCCAGCGCCTTTTGCACCAGCGCTTCACTTTCTGCATCGAGCGCGGAGGTTGCTTCGTCCAGGAGCAAGATCGGAGCGTTCTTAAGTATCGCGCGCGCAATCGCAATGCGTTGCCGTTGGCCGCCTGAGAGGGTAACACCGCGCTCGCCTACGGTCGTTTCGTACCCGTCGGAGAGTTCGCGAATGAAGCCGTCAGCCAAGGCCATTTTGGCGGCTTCTTCCAACCTTTCATCGGTGGCATGGGGATCGCCGAAGCGGATGTTGTCAGCAATGGAGCTTCCAAAAATCACCGTGTCCTGCGGCACCAGCGCAATCCGGTCACGGAGAGCTTCCGGGTCAGCGCGGGTCACGTCTACGCCATCCACCAACACCTTGCCGCTGGTGGCATTATAGTAGCGCAAGATCAAATTGAAGATCGTACTCTTGCCTGCGCCCGATGCGCCCACAAGCGCCACGGTCTCCCCGCGAGAGACGCTCAGGTTAATGCCTTCGACAATGTTTTGGTCGGGCCGGGTCGGATAGGCAAAACTGACCGCATCGAATTGCACCTCGCCAGCCGATGGCTCAGGCAGCACGATGGGATTTACCGGCCGATCAATTTCCGGCTCGGTTGCCAGCAGCTCGCTCAAGCGCTCCGCCGCTCCGGCTGCTTGGGATAGCTCCCCCCACACTTCGGAAAGACCACCAAGCGCACCGGCAGCAAACACTGAATACAGCAGGAACTGCCCCAGCGTACCCGGCGTCATCGTACCCTCCATCACCGAATTTGCTCCGATCCAAAGAACCGAAACCACGGATGCAAAGATGGTGAAAATAGCAAAAGCGGTCAGCAATGCTCGCGCTAGAATGGACGACTTAGCCGCATCGAAAGACCGCTCTACCGATTGCCCAAACACGCCCGATACCAATTCTTCATTTGTAAACGCCTGCAATGTCTTCACCGAAGAAATGCTCTCGGACGCATAAGCCGACGCATCGGCCAGCGTATCCTGCGCCATACGCGAACGTTTGCGCACCGCGCGACCGAAGGCGAAAATTGGCAAGATGATTACAGGGATGGCAACCAATACAATGCCAGCAAGCTGAGGGCTTGTGACGATCATCATGATGATCGCGCCGATCATCAAAACCGTCTGCCGCAGCGCCATAGATGCCGTCGCACCGGCTGCAGATTTAATTTGCGTAGTGTCCGCCGTCAGCCGCGAAACGAGTTCGCCCGTCTTGGCCGTGTCAAAAAATGAGGCGGAAAGCCGTGTGATATGGGTGAATACATCCTTGCGTAGGTCGGCAACCACACGCTCGCCTAACCAGATAACGAAATAATACCGTGCCGACGACGAAATCGCGAGCATGGCTGCGATGCCCATCAGTGCCAGAAAATACTGTCCAACCAGCTCGCTGTTTTCCTGCGTGAAGCCGTTATCCAGCATCGAACGCACAGCAAGAGGCAGGCTAAGCGTGGTCAACGCCGCCAGTACCAGGGACAGTAGAGCAAGAAGCACCCTGCTTCGATAGCGCATGAGATAAGGGATAAGGCGCTTTAACGGCCGAAGATTATTGCTCCGCGTCTTTTCGCCCACCGCATCAGTCGTGGTGTCAGTCACAGGATCGCAGACTCCCTTTGCGCCCTTCTTGTCACTTGCCTATAGCTGATGTATAGCCTGCGCCAGCAAATTCAAAGACTGCGATCTTGTGTCCGGTCTTTTCCCAAAATTAATGCACGTCCTTCAAGGTCGCTCCAGAGCTTGAAGACACAGATTCGACGAACAGGACAAGACGCATGAAAGCCGATATTCACCCCGACTACCACACGATCAAAGTCGTCATGACCGATGGCACCGAATACGAAACCCGTTCCACTTGGGGCTCCGAAGGCGACACGATGAACCTAGACGTTGATCCAACGTCCCATCCTGCATGGACGGGCGGAACTGGCGCTATGCTCGACCGCGATGGCCGCGTATCGAAGTTCAACAAAAAGTTTGGCGGCCTTGGCATCTAAGTATTGCTGCATCGCGAATAAAAAAAGCCCGGTTCAAACGAACCGGGCTTTTTTATTGACCCTTCAGACCCGCTTGCTCGCCAGTTCGGTGCCCTCAGCAAGGGCTGCGAGCTTGGCATAGGCAATCGCAGGATCGACGGAGCCGAAGCCCGCAAATGTTCCAAACCCGCAGTCAGAACCTGCGATCACACGATCAGCACCGACAATGCCAGCAAACCGCTCCACGCGTTGCGCTACAACTTCGGGATGTTCGATAAAGTTCGTCGTCGTATCCACCACACCCGGAACCAGAATTTTGTCGTCGGGTATCTCCGCCTTGCGGTCGCGGAACACGGTCCATTCATGGGCATGACGCGGGTTTGAAGTCTCAAAGAGCACATAGCGCGACTTTGTTTTCATCAGCGTGGGAAACACCGTGTCCATGTCGATATCGCAACAATGGGGGCCCTCATAGTTGCCCCAGCAAATATGCACCCGCACCTTTTCCGCTGGCACATTCTCCAGCGCATAGTTCATCGCTTCAACGTGGCTTTCGGCCACCTTCAGAAATTCTTCATCGGACAAATCGTTGAAAAGCATGTGCCGCGACAGCGCCAAATCGGGGCAATCAAGCTGCAAGTCGAGCCCCGCGCCCACAATGGTCTCGTATTCCTCGCGCATGGCTTCCGCCAAGGCTTCGAGGTATTTCTCGCGTGTAGGATAATGGACGTTTTGCAAAAACAGCGAAATGACCCCCGGTGACGCCGCATTCATGAAACCGCGCGTTGCCCGGTGCTTGGCCATCGCCGCTTTCAGGTTCGCAATATCCTTGTTCAGCTCGTCCTGCCCCTTGCTCTTCACGTCGCCCGTGCACTGGGGCCGCGCATAGGTGGGCGTACCGCCGCTATCGGCCAGCCGTTCCAGAAAACTCGGGAACATTTTCAGATCAGCAGGCGCGTTGCGGTCGCTGTCGCCGGAAAAGCCGGTATAGCGGTCCTTCACATAGGTCGCGTACGAGATCTTCGACGTTTCGCCGTCGGAGACGATATCGATCCCCGCCTCCACCTGCTTGCGCACAGTCTCATCGACCGCCGCCACCATCTGCGCATCAAACGCTGCTTGGTCGTAGGGCTGGTCCTTCTCGCGTGCAAAGATGAAGTCCACAGTTTCCTGCGTGCGCGGCAATGAGCCAACATGGGTGGCTGCAATTTTTGTCATATCATTTCCTCAGTTCAAATCTGTAGCTGTCGGCCCGGCCGGATCATCCGTCGCGACGATGTGGAACAAGGCCGCGTCACCCGTCATGCTGGGATAGGCTGTGTGATTGAGATTTTCCGGCACGCTCATCGTGTCTCCGGGCGCCAAAGTCGTCTCGCCGCCGTCCCAAACCACGCGCCAGTGGCCTGTCACGGGCATTAGAACGGAAGGCCGGTCATGGCTGTGCATGTCAGTGGTCGAAGCGCCGCGCGTCAGCAAGCCAACTTCAAAGCCGGGCCGGTCGCGCAACATGCCGTTTTCACCGATCACCAGAACAGGCTTGCGATCAGCCAAAGCCACCATGTCCCAATAGCGAGCGACATAATGCGGCACCACTTCCGCGGTCGTCGGTGAGGGGTAACGATTGGCGTCTTCATCACTCATAATCGGCATCGGCTTCACACCGTCCGGCAGGGCTTGGCCCTGCTTGGTGTCATACAATTTTCCCGTCTCGGCCAACACCAGCCCGTGGTCCTGAGCGTCTTGGATCACCTGTGGAGCCCAAACCACGCCACCACCAGCATCATCGCCGCCGAGGATCGCCATGATCATCCCGTAATCGGTTCCAATATTTTCAAAACCCCGAAAGATACCCGTCGGAATATTGATGATGTCGCCCTTCTCCAGCGTCACCTCACCCGCCGTGCCATAGCGCCCCCAGAAGAACCGCCAGCGCCCGGACAGCACGAAGAACACCTCCGCTGTGCGGTGCGAATGCAGCGAATTGCGGCACTTCGGCGGCTGCCCCGCAGCGCCAATGTTGAAACCGTGCGGGATCGCGATATGCACGTGCTGATCCGGGCTTTCAGAGACACCACCACCAATGATCGTGAAGTTCTCTTTTTGGTCGCTGCCAGGCGTGTGCGCATCGATAAATGCCGTCTTGCACGGCTTCAGATCGCCATAACGAACGATACGGGATTCCATTTCTTCAGGAGTCATTTTGCTTTCCCATACCTTGCTTAAGCGCGGAAATTTCCGCCTCCAATTGCTGATTGCGCGTCGACAATGCTTCGATCCGGGGGGCCATCATCTTGGCAATTTCGGCTTCCGTGAAACGTGGTTCAATATATTTCGGACAGTTCCAGTCCATTGCCGCTACATCAATCACGACAAGCCTTTCCGGCCGAGGCCCATTTTCCTGCTCAAGTTCTTTGGCAAGAGCATAATCCGCAGACGCTGCCATCATAGTTGCATGGCCTAGAAGCTTCAAACGTGCCTGACGCGGATAGTCCATCAAGATGAGCGCCACGCGGCCATCTGCATCGAGATTGCCCTGCGTTACAAACTGCCGGTTGCCGGGGTAGTCGGCAAAACCTATCCGCGTCGGGCCGATCACTTTGAGGAAACCAGCAGGCCCGCCACGATGCTGGACGTAAGGCCAGCCATCGCTGTTTTGGCTTGCCATGTAGAAAGACGTGCGACTTTCAATAAAGGCTTTGGCGTCCTCATCAAGATCGCCCTTGAAACGGTTTTGGTACGATTTCTGAAAACGCTCGTACGAGCCGTCCGCTTTTTGATAGGCGGACACAGCATCTGTGAACATTAGATCAGCAAAACTATCCAAGACATCACCCCGTCTGCATCAAAATCTGTTTCCAGATCGCCACTTCGTCATACAGCGCAAACTCGCGCCGCAAGCCCCAAGGGCCGAATTCAGCGTGGCACATGCCCATCACGTGAACATGCGCGCCGGTTGGCCGCCCGAAGGCGCCCCAGCCTTCGTGCTTACCGTCCAGCGACCAGCGCACGGAAGCACGCGGCGGCATCATGTTGCCCTCATTGCCGATCTGATGGTGGATCTTGAACTCCGCATTGGGAAAGGCCGACCGCAGACCAACCCAGAATTCATCCACGTCGCCAAAGCTCAAACCGATGCGCCCACCGGCATATTCGCCGACCACGGCGCGGTCGTATTCGCGTTTGATGACGTTGAAATCCATCTCCATGATCGAGGTGAGAATGGCCGCGTATTTCTCGCCCCATTCGTTGTCATTGCCTGTCCCGTGATAGCCGCCATCAATATCTTGGTCCGGTGTAAACGGCTTGGAACACTTGTCCGGCCCGCCCTCGTTTTTGATCAGTCGCTTGGCATATTTGCGTGGGTTCATGCCGAGCTGACGCACGATACCCCCATAGTCGCGGATCAGCCATTCGTCGAAAATCGTGTTCTCTTTAGCGGCGCAATCGGCAATCACCTTGATGTTGAAGGGCAGAAAGGTCGCCTTGCCAAACGCGCCGTCGTGGGTGTGCGTCGCCCGCGTGTTCAGCCGGTGTGACGACAGATAACCCGTTGGATCGCTGCTCCAGATCACATCTTCGCCAAACAGTTCGCGGTCGGGAAATTCGTAGCACGTTGCCATCGTCGATGCCTTCACGACTTCGTTGCCGCGCTGAATGCCCATGGGCGAGCGGACAACGATATCTTTGGCGTAGTACTCGTTCAGCGTGGCGATGCCGCGATCTTCCCAAATCTCTTTGGTGATGCCGATGATGTAATCGGGGAAGTCTTTCCAGCGCTGCGAGAAGCCTTTGAAGTCGTCGCTCATGTTCGGTCCTTAGTCTGCGGTCCAGCCGCCGTCGATCAAAAGGGAAGTCCCCGTCACCAGAGACGATGCCTCGGAGGCGAGGAAAACCACCGCCCCCATGATGTCTTCAATCTCGCCCACACGGCCGAGCTTGATCTTCTCTTCCAGCCACGCAACACGCTCCGGATTGTCGAAGGTCGATTGCGTCATCGGGGTGCGGATGAAGGTCGGGCAGATCGTATTTACGCGAATCTGGTGTTGGGCCAATTCGATGGAAGACGCTTTGGTCACGCCTTCAATGCCGAATTTCGAGCCGCAATAGACCGAACGGTCGATGCCGCCCACATGACCCATCTGGCTTGACGTGTGGATGATAGAACCGCCTTTGCCAGCCTTGATCATGCCCTTAGCCACTTCCTGCGCCACGAAGAAAGCCGCCTTCAGATTCAGGTCCGTGATCTTGTCAAAATTCTCTTCCGTCACCTCAATGTAAGGCGTCGGGTCATTCGTGCCCGCATTGTTGAACAGCACGTCGAAGGGTCCGTATTGGCGCACTGTGGATACCATCTGATCGTGATCGCCCACATCGAGCGAAATGCCCTTGGCCTTCCATCCCTGTGCGCGCAGCATTTCCGCCGCGTGGCCAATCTCTTCCTCATTGCGCGCCGCCATCACCACTTCAGCCCCGGCTTCCGCCAGCGCCACAGCGCCCCCAAGGCCGATACCCCGCGACGCCCCCGTCACAAGCGCACGTTTGCCGTCGACGCGGAAGGAAGGTGGTTTGGGAAGGTTGGTCATGACTGCGCTGCCTTGAAGTGAATTTTTGTGGCGTTCTTCATAGCACGCGGTCGCCCGCCCGCCGCACAATTAATCCGCTCTTTCACAGCCGTTCCCCCACGAGCGTATGGCCCGTCAGTTCCCGCATACGCGCGAATACATCGACGCCAACCTGTCGGTAAAAATCGAGCAAATCCACCAGCACCCAGTTTTCGCGGATCACATCGCCTTCCATGCGCCAGAAGTCGAGGCTGCGCAGCAGGACTTCCTTGCCGGAGGGCGCAACGCCCATCCAGCCATCGCCGGAAAGTGTGAGCCGCATGTTGGGCCAGCCCGTTTCACAGACATATTCGCCCTCACCGATCCAATGGGACATCAAATCACCCATCGCATCGAGCTTGCGGTCCGGCATGCCGCGCAGAAACGGTATTTGATGCACGTTGCGAAAACCGCTCACACCCCGGCACGTGCCGATGCCCGCGGGGCCATACCAGTTGAACCGCTCGTGCCAGTGTTCTTCCAGCCGCATGACTTCGGGCCCGCCTTCGGCCGGGTGGCGGCACATGTCGGTCAGCATGGCTATCACCGCATCCATCGCCGCTTTGCCATCGCCTTCAACCGTCAGGCCGTCGCCGCTCATCGGCGCAGGCGTCATCAACAGGGCGCCAAGCTGCGGTGCCATCGGCCAGGCCCGCGCCTGCATGATCAGTTCAGGAATATCCCAGATCGCCTGCATCTCAACGACCTTATCGTCCTCCAGCAGAAAGAACTCATGATACCGCATATGCACCAGACGGCCCGTTGGCGGGATGTGGAGAAAAGGCGCATGGAACGTGCCAAAGTAATTGCCCATCATGCCCACCATTGAGCGCCCTTCGAGCGACGTGCCGGCCATTACGATCATGTCCCGCCGCTCCAGATCAGGGATCGCCTCGATCAAGGGCTTATAGGCGCTTTCAACCAGAGCCTGCGGCCCAACCATGCTGCCAAACGGATGGCACAGGTGGACCTCCGCATCGTCTGCAAACACATCAGCCACCGCCGCCGAAATATCCGAAAGTGTGGCCGTTGCGAAGGCTTGGCGAAACGGTTCAAGCCGCGCTTTCAGCGATGAAGGGGATGCGGACAAACGGTTTACTCCGCCGCGTCCGTCAATGGTTCGGCAGCCGCACCATAAGGCACATTGCGACCGCCATAACGGCGCACGCGCACGTTGCACTGCTCCGCATGGCCGACAAAACCTTCCAGCATGCAAAGTCGCGATCCGTATTCACCAACGGTAGTCGCCGCTTCGTCGGTCAGAACTTTCTGATAGGAATGCGTTTTCAGGAATTTCCCGACCCAAAGACCGCCCGTATAGCGCCCGGCCCTCTTCGTCGGCAGCGTGTGGTTCGTGCCGATCACCTTGTCCCCATTGGCAACATTGGTGCGTGGGCCAAGAAAAAGAGCGCCGTAGCACGTCATGTTCTCAAGGAACCAGTCGTCGCGGTCTGTCATCACTTGCACGTGCTCGGAGGCGATATCGTCAGCGACTTCCAGCATCTCGTCATAGGTGTCGCAGACGATCACCTCACCATAATCTTCCCAGCTTTTCGCAGCCGTTTCAGCCGTCGGCAGAATGGTCAAAATCCGCGCGATCTCATCCATCGTCTCCCGTGCCAATTTCTCGGAATTGGTCAACAAAACAGCGGGCGAATTGTAGCCGTGCTCGGCCTGCCCCAGCAGATCAGTGGCGCACATTTCGGCGTCCACCGTCTCGTCCGCGATCACCATCGTTTCCGTCGGTCCAGCGAACAGATCAATCCCAACGCGGCCAAAAAGCTGCCGCTTGGCCTCCGCCACAAACGCATTGCCCGGCCCCACGAGCATGTGAACCGGCTCCACCGTCTCCGTGCCAATCGCCATCGCGCCGACAGCCTGCACGCCGCCGAGGCAATAAATTTCGTGCGCGCCGCCCATATGCATGGCGGCGACAATTGCCGGATGTGGTTCACCGTTCTGCGGGGGCGCGGAAGCGACGATGCGTGGCACGCCGGCGACAGATGCTGTCAGCACCGACATATGCGCAGACGCCACCATCGGAAATTTGCCCCCCGGCACATAACAGCCGACCGACTGCACGGGGATGTTTTTGTGCCCCAAGATCACGCCTGGCATCGTCTCAACTTCAATATCCGTCATGGAAGCCCGCTGCGCTTCGGCAAAAGCGCGGATTTGCACTTGGGCAAATTTGATGTCCTCAATATCGCGCTTTGCCACTTGGCTCATCGCGCGCTCAATATCTTGCTCAGACAGGCGAAATTTCTCCGGCGAATAATTGTCAAACTTTTCAGACAATTCCCGCACGGCCGCATCGCCGCGTTTTTCAATATCGCCCAAGATACCTTCAACGGTTGCGCGAACCTTCGCGTCGTCCTCAGCGCGCAATTCCTCACTGCGCGCGGTTTTCAAATGGCGGATCATTACGTTTCTCCTCGTTCACGGGCTGTCAAAACCGATGGCGCGTCCAATTTATCGTACAGCACTAACCCAGTTGCATACGTATGCAAGTGGAAACAACAAGCGCCATAAAGTGCATTGCACACCATCTCAGTCCACTATTTTTGTTGCCTGGATATTTCGGCAAACAGGTCATACCCCATCTGCAAAAGCACGTGCGGTATATCGACAAATACCCAGTTTTCCACCAGCAGATCGTCTTCGCGCCGCCACCAATCGCATACCCGCATATAGAGCGTTTTGTTGGTTGCGGGTTGGCTCAAAAACGGCTTGATCTGGTGCGCATTCAGCGATGGCCAGCCGCCAGAGCAGACGTAATTGCCATCACCATGACGGGTGAAATGTCTGGTCTCGCTGCCCTCTTTCGAGCCACCGATCCAGTGCGAAAACAACCCTTCAAACGGCACCTGAAACGCGTGAAAATTGTCCACGCCGATAAAACTGCCAAAAGCGCCGGGGCCATACCACATCATGTTTTCGTGCCAGAACGGACGCCATGCTTCATCCTTCGTGGCAAGTCCATCAAGCATCTGTGTGACGATCTTAAGGGAAGACTGCGACAGGACCGGATCACGGGGCGATAAATCCAGACCGTCACTGGTCGCGGGGCCGGGAATCATGCCTGTATACCCTGGCACAACCGCCGGACTTTCAAGTTCCGGCCACTGGTCAACCGAGATCATCAATTCGGGAATATCGAGATAGATATAGGCTTCAACCGAGCGACCATTTTCAATCCGGTGAAATTCGCCCACCCGCAGATATTGCAAAGCATCGCTGGCCTTGATGCCCAGCCAATCCCGCTTGAAATGCCCCACATAATAGCCGGTGGATGACACCCAGTCACCGCCCTCAAATCCACCCTCCGTGAGCAAATAGTCACGACGGTGAAGACCATCGAATGAACCAAGCAATGAAGCGATAAACGTGTCGAAATAGTCCGCGCCGGACATGTCGTTAAACGGATGGACAACATTCATCTTCGCATCGGGCGCGATGAAACCAGCCACGGCATCGCGGAATTGCTGTTCGCCCGGATGCGCGAACGCATCAAGATAGTGCTTATAAAGCGGCTTGTTTGTCTGGGCCATTAGACCGCAATTCTTTCACCTGTGGACTTATCGAAAAGGTGGCAGATCGAGGGGGGAACTGAGGCAGAAATTGCGTCACCAATTTTGGAGCGGTATTCCTTACCAGCCTTCACGGCCACAAGCGCTCCGCCAGCTTTCATGGTCACCATGGTCGCTTCGCCGAGCAGTTCCATCGAATAGACCTTTGAACCAATCTGCGCCTTTTTGCTAGCAATCTCGGCATCTTCAGCGCGGAAACCCAAGGTGACAGGGCCGGAATATTTTTTGGTCAAGCCTTTGATCGTGACGTTTTCTCCATTGAAAACACCACCTTCCAACTTGCCTTCCATCAGGTTCATGGCGGGCGAACCAATAAAACCAGCAACGAATGTGTTGGCAGGCGTATCGTAAATATCGGTCGGCGTACCGACCTGTTGCACGAGGCCTTTGTTCATCACCACAACCCGATCGGCCAAGGTCATGGCTTCGATCTGATCATGGGTGACGTAGATGGTCGTCGTGTTCAGTTGGCTGTGCAAATTTTTAATCTGCGCACGCGTTGACACACGCAACTTGGCATCCAGATTCGACAGGGGTTCATCCATCAGGAAGACCGTCGGCTTACGCACAATCGCACGCGCAAGGGCAACTCGCTGACGCTGACCGCCGGAAAGTTCCGCAGGGCGGCGATGCAGGAAATCATCAAGCTCAACCATTGCAGAAGCCTGCATCACTCGGTCATTGTGCGTGGCCGGATCAACCTTGCGCACCTTCAGCGGGAAGCGGATGTTTTCATAGACCGTCATATTCGGATAAAGACCGTAAGACTGGAACACCATAGCGATGTCGCGGTCCTTTGGCTCCAGATCGTTGACCCGCTGATCACCGATATAGAGATCACCGGTCGTTGGCGTTTCCAAGCCAGCAATCATCCGCATCGTTGTTGTCTTACCGCAGCCTGATGGGCCGAGAAGAACGAGAAATTCCGCATCGGGAATGTCCAGCGAGAACGTGTCCACGCCGACGAAATCGCCCCAGCGTTTTGTGACCTTATCGAGCCTGATACCAGCCATCGAATTTAACCTTTCACCGCGCCTGCCGTCAGCCCACTGACGATCTGGCGCTGGAAGAACATGACGAGAATGAACAGCGGTGCCGTGGCGGACACCACTGCCGCAACTGCAAACATGACATTGCCTTCGGTCTGCGTTGTGCCGAGGAAGGACGCGATTTTCGGTATCATCGTCTGGTTCTCTTTCGACAGAAGCAGCGTGGTCACGGCAAAATCATTATAGGCAAGCAAGAACGAAAACAGACCCGTGGTGATCACACCTGGCCACATCACGGGAATGATCACGTGGCGGAACGCCTGAAACTGGGTACAACCATCCACCTTGGCGGATTCGTCGAGGTCTTTCGGGATGTTCTCGAAGAATGAATGCAGCATCCAAAGCGTGAACGGCTGATTGATAGCAACCAGCACAATGATCGTCGTCGGCAAAATGCCCCAGACATTGTAGGCAAAGAACGGCTCCAAATAGCCGGAGACCAGCGTGATAGGAGGCAAGGCGCGGAAGATCAATGCGATCAGCAACAACCAGAATGTGTAGCGGAAGCCTGAGCGCGAGAGAGCATAGCCGCCCAACGTGCCGATCGTGAGCGATGTGCACACAACGAAAATACACACAATGGCGGTGTTCATCACCGCTCGCCAAAACTCTTCCTGCACCCAAGCGCCATAGTAGCCGGCGCCAGTAAACGGCGTGCCGTATACGACCTGCGTGCGGGCTCCCGTTAGCGCGTTTGTCCAATCTGCGATAGAGAAGAAATCCAACTCCACCTTGAAGGATCCCCACAGCGTCCAGAAGAATGGAAAAGCGGCGACGATCAACCAGATCGTGATGAAGGCTGCGGAGAAGATCCGAAGTCCAGTGCTTTTTCTTTCAACCGAGGTCGACATATCAATGAGCCTTCCTGTTGAAGTCGCGGTACGTGCGCACCAGAACGGGTGAAAGCAGAATCGCGACACCAATCACCGTCAGCACGGACGTTGTTGCCGCGGAAGAGAGCAACCGCGTCTCTCCGCCCAAATCGTTGAGAATAATCCACGAGAGCGATGTCGCGTGGGCCTCGGCGCTGAAGCCGATGATCGGTTCCAGCACGCGAAAATTGTCCATGATCTGTATGAGCGCCACGAATGTCACCAGCGGCATCAGGTGCGGGATCACAACATAGCGAATGCGTTGCCAGCGGGTCGCGCCGTCAATCATGGCGGATTCAAGTGTATCCTGCGGAAGCGTTTGCAATCCCGCATAGAACACCACAAAAGCGAAAGGCGCGGAACTCCAAACACCGTAAACGATCAGCATTATCCATGTCAGCGTGGTGGAGGCTTTCAAAGAAAGGTCTGGATCGTTGACCAGCCATTGCAAGAAATTACCCAGAATTCCGCGCGAGTCGATCATCCAGAACAAGATTAGCGAGCCGATCAGCGGGGTGACGATCATCGGCAACAACGAGAAGAATATCACCAAACCTTTGAGGTTTTTGTTCAGCGCGTTCACAGCAACCGCAATCGAAAAACCCAAAATAATCAACAGAGGCGTGGCCGTGAAAGTGTAGGTCAGCGTGAATGTCAACGCGCGGTAGAACGGCAGATTTGTCAGTTCCGAGAAGAAAGCTCCCAAAGTTGGCGCAGTGCGCCATGCAGCCGCCACTTCCTTTGTCGCTAGATGCCCACGGTCAAAGTAAATATCGAGGCCGACAAATTTACCCCAAGGTTCCGCAGCGTTCAGTTCCGCCATCGCTTCATTGTCGACGTTGGTTTCTTCCGTGCAGCCAAAAGGCCCACAATTTTGCACGGTTTTGAAAATCTGGTCATGGTCCGTGTAGACCGACTGCATCAGTACAGACACGATGGGGAACGCGATGAACAACATCATCGCTAGCGCGGTTGGAAGGAAAAACCAAAAGAATGTGCGGTGTTTCATGCCCCGTCGGACCCTCCCAAGCCCACCTGATACAAATTAAGCCAAGCGCGAAATATGCGCCGAAAATCGACAGTCTCTAAAAGAAAAGGGCGGGCCTGAAATCTTCGGCCCGCCCTTGTGACTTTCTACTTGAGGAAGCCTTTTTCAGTTGCGGCGGCTGTATACGCCGCTTCGACATCAGCAAGCGTCTTCTCCGCGCTTTCCTTACCTGTCATGAAGTCTGCAATTTCAGCACCGAGAGCGGTATGAAGAAGACCCTGGAACGGACGCATTGGATAGGGCTTTGCACCCATTCCAGCTGTCTTGAACACGCCTTCAGCTGCAGGAGTTGGCTTATAACCATCGATCAGCCAAACAGCCTGCGGTGATGTCTCATCATTCAGCATGGAAGGATCGATCGCTTTCGTGAGCGCAATGAAGGTGGCCTCTGCGTCTTCATCGGAGATGTTTTTGGCGACTGTAAAGCCATCCCACCATAGCGTGGTTGCTGGCACTGAACCGCCACCGACGGTTAGCGGAGCATCAATTGCAGTGTTTTCGGAAACCTCTTTGCTGGAGCCTTCCGTGTCACGCAGCGGCCCGACGCGCGAACCCCACATATGCATCATGGCCACATTGCCGGCTTTCCATTCCGCGCTTGTCGCGTTGGAATCGTGAGTCAGATAGTCTGGATTCATGTATTCAGACAGCGCCTTCATCATTTCGAGAGCCTTCACGCCCTGCTCGTTATTGATGGAGACTTTGGCCGTGCCCGGTTCAAAGAACTCGCCGCCGTAGCCAATATACATATTGTTGAATTCCTGCGCGAGGTTCCAACCGGCCTTGTACGGTCCGCCAAGAGGATATTCCAGCAGGCCCATGTCCTTGATCTTTTTGGCGCCAGCCAACATTTCTTCGTAGGTCTTCGGCGGTGCGATACCAGCTTTTTCCAGAATATCCTTACGATAGACGAGGTGCTGCGCGTTAGCCATGAACGCAACAGCCATAACCTTGCCATCAATGGTGATGAGCTGGTTCGACTTCAGCTTGCCACCGTGCTTTTCAACCAAATCGTCAAGCGGACGGATCACGTCTTCGTTCATCAGCGCAACGATCGACGAATTGGCAACGATGGCTGACGTGTATTCGGCAGGATTGTTGGACATGCCCTGCACGTTGATCTTCTGGTGATCGGCGGTCAGATTGGCTTTAACCTCTACACTGTCGGTAGCGCAGGCCATTGCGCCTTTACCAACGGTTTGAATGGCTGGAAATTCGTTGCCAACGATGCTGACACGGCCTTTGGAAATGCCGCAATCGGCATAAGCATAGCTGGAACCGGCCAGCATGAGCGCACCGACGAGTGCTGTTTTGATCATGGATTTCATGGAAGTCTCCCTTTGAATTTTTAACCCTGTTTCACTTGTCTGATCGACAATGCGAGCTGGAGTTGCCGAAAGCTAAGCATGGGCCTGCGGTTCTGCCAAGGAAAACACAGGCTTGCATACGTATGCAAGTGCTTATTGTGTTACAGGTTAGACCTGTACGCAAAAGGGCGCCGTTAGCCAGTGCGCGCACTGCCCCGAATGATGAGCTCACCGTGCAGGACGCTGGCCCGGCGCGAGACGGCACCAGCAGCAATCTGCTCCAGCAAAATATCTTTTGTCGCTGCAATCATAGCATCTGCAGGCTGCTCCACCGTTGTAAGATCATAAGCGCCCCAAGCAGCTTGCGGAACATCATCATATCCGACCACGGAGACATCTTGCGGGATGCGCAGGCCCAGATCATTGCGTAAAACGTCCATCACCGCGAAGGCCATATGATCGTTGGCCACAAAAACTGCGTCCGGCTTGTCTTTGCGGGAAAACAGCTCCCTCGCGGCGTCAGTGGCCCCCATTGATGTGTAAGCGCCCACAGCACGTGCATGGCAAACCATGCCTTCTTCCGCCAAACCTTGATAAAACCCCGCCTCTCGGTCGCGGCTTGTCGAAGCCAATTCAAACCCCGCGATAAAGGCAATACGCTCATGCCCACCTTGCGCGAGAAACCGACCCACAGCCCGTCCGCCAGCAATGTTGTCGGAGGTGACCGAGCTTGCTGGCGTTGAAGAAACATAACGGTTGAACAACACCACCGGAATACCGTGGTCAGCACATTCCTGCGCCATCGACGATGACAGATGGGCCGATGCCATCACTACGCCTTCGACTTGATATTGCAGAATTTCCTGAACCACTTTGTCTTGATCGCCAGGGTCGGTCATGAACAACAGCGTATGATACCCCTCAACCTGCAACGCGCGAGACAGCCGTTCGATGACAACGGGATAGAACTGATTGTCCAGATAAGCGACGGCAATTCCGATTATTCCGGATCTGCCTGAAATCAGTGAACGGGCCAAGGCGTTGGGCCGATAACCAAGTTGCTTGGCGGCAACCATCACTTTGCTGCGTGTATCCTCGGAGACGGAAGCCCCCCGTGTAAACGTGCGACTGACGGCCGACTGAGAGACCCGCGCAAGACGGGCAACATCGGCAGAGGTGACTGAAGGTTTAGCCATGGAAAACAAGTAATCATGGGTGGAGGGCTTGGTGCAAGCCTTCCCTCAACTGTGCTCAGCGCTGGGTGCGAACCAGTCCGGCAACTGGCAAGACCACCACCAGAATCATCAGCATGGTCAAAACCGAAACGCCCAGCGCAGCAGCGTGATAGGGCGCAATTCGCGCAACCATCTCAACGCACATCAATGCGGAAAGGATCAGCAGCGCAAAGGCTGCGAGCGGGCGTTTGTTGAGATCGAAAACCATTCATCAACCCTGCACCAAAATCGCCAACACTCGGTTAACCGGCGGCAGGAGCATAGAGAATGGGTTACTTAAGCGTAAAACCGCTGGCGATCAGATGGCAAGGTAATCGTGACGCAATTGCTCGTTGTCGAGAACCTCTTTCGCCGTCCCCGTAAACGCCACTTCGCCCGTGTCGAGAATAATCGCTGTATCAGCCAGTTTCAGCGCAGCAACAGCATTCTGCTCCACAATGATTGTGGTAATGCCCGCATTGCGAACTTCAATGAGCGCCTTTTCGATATCGTGGCGAACGACAGGTGCAAGCCCCTCATAAGGCTCGTCCAGCAAAAGCAACTTTAGATCTTTGGCAAGCGCACGCCCGATCGCCAGCATTTGCTGCTCGCCACCGGACAACGTTGTGCCTTCCTGCTTGCGACGCTCTTTCAGGCGCGGAAAAAGATCGTAGATCCGCTCGAAATCCCAGCCTTTTGTGCCGGCAATGACAGCGAGATCGAGATTTTCTTCAACCGTAAGACCCTGAATAATCCGTCGGTCCTCTGGCACGAGCTGGATACCAGCAGCCGCAGCCTGATAGCTCTTGCACGAATGAATCGGTTGGCCTTCCAGCCAGATTTCGCCGGAGCGTACTTCTGGTTCGTCCAGTCGTGCGATTGCGCGGAGCGTAGACGTTTTGCCAGCACCGTTTCGGCCCAACAAAGCGCAAATCTCACCTTCAGCGACGTCGAATGAAATATTCTGTACAATGTAGCTGTCGCCATAATAGGCACTGACTCCACGAATGGAGAAATATTCCGCCTGCGCGGTCTCTGGCTCTTCGATGATTTCTGCCGCGCTCATACCTGTTCCTCCCCGAGATAGGCTTCTTTCACCTTCGGATTGACCTTGATTTCTTCTGGTGTGCCCTGCGCAATAATGCGCCCGCCCGCCAAAACGGAAATACGGTCGGCCAGTGAGAAGACAACGTGCATATCATGCTCGATGATCACCTTAGTCATGCCGCCTTCTTTGATCTTTTTGAGAAGATCAATCGTGGCATTGGTATCAGCGCGCGCCATGCCCGCCGTCGGCTCATCCAGCAGCAACAGACGCGGCTTCTGGATAAGGCCCATGGCCAACTCCAATCGCCGCTTGTCGCCGCGCGACATCACTGAAGCATTGTCAGACAATTGCGCTTGCAGGCCAACGCTTTCCAGAACGTGCTCCGCTTCTTCGCGCAGCTCCTTTTCGAGTCGCATATGCTTGAACGGATCAAGTGTGAATTGACCATCGCGCTTTGAGAGGCCCGGCACCATCACGTTTTCCAAAACCGTCAGATCAGGAAACACTTCTGGCGTTTGGAACACCCGCGCAACACCGAGCTGGTTGATCTCATAGGGCGTCTTGCCCGTCAGCACTGTTCCATCAAAAACGACAGCGCCACGATCCGGCTTCAAACGGCCGACGCAGACGTTCAGCAGCGTGGATTTGCCCGCTCCGTTAGGTCCGATAATCGCGTGCGTCTCTCCCTCACGCACATCAAGATCAACATCGGATAGCGCATGCAGTCCC
The DNA here is from genome assembly GCF_042676045.1 of Pseudahrensia aquimaris. Lineage (NCBI taxonomy): Bacteria > Pseudomonadati > Pseudomonadota > Alphaproteobacteria > Hyphomicrobiales > Ahrensiaceae > Pseudahrensia > Pseudahrensia aquimaris. Next base: position 417,588 of record NZ_JBHTJV010000002.1, on the reverse strand, counting down.
GCGAAGCTCTTGTGAACATCGTCAATGTGCAGAACGGAATTGGGCGTCCCGCGTTCGAAGGTGCGGCCTGCTTCGGCTTCAACTGTTTCGCTAGCAGTCATGTCACCCTCCTTCATTCCGCCGGCGCGGTTTGCGCCGCTACCGATGGCGATTTCTTGCGCGAAAACTTATCGCCAATGCGTTTGACACCTTCCATCAACCCGCCGGGCAGGAAGATAACAACCAGCATGAACACCAGACCCAAAGTCAGATGCCAGCCCTTGCCAACAAAGGGATAAACAACGCTTACAAAGATATCCTGCAGAGTTTCCGGCATCCAAGCGAACCAGCCGTCCAGAACTCTCTCGTTAATTTTGGAGAAGATGTTTTCCATATACTTGATCATGCCCGCGCCCAGCACAGGCCCGATCAGTGTGCCAGCACCGCCCAGGATGGTCATCAACACCACCTCACCAGAGGCGGTCCAGAACATCCGCTCGGCACCAGCCTGTGCGTCCATAGACACCATCAAGCCGCCGGCAAGACCGGCATACATGCCGGAAATGACAAACGCTGCCAGCGTATAAGGCTTGGTGCTGATGCCCGTATAACCAAGACGATTCTGGTTCGACTTGATAGCTTTCAGCATCAGTCCGAAAGGCGAGCGGAAAATTCGGATGGCAATATAAAACGAAAGCACCATCAGCAGAGCAGCGATGTAGTAGCCAGCGTTGAAGGTGAAAAGCCAGCCGCCAATCGCCAATTCGTAGCTTGCTCCCATATCCAATCCGAACAGATTTGCGCTTGGTGAAGCGCCCGGCTCCAACGGTCCGTCCAAAATGCGCGGATCTGCCAACTTAGGCTGCAAACCAGTCTCACCGCCGGTGATCGGCGTCAGCACCGAATAAGCGAGCGAATACGACATTTGAGCGAAGGCCAGTGTGAGAATCGAGAAATAAATGCCCGAGCGCCGAAGCGAGATATATCCCACCGCCAGACTGAACAGCCCGGCCACAACAATGGACAGAAAAATTGCCGGGACAACATTCATCGTGAGCAACTTCATCATCCAAATGGCGGCGTAAGAACCGGCACCGAGAAACGCCGCATGACCGAAACTGAGATAACCCGTTAGGCCGAACAGTATGTTGAAGCCGATGGCAAAAATTCCAAAGATGACGAAGCGCTGCATCAAGTCGGGGTAACCCGCATTGAACTGATCCATCGTTGAGTCAACCGGAAACGGATTGAGGAAAAACGGCGCAAACAGGGTCAAAACGATGACCAGCATCAGCAGTTGAAAGTCCTTTTTCTCAAGACCAAGCATAGCGTTAATCCTCCATCACGCCGGCGCGGCCCATCAGACCCCGCGGACGGGTAAGCAGAATGATAATTGCGACGAGATACAAAATGATCTGGTTCAGCCCCGGCAAATATTCGAGCACCTCACCCATTGATGCGAAGCTTTCCAAAATACCGAGTAGGAAACCTGCCAGCACAGCGCCAGCAAGGCTGCCCATGCCACCCACAACAACAACCACGAAACTGAGCACCAGAAAATCCATGCCCATATGGTAGTTGGGCGAGTTGATCGGCGTGTACATTACCCCGGCAAGGCCAGCGACCGCTGCCGCCAATCCGAACATTATGGTGAAGCGCTTGTCGATGTTGATGCCGAGCAGCCCCACAGTCTCTCGGTCTGCCATACCAGCGCGCACAACCATGCCAAACGTTGTGAACTGGAGGAAGGCAAAGACAGCTCCCACGACAACCGTAGCGAAGCCAAAATAGACCAAGCGCCAATAGGGATAGATTATCACATTGGGATCAAAGCCCATTGCCGCACCGAAATCGAAAGAGCCTTTGAACGCATCAGGCGCAGGCGTTGGGATCGGGTTGGCTCCGTAGAAATATTTGATGATTTCCTGAAGGACGATGGCAAGGCCAAACGTCACCAAAATCTGATCCGCATGGGGGCGCTTGTAGAAGTGTTTGATCAGGCCGCGCTCGATAGCGACGCCGATCAGCATCATCACGGGGATAGCGAACAAGATGGATATGGGCACGGCCCAGTCGATGATGACGTTCCCCGCAGCCTCCCCGAAAAAATCGTAAATATACGGCACTTCCACCTTGAGCGGATTGCCGAGAAAGTCGGTTTTCGTTTCGTCGATGATCGTATGCGACAGCGTCAGGATACGGCTGAGTGTAACCGCGCAAAACGCACCGATCATGAACAACGCACCGTGGGCGAAGTTAACCACGCCAAGCGTGCCGAAAATGAGCGTCAGGCCCATAGCGATCAACGCATAAGCGGATCCTTTATCCAGGCCGTTCAAAATTTGAAGAACAATAGCTTCCATAGTCGGTGCCCGTGAAGGCCCTCCCCGTTCCGTCGTCGCATCATGCTAGATGAAGTTCGGGGCGACCCTTTGAGGAGCCGCCCCGAGAAGTGTCCCGAGGCTTAAGCGCCCGGGTTACAGGTGCCAATGTTTACGACATTGCCGTTTGCATCGCGCATCTGTGGGTGATCAGGAGCATAAGTCACCTGCTCAACCGGTGTCACTTCGACGATTTCGAGAAGATCGAACTCGGAAGTTGGGTTCTCTTTACCCTTCACAACCAGCACGTCTTTGAAGCACTGGTGATCTTCCTTGCGGTAGAGCGTCTTGCCGTTGCCCATACCGTCGAATTCAAAGCCTTCAAGCGCTTCGACAACACCGCACGGGTTGAATGTGCCAGCGCGCTCACACGCATCTGCGTAAAGCAAAGCCTGAACATAGCAGGTGTGCGCAGCCTGTGATGGCGGGAAGCCATACTTCGTGCCGAACGATTTAACGAACGCTTTGGAGCCTTCGTCCTGCAGCGACCAGTGCCAGTTTGTCGAACCGAAGATACCCTTCACGTTCGCGCCAGCACCCTTCGCCATCAGGCGGGAGTAGAGCGGCACGATGATCTGGAAGTCTTTGCCGTTCACCTGCTTGTCGCGCAGGCCAAACTGCACAGCGTTGGTCAGCGAGTTGACCATGTTGCCACCGTAGTGGTTGAGAACCAGCGTGTCGGCACCGGACTGAAGAACAGGCGCGATGTAAGACGAGAAGTCGGTCTGCGTCAGCGGTGTTTTCACGGCGCTAACGGTTTCCCAACCGAGAGCCTCGGTCGATTCACGCACGGCCTGCTCTGTGGTGTAACCCCAGTTGTAGTCCGCTGTCAGGTGATAGGCTTTACGGTCTGTGCCATAGGCTTTCGCAAGCACCGGCGCGAGCGCGGCGCCGGACATGTAGGAGTTGAAGAAGTGGCGGAAGCCGTTGGCCTTCTTGTCCTTGCCGGTCGTGTCGTTGGAGTGGGTCAGACCCGCCATGAAGATGATGCCTGCCTCTTGGCAAAGCGCCTGCACAGCCACGGCCACACCGGAAGACGATCCGCCGGTGATCATCACCGCGCCGTCTTTTTCAATCATCGAACGGGCCGAAGCACGCGCAGCGTCTGACTTGGTTTGCGTGTCACCGGTCACGTAAGCGACCTTCTTGCCAAGGATACCGTTACCCTTCAGCGCTTTGGACGAGAACGTGTTCATCATGCCGCCATCGCCGCCGCCATTGAGATGTTCAACAGCAAGTTCATATGCGCGAAGCTCGTCCGCACCTTCGTCGGCGTATGGGCCGGACTGGGGAACGTTGAAGCCCAGAGTAACCGTGTCGCCTTGTGGGGCATTCAGATAGCCGGCGTGGTTTCCAGCGGATGCGCGGGAAAAGAAGAAAGGCGTTGCGCCAACGGCAGCGGCTGCTGCTACGCCGGTTTTCACAACGCTACGACGTGTGATGTCTTTGTTGCTCAAGTTAAATCCTCCCAAGGATATAAGGTTCGTAAGCCGAAGCGTCCGGCTGCACGATCGCGCAGCCATGACCTCCCATCCTCTTTGTAAGCCGCAGCTTAGCACAGCATCAATCGAGTCTTTGGGATTAGAGCGCCGGGATGGCACTCAAAACGTAACACTAGAGTATAACACTACGTCACATCCGCAGCGTTTGACGCCACCACTACCATCTGACATTTTCGCGCTAACATCGGAGCCCGATTTTCACGACATACGAGAGCGATCCACATGGCCTATGAACTCGCCGCGCAAAGCCTGCCTTCCCTCAACACATTCTCTTGGGATGACGCCTTCTTGCTGGAAGACCAGCTCACAGAAGAAGAACGCATGCTGCGCGATGCGGCCCGCAATTTTGCGCAGGAAAAGCTCGCCCCGCGCGTGATCGAAGCCTACCGGGAGGAAACCGTCGACACCTCAATCTTCCGCGAGATGGGCGAGATGGGGCTTCTTGGCGTAACGGTGCCGGAAACCTATGGCGGCTTGGGCGCAAACTATGTCTCTTACGGCCTCGTGGCCCGCGAAGTGGAGCGGGTCGATTCCGGCTACCGCTCAATGATGTCGGTACAATCCTCGCTCGTCATGTATCCGATCTACGCCTACGGCTCGGAAGAGCAACGGCGCAAATATCTGCCCAAACTCGCTACCGGCGAATGGATCGGCTGCTTTGGCCTCACCGAACCCGACGCTGGCTCTGATCCGGGCGGGATGAAAACCACTGCCAAACGCACCGCCAACGGCTATGTGCTCAACGGCTCGAAAATGTGGATTTCCAACGCCCCGATAGCGGACGTCTTCGTCGTCTGGGCCAAGTCCGAGGAACACGGCGGCACGATCCGCGGCTTCATTCTCGATAAAGGCACAAAAGGCCTGACTGCGCCGAAGGTTGGCGGCAAGCTTTCGCTGCGCGCTTCGGTCACGGGCGAAATTGTTATGGACAATGTGGAAGTCGGCGAAGACGCGTTGATGCCCGACATTCAGGGCTTGAAGGGCCCATTCGGCTGCCTCAACCGCGCCCGCTACGGCATTTCATGGGGCGTTTTGGGTGCCGCCGAATTCTGCTGGCACGCCGCGCGCCAATACGGCCTCGACCGCAAACAGTTCAACCGCCCGCTGGCGCAAACCCAATTGTTCCAGAAAAAACTCGCCGACATGCAGACCGAAATCACGCTGGGCCTGCAGGGCAGCCTGCGCGTCGGTCGCCTGATGGACGAAGCCAACGCCGCACCGGAAATGATCTCCCTCGTCAAGCGCAACAATTGCGGCAAGGCGCTGGACATTGCCCGCATGAGCCGTGACATGCACGGCGGCAACGGCATCCAAGAGGACTACCAAATCATGCGCCACATGGTGAACCTGGAGACGGTAAACACCTATGAAGGAACGCACGATGTGCACGCTCTAATCTTGGGCCGGGCGCAGACGGGGTTGCAGGCGTTTTTCTAAGAACAACGTGGCCGATCTAACGCTAAGCGGTTGTCCATTTTCGAACCGAAGTAGCAAGTTTTTGGTATTCATCTGATCCTCTCATATGGGGTTCTAGCAAAAAATAACGCGACCTATTCGAAGCATAGAAAGGCTTTGACTTCAGTTTTCCGTATATTCCTAAAATTTTAATACATTTGTATTTACGTTAGTTCCGATCCAGCGCACCGCTTTTGTGGCGCCACGGCGGAGAACGGTACATGAAGTCTTTTACCCGGTTTTTTCGATGCGAGAGTGGTGCCACAGCAGTTGAATACGGTTTGTTGGTTGCTCTGGTCGTGATGATTGTCATTGTTGGGATCATGAATGTTGGTGATGGCGTAAGCGATAAGTTCGACGGTTTATCGGAAGAGTTCAGCACTCTTGAAACCATCAATTCCGTAGTCCGCACATAAGTGAAGTTCAGGCCGGTCAAACTCTGGACTGTTCAAACCATAGGCTCGCTAACCGCTTTAAACATGCTGAACGGCGACAACGGCAGCTAACAGCAGCCCGCTTTCCTGCAAAAATCGAATGCATCACATCTGGGAAACAATAGACCGAATTATACTTCAATGGGGTGTATAAGATACGTCCATGAAATCATTGATGGAACCGTCGTCATCCAATCCGTTAATGTTAACGTTTCACTAATAATCAGCAATTCGATAGACATAAATCCGCATTATTGTATCTCAACATCAGGCTATTTCGTTTTGATGGAGGGCATCAATGTCTATATTAGAAAACACTGCGGATATCATAAGCAAGCATCGCTTCAACGGCTCGGACAGTGCCGAGGCAATTGATGCGGAAGAGCGTCCGAACGCCAAAAAGAACATCATCCAGTCTGCGTTCAAAACCGTAGAGCGGCATTTTGGCATTTCCCAATCCCTGAAGGATCAGGTGGAGGATGAGTATATCGATTTGGAGTTTCTCAAGAACCTCAGTGAAGAAGACGATCTGGGACTTGAGCCAACGCAGGAGCTAGAGCCATTCGAGCCAGACCAGATGGATGGATCATCCTCGGCTCGTTTGCTGACACTCGCGAACAAGAAAAACGCCTGCCAAAGCGTCCATTCGAGCATTCTCCAAGGTGTCGATGTATTGAAGTCTGTCGCTGAGCGCGCGGCTCAAGTGACGAGTTATCTGGAATATCTGGAAGGCGAAATCGAGCGTCTGGAGAATATCGAGACCCACTCTCAAGCGCTGCGAACGGCCTCCGCCAATTTGGCGCAGGAACAACGAGACCAAATCGCGAAAAACTCCGAGTTGAAGCAAACCGTCGTTGAACTTGAAACCCAAGTTGCCAGCACCCGCGAGGAACTTGAAGCGACAAACATTCAGCTTACCCGTGTGGTTGACGAGAAACGCCGCCATGAGGACACAATCTCATCAAAGTCGATGCTGATTGCTAAACTCGAAAACGACAAGGCACGTATGCTCGATCAAATCGAAGATTGGGAGCGTGAGCACAGCGATGTCAAACGCAAGCACTACGAAGCTGTAGTCCAGATTGAGCAATTGACCGAAAGCATCAAAGAGAAAGATGCCAAGGCTGCGCGAAAGAAACTTCTCGCTCAGGAAACGGATCAACTCATAGAGGAACTGAGAGTTGAACTGGCAGACATCCGGGCCAAATTCCAAGCCTCAAGCTCGAGCAATGTGGCGTGCAAAGCCAAGTTGAACGAAACGATGTCAAAATACGAGGCCGTACGCCGCGAACACGAAGCGAAAAACACTCTTCAGCTGAAACGGATTGCCGAGTTGGAAGCCCAAAACCAAGCTATGATGCGTGAAGCCTCGATCAACGAAGATCTGATTTCCGAATTGAACGGCCAACTCATCAGTGCAGGTTCCATACCGGATATCGAAAAGCAGACGAATGCAAGGAAGAAAGCCAGAGCAAGCACAAAATCTGCTGCTGGTGCCAAGAAATCCAAAGGCACCAAATGCGCGATCTAGTGCAGTGCTGATAATGGATCACTTCCATGCGCCGGATGGTTGCAACCATCCGGCGCATTTTTTTAAAGGAACGGCAGTTCCACGAGTTCGCCCTGCACGACGCCGCCTTCGCGAACGACGCTGACGCGTTCTCCGGCTTTGATATGGCTGGAAATTAGCGCGTAACCGATGTTCTCCAGCAGGCGCGGCGACCACACGGCGTTGGTCAGATGGCCAACCTGTTTGCCGTTTTGCTCAATCGGCTCCCAAGCAAAAGACAGAGGCATTGGCATCGTGCCACCCAGCTTCACGCCAAGCATATGGCGCTTGGGGCCTTCCGCCTTGATGCGGCGCAGAGCGGCCATACCGATCACCTCGTCATCGAGATCGGTGTTCGTATACTTGTCCAATCTGACTTCAAACGGCGACGTGTTCACATCCGTGTCGCCACCCACAGATACCAACCCACTCTCTGTGCGCTCTGCGGTTGTTGGGCCGCCGGGACCGATGCCGAAAGGCTGGCCTGCTTCCTTGAAGATGTTCCAAAGCTGCGTGCCCTTTTTGCCGTCGCGCAAGTAAATTTCAAATCCACCCTGCTTCGACCAGCCGGACCGCTGCACGGCCACGGGAATGCCCTCAACCTCGGTCTCGCGGAACCAGAAGTATTTGATCTCACGCACCCAATCGCCACAAACAGACGCCACAACGTCTTCTGCAAGCGGCCCTTGTAAAGCCATCGGTGACACGTCCGGCTCAGAGATCTCAACATCCAGTCCGCGTTCAGCTGCAATACCCCGTGCCCAAAGCCACATGTCGCTATCTGCGATGGAAAACCAAAACTTCTCGTCGCTGAATTTCAACAGGATGGGATCATTGATGATCGTGCCACGATGGTTGCAGATGGGGACGTATTTCCCCTGCCCTTCTTTGCAGTTGGAGATATCGCGAGCCGACAAAATCTGAGCCAATCGCGCGGCGTCCTTGCCGGTAATCTGAACCTGCCGTTCTGCTCCGACGTCCCACTGGGAGACGCCTTCGATAATGCGCCAGTATTCAGCTTCCGGATCGCCGAACGAACTGGGCAACAGCATGTTGTTGTAGAGCGAACAGGAAACCATTCCCTCCGCCAAAACCGCTTCATAAAAAGGCGAAGGCCGCAGCCTGGCCGTTGGAAAAATCGCAACCATCATTCTCTCCCAGTCAACGGCGCTCCCACTATTCTCGCTAAGGCCGAAAACCACACGCCGCTATCGCAGAACCGTCATTTGAAAGGCGCTCATGTCGCTGTCGCCATTTTCCTATCTTGTGTTAGGAAGTGGCAATTGCCTGAAGGAGACGGACCAGTATGAATTTCGACCAGCCGATTGAACGCCGCGACACCCACTGCGCCAAATGGGACATGATGGAAAAGCTCTACAACGTCCCCCGCGAGGACGGTCTGGCGATGTGGGTTGCCGATATGGAGTTCAAAGCGGCAGACCCTATCCAGCGCGCGGTGCAGGAGATGCATGACCACGGTGTCTACGGCTATTTCGGCGATGATGCGAAATACAAAAGCGCCATTCAGTGGTGGATGAAAAACCGCCACGGCTGGGAAATTGAACCCGACTGGATTTTCACCACCCACGGCCTGGTGAATGGTACCGCCATGTGCGTTGATACCTATACCGAGGTCGGCGATGCCATAGTGCTGTTCACACCAGTCTATCATGCCTTCGCCAAAGTGATTAAGGCCAACAACCGCACGGTGACGGAACTGCCGCTGGCGCTCACCGATGGCCGCTACACGATGGATTTTTCTTCCTATGACGCCCTGCTGACGGGAAAAGAGAAAATGCTGATCCTGTGTTCACCGCACAATCCAGGTGGCCGTGTTTGGACAAAATCCGAGCTGGCACAAGTAGCGGCCTTCGCCAAGAAGCACGATCTGATATTGGTGAGCGACGAAATCCATTGCGATCTGGTGTTTGGCGGCACGACACATATTCCGATGGCCAACATAGAAGGTGTGTCAGAGCGCCTGGTTATGATGAACGCCACCACCAAGACGTTCAACATTGCGGGCTCCCATTCCGGCAACGTTATCATTCCCGATGCCGATCTGCGCGCCCGCTTCAATGCCCGGATGATGGCCTTGGGCATTTCTGCCAATTCCTTTGGCGTGTTCATGGCGACGGCTGCTTACACGCCAGAGGGTGCGGAATGGGTAGACGCTTGCGTGTCTTATCTTGATGGGAACAGAAAGCTGTTTGACGAAGCGATCAACGCGGTGCCAGGCCTCGCATCTATGAATCTCGAAGCAACTTACCTTGCATGGGTCGATTTCAGCGGGACCGGCATGGGTGCAGACGAGTTCACCCGCCGGGTAATGCAAGACGCTAAAATTGCCGTTAATGCCGGCCCCACATTTGGCCTCGGCGGCGAGAGTTTCCTGCGCTTCAACATCGCCGCCCCCCGCGCGATGGTGGAAGACGCGTGTCAGCGGATGCAGCGGGCCTTTGCCGATTTACAATAGGGTTAATGGCCCAATCCACCCAAGCAGAGCCAACAACTGCTTCCCCTCAACGTGGCAAACACTACTGAACACAAAGGGATTTCTGTAGATTCCAGTTGACATGTGTCGACCCGACATGGTGCGACAATCATGAGGGCGATGAATGTTGAAGTCTGACCACGCGCAAATGCGTGCGAACATCAGATCGCGGCAACCACACGCTTGGGGATGAAGTATGGCGTTTGTAAAACTTCCCGGACAATTGGCCAAAGCATCGGCACTTGCCCTTGCTGCCTCTCTGCTCGTCTTGCCAACAACGACCACATCAATGGCCGAAAGCATGACCTCGGCTGTCAAACGAGCAGTCAAAACCCACCCGTCCGTAAAGTCGAAACGCGCCAATCAACGCGCTGTTGCCAACGAACTTGAAGAGAGCCGCTCATCTTTCCTGCCGCAAGTCAGCCTTTTCGGTGATGCGGGTATCGAGCGCGTGGAAAACGACAGTTCGCTTTCCGTGCGGGATAGCGGACGCACCAATTTCACCCGCGAAGCCGGTGTTTCGGTTCAATACACACTTTTTGATGGCTACGAACGCGCCAACATCCTCTACCGCAACGCTGCTCGTCTGGATGGCGCAATTTGGGGTCTGTTGGCCACATCTGAAGCGACAGCGCTGAATGCGGTGGAAGCCTATATAGACGTCGTACGCCACCGCGAGCTTCTTGCAGCAGCGCATCGCAATATCAAAAGGCATAAACGCATTTTGCGCCTCATTCGCGCTCGTGTTTCCGGCGGCAAGTCGCCAGCAAGCGATGCGTTTCAGATCGAAGAGCGGGTTTTCGCGGCACAGGCCGTCGAAGTTGAAATCACCAAGGCACTGAAAGACGCTAACGCCAAATATCGCAAAGCTGTGGGCCGCAGTCCCGGCAAAAAGATGCGCGTTGCGCGGGTGAAACACTTGCCCAAGTCACGCAGTCAGTTGGAACAAACTGCCATCGCCAACAGCTATGAAATCAAGGCGCTTGAGAAAGTCGCCAACGAAAATCAGTACGCGGGTGATGCAAGCGCATCCGGCCTGTCCCCAAAAGTCTCGCTGGAAGGCCGCGCATCGATTGGTGCGGACCGCAACGGCTCACGCGGAACCCAAAACGACGCCTATGTCGGGCTTCGCCTGCAATGGAAGCTGTTTGACGGCGGCGCAACAGACAGCCGCGCAGGCGCTTTTGCAGAACGGGCGCAAGAAGCGCTCTACGAAAGGGACGTGCGTGTCCGTGACATCCGCGAGATCGCAGAAAAAAGCTGGGCAGCGTATCACGAGGGCAGAAAACGTAACGCGATTTTGCTCAAACAACTGAAGCAAAACAAAAAGATCGTCACAAATTACCGCGAAGAATACGAACTGTCCAAACGGAGTTTGCTCGACGTGCTTGATGCGGAGCGTGCGCGTTTCAACAACGAATTCCAACAAATCAGCGTTTCAGCCGGTTACCGCTTTTCCGCCTTCCGCATGTTGGCTATTCAAAGCCGTTTGATGCGTTTCTTTGGCCTGCATCGCGATGCGGTTGCGCCTCGCGCAAACAACGAGCAACGGTTCCGCTCCACCAATGGACGCGCCATCAGCACAGGCTCAAGCCAAAGCGTATTTGACATCAACATCGAACCGCTGAAATAGGCCGCTGAACGGGCAATTTAAAGTGACCCAGGATAACGCAGGCGAACACACCTCCCCAGGCACATCGGAAAATGCGCCTGTTGATGCAATTGGCAAGGCCGTCGACGAACTGAAAGCCAACGCTGCATCGCAAAAAAACTCTGACGAGGCTCCGCCCAACACTTATATCCGCCTAACAGAACTGCTGGCCCGGCATCACAAAATGCCGTTTGCCCGCGCTGCGGCAGAACGAAACCTGCCCGCGGGATACGAGCAAATGCATCGGCACATCCTGCCACGCATTCTAGAAAGTGTTGGTCTGCGTTCTCAGTTCGTATTGCGCAAACTGGCACAGATCGACGAAATCGTTTTGCCCTGCATCGTCTTCGACAAAACAGGCAAGGCTCTGCTGCTGATTAAACTCGACAAGGCAGCCAAGCTCGCCACGTTCGTCGATCTAGCTGAGGGCGCATTCACCCAAGAGGCGAAATTTCGCGCCCTGCAAAAGCGGCTGGAGCCGGAAGTTCTGTTCGTCACCGCCGATGCGGAAGTGACCGTCTCGCGGATGGACGAAGCCAACGTCGCCCCGGACAAGGCACGCAAACACTGGTTCTGGAAACCTGTGCGCGAGAACAAAGCAGCATGGATGCAAATCCTGCTTGCCGCACTGGGAATCAACATCTTTGGTCTGGCGCTCCCAATCTTCGTGATGAACGTCTACGACCGCGTGATCCCCAATCTCGCGCTGGTTACCATGTGGACGCTGGCAATTGGCGTCGGCATCGCGCTGTTTCTCGACCTGGTGCTCAAGATCATCCGCACCAATGTGCTAGAGCTGGCAGGCCGCCGCATCGATATGAAGGTCGCCTCGTCGCTGTTTCAGCACGCCATGAACATCCGCCTGCTGGAACGACGCGGCGGGGCGGCGGGTATTGCCAACCAGATCCGCGAGTTCGAATTTGTGCGGGAATTTTTCACCTCCTCCAGCTTTATCGCAATGGTTGATATGCTGTTCGTCGGCATCTTCGTTTTTGTGCTTTGGGTGATCGTCGGCCCCATCGCGCTGGTGCCGCTGCTGGCCGTGCCGCTGGTCATCATCATCGCTCTCATCGCACAAATCCCCATCGGTCGCTCGGTGGAAAAGGCACAGGCGCTTTCGTCAAAGCGGCACATGGTGCTCATCGAAAGCCTTATGGGCATCGAGACCATCAAGAGCCTGAACGGCGAACCCGTCATGCAGCGCGAATGGGAAAACGCGGTCGCCGCCTCAACGCAGATTTCAGGCCGCACGCGCTTCTGGTCGAATTTCGCAATCTCCTCAACCGCACTCATCCAACAGCTTGTCAGCGTCTTTATTCTACTGTGGGGCGTCTATCTGGTCACCGCTGGCAAGATCACAGTGGGTGGGTTGATCGCTGCAAACATTCTGGCAGGCCGCGTGCTCGCACCCCTGGGCAATATCTGCCAAACGCTCATCCGTGCACAGCAGGCATTCAAGTCGCTCTCCGGCCTGTCGGACTACATGAACCTGCCGGTGGAGACGGGCAACGATGTGCGCAGCGAATTGAAAGTGCGCGACGGGGCAATTGAATTCCACGACGTCTCTTTCACCTATCCCGATGCAAAAGTGGCAGCCCTGTCGAATGTGAATTTGAAACTCGCCCCCGGCGAAAGCATCGGTATTCTGGGTCGGGTCGGTTCGGGCAAAACCACATTCGGCAAAATGACGGTAGGGCTGATCCAGCCGTCTAGCGGTATCATTCTGGTCGACGGCTACGAAATGCAGCAATACGAGCCTTCAGTCCTACGTGAGGGCATCGGTTATCTGCCGCAAGACCCCGAATTGTTCACCGGCACAATCCGCGAAAATCTTATGCTTGGCCGCGTGCAGGCTACGGAAGAAGACATAAACCGCGCACTCTATTTCGCGGGAATGGACTATTTTATCGCGGAAAACCCCGAAGGATTGAACCAGTTCGTTGGCGAGAAAGGCAACCGCCTTTCCGGCGGCCAGCGTCAAGCCATCGCCCTCGCCCGCCTTTTGCTGCGCAAGCCGCGAGCACTTTTCCTCGACGAGCCCACCAACGCGATGGATTCGGCAACCGAAGCCATCGTTATCAAACGCTTGAAGGAATTGCAGGATGAAGGCGTGGCGATGATCATCTCCACCCACCGCCATTCACTCGCCAACATCGTTGATCGCATTATCGTGCTCGACAACGGCAAGATGATCGCTCACGGGCCAACGAAGGCTATTTTGGACAAACTGTCAGGCAAGGCGCCCCCGAAACAGGAGGCGAAAGGCTAATGTTCGGCAATCAGATCGAAGACCAATACGCCAATTCCATCTCGCTCGCCTCGGCCAATGCGCGGGGCGCGAGCTATTGGCCGATCATCCTGTTCCTCAATTTCGGCATCGCCCTGCTGATCGTCTGGGCCTATTTCTACGAGATCGAAGAGGTGACAACAGGCACCGGCAAGGTCATCCCGTCGAGCCAATTGCAAAAGGTGCAGTCGCTGGAAGGCGGCATCGTTTCCGAAATCGCCGTGCGAGAAGGCCAAGAGGTCGAGGCCGGCCAGGTGTTGATGAACATCGACGCGACCAATTTTGCCTCACGGTTGGGAGAAGTGACCGGTAAAGAGGTGGCGCTGCGTGCCGAGCGTATCCGCCTGCTGGCGGAAGCGGCAGAAGCGGAGGTTCTCGAATTTCCGCCGGAACTGATGAGCGAAGCCCCCACTTCGGTGGCGGCGGAAAACGAGGTCTTCAATTCTCGGCGCAAGCAATTGGCGGGTGAGCTACAAGTGCTCGACGACCGCCTGCGTCAGCGCCGCGCGGAACTGACCGAACTCGCCGCGCGCGAAAACAAGCTGCGCAGCCAGTTGGCCCCGCTGTCGCGCGAAGCCGAACTCACCCGCCGCCTGTTCCGCCGCGGCGTGGTGCCCGAAGTCGACTATCTGCGCCTGTCCAGCCAAGTCGCGGAAATTCGTGGTGATCTGGAAGTCGTGCAAGCGGAAGTGCCAAAAATCGAAGCCTCCATCGAAGAAGCGCAGAACCAGATACAGACGACCCGCAACACCTATGCGCTCACCGCCCGCGAGCGGCTGGCAACCCTGGAAGGCGAGTTGGCCGTGGTGCGTGAAACGATGAAGGCCGCGACCGACCGCGTGACCCGCACCGAATTGCGCTCGCCCGTGCGCGGGATCGTCAACCGCGTGAACACGTCGACGGTTGGTGCGGTGGTGCAGCCGGGTCAGGATCTGGTGGAAATCGTGCCCATCGATGATGGTCTGCTGATCGAGGCCTCCATCCGCCCGCAGGACGTCGCCTTCATCCGCCCCGGCGAGGAAGCATCGGTGAAACTCACAGCGTATGATTATCTCATCTACGGCGCGTTGAAGGGAAAGATTGACCGCATCGGCGCAGACACAATTGCCGACGCCAATGGCGAACAGTTTTTCAAGGTGATTGTCCGCACTGAAAAGAACCATCTCGGCACGGAAGAAAACAAGCTGCCCATCATCCCGGGCATGGTGGCGAGTGTCGATTTGCAGACGGGCCGCAACACGGTGCTCACTTACCTGATGAAACCTCTGCTACGCGCCCAAGGCGAGGCGCTGCGCGAGCGCTAGACTACTTTGTCAGAGCGTCGAAGACGCCGTCCCACGAGCGGCCCGGCGGGTTGGCTTCGTATTCGGCAATGCGCGTTTCATAGATAAGCAAATAATCGTCCAGGCCGAGCCCCAGATCATCATCCAGTTCGCGCATCAGTTCCAGTGCGGCAAAAGCCGTCTCCCAATCCTGCTTGCGATAACTTCCAAGCATGGATTTGTTTAACCGTTGCATTTCTTGAAAACCATCAGATGCCAACAGGTTGTCGCGCCCGAACAGGCCATAGATACGCTCGGCGTCCTCTTTACCCTTCACCCGAATCAGATCAATTTCCAACAGCGCCAGCCGATCCGCAACTAGGTCAGCCGTATTGCTACCGATGACGATGCCAATACCATAAGGTTTCGACTGTCCTTCCAGCCGCGAAGCCAAGTTCACCGTGTCACCCAACGCCGTGTAGTCGAAGCGGTTGTCGCTGCCCATATTGCCAACAACACAATCGCCGGTATTGATACCTATTCCAACGTTAATGCGAAAAAACTGGCCTGCGTAGTCAGGATCATCACGCTTGCGAATACGATGAGACTCTTCTTCCTTTGCGTTCAGCGCCGCCACCTCCTCGCGCATTTCGATGGCAGCTAGAGAAGCAGAATAGGCGTGCTGCGTGTGATCAAGCGGCGCGTTCCAGAACGCCATGACCGCATCACCCATGAATTTGTCGATCGTGCCGTCATGCTGCAAAATTGGTTGTGACAACACGTTGAGAAAGCGGTTCATCAACAGCGTCAGCCCTTGCGGATTGTGCTTGAAACCCTCCGAGATTGCTGTGAAGCCGCGCACATCGCTGAACAGAACGGTGAGTTCCCGCGTTTCGCCGCCCAGCGCCAGACCACCCGGCTTATCCGCCAGCTTGTTGACCAGATCGGGCGAAACATATTGCCCAAAGGCCTGTTTTATCTGCCGCCTGCGACGCTCTTCCTGAAAATAGTTCGCGCCCGACAACACGATGAACACGGCTGTGGTGGAGAGAAACGGGAAGGTCGGATCAATCAACATTCTGAACTGTGAAAAGGCGAGAAACGAGCCCGCGAAATAGCCACCGACCAGAAAGCCGCCCAGGACAAACGACCAGAACGCGCCGAGATAAGGGATGAGCACAATCGCCAAAAGGCCGACCAGCGCAATGGTGGCAAGCTCCGCGCCAATGGCATAATTCGGGCGCACCAGCATGGATTTAGACAGGATGTTCTCGATGATCTGCGCGTGGATTTCCACCCCCGCCATGATCTGTGCCATCGGTGTGGCACGGTAGTCCTCAAGCCCGATGGCGGATGTGCCAACCAGCGTAAGATGCCCGCGCAACCGCTCCGGCGGCACCTTGCCGTCGAGAATATCGCCAGCCGAGACGAAACGCTCCTGCCTGCTCTCAGAGAAATGCGGCCATACCGCGCCGTAGGGGTTGGTCTCGATCAATTGCCTGGCGACCACAATTCCATCAATGCCCGCAGCATTGGACCGCACCGCAAAAGCGTCGCCTCCTGTCGCCACCCGCAGGACTTCGGCGGAAAGAAACAGGCGAACCTTGTCCTGCACCATCATCACCAAGGGGAATCGGCGGAACACGCCATCGGAATCAGGCTCGATTGTGAACACGCCATAGCCTTTGGCTGCCGCTTCCAGCTCGGGCAGGTTTTGCACGATGCTGGGATATTTTTTCATGAACTTGGTCGGATCAGGCCCCAAAAATGCATGAGGAACATCCTTCATTTGCGGTCGTTCGAGTGTGACATCCGCTCCACTGCGCACGCTGGTCTGGCCGACCACAACAGCAGCCTTGGAGATTGCTGCAGCAAAGATCGCATCATTGGATGGTAAGCTCTTAAGCGCGTCTCGCACCTTAGGACTGACTGTCGGATTGTCATCGGCAAATAATTGAGGTGAAAGCCGATCAGGCTCAGCGAAGACAATGTCGAATCCGATGGCAGCAACGCCCATCGCGCCAACCTTGTTCACCAGTTCAGCCAATTTCGTTCGCGGCCACGGCCACTGCCCGTGCTGGCGGATGCTCGCCTCGTCAATATCGATGATTGCCACCGGCTGGCGTTGATATTCCCGCGGTTGCAAGCGTTGGTAGAGGTCGAAAGCCTGATTGCGGAACGATTGGAGCGGGGTCGGGTCCCACACCCGCATCGCAAGCATCATGCCCAATACTGCAAGGCCAGCCAGTCGACCCAGGCCAAATTTGGCAATCAACGCTTTCAAACGGCCATTCCCCAACCAAGCCCCGTTTTTCGAGCGCCTTCTTGCACGCTTGGTATTGTCGTCCCGAAAGCGCCGCTCATGCCATACTGGCAGATTGCAACCAAACAACAAGTTCTCGCGTCAGCAGCGCGATGTGTGAGGAAAGTCGCAGACCGTCCAAGCCCATAAAACGTACAGTTCAGCCCAACAAACGCCGTTCACTATGCACCTACCGAATTGACAGGCAGACTCGCCATAATTCCTTGTGTCTGCTACAAAAATCGAGGGGCGGTGCAATAAACTTGGGGGAGACCGGATATGGTCGCCAGCACTCTGCTTGGAAACGAAAGCGAACAGGCCACCTGGACGGCCCGTTCAGCGTCAGGCGATGCCGTTACAGTTCCCGACACAACACTCATGTTCCAAGGCGACTATGGCCGCATCGGCCATGATCTGCTCATCAGTGACGGTACCAATAGCTTTCGCATTGCAGACTATTTCAAACACACCGACACCCCTGATCTCGTCTCACCAGAAGGCGCTGTTCTTGATGGCCGCACTGTGGAGTTACTGGCCGGCCCCACCATGCCAGGCCAGTATGCGCAGGCTGGCAATGCGCCTGCCGCTGCCCCCATTGGACAAGTGGAGACTGTCACCAACGGTGCCCGCGTTCAGCGCGCCGACGGTACGGTTGAAACTCTCGCGGTTGGCACCAAAGTCTTCCAAAACGATGTTGTCACGACGCTAGAGGGCGGCGGACTATCGCTTACCTTTCTAGACGGCACGATTTTCACCCTGTCGGCCAATGCCCGCATGGTGCTGAACGAAATGGTCTTCGACCCGGCAAGCCAAGACAATTCCGCCGTGTTCAATTTGGTAGAAGGCTCGTTCGTTTTCATCGCAGGCCAAGTGGCCGGAAGCGGTGGCATGGAGGTTAACACCCCCGTTGCCACGATGGGTATCCGCGGCACCACCGTGAAAGTCGATATCGAAACCACCAATGGCGTCACCACGGTTCAGGTATCGCTGAACATCGATCCAGACGGCGGCATCGGCCAAGTTGAACTGACTGACCTCAATGGCAACCTCATCGCCAACATCACAACAACGGACACCAAATGGATTGTCTCACCCGTCGATGGTGAAACCCGCGAAATTGCCCGAACACCTGTTGAACTGGCCAACGATCAAATCATCCTCAATCAGGCGATCAGCGCATTTCAGTCAGCCGTGAACCGGGTGCAGCAGGGCGATCAGTTCGTATCGCCTGACGACCCCAATGAACCAGACCAGCAGCCACCACAGGACGACACACCACCCAATGATCAAGACGATGGTCAGCAAGGCGAAGAGCCAGAACAGCGTGGCGACCTCGGCAGCGGCATCGAAACGGCTTCCGCTACCGATACCCGAACAAATATAGGCGATGGCGGCGACAGCTCCACGGGCGCTTTAGGCGATTCATCCAGCTTTGGTGGTGCATCCGGACCGCGCGGCCCCCTTGGCATTGACGATCTAGGTTCAGGCCCGCGGCCCAGTGGTTCTATATTCACCGCGACGGATGAAGCGCCCACCGAAAATGGCACACAGACGAATCCTGTGCCTTTGGATGTTGCCAATTCCGCACCAGTGATAACCCTGCCGACCCTGACAGGATCTGTGCAGGAAGACGGCGCAATCGCGCTTTCGGGCTTCAACTTGTTCGATGCCGACGGCGACATTCTCACGGTCACGCTGACCGCAGGTTCAACCGTGTCTATCGCTCCCGGAAGCGGTGTCACACTCCTGTCAGGCACAGGCACTGATGACGAGCAGTTGGTGATTGAAGGCACGCCCGACGATCTCAACACCGCCCTCAACAGCATCATTTACAAGCCTACGCCCAACGCCGATGACGAGGGTAGCCTTCAGATTACGGTGACCGATGGCACCAACACATCAAGCGCAACGCTGGTCGTCGATATTGAGCCCATTCAGGACGCGCCAACGGCATTGGACGATTCCGTCAGCCGCGACGCCTCCTCCAACACGTTTGCTGGCGATTTATTGCTAAACGATTCAGACCCGGACACCACGCCAGTTCCCGATGTGCTGACGGTTGTTGATGCCCAATATCAGTCGGCGATCTCTGGCAGCATTTCAGTCCCAGTAGGCTCACCATTTACATTGGATTCCGGCGCGACAATCACGTTGTTTGAAACGGGCCAGTATTCCTTCGATCCCGGCACTTCGTATGCCTTCCTCAACAGCGGCGAAACCGCCACCGAGACAATTACCTATACAATCGATGATGGCGCTTCCAACCGAGCCAGCGCCGCATTGCGGCTGACGATTACCGGCACCAACGATGCACCAACCATCGTGGGTACAAATGAGGTTTCAGGCGAAGAAGGCACAACGATTACGCTGACCGCAAATGAATTAAGCGCCGTTGATCCCGACGATGCCAACGGCGACCTTGTTTACACCATTACCAGCGCCCCAACGAACGGGCAGATCGAAACCGTCTTTGCGGCGGGAACCGCAATCACGGAATTCACACAGGCTGACGTTGACGCAGGCTACGTGGTCTATGTTCATAACGGCTCGGAAACCCAAACCGACAGCTTCGCTTACCAGGTAGCCGATGGTGGGGAAGATGGTGCAGCACCTGTCTCTGGCACCGCAAGCATCAACATCACCCCCGTCAACGATGCGCCGACAGGAAGCGGCCTTCCTGATCGCGCTGAAGTCGATGGCGACGCCATCAGCACTGCGATCAATTTGAGCAGTCTGACACTCTCTGACGATGACGCCGCAACGAACGCGCTGGAGCTTCGCTTCGCTGCGGATGACGGTACGCTTTCAGCCGCCAACGCAATTGGCGTAAGTGTCTCTGGCGCAGGCACCAGCACATTAACGTTGACCGGCTCCATAGACGACCTCATTTCCTATCTGAGCAATCCGAACGCAGTTTCCTATACTGCGTCCGGCAGCATTTTCGGCAGCGATGCTGCACTGATTTCAGTCGAGATTGACGATCTGGGAAATTCCGGTTCGGGCGGTGGTCAAACGACCGGCCTTGGCACCATTGCTCTCGACATTTCTCAATCGAACAGTCCTCCGGACGTCACGACAAGCAACCCTGACGCCATTTCTGAAGGCACACCGCCCACGGTTACCGCGCAAGAATTCGATATTCTCGATTTCTTGGATGCCACTGACCCAGACCCGAGCGATACGCCAACAGTCGTTACTGACAGCATCAGCGTCACTGCCGGCGCTGGCTCGGCCATCACCGACACATCATTTGTCAGCGTCAGCGGCACAACCATCAGCTTCGACAGCGCGCAATACAACGCAATGGCCGTAGGCGAGCAAAGCGTTCTCGTCGTGACATTCGATGTGGAATCAGGTCCAGACACTGTTCAAGCCAGTTTTGAGATCACTGTCACCGGCACCAATGACGGCCCAACCGTTAGCGGTGACTTGGCTTTGAGCGCGACGGAAGGCGAAACCGTTATCATCACTTCCGCAGATTTGGGCGCAACGGATGCCGATGATCTGGACAGCTCGTTGATCTACACTGTTTCCAGCGGACCAACCAACGGTCAGTTGGAATTTGCCGCAACACCCGGCACAGCTATCGCCACCTTTACCCAAGCCCAGCTCGCCGAAGGATTGGTTGTTTACCGTCACGATGGCAGCGAGACCGTCACTGATACGTTTAGTGTTTCCGTATCCGATGGAGGCGAAGACAGCGCTGCACCAGCCGACGCGACAATCACCGTAACAATTGATGCCACCAACGATGCGCCAACGGGTTCAGGTCTAACAACAGAGGCGACGGTAACCGAAGACGAATACACCGCTATCGACTTGTCTGGCCTCACTATAAGCGATGCAGATGCAGGATCGGGCAACCTCACCGTAACCTTCACAGCCAGTGAAGGAACGCTCGCCACGGTCCCTTCCAGCGGCATCACAGTCAATTACATCGATACAACCACACTCAGCCTAAGCGGCACGGTAAGCGATCTGAACAACCAGTTCGCCCAGTTCAACGCACTAAGCTATTTGGGAGAGTCAGACGTTGCGGGCGATAACGCAGCAACGATTGCGGTGAGCATAAACGACAACGGCAATTTTGGCGCGGGCGGCGGCACGGACGTATCGCTCGGCTCGATCACTGTGAGCATTGATGCGGTCAACGATAACCCAACGGGCGCGAACTTACCCAATAGGATCAGCGCCGTTGAAGACACAGCAAGCGATGTGGACCTGTCCACTTTTACGCTTGGCGATGTAGACGCAGGAGCGGGCAGCTTAGCGCTAAAATTATCTGCGGACGTAGGATCGCTAAGCGGCGTGGCAACGGCTACAGTGAGTGTAAACCATGTCAGTGCAGGGGAGATCGAGCTTTCCGGATCACTGGCCGACCTCAACGCATATCTGCAAACCGCCAGCAACATCCAATACACCGGCACAACCAACGCCGAAGGCGTTGATGCCGACATCATCACGCTAACAGCATCCGACCTTGGCAATACAGGCTCTGGCGGCGGCGGTGTGGTGAATTTGGGCACTGTCGTCGTCGACATCACACCCGTCAACGATGCTCCTTCAGTGAGCGGGCTGCCATCAAACCTCACTTTCCTAGAAGACGTGATTGATGCAATCGTCGGCTTCGGCACATCCGTTGACCTAACAGATCCAGATGTTGCCGATACTACTTTGCAGGTTCGATTGTCTGCGGAATCCGGCACTTTGGACGCGATCGCGAATTCCGACATAACGCCGACATTTGACAGCGGTGACGTTGTGCTTACCGGCACCCACAGCCAGCTGGAAAGCTATCTCAGCGGCACATTTGTTAGTTATTCCGCTCCAGCAGATGCAACTGGCACGACTGCAGATAGCATCAGTTTCTCTGTGAGCGACGGCACGGAAACGGTCACAGAAACGATCAGCATTGACCTCACCGCGGTGAACGACGCGCCCATCATCACAACAAATGAAGACGGCGCGAATCTGGTTTCCAATCCGGGCTTTGAAATCGGACCGGATGTGACGCCGCTTACGCTCGTTCCTGCGGGCAGCGGTGCAATCTCAAACTGGAATGTCATCTCCGGCAGTGTTGACCATATTCAAGGCTATTGGACGTCCTCCGAGGGTAACAATTCCATCGACCTGAACGGAGACGGCCCGGGGATCATCGGCACCAGCATCACCACCGTTCCGGGTCAAACTTACATCGTCACCTTTGACCTTGCAGGCGATCCACTGAACGGTGAGCCGATCAAGGACGTTCGCGTTCAGGTTTCCGGCACGACCGTCGAACCTTCGTTTGATACCGCTGGCAACACGCTGGCCAATCCGGGCTGGGAACAACAGACTTTCACCTTTGTGGCGGATGGCACGTCGGCATCGCTGATCTTCACCAGCCTCGACCCGGGCGCCGCTGGCCCCGGCATCGACAACGTGAGCGTGCGAACGGCGGCCTATGAAGTGGCGGAAGACACTGCCACCGCTCTCACCAACATCTCCTTAGACGATGTGGATGCAGACACCGCAGACGCCACCGCCACATTCGCGGTCACCAACGGCACACTGATTTTTGACACCAGCGTGGCTGGCGGCATCAGCGCGGCACAAATCACCGGCAACGGAACCGACAGCCTTTCGATTACCGCGCCACTGGATGCGATCAACGCCACACTTGCCGCCACCGACGGACTACTTTTCACCGGTGACGCAGATTATTTTGGCCCCGCGCAACTCACCATCGGGGTCAACGATCTCGGCAATTCTGGCCTCGGCGGACCGCAGGTGAGCAGCAAGACGGTTAGTATACTCGTCACGCCCGTCAACGACGCGCCCTCGAATCTCGACGAAGATGGCTTCAGCGGCACGATCACCGAATTGTCTGACGGGGACAGCGGCGAGAACGCGAGCACACTGGGCGCAACCATTGCCGATCTGGCGTTCGACGATCCAGACGGAGCGACGCCGACATTCCAGATCACGCCCGATGCAGGCAATCCCAGCGTACCCTTCACCGTTAATTTCGTTGAGCAATTCGTCGACAACGGTGGCAGCCGGGATCGGTTGCAATTGATCGCCCAGATCGAAGACGCTGACATCGCTTATCTCTCTGACGGCGATACGATTGAACTCAGATACGATCTCGTGATCGACGACAATGCAGGCGGCACGACGCCGGTGGCGCTGCAAGCAACCCTGACGATCAACGGTTCTGCCGATGCGCCGTTTGTTTCTACTGTCACCAATCCAGACAATTTCGCTGAAGGCACACAGGGTGTTGTGGATTTGCGGACGATCGATCTTAACACGCTGCTGACCTTCTCCGACGAAGACGCAGCCGACACGCCGTTCATTGACCCCGACAGCATCGTGCTGACGGGCGTTTCGGCTTCTGACATCGGCCAGACCCTGCCCTTCTGGCGGGTGGATGGAACGGAAGTCGCCATCGATCTCGGTCTCTACGATGTGCTGGAAGACGGTCAAACCGCTGCCGTCACCGTGGACTTCAACGTCGTGTCCGGCGAGGACGTTGTGGCCCGCCAGGCGATTTTGACTGTCGATGGCGTGACAGACAGCACGATCAACGTGATCGAAGGCACAATCAATGGCGAAGAATTGATCCCTGCTACTACCAACACCGACGATTTCATAATTGGCGGTGGTAACGCCGACTTGGCCGAAGAATTTTTATCAGGTCGTGGTGGAAACGATATCCTGTTGGGTTCCAACGATCCGGAATCTTTCGACGGCGGCGACGGGAACGACACGATCATCACGGGTGATGGCGGCTTCATCGGTGACAGCGTTAAAGGCTCAACGGGCAATGACCGCATCCAGTATTCGGGCAATCTCGGCGGGTATCAGGCGATCAGCTACGCCGCTCTTGCAGCAGGCATCGTGTTCACCCTTGATACGCCCGCAAACACCGCCACCGTGGACAAGGGATCGGACGGCACCGATACAATTCTCGATATCAACAAGCCGATGGCTGACGAATTTGCCGCTGAAGGCTTCGGCATCGAAGGGACGGTGCTGGCCGACACATTCAACATCACGAACCACGACGCCTTTCTTCAACTACGTGGCGGAGAAGGCGACGATATCTTCAACATCCTCTCCGGCTATGTTCGCCTCGACTATGCGTTCCAGCAGAATTCAACCACCGGTCTCAACATTAATCTGGCAACTGGGAATGTCTCGAATGATTCCACTGGCGGCACAGACACAATTACCGGCACGCAGGCTGTCCGTGAAGTCCGCGCCACCGATGAAGACGATGTGATCGTTGGCTCTGCCGCGGACGAATCCTTTATCCTCAGAGCGGGCAACGACACCCTCGACGCTGGCGACGGTTTCGACCGCGTTCGCTACGACCGCAATGGCGTGTCCAGCGTGAATGTCGATCTCGACACAAATTCAGCAACCGGACTTTGGAAAGTATTTGACCCGACAGGAGAAATAAATGTCATCAATACGTTCAATCACACACTCACCAACGTCGAATGGATCCGTGGCTCCAATCTCGGCGTAGACTTCATTGCTGGTTCCAACGCGGACGAAAAATTCGAAGGCTATGACGGCACGGATTTCATCGAAGGGCGCGGCGGTAATGATGAAATTGATGGTGGGGCAGGCGCTGACGTCCTGAAATTTAGCCCCGGCTCCGGCTTTGACACACTCACCAACTTTCAGATTGGTACAGACCGCATTGATGTCGTCGCATTCGACTTCACCAGCATCAGCCAATTCCAGTCTTTCAATTTTGACGGCACCGATACCCTGATAAGTTTCACCGCGACCGATGGCATCAGAATTGCAGGACAAGAACTGACACCAGCGCAGGCAGAAGATTTGTTTGTTCTTGGGGGGCTTACCGGCACTTCGGAAGATGAAACGCTGGAAGGCAGCACAGGCAACGATATCATCGACGCACGCGGCGGCAACGATCGCGTTTTTGCCGGCGAAGGAAACGATATCGTGTTCTCCGGCGTGGGCAATCAAACATGGATTAACAACCGTTTTGATGGCGACTTCATTGACGGCGAAGGGGGGGACGATCTGCTGATAGCCAGCACAGATTCTTTCGTCAGAATTGTGGGCGGCGAGGGAAACGATACGATCACCGTCGTAAACGTTGCCGATAACAGCGACGAAACGAAGTGGTTTGAAGGCCACGTTGCATCTTATCACTCATCACCCACAGGCATAACCGCAAACCTCACGGGTGGCTCTCTCGGTGGTCTGGCTTCTGGAACGGTAGCTGATGGGTTTGGAACGGTTGATACCGTGAGCGGCATCACAACTATTGCGGATAGCAGGTTTAGCGATGTCATCACGATAGACAGCACGCTTGAAAACCGCCATCCAGAAAATCGGATCGAAGTGCGGCTGAGTGCTGGCGACGACAGTGTTGACTTTCTGACATCGCCCCGCGGACGAATATCGTATCAAGACGCGGAAGATGCCGTCAGCGTCGATTTGGGCGCAGGAACCGGCGCAGACCTGAACCTTGCAAACGGCGATCAGATTGGCAGCGACACATTCAACAACGTCCGAGAAGTTAAAGGCTCAAGGTTTGATGACACGATCATCGGCTCGGCTAACGACGACACTCTGCAAGGCCGTGAAGGCAACGACACGCTTGACGGCTTGGGCGGCATCGATTTCGCAGGCTATTGGAGCAGCTTGGAAGCCATCCGAGTGGACTTCAACCTGAGCACGGACAATGTGTTCCAGGACGGTTGGGGCAGCGCTGATACGCTCTTCAACATTGAAGGCATTGCAGGCTCTCTGTTTGCCGACCGCATCTCCGGCAGCTTTGATAATCAGATCATGGACGGTTACGCAGGCAACGATGTTCTGATCGGTGAAGGCGGAAACGATTTATTGCGCGGCGACTACAACATGGGCGCTGCGGGCTTCGCCGGTGGCGGCGATTTCCTGAACGGTGGAGACGGCAACGATCAGCTTTTCGGCGGCGTCGGCGCGGATATTTTCTTCATAGCGCAGAACAGTTCCCTCGACACAATTGAAGATTTCAACGCAGGACAGGGCGATCTGATCGACATATCTGAGTTTGGGTTCAACTCAACAGCCGATTTTCAGTCCTTCACGTTCGACGGCGCCAGCACCGTCATCGAGTTAGGTAGTACCGACACCGTAACCGTTACCGTCGAAGGCGTCGATCTGACCAGTTTCTCGACGCCCGACAACCTGTTCCTGTTTGACGTTATAAACGTCAACACCGGCAGCGCAGGCACCAGCGGCGACGATTGGCTGCGCGTTGGCAGTCAGTCTAGCAGTGTGGCCGACAGTCTGGTTTCCGCCTTCCAAGGCGATGACATCATCGACTTCTCGCTGGCAGGCGACGCTTTCCACGGCGTCAGCTATAACGGCTTCGGAGCCGACCCGATCACCGTGTTCATCGATGGCGACGCGAACGAAGGCAGTGTCGACAAGGGCTCTCTCGGCGTGGACAAGTTCTTCAACGTCC
The DNA here is from genome assembly GCF_042676045.1 of Pseudahrensia aquimaris. Lineage (NCBI taxonomy): Bacteria > Pseudomonadati > Pseudomonadota > Alphaproteobacteria > Hyphomicrobiales > Ahrensiaceae > Pseudahrensia > Pseudahrensia aquimaris. Next base: position 390,814 of record NZ_JBHTJV010000002.1, on the reverse strand, counting down.
AAACCGTTCTACAGTCCGGCTTTACCGGCAATACGAACGGCGGCTTCCAGATTTTCGACACGCCTGGAGCGGACCAGTTCAGCCTGGATGGCGGCGACTATTCCTGGATGGCTATCCGCTCGCAGGGCGGCAACGACACGTTCAACATCGATTCCGGCCTCGTTCGGCTCGATTTCAGAACAGCGACCGATAGCGTCAACGCCAATCTAGCAGCGGGAACAATTGCCATTGGAACCGACAGCACGATGAGCGTCGGCGGCGACCGGGGCGCATGGGAAATATTCGGTGGCGACTTCGTGGACACTTTCACGGGCACAGCCAACGATGAGTCCTTCATGACCGGCGCCAGCAACGATATCGTCGATGGCGGCGATGGTTTCGACCGCATCCGATATGATCGGTCCGAACACGGTGTGAGTGGCATCACCGCCGACCTTTCCGCCGGAACCGTGCAAGGAACATGGTCCGGCGTCGCCTTCACGGACACCATCTCCAATATCGAATGGGTACGCGGCAGCGCAGGCGGCGATAGCCTGACCGGAACAACAGCGGACGAACGTCTGGATGGGCGTAATGGCAATGACGTGATCACCGGCGGCGGCGGGAGAGATGTGCTTCAAGGCGGCAATGGCGACGACACCATCACAGTGCCGGACTTCAATTATGAAGAAGTCTCCGGCGGCTTAGGGCAAGACACGCTGGTTATTGAGGGCGGCGGTCAGGTGATCGACTTCACCCAACTCGACCAATTGATGGACGCACCAAAGACATCTGGCTTTGAATATTTCGACCTTGGCTTGGGCGATGGCACAACAGAGATAACCATCGACGAACAGAGCGTTATAAATGTCTCTAACGAAAGCAATTCCCAGCTCAGCGATTTCTTGAGCGGTGGAGCAGAGGCGGTTTTGATCGACGGTGATGGCAGCGATATTGTAAATCTTGAGATCAGCGGTGAGATTACAGGTGCAAGCTGGCAATTTGATGATGCCGCGGGCATTACGGATTACAGACTGTATGTCTTTACTGATGGCGCCACAGACTTCGCTTATGCAGCTATTGATGAGGACATCGTAGTTACATCCTAAATCTGATGCGCGGCGCGTGTCGTGCCGCCTTCTATCAATTCCGGTTGCATCAACACAGCTCGCTGCGTAATCGCGTTCGCTATTCGCGCCACAAGCATCGTCGCGCCCGCCTTCCCCATTTGCGCTCGCGGCGTTTTGATTGTGGTAATCGGCTGATCGAGCACACCGTTAATGTTCAGCCCATTGAAGCCAACAATTCCGACGCCCTGCGGAACAGGAACGCCGCAACGCTCAAATTCTAGTTTGCCGCCGAAAGCCATATGGTCGTTGAGAAAATGCACCACATCCGGTTGAGCCGCCCTGGCCAAAAGCTCACTCACCCCCTTCTGCCCTGCTTCAAACGACACCGCGTCGGACAGACGCACATCAGCTATCAGAGCGCAGCCAGCCGCGTCAAAAACTTCACGAAACCCTTGAACGCGCTTGTCAGCGCGAACATCCCGTCCCTGCTCAACACCCACATAGGCGGGGCGGTGATACCCCAGAGACAACAGATATCGCGCCGCCTGCCGCCCTGCCTCGCGGTGGTCTATGCCGATGCAAATATCGATGGGGTCTGCGGAATAATCCCATATTTCCAATGTTGGAATTCCGCTCTCCGACAGTTTTCGCCGGGAGGTGCGGCTATGGGTGATGCCGCTGAGAACGATGCCAGCAGGGCGCCACGCAATCATCCGTTCAATCCAAGCCTCTTCCCGTTCGGGACGGTATTCGGTCGTGTCGAAGACAGTCTGAAAGCCCAAACGGTTGAACACTGGGCGCATCCCTTCGAAGATTTCGCCGAAGACCGCGTCGTCCAGCGTCGGCACGGAGACGCCAATTAGTGTGGAGTTCGCAGCAGCGAGAGCACCTGCAACGCTACTCGGTTGATAGTTCATGCGCTTGGCAATCTTCAAAATTTTAGCGCGTGTTTTGGGCGACAGCCCCTCCACACCGCGCATGGCACGCGAAACCGACATGATGCTCACGCCAGCCGCTTCCGCCACATCTTCAATCTTTGCGCGTTCCAACAGTCCGCTTGCTCCTCACAATCCATATCGATCATGTGGGAACGTTAGCGCTAACGCAACTTTGCAGATTTGCGTTTGAACAAAGTTGGAAATTGCAGTCTCCTACCAATTGAGGGATTGGGAGGTCTGCTTGCCAACAATCGAATTCAGTCAAGTCGAAAAAAGTTTCGGGCCAGTGCGCGTTTTGCCACCGATGGACCTGACACTGGATGATGGGGAATTCACAGTTCTTGTCGGTCCTTCCGGCTGTGGCAAATCCACGACGCTGCGCATTCTTGCAGGGCTGGAAACTCTCAGCGGCGGAGAAATTTATTTCGACGGCAAGCCAATCAGCGGCCTCGCCCCGAAAGAGCGCGATCTCGCGATGGTTTTTCAAGACTATGCCCTCTACCCGCACATGAACATTGCAAAAAATATGTCCTTCGCCCTGCGCCTCAAGGGCACGCCGAAGGCCGAAATTGACGCCAAGGTGAAGCGCGTTGCCGATATGCTAAACATCGGGCAGTTGCTTGAGCGCAAGCCCGCTCAACTTTCGGGCGGTCAGCGCCAGCGTGTTGCGATGGGTCGAGCCCTTGTTCGCGATGCTTCGACATTCCTGTTTGATGAGCCACTGTCCAATTTGGATGCGAAGTTGCGCGCTAAGATGCGCACCGAACTCGCTGAAATGCGCAACACGCTCGACAAAAACATGGTCTACGTAACCCACGATCAGATTGAAGCCATGACATTGGGTGACCGCATCGTGGTCATGTCCGAAGGACTGATTCAACAACAGGGCACGCCGGAAGAACTGTTCAAGACACCGGCCAACAAATTCGTGGCAGGCTTCATCGGCTCTCCGACAATGAACTTTTTGGATGCGGAGCTCGTGGAAGAAAAGTCACGGCTGCACGCTAAAGGTCCAGGCTTCGATATTCGCCTGACGGGCGACCTTGCAAAACGTTTGCGCGGCGGAAAGGCAAAAGACATCACGCTGGGCATCCGCCCATCATCGTTCAGTCTCGACAAGAAGGCAGGCGAGCCTTTGGAACTGCGTATCGTGGTTGCCGAATACCTTGGAGCACAAAGCACGCTGGTAACGCGTTGCGCTGATGCCGAGGTTCTGGTGGAGCACGAAAGTTCAAGCCCCATTTCCAGCAACACCACCATGAAATTCTACGTGTTGATGGATGAAGTTATGGCGTTCGACCAACAGTCGGGCGTTCGACTATGACAAGAATGAAACTCAGCTAGGGAGGAAACCATTATGCTGAAAACCCTCAAGACCACCTTGGTCGCCACCTCCATGCTCGCCGTGAGCATGACTGCCGTGATCGCCGGAAGCCATAGTGCCGGCCCATACGCACCCTACGCTGGCCAAACCGTGACCGCCATTTTCCCGGCGCATCCCCATTACGATGCGGTGATGAAAGTGTTGCCAGAATTCACCAAAGAGACCGGAATCAAAGTCGAAGTGGACCAACTGCAATATCTAAAACTGCGCGAGAAATCGACGCTGGAACTGACCAAGCGCGAAGGCGACTACGACCTCATGTCCTACGTTGTCTTCTCCAAAGCCGACTACGTTTTTGCGGATCAACTTGAGAACCTCGCCCGCTTCTTCATGAACCCGAAACTGGCTGACCCAACATATGACGCGGACGATCTGATCGACGGCTACGTGCAGAACATCGGCGTTGCTGGCGGCAAGAAGGGCTATCTGCCCGGCCCCACAGGCTCGCTGTTTGGCATTCCTTTTGGTTCCGAAACATCCGTACTGGCCTACCGCAAGGACATCTTCGAGAAGCACGGCATCAAGGTTCCAGAAACCTATGACGAATTGCTGTTCGCAGCTTGTGAAGTGCCGAAGAAAGAGCCGGGCATGGGCGGCATGGCATCGCGCGCTGCGTCCGGCCACCAAGCCAGCCACGCATTTCTTTTGCATCTAGCACCGCTGGGCGGCCGCGTCTTCGACGACAATTGGCAGCCGATCGTCAACAACGAAGCCGGTGTTGCCGCAGCCAATGCGCTGAAAACCATCGTTGATTGTGGTCCTGAAGGCGCAACCACGTTTGGCCCGGCTGAAGCGGCAGAATCCTTCCGCCAAGGCACCAGCGCCATGTTCATGGACTCCATCGCCTTCGCTGCCGGTTTTGAAGACCCATCGAAATCCAAAGTCGCCGGCAAGGTTGGCTATGCGTTGCACCCAAAAGGCGTGCGCCGCGGTTCGCAGACAGGTGGTTTCGGCATCGGTATCCCGAAAAATGCGAAAAACAAGGAAGCAGCCTTCTTGCTGATGCAGTGGCTCACCTCCAAAAAAGGTGACCTGATGATCGCCATGGAGGGCGGCAACCCATCGCGTTTCTCAACCTATGAAAATGCAGAGCTGAACGCGAAATACCCCTATTCCGCAACATTCGGTGAAGCTCTCAAATATGCCGATCCAGACTGGCGGCCGATCATCCCGACATGGGGTAAGATCAACGCTGACATCGGCACAACCATGTCAAAAGTGTTGACCGAGGGTCTAGACCCGCAAGAAGCACTGAACGGCGTGGCGGAGCGGGCCAAGGCCACAATGGAAGAAGCCGGTTACTACACCTGGCAGAAGTGACCTAACGAACGCTGCTTCCCACTGCCCCTGGGCGAGCAGCTGCCGGACCGTGCCTACAGACGCGTCACCGCGTTTCTGGGTACGGTCCGGTTCCCTTCGTTTCCAGCACCGGAATTACTAGACCATGACCGCCGCAGCACGGCTCAACAGGCTCACGCCCTACATGTTTCTTGCACCAGCGCTTCTAGTGCTGGTCGTCGCGCTGATGTATCCGATTGGCTATATGGTCTACGCCAGTTTTCTAGACTGGAGACCTTCACAATACATCTCCGAAGCGGAGTTCGTCGGGTTTCGCAACTACATCAATCTTTGGAACGACGAAGCCTTTCTTGAGAGCTTCGGCGTCACCCTGAAATTCGCTGCTGTCGTCGTCAGCATCGAAATGGTGCTTGGCGTTGGCCTTGCGCTCCTGCTCGACCGCAAATTGCGCGGCATGGCAGCCCTACGCACTATCTTCATTCTGCCGATGATGATCGCGCCCATCGTGGTCGGTCTCATGTGGCGCTATATGTATCACCCCACCGTGGGCATTTTTAACCGCACGCTGAAAGACTGGGGCTTTGAGCCGATCCCATGGCTGGCCGATGGCACATGGTCTTTCATCGCCGTCATCATCGCCGACGTTTGGCAATGGACGCCCTTTATTTTCATTCTGTCGCTTGCTGCCCTCCAGTCACTACCGCAATCAGCGTTGGAAGCTGCGGAAATTGACGGAGCAAGTGGTTGGCAAAAGGTCATCTACATCAAACTGCCGCTGATGATGCCCGTACTTATCGTCGCCCTGCTGCTTCGCCTGATTGATGCATTCAAAGTTCTGGAAGTCATTTTGGTGATGACCAATGGCGGCCCGGGGTTGTCGACCGAAATCCTTAGCCTGCGCATCTATCGAACAGCGCAGGAATTTCAAGAACTCGGCGTGGCAGCGGCGATGTCTAACTACCTGCTTATTCTGCTGATGCTGCTAACGACCATCATGTTCGTCTACAACAAGACGATGGAGAACCGCGCGGCCCGTCTGCGCGCTGCGGCGGAGGAAGACCTATGACCGCCCATACGGACAAGCCAGCCTCTCCAGCATTTTACGCGCTGATGGTGTGCCTTATCATCATGGCGCTCGGGCCAATCATGCTCATGCTGGCGACCTCGTTCAAAACCAATCTCGATATCAACGATGTGAACGTCAGCGCCTTCATCTTTACGCCGACAATCGCAAACTATGAATCCGTGCTGTGTAACGTTCTTTGGTACGAGCGGGCCAATGCAGACTATTGCGACCCGACATTTGGGCGCGCGCTTGGCAACTCGCTCTTCATCGCTCTGGTTTCTACTGCGATCACACTGATCATCGGCTGCATGGCAGCCTATGCACTGGTGCGGTTCCGCTTCATGGGGCGCGGGACGGTATCCATGACAACCCTGCTCATGCGCATGGTGCCACCAGCCGTTTTGCTGGTTCCCGTCTTTGGTATTTGGACCTTCCAGTTTGGCCTTGATGGTTCCTATTCGGGCATAATTCTCGTCTATGTGGCGATGAACCTGCCGTTCGTGATCTGGATATTACAGAGCTTCATCGTCCAAGTTCCCATCCAGCTTGAAGAAGCAGCCACGATGGACGGGGCAAACCCCTTGCAGGTTTTCTTCCTCGTCGTCCTGCCAATCATCAAGCCCGGCCTTGCAGCCGCAGCCATCTTCACCTTCCGTATTGCATGGAACGAATTCCTGCTCGCCAACGCCCTGTCGGGGCGCAGCACGCGCACAGTGCCAGTCACCATCGTCAATTCGATCACCGAATACGATATTGACTGGGGCGCGATCATGGCGACGGGCATGTTGCTGGCAATTCCACCCGTTATTTTCACATTCATTGCTTCAAAGCAGATCATCACTGGGATGACCGCTGGTGCGGTTAAGGGCTGATGTGGGAAGCGCTTTGGCAATGGCTCTGGTTGCCAATAGATGCCTCCCGCGCCCACGGCCTTGAGCAAAACGTTGCGTGGCACGGCCGATTGATGGTTGCCACATGGGGCTTTCTGTTCCCCATTAGCATCATCATCACCCGCTTTTTGAAAGTCACCCCACGCCAGCAATGGCCCAACGAATTGGACAATCGCTTCTGGTTTCGCGTGCATGTTGCCGCGCAGGTCTCAGGCGGTGTCCTCACTGCATTCGCAGTATGGCTTGTTTGGTCACCCGGCAGCGAAGGCAATCTTCCTTGGCTACACCGACTGTGCGGCTGGTCAGTTGTAAGCCTCTATTGTGCACAGTTCATCGGCGGCATAGCACGGGGAACCCGCGGCGGCATGGATGAACCAGCACCAGATGGATCAATACACGGTGATCACTTCGACATGACAACCCGCAGGGTGATTTTCGAATATGCACACAAAACGCTTGGCTACACGTCCATTGTTCTGGCAGCGATGGCGATGCTGCTCGGACTTTGGATCACCAACGCTTACATTTGGATGTGGCTCGGCCTCTTCGGCTGGTGGTGTTTTTCAATTACCGTCTATGCCGCGCTCCAGCGCAAAGGTATGGCACTCGATACCTATCAGGCAATCTGGGGGCCAGACCCAAACCTGCCAGGTAACCAGCGCAAACCCATCGGCTTTGGCATCCAGCGGCGCAATGGATAGAGCGGTGGTTCACTCAATCCACAACGTCCGCGCCAATAGCAGCAAGTGCTGCTTGCGCCACGGCAACGTCTTGCTCGCCACTGCCGGAGCCGACACCTATGCCGCCGACTGCCATACCCCCCTTCAAGATCGGCAAACCGCCAGGCAAGCCTGTAACAAAGCCTTCGGTGGCAGCGCCAATAGCGGGCCGCACTGCTTCTGGAATCGACGTCGTCGGCGCACCGATAGAAGCGGCTGTCATCGCCTTGGCGAGAGCACTTTTGCGGCTAAGAAACTTGGCACCCGTCATCCGCAATTCGCCCAACACTTCGCCGCTCGCGTCGACGATCACGATACACTGCGGCTGACCGATCTCTTCCGCTTTCAACATCGCCGCATCCAATGCCGCCAAAACGGCGCGGTGCGTGAGGTGTTGGCGCGTTTCAAAATAATCCACGATACATTCCATTTGTTCGGGTTCGCTCGGCTGTCACACTATTCTTACCGGAGGAAATCCGCATGTCCTTTTTCGAAGTGATTGATCCAGTCTTCGCCACCTATGTCATGGGCAATGCGCCGGTGAAGCAATTGGCAACCGGCTTCGATTGGGTGGAAGGACCGGTTTGGTTCGGTGATGCCAATTGCCTGCTGTTTTCCGATATTCCCAACAACCGCATCATGCGTTGGTCGCCAGAGACGGGCGTTTCGATCTACCGTGAACCGTCCAACTTCTCGAACGGCCACACCCGCGATCTACAAGGCCGCCTGGTTTCCTGCGAACACGGGGCGCGCCGCGTCACCCGCACAGAATTTGACGGTACGGTCACCGTGATCGCGGATTGCTTTGATGGCAAGCGGCTGAACTCGCCCAACGATGTGGTGGTGAAATCCGATGGCTCGATTTGGTTTTCCGATCCCCACTACGGCATCATGACCAATTACGAAGGCTACAAATCGGAACAGGAATTGCCCTGCAATGTTTATCGGGTGGACCCCGCCACCGGCGCCATTGATGCTGTTATAACCGACATGCAATGCCCCAACGGCCTTGCCTTTTCGCCCGATGAGTCCCTGCTTTACGTGGCAGACACCGGCACGATGTATTCGCCAGATGCCAAAAAGGAAATGCGGGTTTACGATGTGGCGGGCACTAGCACCGCAAACGGACGCTTCTTTCACAAGGTCGATCCTGGCGCGTCAGACGGCTTTCGTCTCGATACCGATGGCAATATCTGGACGTCCGCCGCCGATGGCGTTCACTGCATCGCGCCGGACGGTAAACTGTTGGGCAAGATACTTGTGCCCGAACTGGTGTCGAACGTGTGTTTTGGCGGCCGCGGCAATCACCGGCTTTTCATCACCGCAACAACCAGCTTCTACGCCATCAGCCTGAACCGCGCGGGCCAGCGACACGCACTTCCTGCGTAAGTCCTACTCCGCCGCGTCAGGCAGCGAGGACGGGTTGTTCGGGTGCGTCGTCCAGTTTTCGTAGTTGGGATTGATCGGCTGCTTGGTACGAGGGTCGGTTCCTTCAATGCGCTCCATCGTGATGCAATTATCCACCGGGCAAACATTCACGCACAGATTGCAGCCGACGCATTCCTCGTCGATCACCTCAAAGCGCCGCACACCATCCACCATGTTCGTGATCGCCTGATGGGACGTGTCTTCGCAGGCAATGTGGCAGCGGCCGCATGAGATGCACAAATCTTGGTCAATACGGGCCTTGGTGACGTAGTTGAGATTGAGATATTGCCAGTCGGTCACGTTTGGCACGGCCATACCTCGGAAGTCTTCAATCGTCTCAAAGCCCTTCTCGTCCATATAATTCGAAAGGCCTTCGATCATCTCTTCGACAATCCTGAAACCATAAGTCATCGCCGCCGTGCAGACCTGCACGTTGCCGCAACCGAGCGCTATATATTCTGCTGCGTCGCGCCAAGTGTTCACGCCGCCAATGCCGGAAATCGGCATGCCTCTGGTCTCCGCATCACGGGCAATCTCGGCCACCATGTTCAAAGCAATTGGCTTAACCGCTGGGCCGCAATAGCCACCGTGCGAACCTTTACCGTCGATTGATGGCTGGGGTGAAAAATCATCCAGATCCACTGAGACAATCGAGGAAATGGTGTTGATGAGCGACACAGCATCGGCACCGCCAGCCTTCGCCGCGCGGGCCGGATAGCGAATATCCGTTATGTTTGGCGTCAGCTTCACAATGGTTGGCATACGCGAATGTTGCTTGCACCAACGCGCTACCATTTCGATGTATTCTGGCACCTGCCCAACAGCCGCACCCATGCCACGCTCGGACATGCCGTGAGGACAGCCAAAGTTCAGCTCAATACCATCGGCCTCGGTTTCCTCAACGCGCTTGAGAATTTTTTTCCATGATTCCTCCTCGCACGGAACCATCAGCGATACGATCATCGCCCGGTTGGGCCACTTGCGCTTCACCTCTTTGATCTCGCGCAGATTAGTCTCCAAATCACGGTCGGTGATGAGTTCAATGTTGTTCAGTCCCAAAAGCCTGCGGTCCGGCCCCCAGATCGCGCCGTATCGAGGGCCGTTGACATTGACGACCGGCGGGCCTTCCTCGCCAAGTGTCTTCCAGACGACACCACCCCATCCAGCCTTAAAGGCACGTTCTACGTTGTATGCCTTGTCAGTCGGCGGTGCTGAGGCCAGCCAGAACGGGTTGGGTGATTTGATACCTAAAAAATTCGTTGCGAGGTTGGCCATGGTGTTCTCCTAGCCCATCAATGTGCGGTGAATATCTTCGGCGGCGATCTTGCCGTCTTCGACCGCGACGACCGTCAGATCCTCGCCTCCGGCAACACAATCTCCACCGGCCCAGATTTTCTCGTGATTGGATTTGCGCGCTTCATTTACAACGATCCGACCACGCTCCAAGGCCAAATCAACGCCGCCAAGAGGGCTCGCATCCGCTGTCTGACCTATGGCCTTGAACACCTGGTCGGCTTCGAGAATGACGGTCTCACCCGTGCCTTCCAGCGAACCGTTGCTGCCGCTTGTGTATTCCAATTCGATGGCAGCAACTTTTCCATCTTTCATGTGCAATTGCTTCGGCTGCAACCAGTGACGGATGCTAACGCCGTGGGTCTGCGCCACTTCCTGCTCATAGGCGCTCGCGCTCATGGCATCCGCACCGCGCCGGTAGCAAATGGTGACGTTCTCAGCGCCCAAGAGCTTAACCTGAGTCGCAACGTCAATTGCCGTCATGCCGCCACCGATCACAACCACATCGCGACCAACTGGGAGTTTGGACAGATCATCTGACTGGCGTAGTTGGGCGATGTAGTCGACAGCATTGATGCAATTTTCCGCATCGTCGCCTTCCAGTCCAAGATCATTCACGTCGCTCAGTCCGGCACCGACGAAGACTGCGGAAAAGCAATGGGTCAGGCTTTCAAGGGTCAATTCATCGCCCAAAGCCATCCCATATTTGATTTCAATACCGCCAATGCCCAAAATGAAGTCCACTTCACGGGAGGCAAAGTCATCGGTCGATTTATAGGCCGCAATGCCAAATTCGTTCAGACCACCTGGCTTTTCCCGCGCTTCGTAAATCGTCACATCGTGCCCATGCTGTGCAAGCCGGTGTGCGCAGGAAAGGCCAGCAGGACCAGCGCCGATGATGGCGATTTTGTGCCCTGTCTCTGGTGCTCGTTCAAAAGGCTGCTCACCAACAACTTCCATATAGTGATCAGTCGCATAGCGCTGGAGCAGCCCGATCTTGACCGGCTTGCCCTCCGCCATCTCGCGAACACAGACCTGCTCGCACAACGTCTCGGTAGGGCAAACGCGGGCACACATACCACCCATGATGTTCTGCTCGAAAATCGTCTCCGCCGATCCCTTCGGATTGTCTGTCGAAATTTGGCGGATGAACAGCGGAATATCGATGCTGGTCGGGCAGGCAGTCACGCAGGGCGCATCGTAGCAGAAGTAGCAGCGATCCGATTCCACCAGCGCCTCGTGGCGCGTCAGCGGCTCGTGCATGTCGGTAAAATTTTCCGCGTAAGCCTCCGCAGGCAAGCGCCCAGTCTTGATGTCGATTTCGTCTTTGGAAGTTGCCATGCGCAGTCTCTCCATCAAGCGATGCCTTTGCTGAAATCACTTCAGACCGGGCATTGTGTCGATATCGAAAGCCTACGAAATTTTATCAAAAGGTCAAATTTTTTCTTCGTTCAGGAGCCTGCAACAGTAAACAAAAAGGGCCGCTTCACAGCGGCCCTTTTCAGCGTTAAACGGCGTCTAAGCCTACTGCATAGACATCGCTTTTTTGGTGATAGCGTCCGTCCAAGCACCTTCAGGCTTCTTGGTGATGACAGGGTCATCGCCGCCGGAGAGCAACGATTCTACTGTCACTTCAGCGGCCGCCACATCCAGCGTTCCGTCGGAACCTTCAGTCAGCTTGTTGACCTCGCGCATCATGCGCTTTTGGTGTTCTTCCGTCTGAGCACCGGATGCATCGTTTTCAAGCACAATACCGGCAGCTTCATCAGGGTTCTCACGAGCATAGGCCCAGCCCTTCATGGAAGCCGCAACGAAACGCGCAAGCTTGTCGGCCATTTCCGGATCGTTGAGCTTTTCTTCCGTGGTGTAGAGGCCGTCTTCCAACGTGGCGACGCCTTGGTCTGTGTAGTTGAACACCACGAGATCATCCGGCGAGAAGCCAGCGTCGATGACCTGCCAATATTCGTTATAGGTCATGGTGGACACGCAGTCGGCCTGCTTTTGAATGAGCGGATCAACGTTGAAGCCCTGTTTCAACACAGTCACGCCATCGGCACCGCCTTCGGTGGGAATGCCCAGCTTGCTCATCCACGACAGGAACGGGAATTCATTGCCAAAGAACCACACGCCCAGCGTCTTGCCCTTGAAATCGGCAGGCGAGGTAATGCCTGTTTCCTTGCGGCAGGTCAGCATCATGCCAGAGCGTTTGAACGGCTGCGCGATGTTGACCAGCGGCACCCCTTTTTCGCGCGCGGCAAGCGCGGCCGGCATCCATTCCACGATCACGTCAGCACCACCACCGGCGATGACCTGAGGTGGCGCGATGTCCGGACCGCCGGGCTTGATTTCGACGTTGAGATTGACTTCATCATAGAAGCCTTTGTCCTTCGCGACGTAGTAACCGGCGAATTGTGCCTGCGTTACCCATTTAAGCTGCAAGGTAAGATTATCTGCTGCCCAAGCGAGCGAGGTCGAGGCCAGCGCCATTGCGGCGCCTGCGGCCAGTGAGATCCATTTATTCATTGGTGATACTCCTTTGTTGAACTTCGGTAGGTTTAGTCCTCGTTACCTGACTCCCGGTCTTTGCCGCTCTCTCCATCCTCAGGTTCTGTTTGACGGATGCCAGAAGGTCACAGACCGCTCGATCAGCGCAAGTGCGCCATAAGAGAGCGATCCGGCCAAGGCCGCCACGAAAATGGTGGCCCAAACCATGTCGACATTCAATCGTCCGACTTCGGCAGAAATTCGGAAGCCCATCCCAACGATGGGGGTGCCGAAAAACTCGGCCACGATCGCGCCGATCAAGGCAAGCGTCGAATTGATTTTGAGCGCATTGAAAACGAAAGGCATGGCAGCAGGAAGCCGCAGCTTCAGCAGCGTCTGCGATTTTGATGCCGCATACGTGCGCATCAAATCGCTCTCCATCGCACTGGTCTGGTTCAGCCCCGCCACGGTGTTCACCAGCATGGGAAAGAACGTCATGACGATCACAACGGCGGCCTTCGACTGCCAGTCAAAGCCGAACCACATCACCATGATGGGCGCGATGCCGATGATGGGAAGCGCCGAGACCAGATTGCCAATGGGCATGATGCCCGCTTTCCAGAAGGGTGAGCGGTCGACCAGAATAGCGGTCAGGAAACCCAGCCCGCAGCCCATCACATAGCCGCTGATGACGGCCTTCAGATAGGTCTGCTGGAAGTCAGCCCAGAGGATCGGCAAGGAATTGATGATCCGCTCCCATATCATCGACGGCGGCGGAAGAATGACAGGTGGCACACCCAGCCCTCGCGTCACGCCCTCCCAAAGTGCGATAAGCGCCGCACCGAAAAGAACAGGTATCGCCAAGTTGACCATAGTTTGCTGCGTCGCATTTGTCGTCTCAATCCGTGAGAGGCGGGTGTTGGCGAACCATGCGGCCAGCCAAAAGACCACGCAGACCGTGAGAAGAACCGTCCCGCTCACAGCGCCGCCTCCTGCACGCCCATGCGCCGGTTCACCCGCTTGCCGATAACACCGATCAGCGCCACCAGCGTGCCGGCGAGGATGGCGGCGACGATAAGCGCCGACCAGATTTGCACCGTCTGCCCGTAATATGAACCAGCCAGCAGCCTAGCGCCAAGACCCGCCACGGCACCAGTCGGCAATTCGCCGACGATGGCACCGACGAGCGATGCAGCGATGGCAATTTTCATGGACGTGAAAAGGTAAGGCACAGCCGTCGGCCAACGCAATTTCCACAGCACTTGAGAAGCGGGCGCAGAATATGTCTTCATCAAATCGAGATGCATCCGATCCGCCGAGCGCAGCCCTTTGACCATGCCAACGGCCACGGGGAAGAAAGAAAGATAAGTCGAGATGATCGCCTTTGGCAGCAGGCCGGTCACCCCAACCGAGTTGAGCACAACGATAATCATCGGTGCGATGGCAAGAATGGGGATCGTCTGCGATGTGATGATCCACGGCATCAGCGATTTATCCAGTACCCGCGAATGCACTATGCCGATGGCCAGCGCGACGCCCAGCAGCGTGCCGAAGACAAAGCCCAACAGGGTCGCCGAAAGCGTGATCCAAGCGTGATAAATCAGACTGCGCTTTGAGGTGATTTTCTTCTCAACAGTCGTCTCCCAAATTTCCACCGCCACCTGATGCGGCGCGGGCAGAACGGGACGCTTCTGCGCCATCGTCGCGGGCAGGACTTCGATAAAACTGACGGACTTACCCGCCCGTTCCGCCTGGTCGTATTGAAACTTGGCGTTGAGCAAAGCCGCGCCCGCGTACCAAAGCGCGATGATCATCGCGACAACGGTGATGACAGGCAGTGCGCGGCTCCTAATCATAGGCGTGCCCCGCTTTCAGCCCGTCGCGCACCTTTTGGGCAATCTTCAGAAATTTCGACGTCTCGCGGATTTCCAGCGGCCTGTCCTTGCCCAGATTGCAGTCGATCACCTCATGAATGCGTCCGGGACGCGGGCTCATGACGACGATTTTGGTGGAGAGATAAACCGCTTCGGGGATGGAGTGCGTGACGAAAACGATGGTCTTCTGCGTCTCCGCCCAAAGCTTTAACAATTGCTCGTTCAGGTGATCGCGCACGATTTCATCCAGTGCGCCGAACGGTTCGTCCATCAGCAGCATGTCCGGCTGAACCGCCAGCGCCCGCGCAATCGATGCCCGCTGCTGCATGCCGCCGGAAAGCTGCCAAGGGAACTTCTGCTCAAAACCGGTAAGGTCCACCAGCGCCAGATTGCCACTCACACGCTTATGCTGCTCATCCTTGGAAAGTCCCATCACTTCCAGCGGCAGCGCGATGTTGTCGGCAATCGTGCGCCAGGGAAACAAAGCCGCCGCCTGAAACACATAGCCATAAGCCCGCTTCAGCCGCGCCTGCTCAGGCGTCATGCCGTTCACCGATATCGTGCCGCCGGTTGGTTGCTCCAGATCAGCGATCACGCGAAGCAGGGTCGTCTTCCCGCAGCCCGAAGGACCAATCAGCGAGACGAATTCGCCCTTCTCGACATCCAGATCAATACCCGATAGCGCATGCACCGGCGCGTCGGCCGTCTGAAACGTCAGATCAAGACTGCGAGCGGAGATGACGGTCAATGTGGCCTCACCGTTTCGCTTGCCCCCGCTGGCACGTCAAACCCCCGTTGCCGGAATGCCGGTGCGTTTTACGGGTGTGGGGGCGGTCAGCTCTTTCCACTTCGACAGAGCTGCGTTGACGGGTGCGTTTGGTTTGCGTTTGACAAATTTGCCGTGGCCCTCGCGGGTCTTCACTTCGCCGTCGTGGATCGAGACATGGCCACGAGAGAGGGTGAAGCGCGGAAGGCCCCTCACCTGCTGACCTTCGAACACGTTGTAGTCGATGGCGGATTGCTGCGCACCTGCGCTGATCGTCTTTTCCTTCTCGGGGTCCCACACCAGGATATCGGCGTCCGCACCGACGATGATCGCGCCCTTTTTAGGATACATGTTCAGGATTTTCGCGATATTCGTGGAAGTGACTGCAACGAACTCGTTCATCGTCAGGCGGCCCGTCTCGACACCGTGGGTCCACAGCATCGGCATGCGGTCTTCCAGACCACCGGTGCCGTTGGGTATTTTGGTGAAGTCACCCACACCGAAGCGCTTCTGTTCGGTTGTGAAGGCACAATGGTCGGTCGCAACAACGGAAAGCGAGCCGGATTGCAGACCGGCCCAGAGCGAGTCCTGATGCTTCTTGTTGCGGAACGGCGGGCTCATCACGCGGCGTGCGGCATGGTCCCAGTCCTGATTGAAATATTCGCTCTCATCAAGCGTCAGATGCTGGATGAGCGGCTCGCCCCATACCCGCTTGCCCTGCATCCGTGCCCTGCGGATGGCCTCGTGCGCCTCCTCGCAGGACGTGTGCACCACGTAAAGCGGCGCACCTGCCATGTCGGCAATCATGATCGCGCGGTTGGTCGCTTCGCCTTCCACCTGGCTGGGGCGCGAATAGGCGTGTGCCTCCGGCCCCGTATTGCCCTCGGCCAGCAGCTTGGCGGAAAGCTCCGCCACCACATCGCCGTTCTCCGCATGCACCATCGGCGTAGCGCCAAGCGCAGCGCAGCGCTGGAACGAGGCGTAGAGCTCGTCGTCGTTCACCATCAGCGCGCCTTTATAGGCGAGGAAGTGTTTGAACGTATTGATGCCGCGGTCCTTGACGACCGTTTCCATCTCGTTGAACACCTGCTCGCCCCACCAGGTGATCGCCATGTGGAAGGAATAATCGCAGTTCGCGCGGGTCGATTTGTTGTCCCACATCTGAATGGCATCCAGCAGGCTCTGCTCCGGCGACGGCAGACAGAAGTCGACGACCATCGTCGTGCCGCCAGCAAGCGCCGCACGGGTGCCGGATTCAAAGTCGTCGCTGGAATAGGTGCCCATGAACGGCATTTCGAGGTGCACATGAGGGTCGATACCGCCGGGCATGACGTAGCATCCCGTTGCGTCCAATTCCGTACCGCCGGAAAGGTTCGGCCCGATCTCCGTGATAACCCCACCTTCGATTTTAACGTCGGCTTCATAGGTGAGATCGGCGGTGACGACGGTGCCGTTTTTGATGATGGTTGTCATGGGTCAAACCTTTCAATGACTATGTCACGATGAATAAGAGACCAATTTGGGTTCATCCGGATTCCCCATGTGGGATTGTCGATCAGCCACTTGGCCGCATCTTCAATTCTCTCAAACTCGCGATACTCGGAAAGGGAATTGTCAGGTTTCTTCAAGCCACACACAAATCGGTTATTGGCGTTTTTTTCAGCAACTTGATTGCTAGATGATTTTCGTATCTTCACCCCACAATCTCCGCCGCTTCCACAACGGCGTGGAACAACACTTCCGCCCCCGCCGTGCTCCACTCTTTCGAAATATCTTCCGCCTCGTTGTGCGACAGGCCATCGACGCAAGGGCACATCACCATCGCCGTCGGCGCGACGCGGTTAATCCAGCAGGCGTCGTGGCCCGCGCCGCTCACGATATCCATGTGCGAATAGCCGAGCCGTTCCGCCGCGTCGCGGATGGATTGCACCAGTTTCTTGTCAAATGCTGGCGGATCAAATTGGCCAACGATTTCAGCCGAAAATTCCACGCCAATCGCCTCGCACAGTTTCGGTGCCTCGGCCATTAGCCGCTCATTCATCCCTTGAAGCGTATCCAGTTCGTGACTGCGGAAATCCACCGTGAAGACCACCTTCCCCGGAATGATGTTGCGGCTGTTGGGATAGACATCGATATGGCCGATGGCACCCACTGCGTTCGGCGCGTTGTCCATCGCGATCTCGTGGACGAGCTCCGTCACCTGCGCCAGACCGCGCCCGGCATTTTTGCGCATTAGCATGGGGGTGGAGCCGGTATGGCTCTCCTTGCCGGTAATCGTACATTCGATCCACCGCAGCCCCTGCCCATGGGTAACGACGCCGATATCCTTGCCCTCAGCTTCAAGGATCGGCCCTTGCTCGATGTGCAATTCGAGGAAAGCGTGCATCTTGCGCGCGCCAACCTCCTCATCACCTTTCCAGCCAATCCGCTCAAGTTCATCACCAAATTTCAGGCCGTTGGCATCGACCTTCTCGTAAGCCTCTTCCTTTGGAAAGATGCCCGCGAACACGCCAGACGCCATCATGGCGGGGGCAAAACGGGTGCCTTCTTCGTTCGTCCAGTTCGTGACCACGATCGGGTGTTTGGTTTTAATATCGAGGTCGTTAAGCGTGCGGACGATCTCCAGCCCGGCCAGCACACCCAGTACGCCATCATAGCGCCCGCCAGTCGGCTGCGTATCCAGATGCGAGCCCACGTAGACCGGCAGCGCGTCCGGGTCCGTGCCTTCACGGCGCATGAACATCGTGCCCATCTGGTCAACACCCATCGATAAGCCAGCATCTTCGCACCACGTTTGAAACAGCCGGCGCGCCTCAGCGTCTTCATCCGTCACCGTCTGGCGGTTGGAGCCGCCAGCCACGCCAGGACCGATTTCTGCGATTGCGTGTATGGTATCCCAGAGCCTGTCGCCGTTTACCCGAAGGTTTTCGCCCGGTGCCGCCATTGCTGCCTCACTTGTTGAGCCGAAATAAAAACTTGACTGCTTGGTCAAATTTGAAGGCTATAAAGGCGACCAGCATTGGTCAAGCGGGATTTCAGCAAGCCAGCAAGGGGGCCACAGAACTTTGGCAGCGACAGCAAAGAAAAAACGCAGCCGCATCCAAACGGCTAATCGCAGCGCAATCATCGAAGCGGCACTCGACGTGTTTTCCACAGACGGTTACCGCGGCGCCACGCTCGACCGCATAGCCGACCGCGCGGGCTTATCAAAAACCAACCTGCTCTACTACTTCCCTTCAAAAGAAGAGGTTTACAAAACCGCCCTGGAGCAAACAGTCGAAGGCTGGCTTGATCCGTTCGAAGAAATATCGCCCAACGGCGACCCGATTGAAGAGCTGCGCCGCTACATAACCTACAAACTGCAAATGTCAGCCAAACAGCCCGAGGCATCGCGCCTCTTTGCCAACGAGGTGCAACGCGGGGCACCCTTGATGCTGGAATTTCTGCAAACGCGCCTGAAGGCTTTGGTAGACGAAAAAGCGTCCGTCATTCGCGGCTGGATAGACGAGGGAAAGTTAGCCCCCGTTGATCCCTATCATCTGATTTTCATGATCTGGGCAACCACACAGCACTACGCCGACTTCGACACCCAAATCGTCGCCATCATGGGAAAACAGAGCGCAAAGAAGGGCTTCCACGAACAAACTGCACACGCAGTGCTGTCGATAATACTAAACGGCATAAAGCCTCGATGACTGAGGACAATTGTAGGTGAATAGTGTTTGTAAGTTGGTTGCGGGGGTAGGATTTGAACCTACGACCTTCAGGTTATGAGCCTGACGAGCTACCGGGCTGCTCCACCCCGCGACAGTGTCGAATACGACGAGGCTTATATGTAGGTTTGTCCAGTGGAATTCAACCCGAATTCGACACCGACATTGCCTTTGTTTCGCAAAAGGCTGACAAAATCGCAGTTATTATATGATGGGCAAACCGCAATGAGCAGTCGAACCAAAATGTCGAAGCCGAAGAGATTTGTTTTGTTGATTGCAGGGCCCTCCGGTAGCGGGAAAAGCACATTTATCCAGCAGCTCAGAGATGGTGTTTTGCCTGCTGAAATCAGATATATTCTACCTCAAAATTGCTGTGACTGGCCGATGATAGAAGGGAATGACCTGCTGAAGATAGAACGTCGTCCGTCAAGAAAGAGCGCATTGGACGAGTTGGTATCTGCAGCAGAAATAATCGCCCATTACGACTCGTATTTTATTCGCAACACACCGTGCGTTCGATATGACGAAGATCCGGCCCATGGCCTGTGGGCTACAGCGGAACAGTTCGCGGTCGTCAGTGTTGAAATTGACCACGAGGAAAACCGCGCGCACCTTTTGAAGCGAAAGCAACTTGCGAGAAAGAAGAGTACGGCCAGTCGAATTTGGGCGTCATCGAAGCGCTTGTTTGGGCGCCGCCGCAAGGAGATCACAATGGAGCAGATGCTCGAAAACGAAGAACTACTGGACATTTGGACTGCAAAGTGGACAGCCTACCTTGTAGAATTGGGAACCATGCCAAATTGTGTGCTGATCTCAAAAGTGAAGCCAGATCGCGAAAGAAACGGAGGGTTTAGGCTTGCTTGAGAGTTCCAACGCTTAGGTTTTAAAGACGCCCAGCTCTTTAAGTCTCTCTGCCAAGGCCGAACCGCCAAGCAAATCCAGTTTTTCTAGATGCTCCATCGCTTCCGTGCTGTTATCGCTGGAGTGAACCACACGCATAGGCTGGCCACCCGGCCCTGGCATCAAAGCTCGAATTTCCTGCTTTGCTGCGCGAACCCGGTCATTATCAAGATTAGGAAACTTTCGGCCCGTGCGTTTGGTGGGTATCTCTACGCTATGATCCCAAGTCACAAAGATATGCGTAGGAAGAGCTAAGGTGTTCTGCTCTTTGTCATGCCAATTGCCGCCGCGTATCTCGCTAACAGCGAGCTTTTGCATCTCGGCGGTGAGGTCAACTTCTTTCAAAATTTCAAATCGCTTATCCAGCAGAACTCTTACGTTCTCAACTGCTTGCGGATACATCGCAAAATCCCGTACCAGAAATGTCGCTAACCCAGCCTTCAAACCATCTGCCTGCACATATCGCCCTTTAACAAAGGGGTTACGTCTCGCGTAGAAGGCCATAAGATCGTGACCGGGAAAATATCCCTCGGCTTTTAGGGCAGCTTCAATATCGCTGATAGTTTGCGGGCGGGCCATCAGCGCTTCGCTGGCAGCATCGCACAAGTCTTGATAGGTGGTCGCTGACTTGAATGTGTGTTGGTCGAGGCTTTCGTGTTGGGGGTCAAGATGCGCGCTCTTGGCATGAAACAGAACATGGTAGCCTAGTGACAGGTAACGCATTCGCGCATTGGCCGCCTTGATCCCGCTTTCTCTTTGCTGAGAGGTCGTCAATATATCTTGCGCAAAACGCGGCACAAAGTAGGGCACTGTTTTATAGTCATGCCCACCAACGCCCGATACGCTGTAGACATCCATCGCAACCGTGGAGACGGTTTTTGAAAACGTTTCATGCAGGCTTTCGATATCTTGATCATCAACCAGCAGATCCAAGTCCTTAAAAGGCGTCTGATTTTCAACTCGTTCGATTGAGCGAAGAAGGACATATTTCAGCTCCTTCAACTTGTTCAATGCTTCCATAGGCTTCAATTCGCGCGGATAGAAAGCGTGGCGGTTGTCAGTCAATTTTGGCGCTACTGCCAAGACAATGAAGGCGCGTAGCTTTCCTCCGTGCTCAATTTCCACAGTGCCGATCCGCGACAGCAACCCACTTTTGAAATATCGACGACCAAGCCAGACGATAATTTCAGTGGACACACTCATGGGCATCAAAAGATGCCTAATTCTTGCAGCGAAGAAATATCGTTTTTTGAGAAGGGCCAGCCTCGAGATGCCCGAAAGAATGACTGTCGAACAATTACTGGCAGCAATATCGCGCCAATGGGTATAGGGACCGCTCAACCACTCGTTGCGTTGCCAGTCATTTTTTCGAGGATTCAGTTGGAGAACATCGTGTGCGCCAAAGTTGAGAACCGCTTGTGCCAGCGTCTCATCGTCAGAGTTTATCAGAGCAACAAGTTTGTCGCCGAGAACGGTCTGTTCAAGATTTTGTTCTTGGTCCATTGGCGAGCAACCTGGATCCGTGTCACGGTCGGTTTGGCGTGATATGTTGGGCGCGGCAACCCTTTTGTTCAAACATTTTCTGAGTCTTCCATTGTGAAACTGCTTCTCATCAGCGATGGCCGTCCTGGCCACGTGCATCAAAGCGACGGAATATTGGCAGCGATTCGCAAGATGAGCCAACCAGAAGTTTATAGAGCACATCTAGAAAAACGCAGTTGGCCGCCCAGGCGCATCAGGACCGCAATCCTAGCGTCAAAAAACATGCGGCAGATCTTGCCCACTGCCACCAGCTTAAAACTCGCGGGTTTGGATGTAGGGTCAATACCGTTCAAACCGGACATTATTATATCGACCGGTGGCGCCTGTCTTGGAGCCAGTGTAATGGCTGCTCAAGTGTTTAACGCAGTGAATATCCACAGCGGGTCAACGCGTGGTTTTTCTGACAGTGACTTTTCTGTCGTCCTGCATCTCAATCCGTCTTTTTCCGATCGATCCAATTACATTATTGGGTTGAAGCCATCTGCTATACAGCCCATTCCACGCGCGGCTGATCAAAAGTCCGGCCTTGCATTGCTCATTGGAGCACCAACATCGAGTCATCCGTTCTCAAAGGCTGAGTGGAGCGCACTTGTCAGTTGGCTTGAGAAAACTGAGTTTCAACTGGAAATTCTAAGTTCGCCAAG
The DNA here is from genome assembly GCF_042676045.1 of Pseudahrensia aquimaris. Taxonomy (NCBI): domain Bacteria; kingdom Pseudomonadati; phylum Pseudomonadota; class Alphaproteobacteria; order Hyphomicrobiales; family Ahrensiaceae; genus Pseudahrensia; species Pseudahrensia aquimaris. The sequence goes on along the minus strand of NZ_JBHTJV010000002.1, from coordinate 368,825 downwards.
AACGCCCTTAGCGTGGACGAACGATTTGCTTCGGGTCTCATCATCAAACAGCGCTAGGATTATGTTTCGTAACTTTCAATCTGAAGGCGTGGGAGGCGTTGCAGAAGCACTCGCATCTTCAATGGGCGTGATGGTGACAGCGGATTCCAATTCCATGATTGCTGAAGCCGTGGCGGCCCAAGTGCCTGTCGTCTCTTTAGAACCAAGTTCATATGGCAAGGTTCCGGATGTGGAATACAATCAATTGCTGCGCAGCAACGGTTGGGTTGAGACTCTCAAGATAGAGATCATTTCCGACGAGCAAATCGCAAAGAAAATAGCTACATGCACGCCCATGACTGAGAATCATCTAGATACTCTCGTCAAGAACTTAAGGGAAAAGCTCCCGCAACTTTTTGGGTCTTTGTGAACGTCAAAATCGCTGACACCTTCCAAAACAAAAAAGCCCTGAGCGATGATGCTCAGGGCTTTTTGTTTGGGTATGCAGAGAATTCCATGAATGCGATTGGCAGAGCTGGCAGCGACCTACTCTCCCGTGCCTTAAGACAAAGTACCATCGGCGCTGGAGCGTTTCACTTCCGAGTTCGGGATGGGATCGGGTGCAGCCACTCCGCCATAACCACCAGCTCGGCCAAGCGCATTCATGTGTGAAACTGGAATTTAATATATTTTTCGATTGTTTGCCAGAAAACCCAAATTTGGGCTCATGGTCACAAGTAATGAGAACGATCAAGCCGATCGGACTATTAGTACTGGTAAGCTTCATACCTTACGGCACTTCCACACCCAGCCTATCAACGTCGTAGTCTTCGACGATCCTGTTTAGGGAATACTCGTTTCGAGGTTAGTTTCCCGCTTAGATGCCTTCAGCGGTTATCTATTCCGTATATAGCTACCCTGCAATGCGGCTGGCGCCACAACAGGTCCACCAGTGATACGTCCATCCCGGTCCTCTCGTACTAGGGACAGATCCTCTCAATATTCCTACACCCACGGCAGATAGGGACCGAACTGTCTCACGACGTTCTGAACCCAGCTCACGTACCGCTTTAATTGGCGAACAGCCAAACCCTTGGGACCTGCTCCAGCCCCAGGATGCGATGAGCCGACATCGAGGTGCCAAACAACCCCGTCGATATGGACTCTTGGGGGTCATCAGCCTGTTATCCCCGGCGTACCTTTTATCCGTTGAGCGATGGCCCTTCCACGCGGGACCACCGGATCACTATGACCGACTTTCGTCTCTGCTCGACTTGTCAGTCTCGCAGTCAGGCTGGCTTATGCCATTGCACTCAACGACCGATTTCCGACCGGTCTGAGCCAACCATCGCGCGCCTCCGTTACTATTTGGGAGGCGACCGCCCCAGTCAAACTACCCGCCACACAATGTCCCGGACCCGGATAACGGGCCGCGGTTAGACATCAATAATAATAAGGGTGGTATTTCAAGGATGGCTCCACGCTATCTGGCGACAACGCTTCAAAGCCTACCACCTATCCTACACATATTATCACTAATGCCAGTGTGAAGCTGTAGTAAAGGTGCACGGGGTCTTTCCGTCTAACCGCAGGAACCCCGCATCTTCACGGGGAATTCAATTTCACTGAGTCTATGCTGGAGACAGCGGGGAAGTCGTTACGCCATTCGTGCAGGTCGGAACTTACCCGACAAGGAATTTCGCTACCTTAGGACCGTTATAGTTACGGCCGCCGTTTACTCGGGCTTCAATTCAAGGCTTGCACCTCTCCTTTTAACCTTCGAGCACCGGGCAGGCGTCAGACCCTATACGTCGTCTTGCGACTTCGCAGAGCCCTGTGTTTTTGATAAACAGTCGCCACCCCCTCTTTTGTGTCACCATACGCGGCTTGCGCCACGCAAGGTCATGCTTATCCCGAAGTTACGCATGCAATTTGCCGAGTTCCTTCAGCATAGTTCTCTCAAGCGCCTTAGTATTCTCTACCTGTCCACCTGTGTCGGTTTGGGGTACGGTCTTAACGGTGGAGCTATTTCCTGGAACCGCTTCATTGCCCACTCAATCCAATAAGAGTGAACCACTTACGCGATCCGTCACTACCACCAGGTACAGGAATATTAACCTGTTTCCCATCGACTACGCATTTCTGCCTCGCCTTAGGGGCCGACTAACCCTGCTCAGATTAACTTTAAGCAGGAAACCTTGGACTTTCGGCGAAGGGGTCTCTCACCCCTTTTATCGTTACTCATGTCAACATTCGCACTTCTGATACCTCCAAGAGCTCTCACGAGTCTCCCTTCACAGGCTTACAGAACGCTCCGCTACCGCGTGCCCGAAGGCACACCCGCAATTTCGGTGTATGGCTTTAGCCCCGTTACATTTTCGGCGCAGAAACCCTTATTTAGACCAGTGAGCTGTTACGCTTTCTTTAAATGATGGCTGCTTCTAAGCCAACATCCTGGTTGTTTTGGGATTTCCACTTCCTTTCCCACTTAGCCATAACTTGGGGACCTTAATTGGCGGTCAGGGTTGTTTCCCTCTCCACTACGGACGTTAGCACCCGTAGTGTGTCTGCCGACTAGTACTCCTCGGTATTCAGAGTTTGGTTAGGATCAGTAAGACGGTGAGTCCCCATAGCCCATCCAGTGCTTTACCCCCGAGGGTATTCGGTCGACGCTCTACCTAAATAGATTTCGCGGAGAACCAGCTATTTCCGAGTTTGATTGGCCTTTCACCCCTATCCACAGGTCATCCCCGCATATTGCAACATGCGTGGGTTCGGTCCTCCAGTGCATGTTACTGCACCTTCAACCTGCCCATGGATAGATCACTCGGTTTCGGGTCTAATGCAACGAACTGAACGCCCTATTCAGACTCGCTTTCGCTACGCCTACACCTATCGGCTTAAGCTTGCTCGTTACACTAAGTCGTTGACCCATTATACAAAAGGTACGCAGTCAGGCTCGTAGCCCTCCTACTGTTTGTAGGCATTCGGTTTCAGGGACTATTTCACTCCCCTTGTCGGGGTGCTTTTCACCTTTCCCTCACGGTACTTGTTCACTATCGGTCATGCACGAGTATTTAGGCTTGGAGGGTGGTCCCCCCATGTTCAGACAGGATTTCACGTGTCCCGCCCTACTCAAGGACAATAAGAAGAATTACGCATACGGGGCTATCACCCACTATGGCCAAACTTTCCAGAATGTTCCGCTTGTCTTCAAATTGTCACTGGCCTGGTCCGCGTTCGCTCGCCGCTACTGACGGAATCTCGGTTGATGTCTTTTCCTACGGGTACTTAGATGTTTCAGTTCCCCGCGTTCGCTTCTTACACCCTATATATTCAGATGTAGATACTCTTTAGTTGAAACCGTTAGTCCGACACCGTGCAGATCGAAATCAACACGATGTCAAAATAACGGTCTCTAGAGTGGGTTTCCCCATTCGGAAATCGCCGGATCAAAGCTTATTCGCAGCTCCCCGACGCTTATCGCAGCGTATCACGTCCTTCATCGCCTGTGCATACCAAGGCATCCACCAAACGCCCTTAAGACACTTGATCGTTCTCATTACCAATAACCATGACGACCACATCCAATTTGAGAGAAGATGTGGACCAAAGCCGCGCCTTTTGAAATCGCAGCAATGATCATTGGCAAACAATCTAATATATACCGCACTTCAATATCGGTTCGTGTGCACTCCCCGATAAGGGCAAAACTGCTCAATGGCGTGAAAGCCAAACTCCGCTTGAAGGAGCATGGATATCAAACCACAGATTTGCAGTGCGATTTTGCCAGCACGGGAGGAGTGTAGCACCCTGGAAGGTGCAGCCCATACTGGCGAAAGACCAGTTTCACGAGATATAAAAGCGGCCAACGGTTAGGATGGCTTTTCGTAAGATTGGACCGCCGGCTAAATAAAGCGGCCAATCGGCTCTCATATCTTCTCTCTACAATGTTCTGGAACAGGCATCAGACGCGGCTAGCGCGACGATGCAATATCGTTTCTTAATTCTCGGATGTTCTTCAGCGCGCCACATGGCGTCTCAAGAATATGGTGGAGCCAGACGGGATCGAACCGACGACCTGAAGCTTGCAAAGCTACCGCTCTCCCAACTGAGCTATGGCCCCTAAACTGCTTGAGTTCACGACCTAATTTCAGCGAGGGAAATTGGTGGGCCGAGGAAGATTTGAACTTCCGACCTCACGATTATCAGTCGTGCGCTCTAACCAACTGAGCTACCGGCCCAATCTCTTTAATTTATGACAGGCCAACAGCACTCAACCTGCCTATTCCGGCAAGACGAGGAGTGGTGTGCATCCGAGAAGAAAGAGAAACGAAGGCGGCGGTTCCGCAATTTTGGAAATCCATGACTTAGGATTTCCTATGTTCTATGAAATTCCAATAGCTGCCTGCCGATAAATCGACATTTGGCTGAAGGAGTATCCTTAGAAAGGAGGTGATCCAGCCCCAGGTTCCCCTAGGGCTACCTTGTTACGACTTCACCCCAGTCGCTGACCCTACCGTGGTCGCCTGCCTCCTTGCGGTTAGCGCAGCGCCTTCGGGTAGAACCAACTCCCATGGTGTGACGGGCGGTGTGTACAAGGCCCGGGAACGTATTCACCGTGGCATGCTGATCCACGATTACTAGCGATTCCAACTTCATGCTCTCGAGTTGCAGAGAACAATCCGAACTGAGATGGTTTTTGGAGATTAGCTCGACCTTGCGATCTCGCTGCCCACTGTCACCACCATTGTAGCACGTGTGTAGCCCAGCCCGTAAGGGCCATGAGGACTTGACGTCATCCCCACCTTCCTCCGGCTTATCACCGGCAGTCCCTCTAGAGTGCCCAACTAAATGCTGGCAACTAAAGGCGAGGGTTGCGCTCGTTGCGGGACTTAACCCAACATCTCACGACACGAGCTGACGACAGCCATGCAGCACCTGTATCCGATCCAGCCTAACTGAAGGAATCCATCTCTGGAAACCGCGATCGGTATGTCAAGGGCTGGTAAGGTTCTGCGCGTTGCTTCGAATTAAACCACATGCTCCACCGCTTGTGCGGGCCCCCGTCAATTCCTTTGAGTTTTAATCTTGCGACCGTACTCCCCAGGCGGGAAGCTTAATGCGTTAGCTGCGCCACCAAAATGTATACATTCTGACAGCTAGCTTCCATCGTTTACGGTGTGGACTACCAGGGTATCTAATCCTGTTTGCTCCCCACACTTTCGCACCTCAGCGTCAGTATCGAGCCAGTGAGCCGCCTTCGCCACTGGTGTTCCTCCGAATATCTACGAATTTCACCTCTACACTCGGAATTCCACTCACCTCTCTCGAACTCTAGACTGATAGTTTTAGAGGCAGTTCCTGGGTTGAGCCCAGGGATTTCACCCCTAACTTTCCAATCCGCCTACGTGCGCTTTACGCCCAGTTATTCCGAACAACGCTAGCCCCCTTCGTATTACCGCGGCTGCTGGCACGAAGTTAGCCGGGGCTTCTTCTACGGTTACCGTCATTATCTTCACCGTTGAAAGTGCTTTACAACCCTAGGGCCTTCATCACACACGCGGCATGGCTGGATCAGGCTTGCGCCCATTGTCCAATATTCCCCACTGCTGCCTCCCGTAGGAGTCTGGGCCGTGTCTCAGTCCCAGTGTGGCTGATCATCCTCTCAGACCAGCTATTGATCGTCGCCTTGGTGAGCCATTACCTCACCAACTAGCTAATCAAACGCGGGCTCATCTATCTCCGATAAATCTTTCCCCCGGAGGGCGTATACGGTATTAGCACCGATTTCTCGATGTTGTTCCGTAGAGATAGGTAGATTCCCACGTGTTACTCACCCGTCTGCCACTCCCTCCGAAGAGGGCGTTCGACTTGCATGTGTTAGGCCTGCCGCCAGCGTTCGTTCTGAGCCAGGATCAAACTCTCAAGTTTGATATTTGAGATTTTGTTCCGGCTATAATTCAACTACCGCGAACCATAAATGGCACTCAATGCAGTAGCTGGGTCACGCTTCCGATCTTGCGATCAGAATTTGCGATGATCCGGGAAGGATCATCACGAATTGACGAGAACATTTAACACACCTGAAATTCACCGAAGTGAACTTCTGGTATTTGTAACATTCTCGAAAAACGTGTCCGCCGAAGTCTCGTTTCGGACCATAAGGAAATGGTCCAGCAGAACTCCGCCGCCCACGTTTCTCTTTCTTCATATTCAATTTTCAAAGAACCAAAACCCGACAGGTTTTGTGATCGGTCACACCTAAGCGCTTACCAATCTGGGGTAGGTTTTCGCCGAAGCGACGCCTTTCCGGGGTGACCAAGTCAGCAGCATGTGTGCGCTCAAGGCGCTGTCTGCTTCGTCGGTGAGCGCTATATAGGTTAAACCGCTTGAAACTGTCAACACGCTCAATTCGCTTTTTCAAACTTTTTTCGAAAAAATTCGAAAGCAAATACGAAAGTCGCTCAAAACAAGGCATTTACCCCGCTTACTCGCCTGCAGGCATACCAAAATATGGTCCACAACACCAATCCAGGGATATGATTGCCGATCGTGCTGTGGACAAATTGTCGATCCTCGCATGCTATATCCTTCACCGCCCCACTTTAGCACCAAATATCCTGCACATGCGTCTCACTTGAACATATGTGCAGCCTACGCTTAAACAGGCGGACAGCCGTTTTGGTGCTGCTTTGCTCCTGGGCGGCGACATCAAAACACATCCAACGGGAGCCGCCAAAATTCATGGCACTGCATCGTAAGTCTCAAACCAACGTTCAGCGCGTGATCGACAATCTTGGCAACGACAAACCACTCGTCAGTGACAATGGTCGTCGCCCGCCAGATCGCCGCCGTGTATCGCTGCGTTGGTTAAGCGGAACCGTGCTCACTGGTGTGACATCCGTACTTCTTATGGGCGGTGCTTTATATGTGGCCTTCGATGGCAGACAACAAATGTCTGTACCAGCCAATATCATGCAAGGTATTTTGGCCAACTCCACTGCATCGAATGTGGTGAAGGGGGACCGCCTTATTTCCGTGGTTGCGCTTGAGCCTGCCCGTGAGCGGGTTTTGCAAGTCTCAACCGTCACGAAAGTCGGCAATAAAAACGTCATCCGCAAAAAGCCGTTTACCTATGCATCTGCGCCATTGGCAATCGTACCTGCAAAAAAAGTAGACTATCCGGCCTTTGACGCATTGGCCGTCTTTTCCACAAGCGGCGAAAAGGAACGGATCGCCGCCAGTGATGTGATCTACTCCGCAAACGTCGAGGGCGAGGTAACGATTGAAACGGCTCCCTTCCCTATTAAAACGGCAACTTACGAGACCGCAGCAGAAATCTCCGCGTTCGAAGCGGAACTCGCGGTCGCAAGAATCGCAGACACATTAACCGACGGCGATATCCAGACCGCAGCGATGCCCTACCTGAACCCAACCCGCTTTGCGCTAGACCCCAACGCTGTCATCGAAACCCCCGATCTGGTGGCAAAAGTAACGGCGGAGAATGTAACCGTCACCACTCCTTCTGACGATGAAACATCGCAAAAGGCCTATTCGGAAGAAGTGATCGTACTTTCTCAACCTCAGAGTCTCACAGCAGCCCTTGGTTCCTTTGATGCCGACGGCGATTCTACCAGCCGGATGGCTGCAGAACTTGCCGAACAACTGAAAACCAAAGAGCTCGCCGCCGGAACCCGCCTGCGTGTTGTTTGGGAACGCCCGTCGCCGGAAGCCCGGATCGAATTGCGCCGCGTATCGGCATATCGGTCGGGCAAGCACCTTGGCTCTGTCGCAATGACGGATGATAGAGAAGTTTCCGTTGCCCTGGAGCCGGCACCCATTCCAGCGATTGAAAGTAATGGCGATGACGAACGTGTTATTGCAACGGTCGCCCGCGCCAATCTGCCAAACGTGTACAACGGCATTTATCGTGCGGCACTCTCCCAAGGACTTTCCAAAGAACACGCAAAACGTATCGTCAACACGGTCGCTTTTGACGTGGATTTTCGCTCAACGATAGGACCGAAAGACGAACTGGAAGTCTTTTACTCTGTGGAAGAAGATGACGAACTCGCCAGTGCCCAATCCGAGATTGTTTACATTGGCTTGACCATCCAAGGCGTTAAGCGCCGCTACTATCGTTTTCGCGCAGGCGACGATGATAGCGTTGATTATTATGACGAGACAGGAAAGAGCGCCAAACAGTTCCTGCTTCGCAATCCGGTCCCTACGGGCAAGTTCCGCTCAAAATTCGGTCCACGCCGCCACCCAATCTCACGCCGCGTGAAAATGCACTGGGGCGTCGATTTCTCGGCCCCCACCGGCACGCCCATTCTAGCTGCTGGCAATGGTGTGGTGGAAAAAGCCGGATGGTCTTCAGGCTACGGAAAACAAACGATCATCCGCCATGCCAACGGTTACAAAACCTCCTACAACCACCAACACCGCTGGGGCAAAGGCATCAAAGCCGGCGCACGTGTGCGCCAGGGTCAGATTATCGGGCAGGTTGGCTCAACAGGATATTCCACCGGCCCTCACTTGCATTACGAAGTCATCGTGAACGGCAACAAGGTCAATCCGATGAAAATCCGCTTGCCCAGCGGCAGAACACTGAAAGGCGCCCAGTTGGCAGCCTTCGAACGTGAACGCAACCGCATCGATAGTTTGATCGAAAAGAGCCGCGAGCCGGACACCACCGTCGCATCGCTCTAATTCAAAGCATCAGCCGCCTGATTTTTTGCCACGGGCGCGATTGTAAACCACGCAACCACTACGCCAACGAAACTTAAGACCGACAGAGTCGCACACAGCGTTGCAACAGCAGCATTCATGCCCAAAGTTTGCGCAGTCTGGGTCGATATCTGATACAGCCCGCCCGTCAGGCGCTCGCCAAAACCCGCCTGCGCGACCATGGCAGCAATATCCGCTGGCAACCCGCTCTCCATGACCGATGCCACATAGACCGCCGCAACCAAAATTCCCAAAGCTGCAACGCCGATCAAGCCAGACATGCGCGCCACCATATTGTTGATGCCTGATGCTACCCCGGATTTATCGTCAGGCACTGCGGAAAGCACCGCGACCGCCACCGTTGAACCTGCCAGCCCCAAAGATATGCCGATTAGAAATTGTGATGGCAGAACACCATACCAATAGTCCTGCACCCAGACGGCTCTGCTCATGCTGGCATATCCAATGACCGAGAAAATACCGCCGGCGATCAAAAATGGTCGCGGTCCGAGCTTATCAACATATCGCCCGACAATCGGAGAGAGCGTTGCGATCACCGCCGAGAAAGGTAGAAACATAAGCCCCGCGTAGAACTCACTCATCTGCCAGCCCACCACGACAGTCATCGGCAGATAGAAAAACAGCGTGCCAAGGCCCATCCAGACCAAAAACGTGAAAACATTACCGCCCCAAAAGGTGCGTTCAGTAAATAGAGCCAAATCAATCATCGCATGCGGTGTGCGCCATTCCCAAAGCAATGCGAAAACCAAAAGAACCAAGCCAGTACCAAAAATCACCAACGAGCCCAAACCGCCTCCAGCCTCGCCATATAACGTCAAGCCACCAGCAATTGCACCGAGAGACAGCGTAACCAATACCGCGCCCATCAAATCCAGCCTCTTGCGCTCTCGTGGCGCATCGTTGGGCACCTGCCACCACAACAGTGCCAAAGCCAATCCGCCCAGGGGCAAGTTGATTGCGAAGATAAAGCGCCAGATTTCCCCATCAGCTTGAGACAACAGCAAGCCACCAAGCAATGGTCCCATAGACGTGGTGATTGAAGAGGCTGCCACCCAAATACCCAAAGCCTTACCCCGTTCTTCACGGGGAAAATTACGGGCAATAATAGACATAGACCCCGGCACCATAATCGCAGCACCCATGCCTTGCAGCATTCGAAAAACGATCAGCGATTCTGGCGACCAGGCCACCGCGCATAATTGTGAAGCGGCAATGAACAACCCAATCCCGAATCCAAACGTTCTGCGGATGCCAAAACGGTCGCCCGCAGCACCCCCAACCAGAATGAATGCGGCGAGAAACAAAATATAAGCGTTGTGGACCCATTGGGCTTGCGCAAAACTGGCATCCAGACTTTGACGAATTTGCGGGATGGCAATTGAGACAATCGATCCGTCGATAAAACCAAGCGCGCTCGCCAAGATCGCGGTGATCAACACATATTTCCGTTTGTCCGGCGCACAATGGTGAGCGCTTGTCTGGGGTATGTCAGTCAAAAAAATCGGCCTAAGAATTGCTTGCTCAAGACCGTCACGCCAAGACCGATCAATTGTCAACCAAACGGAAGCGCGACCACACGAGATCAACGCACATTTGGTTTCACCGATACCGCAACAGACCTCAAAATTTTTATATCAGGGTGCGACGAGAAGTCATGAAACTTGCCCCAATCTGAACTCGTTCTTCTTGTGAATGCAGAAGCGTTCAACCAAACAAGCTCCCAAGAGGAAACGAACATGAACATCTTTACAAAGACACTTGCATCCGCCGCCATTCTCGCTGCTGCAGTAATGCCAGCCAGCGCCGCCGATATCGTCGATACAGCAGCTGGCAACAGCGACTTCTCCACACTGGTCGCCGCTGTAAAAGCTGCTGGCTTGGTAGATACGCTGAAAGGCGAAGGTCCGTTCACTGTATTTGCACCAACCAACGCTGCCTTTGAAGCCCTGCCAGCAGGCACGGTTGAGGATTTGCTGAAGCCAGAAAACAAGGACAAACTCACGGCAATCCTCACCTACCACGTTGTCGCTGGCAAAGTGATGTCAACAGACCTCACAGACGACATGATGGCGAAAACTGTCCAAGGCCAAGAAGTCAAAATTGACCTCGACAACGGCCCGATGGTCCAAGACGCGAAGATCGTTACAGCCGACATTGAAACAGACAACGGTGTGATCCACGTCATCGACAAAGTGATCCTTCCAAAAGAATAAGCGGTCTTATCCCCGCTTTGAATGCGAAAGCCCGGTTCGAAAGAACCGGGCTTTTTCTTTGCTGGGATCAATTTGTTATAAAAGGGCCAATCGAAGCTACTCTACAAACTCCACCGTCACGCCTTCGCGCACCAACCCTGCCAACTCCCTTGCGTCCCAATTGGTCAATCTGATGCAACCATACGAATTGGTCTTACCAATTTTATCGGGATTTGGTGTGCCGTGAATTCCGTAAGTCGGTTTGGATAAAGCAATCCAGACCGACCCCACAGGACCGTTTGGACCAGGCGGAATGGTGAGCACCTTATCATTATCACCCTGCTTAAAATTCTTTTGCGGGTTGTAGGTGTAATTGGGATCAAGAGCGATGCGAGAAATCTCGACCTTGCCGGACGGTGAAGGCGTGGCTGCACTGCCGATTGTGGCGGGATATGCAGCAACCAGCCCACCGTTGCGATCATAGGCCCGCACTTGTTCTTTCGCTTTGTCAGCCAAGATATAGTGCACTTTCCGCTTTACATATGATCCCGTATCCACCACCCGAATGGTCGTGCCAGCAGAATTGAAATCTGCACCGGGGTTCAGTCGTCGCAGATACGCTTCACTCATATGAAAGCGCTCCGCCAATTTCTCCAGAGGCGATGTGAAAGCCATGCTCTCCATCCGCGCTTTCTCGCCATAGTCGATGGGAATGGATGCTACAAAGGGGCCAGCCACATCGGCGCGGGTGATCCTATAGGTCTTGAACCCGTCGCCAGATTTCTTGATCATCGCTTCCAGCACCAAGGGGTTTGTGAGATCAGCATTCGACCCCTTCGCCTCCTGCCAGGCCCGCAGAGCTTTCACCATGTTCTCACCCCACGCGCCATCGATCACACCGGGTGAAAAGCCCTCCCGATCTAGGAATATCTGTAACTTCGCAACGCTGGCTTTAGAAATATCCGGCTTGGTGAAATACCAATCAGGGCGCGAAGGTCTAGCCCGCTCCAGTTGCGGCGCAACATCAGACGGCTCCGGCAGCCGTGCCAAGCGATCACCATCGTCACGCGGCTCAGCCAACGGCGCGCGCTCTACGCGGTCATCGAATGGCTCAGGTTCCCTGTTACGCTGCGCACGTTGGCGGTCTTCGTATTCATCAAGATAGAAGCCGCCCGGTTGGCGCGGACGATCATCAAACGTTTCGTCTTCGAAGTTGCGATCGTCATCCCAACCCAACACACGGTCCAACTCGCGCCGCAACTTTGCGCGGCGACGTTCGCGGCGTTCCTCGCGCTCCAACTGCCGCATACGCCGCTGCTCTCGCATGAAGGCTCTGGTTTGGCTCCTTGGAATAACGCGCAAGACCTCGCCCGTGTAAGGATCAACCAGAACACGGCGGCCATAATCATCAATGAAAATATCATAATCCTGCGCCAATGCAGGAGCGCCTAGAAGCGCGAGGCCGATTGCGCTGGCAAACAGAGAACGTTTGAAATGTTTGTTCATACCGATCCTCCACCGAAACAAGCCTGAGAGTAAGACTTCTAACATGAACCGGACATGAAGATGGCGGCGGCTCGTCGTATCGTTAAGATGAGCCGCCAGCCCTGTCAGATCAGGCCGCTTCTTTCGGTACAGATTTTAGCTTCGAGCCTTTAACGTGGAACTGAAGCCGCTTGGTGCCGGACGTAACCTTGACGATTGCGCCATCTGCGATGTCACCAGCCAGAATTTGCTCCGCAAGCGGGTCTTGCAACTCGCTTTGGATAACCCGCTTCAGCGGACGCGCTCCGTAGGCCGGATCGTATCCTTTGTCAGCCAGCCATTCCATCGCATCATCGTCCAACTCGATGACGATCTTGCGATCCTCCAACAACTTCTCAAGCCGTGCCAGTTGGATTTTGACGATGGCTTTCATGTTCGACTTCTTCAGCCTGTGGAACAGGATCGTCTCGTCCACACGGTTGAGGAATTCAGGTCTGAACGATGCGCGCATCATGTCCATCACAGGCTCACGCACCTTATCAACATCCTCATCTTCTTTCAGATTGACGAGGAAATCCGCGCCGATGTTCGACGTCATGATGATCAGCGTGTTGCGGAAATCGACCGTGCGACCCTGTCCGTCGGTCAAGCGCCCATCATCAAGCACCTGCAACAGCACGTTGAAGACATCCGGATGAGCCTTCTCGATCTCGTCGAACAGCACGACTTGATACGGCCTGCGGCGAACGCTTTCTGTCAGTACACCACCTTCGTCATAGCCGACATAACCGGGAGGCGCACCGATCAAACGAGCGACCGAATGTTTCTCCATGAATTCCGACATATCCAGCCGCACCATGGCGCTGTCGTCATCGAATAGATAATCGGCCAGCGTCTTGGTCAGCTCCGTCTTTCCCACACCCGTGGGCCCGAGGAAGATGAACGAACCAAGCGGACGGTTCGGGTCTTGCAACCCGGCCCGCGAACGCCGCACGGCGCGGGAAACGGCAGCAACAGCCTCTCCCTGCCCCACAACGCGCTCGCCCAGAACGTCTTCCATCTTGAGCAGTTTCTCGCGCTCACCTTCGAGCATTTTGTCAACGGGAATGCCCGTCCAGCGGGAGACAATGTGAGCGATGTGATCGGGCGTGACCGCCTCTTCCACCATCGCCTTGGCATCATTGTCTTCCTCGCCCTCGGCTTCCTCGATCTGCTTTAGCAGATTGGGGATAACGCCGTAGGACAACTCACCCGCCTTCGCCAAGTCGCCATTACGCTGCGCGATTTCCAATTCGGAGCGCGCATGGTCCAATTGCTCCTTGAGGTCGCGGGTGCCGGACAGCTTGTCCTTCTCCGCCATCCAGCGGGCCGACAATTCCTGCGCCTTCTCTTCCAGATCGGACAGATCCTCTTCCAGCTTTTCAAGCCGGTCGGCAGAGGCCTTGTCGGTCTCCTTCTTCAGGGCCTCGCGCTCAATCTTTAACTGGATGATGCGGCGGTCTAATTCGTCCAACTCTTCAGGCTTGGAATCCACCTGCATCCGCAGTCGTGATCCGGCCTCGTCCATCAGATCGATAGCCTTGTCCGGCAAGAAACGGTCGGTGATGTAGCGGTTCGACAGCATCGCAGCCGACACCAGTGCGGAATCGGTGATGCGTACGCCGTGGTGAAGTTCGTACTTTTCCTTAATGCCGCGCAGAATCGAGATCGTGTCTTCCACCGTCGGTTCAGCGATAAACACAGGCTGGAAGCGCCGCGCCAAAGCAGCGTCCTTCTCCACATGCTTGCGGTATTCATCAAGCGTAGTCGCGCCAACGCAGTGCAGCTCGCCCCGCGCCAAGGCAGGTTTCAACAGGTTAGAGGCATCCATCGCGCCTTCGGATTTACCGGCACCGACCAGCGTGTGCATTTCGTCGATGAACAGGATGATGTTGCCGGCTGCATCCTGCACCTCGGTCAGCACAGCCTTTAGGCGTTCCTCAAATTCACCCCGGTATTTCGCGCCAGCGATCAGAGAGCCCATGTCGAGCGCCAGCAACTGCTTATCGCGCAAGCTTTCCGGCACATCGCCGTTGACGATGCGCAACGCAAGACCTTCGGCAATCGCGGTTTTACCCACGCCCGGCTCGCCGATCAAAACAGGGTTGTTCTTCGTGCGCCGCGACAAAACTTGAACGGCACGCCGAATTTCCTCGTCGCGCCCGATCACAGGGTCCAACTTGCCTTCACGGGCATCTTTGGTCAGATCGCGGGCGTATTTCTTCAGCGCATCATAGCCTTCTTCGGCGGACGCCGTGTCCGCCGTGCGGCCCTTGCGGATTTCCTCGATGGCATTGTTCAGCCCTTGGGCGGTAACGCCGGCATTCTTTAAGATCGCATGGGTGGGCGCATCTTTTTCCATCGCCATCGCGAGCAAAAAGCGTTCTACAGTGACGTAAGAATCGCCTGCTTTCTTGGCGACCTTGTCGGCCTGTTCAAAAACCTTGGCCAAAGCGGGTGTAAGATAGAGCTGACCTTGCGAGCCAGAGACTTTCGGCAGTTTCGCAATCGCAGCTTCGGTTGCCAAATGGGCCTTCTTGGCGTCGCCCCCAGCACGGTCGATGAGCGAAGCAGCCATGCCCTGCTCGTCATCGAGCAAAACCTTCAAGAGATGTTCTGGTGCAAATTGCTGGTGTCCGTCCGCCAGCGCTTTAGCTTGCGCCGACTGCACGAAACCGCGCATTCTTTCGGTGTAATTGTTCAAGTCCATGACATTTTCCTTTCCTCGTCCACCGCCCGAATTCGGCCCGGCAGACACGGTCAAAGATGTAGGCTCCCAAGAGCGGCAAGCCTGTTACTCTAAATATGTAGGAAGGAAATTCGCCCTTATAAGAGGCAAGTCTCTATTTTGCTAAAGCACCGGACGGCGCACTGGTCGGGGTTTTAAACTCAATGAGAAGTCGCAATATTTTCTCCAGTGGCCCCTGCTTGAAACGACTGAGCCAGAACGATGCCAACCAAATCTGAAAAAGGGTCAAAACAAGAAACAAGATACCGATCTCATAGTGCTCCAAAGCACCAAAAAGCCCGAGGCCGGAACCAAGGAACAGCCCGTTGCACATCACCGTTTGTAAAACGTAGAGGCTCAATGCCATGCGCCCACATTTGGAAAGGATACCATTAAACCAAGGCGCAATGCCGAAGCGTAAGATGAGCGCGAGACTGGCAAGATTGGCCAGCGCCAAGAGTAGGCGCCGATAGTCGTACCCGTAGCCATCCGCCAGCGCCGAAAGGTTTTGCAAAAGCCCGGCATCTTCCACATCCATCCGGCCCAAAAACCCGATGGTAAGACCAATCGCATATCCAATCACAGCAATCCGCAGATAGACAGCTGTGTGCAATTTCCCAGTCAGAAACCCATTTTTGAAGAGCGCGAACCCCAGCAGAAAGAACGTGCCGATATCGAGCAAATGATTGGTCGCCATTTCTTCGGTCTGTTGGGCCAATGACAATGGCGCAAAGGCGAAGAAGTTGGAAATATACCCCTGTTGCCTTTGCTCAATCTCATCGTTGATGCTTTTTGCAATCGCTTCAATTCCAGAAAGATCTTCCTGAGAAGGCGCAGCCAGGTCTTCCTGCACAGCGTCGCTTTGAACCGTGTTTTGCGCCATCACCGAGCCAGCATCAGCCATCTGAACGGTTAGCTGGAGGCCCGGTATAGGTGTCAGAAGCGAGCCATCAAATTCCTCCATCAGCGGTTCGGCATCACGCAATTGCTGAAGCTCTTCTTCACTCAATTCCTGTTCCAGCGTCTCGCTTGCTGCCGCGATTTCGCTTTGATTTTCCGCCGTCAGCACGCTTGAGGCGAAAACCATCACCGCGACCATCACCAATAGCGTTTTCACCGGTAAATTGCGGAACGGAAACAGCAAGAGGCCGATCACGCCATAAACAAACAGAATATCGTGCGGCCACAGCAAAACGTAGGAGTGGATGAGGCCAAAGACGATCAGCAAAAGCAAACGGCGGAAATAGCGGTCCAATTCACCGAAACCATCAGCAGCGCCCTGCGCGCGCATCAGCATCAAATACGCAGCGGCGCCGAAAAGGATCGAAATCATCCCTCGCATCACACCAGAAAACCAAATGACCGCAGTTTCCCAAACCAAAGTGTTTGCGAGATTATGCTCTCCCCAAACACCGGGAATAATCATTGCCTCAAACGGCAGAGCAAAAATGAAAATATTCAGGCCCAAAATGCCGAGAATGGCGAAGCCACGGGCCACATCCATCAGTTCAACACGGGAAACCGGCTGGCCGTGGTTTTGAGGGATAAGCATCGCCGTCGCTCCAAAACAAAAGCCGGCCCCGCGCCCGCATCTTGCTGCGCCGCGGAGCCGGTGGCTCATTGCGTGGCGCTATTCGACGATAGCCATTTCGTTCACGACGTTGTCCGTGCCATCGTTTTCGTAGTCGATCTCAACCTGAGTTCCGACTTCCAACGCTGTTAGGTCCATGTCTTCCGGCGCTTTATAGCTTTCACCGTTATCAAGAACGATCACGTTGGTTTCAGTATCGAGGGATTCGATCGTACCGCTCACCATTTCAGCGTGAGCAATTGTGGCTGCCAGCAGGGTGCCTGCAGCCGCGAGGGACACAATGAACTTGTGCATCTTCTGTTTTCTCCAAGAAGGTTAGAACAGACTGCCGCTTTCTCCACACTTCGTGCTCAGGCACTCGGTGCGATAGAACGACCTGTTCCGCGCTCGCAGATATTCCTCGAATTGTGGCTTGGCAATCGCAAAAATGCGTCTTGGAGAAACTATTTTTTCGGCGGGCGCGACGTCAGCATCATATAGTTGACGTCCATATCGCTACTCTTGTTCCAGCGATCCTGCAAAACATTGTAAAACACGCCAGTACGGTCGATGACCTCCATCCCAGCGGCGCGAACGGGCGCTTCGATTTCTTCCGGCTTCACCAGCTTGTCAAATTCATGCGTGCCCTTTGGCAACCAGCGCAAAACGTTCTCTGCCATGAAAATCGCCAGCGCCCGCGCCTTCAGGGTGCGGTTGATGGTGGCGACGAACATCAGACCGTTGGGTTTGACCATGTTACAGCAAGACGTCAGGAAGAAATCCACGTCCGAGACATGCTCCACCACTTCCATGTTCAGAACGACATCGAACTTCTCACCGGCGGCTTCCAGCGCTTCCGCTGTGGTGGCTCGGTAATCCACTTTCACGCCAGACTGCTCCGCATGGACCTTCGCAACCTCGATGTTGAATTCAGACGCATCCGCGCCAACGACATCGGCACCCATGCGTGCCATCGGTTCACACAACAAACCGCCGCCGCAACCAATATCCAAGACGCGAATGCCCTTTAGCGCATCATGGTCGCGTACATCGCGGCCAAACCGGGCGCAAACCTCTTCGCGAATGTATTCCAAACGGACAGGATTGAATTTATGGAGCGGCTTGAACTTTCCAGTCGGGTTCCACCACTCAGCGGCCATTGCCGAGAAACGATCAACCTCTGCCTGATCAATTGTGGTTTCTGGTGGCGTGTGCGCTCTTGCTTCGCTCATTGTCGGTTTCCCTATTTTCTTCTCGATATCTGAAAAGAACGGAGGCAAAAGGCAAGGGTTCGCTCATGCGGCATATCCTCTTACGCCTAAATGTTTGGAAAATACGCGATGCCAGCCACTTCCTCCGTCAAAATTCTCAAAAACCCGCTTCGTCACGTTGGTTTGCCGTCAATAGCGGGCTTGGCGCGAGGCGATGTTGAGACGGACGCTGCAGCCGCACGTGCCCTTTATGCGCACTGCCCTGCTGCGGCTGCCACACCGCTGATCCAGGCGGACGGCTTAGCCGCAGAATTGGGCGTCGCCCATCTGGCGCTGAAAGATGAACGCGAGCGCATGGGACTCGGCTCGTTCAAAGCACTTGGCGCAGCGT
The DNA here is from genome assembly GCF_042676045.1 of Pseudahrensia aquimaris. NCBI lineage: Bacteria > Pseudomonadati > Pseudomonadota > Alphaproteobacteria > Hyphomicrobiales > Ahrensiaceae > Pseudahrensia > Pseudahrensia aquimaris. The sequence continues at coordinate 350,476 of NZ_JBHTJV010000002.1, read as the reverse complement.
ATGCAATCGCCAAGCAAGCCGCCGCCAAAGCAGATGCAGCAGACCCCATCGCTATGGCCAAAGCGCTGGAAGGCGAAACCTTCGTCTGCGCCAGCGCCGGAAACCATGGCCTTTCGCTGGCAGCCGGAGCGAAGCTGTTCGGTGCTCGCGCTGTCGTCTATCTGGCCGAAACTGTGCCGGAAGACTTTGCCAACCGCCTCCGCGCCAAAGGTGCAGATGTTGTGATCGAAGGCGCAGACTACCAAGCCTCAATGGAAGCGTCCAAAAAGGCTGCCGCTGAAAACGGCTGGCTTCTCCTCTCCGATGGTTCATGGCTCGGCTACAGCGACCCCGCCCGCGATGTGATGGAGGGCTATCTCATCATGGGGCACGAAGTTGCCGAGCAGATAAGCACGCCGCCCACGCATATCTTTCTCCAAGCCGGAGTTGGTGGCCTAGCCGCAGCCTGCGCCGCAGCTGCGCGCTCCCATTGGGGCGATGATGTCGTGCTGATCGTCGTAGAGCCGGAAGCGGCCCCGGCTTTGATCGAAAGCATCAAGGCTGGAACCAGCGTGGATACGTCCGGCCCGGTCTCCTCGATGGGCAGGCTCGATTGCAAGACGCCGTCCCACTTGGCGCTGAAATATCTCGCTAAGGAAGCCGACTTTTTCACCACCATTTCCGACGCCGATGTGGCGACCAGCCTCGCCCTATTTGCCGAGCACGGCATCACCACCTCCCCTTCCGGCGGCGCTGGCCTTGCCATGTTGCACCAAGCCAACAAATCCGCTTTCGGCATCGAAGGCACATCGCGCGTCCTGTGCTATATCTCCGAAGGAGCGTAAACGCGATGGATTATCCTACAGCCGAATACGAAGCCCGCCTCGCCCGCGCCCACAAAGCGATGGGCGAAGCTGGACTCGACGCACTGTTCCTGTGCAGCGAAGCGGAAATCCGCTGGTTTACCGGCTTCCGCACGCTCTTTTGGCAAAGCCCAACACGTCCGTGGTTTTGCATCGTGCCGATCGACAAAAAGCCGATCGCGGTCATTCCCGAAATCGGTACGCCACTGATGGCACAGACCTGGATTGACGACATCCGCACATGGTCTGCACCTGCCCAAAAGGACGATGGACTGTCAGCGCTGAAGCTCGCCATGGCGCCCTACATCAACATCGGCATGGCCATGGGGCATGAAACCAGCCTGCGCATGCCGCTTGCTGACTTCGAAAAACTGGGGCGAGATTTCGCCGACGCAACCAAGCTCATCCAACGCCTGCGCATGATAAAATCCGAAGCCGAAATCGCCACCCACCGCGAAATTTGCACCATCGCCAGCAACACATTTGCCCGCGTTGACGAACTCTTCCACATCGGCCAACCGCTGAGCGAAGCCTTTCGCACCTTCAAGATCGCGCTGCTACAAGCGGGAGCCGAAGACGTGCCCTATCTGGTCGGCGGCGCGGGTGCGCTGGGCTATGACGACGTCATCTCTCCCCCCTCCGATACGCCTTTGCAGAAAGGTGATGTGCTGATGTTGGACACCGGCGCCACTCTGCGCGGCGCGTTCTGCGATTTCGACCGCAACTTCGCCTTTGGCCACGCCGCTGAAGCCGTCAAAGCCACCCACCGAACGCTCTGGCAGGCGACAGAAGCAGGCTTAGCCGCAGCAAGACCGGGCGCAACGTGCTACGACCTGTTCGAAGCCATGCACGAAGTGATTGCGGAAGCGAGCGATACGCCCGCATCCTCCGGCGGAGTAGGCCGCTACGGCCACGGGCTAGGAATGCAACTCACCGAGCAGCCCTCAATAATCGACTGGGACCAAACCGTACTGGAAGAAGGCATGGTGATGACGCTCGAACCTTCAATGCCCGTCCCCGGCGGCGGCATGCTGGTGCACGAAGAAAACATCGTTATTCGGGATGGAAAGCCGGAATTGCTGAGTGTGCGGGAGATTGGGGAATTGAGGGTGATTGGATAGTTGGGTGGGACGGCAGCAGTGCGGACCTTGCAGTCGTTCGAGGGCATTACTCAAACGTCTAATTTTGAACGCGATCAATATCTTGCGCTTTTATTTAGCTTACATTTGTAAAATTGAATTTGTTTGGTGGGTTGATAGTTGAAGCTTATTGAGCACTTGTTCGCAAAATGCTTGACTTTGAGTGGCCCAACCCTCAAATTGGTACTGAGGCGCAAGCTTGTATTGCCCTCTTTCCGAGACCCACGCGTAAGCGTGGGTTTTCGTGTTTATGGGGAAGTGTGTGACCTACGTAGTGTATTTGGATGAATTTGGTCACATTGGGCCATACATCAGCCGAACAGATCCACGCCATAATGATAGCCCAGTCTTCGGCTTGGCTGGCTTTGCCCTACCAATAGACCAAGTGCGAGGATTCGGTACATGGTTCTTCCAACGCAAACAGGATCTACTTGCGTTTGAGATAAATAGGTCAGATCAACATCCAGCAGTCTGGGAAAAGAAAGGGGCGAGCCTCTACACAATAAATAATGTTACGAAGTATGAGGAACTCCGTAGGTTCACGTTCAGGCTATTTAACAAGATTGATGCGCTAGGTGGTTTTCTGTTCCATGTCGGCGGCACAAAACCTCATTCACCGGAAGAGCATAACGCAAACCACCTTTACCGCATTGTATTGAGAGAGGCGATCAAACGTATTAACCAGCACTGTGAAGAAGATTGTGAACAATATGAAAATTTCATTTTGATACTTGATGAGCACGATCAGCGAGATGCATTGATTACTGAGGCTGCCATAGCCATGTATAATTCTGCTGAACCGCGGCGTTGCTTAATTGAGCCACCATACCAAGTTGAAAGTCACCGCTATCAAACGATGCAGGCTGCTGATTGGATTGCAGGACTTGTCGGACGCTTTGGTGCGGTCTGGAAAGCTCCTGTAGAGTACCCCGAAAACGAAATATTTCGGACATACTTCGAAGATCGGTTCAATCAAAAGTCTGTTCGCAGTGGTATTCGTGGCTAGCCCCACCCCGTAAGCAAAACTTCTGCTGCAATTGCAAAATCAGCCGTTCGTTCGGATAGAAGTGTCAGTCACTTTGGGCTCAAAGCAGACCAACTCCTCAGCACCGCGCAGCCCCAAATCCCCTACCCCACAATCCCCGAAGCCCGTTGCCGCTTGGGGCGGCGGACGCGGCGGGTTGTGGTTTGCTCGGCGAACAATTCGGCCAGCTGGTCGGTCATGGCACCCGCTAGTTCCTCAGCGTCCACAATGGTGACAGCGCGCTGATAATAACGCGTCACGTCATGGCCGATGCCGATGGCGAGCAATTCGACGGGTGAGCGCTCCTCAATTTCTTCAATCACAAACCGCAAATGGCGTTCCAGATAATTACCGGGGTTCACCGAAAGCGTGGAATCGTCCACAGGCGCACCGTCGGAAATCATCATCAAAATCTTGCGCTGTTCGGGCCGCGCCAACAGCCGCTGGTGCGCCCAGTCGAGCGCTTCGCCGTCGATATTCTCTTTCAACAATCCCTCGCGCATCATCAGGCCAAGATTGCGCCGCGCACGACGCCAAGGCGCATCCGCGCTCTTATAGATTATGTGGCGCAGGTCGTTGAGTCGGCCCGGATTGGCAGGCTTGCCCGCCTTAAGCCAAGCTTCGCGCGATTGCCCGCCCTTCCAAGCTTTCGTGGTGAAGCCCAAAATCTCGACCTTCACGCCGCAACGTTCCAGCGTGCGGGCCAGAATATCGGCGCAGGTAGCCGCGACCGTGATCGGCCGTCCGCGCATGGAGCCTGAATTGTCGAGCAGCAGCGTCACCACCGTATCGCGGAACTCCGTATCGCGCTCCATCTTGAACGACAGTGGCGCGGTGCGGTCCGTCACGATGCGGGTCAGCCGCGCAGAGTCGAGATAACCCTCTTCTAGGTCAAAGTCCCAACCGCGGTTTTGCTGCGCCATCAGGCGGCGCTGCAATCGGTTTGCCAAACGCCCCACGACGCCTTGCAGATGCGCCAATTGCTTGTCGAGGAAAGCCCGAAGGCGCTCCAACTCGGCCTCATCGCAAAGCTCTTCCGCCGCAATCGTCTCATCATCAGCGGTTGAGAAAATCTTGTAGTCGGAAATCGGTGGCAGGTTTGAAAACGGCGGGTCGGGACGCGGCGCTTCGCCCGGCGTCTCGGCGTCCTCGCCGTCATCATCGTCCATCATGTCTTCGCCGGACGTGTCAGACGATTCCATCTCGCCCGTTTCCTGCTCGTCGCCGGTCGCTTCCTGCTCTTCGGGCGAAGCCTCGTCGGAGCCGGTCGTTTCTTCGTTTTCGCGTTCGAGATCTTCCTCGGCGTCCGCCTGTTGTTCTTCTTCCGATTCTTGCTCTTCGTCGTTGGTCTGCGGGTCCTCACCCAACTCGTCGGCCATTTCCAGATCGGCGATCAGATCGCGCGCGGCTTTGGCAAATGCCTCCTGGTCGTCCAGCGCGGAATCGAGATTGTCGAAATTGTCGCCAGCCCGCTCCTCAATCCAGTCGCGCCAGATATCGAGCACAGCTTCGGCAGATTTTGGCGCAGCCCGCCCTGTGATTTTCTCCCGCACGAGAAGCGCAACCGCTTCTTCCAGCGGCGCATCGGAACGATCCACAACGTCAGCGAGGTTGGCGCGGTGAAAGCGATCTTCCAGCATGTCATCAAGGTTCGACGCCATGCCCTCCATTGCTTTTGAGCCGATAGCTTCCACCCGCGCCTGCTCAACTGCATTGAAAACAGCCCGCGCATTTTCGCCCATGGGAACGTGCTTGGCGTGGATAGCGCTGTCGTGCTTGGCACGGCGCAGAGCCATGGAATCGGACAGGCCACGTGTGACAGATATTTCCCGTGCCGTTGGCTTGGAAGAAGGATCCGGCAAGCGCACACGCTGGCCCGTCATGCCCGGCTTGTCCTTGCCAAACGTGATTTCCAGCTCTGCATCCTGAGCAATCGCCCGCATGCAGCCCGCAACGGAAGTCTTCAGCGGTTCCACATCCGCGATGGAGTTCTTATTGCCAGAATTATCGCCGATGCGGGACATGGTTTTCCAGCCTAACTCAACGCCACATTCACGGCGCTTTCCTTCAACTCTTCGCCAAACGCACGCTGGTAGAATTCTGCCACCAAGGGCCGTTCCAGCTCATCGCATTTGTTCAAGAAGGTCAGGCGGAAGGCGAAAGAGATGTCGCCGAAAATAACCGAGTTCTCGGCCCATGTGAGAACGGTCCGCGGGCTCATCACGGTGGAAAGATCGCCGTTGATGAACGCGGCGCGGGTCATGTCAGCAACCCGCACCATCTTGTTGATGTTATCGCGCCCTTCGGCGTTTGCCCATTCGGACGTTTTAGCGGCAACGATATCGACCTCGTGGTCGTGCGGCAGATAGTTGAGCTGCGTAACGATCGACCAGCGGTCCATCTGGCCTTGGTTGATCTGCTGCGTGCCGTGATAGAGGCCGGACGTATCGCCAAGGCCCACCGTGTTGGTCGTCGCAAACAAGCGGAAGGCCGGGTGCGGTTCGATCACGCGGTTCTGGTCAAGCAGGGTCAGGCGACCGGCGACTTCCAGCACACGCTGGATAACGAACATCACGTCCGGGCGGCCAGCGTCGTATTCATCGAACACCAGCGCCACATTGTTTTGCAGCGCCCACGGCAGGATACCGTCCTGGAATTTCGTAATCTGCTGGCCGTCTTCCAGCACAATCGCGTCTTTGCCGACAAGGTCGATACGGGAAATGTGGCTGTCGAGGTTCACGCGAACCGTCGGCCAGTTCAGCCGTGCGCCGACCTGTTCAATATGCGTGGATTTACCCGTGCCGTGATAGCCCGTCACCATCACACGGCGGTTGTTGGCGTAGCCGGCCAAAATCGCGAGTGTTGTTGTGCGGTCGAACAGATAGTCCGGGTCGAGCGCTGGCACGTGCTCGCTCTTCTCGCTGTAGGCGGGAACTTCCCAGTCGGAATCAATGCCGAAAACCTCACGGACCGAAACCATTCGGTCCGGCAAATTGGCGTGCTCTGTCATGATGATCGTGCTTCTTTATTCGCGCGGGCCGGTCGGCCCAAATGGATGTGTTGGAAATCGGTTTAACGAAAGGCTGCTTTCAATACAAACGGCTTGAAAGCCTCACGCAATCCCCGACGATTTGAGTTGTTTATAAGCTGCCAGAATGACCTGCAGCCGCTGCTCGGAAGAGCGGTCGCCGCCGTTGGCGTCGGGGTGGTTCTGCTTCACCAGCAGCTTGTATTTGCGGGTGACTTCTTCCTTGCTTGCCGATTCCGGCAGGCCAAGGTCGCGCATGGCTTTTGCGTCAAGCCGCTTTAGTTTGCGTGGGCCGGTCGTGCCGGTGGGAATGCGCTTGCCGTCGGGCGTATAGCGAGTGCGCACGTTCTTGTGCCATGTCGGTTTGGCGCGCAAAGTTGATTCGTCCACCTGCTCCCCCACGCGCCGTGTGCTCATCGGCTTGGTCGGGCGGTTCCCGGTGAGGCTCTCTTTTTGGAACTTGGCGATCTGCTCGTCAGAAAGACCGGAGAAATAGTTGAAATTCTTGTTGTAGAGACGAACGTGCTCCAGACAAAAATTGATGTAGTGCCCTTCGCGGTTGCGGCCCATCGGTGCTTTATGGGCACCGGGCTTGTCGCACCCTTCCCAAGCGCACTCATTGGCGGCTTTTTCTTCTTCCTCACGCTTCTTCGCCCCGCGCGGTTTGATGCGTATTTTGTCGAAAATATCGGAATTGGAAGCCATGGGCTGAACAGATGACCTTTACGGATTGCATCCCGGTTGCAGGATGCCCAAATTGGTGTCTTGAAGGGGCGATCATGTTTAGACCACCAACGGCCAAAAGACCAGACCGCAGCCCTCGACATAAGGAGCATTAATGACGCAGCAAGATGCCACCGCGCCAACCAAAGGCCCACTCGTTCTGCAAATGGAGCGCAAGCTAACGGAAGCCTTCGCGCCCACGTCGCTGGAAGTGATCAACGAAAGCCATCTCCATGCGGGCCACCAGCCCGGATTTAACGGCCAAGGCGAGAGCCATCTACGGATTCGAATCGTGGCCGATGCCTTCAACGGCCAAAACCGCGTCGCCACACATCGGGCGATTAATGCACTGATGAAAGAAGAATTCGACGCCGGCCTGCACGCGCTGGCCATCGACGCTAAAGGCACAGCTTAAATGGTACAGGGCGGCTGCGTTTGCGGAGCCGTCCGCTTCACAGCCGACGGCAAGCCCGATCGCGTCGGCCTGTGCCATTGCCTCGATTGCCGAAAACACCACGGCGCGGTTTTCCATGCGTCTGCCGTTTTTGCGCAAGACTTGGTAACAATCGAAGGCAAAACCCATCATCACGAGCAGCGTCACTTCTGCCCGACATGCGGATCATCGGTTTTTTCACGATCGGGCAAAGAGATCGAAATTCATCTTGGCGCTCTTGATGCGCCAGACCAATTCAAGCCCACCTACGAACTGTGGACCATCCGACGTGAATCGTGGCTCAGCCCCTTGCCCGGGGCGCTACAATTCGAGCGCAATAGACCCGAAGACTAGGCTACGGCGGGGCGACGCGCGATGACCCCGTATGGGATGAGCAGCGCCAAACCAACCAGCACCTTCACACCGAAATCACCCACGGCCCAGGAAATCCAGCGCGGTGCTTCGATTGCAAACAGGCCGAGGAACGGTGCGGCTTCCGTCGCAAACTCATCGCCAGCGCCCAAGAAAGCAAAGCTGGTGGCGAAGGCGAGCGAAAAGAACAGAACCGTATCCAGCACTGAACCGACGAAGGTGGAGAACAACGGCGCTTTCCACCACTGGCCGCCGCGCAGGCGGTCAAACACAAACACGTCCAACAATTGCGCAATCAGAAAAGCGGTGCCCGATGCAATCGCGATGCGCAGCAGACGTCCGCTTGTCATTTCAAAGGGAAACAGACCCAGCGAGAACAGCAGCGGCGGAATGGTCGCTGAGCAGATCACAGCAAGCACAAAGCCAAACCCGACAACAATGCGTGCCTTGGAGGGGCCAAAGCGGCGATTGGTCAGATCGTTGACGAGAAACGCGATCGGATAGGTGAAAGCGCCATAGGTCAGCAGGTCAGCAAGATTGTAGGAGCCAATCATCGCCTGCACAGGAAACTGCACAAGCACATTGGAGACAACGACCACGAAGGCCATGGCGGCGATAAATGCAACGAGAGTAGAACGGGAAACGGCTGCGGTCATGGCGCAAAGTCCTTTGCTGTTGGGGTTCGGTTAGGCATTTGCGAAGCCGGTGAGGCGAAAACGCAAATGAGGTCTGTCCAACAAAAAAGGCAGCAATTGCCGCCTTCTCTATGTCTTGTATGGGTCAGGCCAGCATCTGGCCCGAAACCACATTAAGCAGCCTGTTCAGCGGCTTTCTTTTGAACCTGACGGCGCAGAATTTTCGCTTTTGGCGAAAGATCGTCTTCTTTTGCTTTGATCAGGAACGCGTCCAAACCGCCGCGATGCTCAACCGTGCGAAGAGCAGCAGCTGCAACGCGAAGGCGGATGCGCTGGCCCAGCGATTCCGAAAGCAACGTCACATTGACGAGGTTCGGGAGGAAACGGCGGCGCGTCCGGTTGTTAGCGTGGGACACATTGTTACCGGTCATAACGGCTTTGCCGGTCAGTTCACATTTGCGGGACATGATGGTCGTCCTTCGGTTATCGTCTATCAAAAGCACGTGGTCCTGAAAGCCGTTCATGCGTCATTCATATGGCACATGCAATTTTCACGACGATCCTCCAACGCCTCGAGAAAGGCTTTGAACGGCCATCGCGGCCAACAGTTTCGCCAGTGCGGGAAATTGTGGCGCTGTCCTAGGCGCGAAGAGCCATTTCGTCAAGGGCTGACGCGCAATCACAAATGTGACGCAGGCGCAAAAATTGGCACCTTCCTAGTTTCGCCCTATTGCTTGGCGATGTGAATACGGACAACGGCGTGTGTTGCAAACCACAAAAGGCAGAAAGTCCTCCCATGAAACTGATGAAACAAAGGCCAAAACGCTCCGCAGCATCATTGCTCACGGCAGTTCTGGTATCGTCACCCATTATTGCAAATGCAGCGGATGCGAACCTTTCCAGCACGTTTTCAGTCTATTTCAAGGGCATTCCCGTTGCCACAATGAAGAACAAGATCGTAATCAACGGCACGCGCTATAAAATCGACGGCTCTGCACGGACGAACAAGGCGATGGCTATCATTGCGAGTTCCAAGGGCTCAATGAGCGCGAGCGGCAAGATATCAGGCACCAAAGTAATTCCCTCCAGCCAAAATGCATCGTTTCGACGCGGCAAAAAGAAGGGGGAAACGCAGCTTACATTCGCCGGTGCCAATGTCGTGAAAATTGCCTACAGCCCAAAGATCAAAATCAAGCCGGACACGATACCGCTGAAAGACAGCCACTCTAAAAACGTACTGGACCCCGTCAGCGCTCTGATATTCCCCGTGGCAGACGGCGGCAAAACCAACGGCAAAGAGGTCTGCAACCGCAGTGTGCCTGTATTTGACGGGAAAGTGCGCATGAACCTGGAATTCAGCTACAAGGGCGAAGGCACAGACCGCCCTGCTGGATACAATGGACCAGTTTACCGATGCGCAGTAAAATACGTACCTGTCGCTGGCCATCGCAAGTCCAACAAGGGCACTAATTTCCTCAAGACGCGAAAAGACATTGAAGTCCAGATGGGCCGCGTCGGTTCTACCGATGTCTTCAGCCTCGTCGGCTTCAAGGTGCCAACACGCTTCGGCATGATAGAGGGCAACGCCACTAAACTCGCCCTACGCTAAGCGCTTGGTGTTCATCTTTTTGGGGGTGGACCTTTAGGCGCGGTTTGCAATCCGCCACACAATGCTAACACTGGCACTTGAAGCCCCGCGCCTGCGGCGGCAAGGATATTTGCCATGAACCGCAACACCAGACCCGAACTAAAAAGGCGCGAAAGCCGCCTTGGGGCCGGGCGCGGTGTCACCGCCGTTCTCGGGCCGACCAATACAGGCAAAACCCACCTCGCTATTGAACGTATGCTCGGCCACCAATCCGGCATGATCGGCCTGCCCCTGCGCTTGCTGGCGCGAGAGGTTTACAACCGTGTCATCGAACGGGTGCCTGCAAACCAGGTCGCGCTGATAACCGGCGAAGAGAAAATTCGCCCGCCTGGTGCGCGTTTCCACATCTGCACGGTCGAGGCCATGCCGCCGACCACTGATGTTGCCTTTCTCGCCATCGACGAGGTGCAACTGGCTTCCGATCTGTATCGCGGCCACGTCTTTACCGACCGATTGCTTCATTTGCGCGGCACCAACGAGACAATGCTTCTTGGCGCCGCAACGCTGCGCCCTGCGCTGGAGGCCTTGCTGCCCGGCATTAACGTCGTGACACGCCCACGCCTCTCGCAGCTTCAATATGCGGGCCAGAAAAAGATCACCCGCCTGCCTCGCCGTTCCGCAATCGTCGCCTTCTCGGCTGATGAAGTTTACGCCATCGCCGAACTCATCCGCCGACAAAGGGGCGCGGCTGCCGTCGTTCTCGGCTCGCTATCGCCGCGCACCCGCAACGCGCAGGTGGAGCTGTATCAATCAGGTGATGTGGATTTTCTTATCGCGACGGACGCGATTGGCATGGGTCTTAATCTTGACGTTGATCACGTAGCTTTCGCTCAGCAAACGAAATTTGATGGACACCAAATGCGCCGGCTGCACCCTGCGGAATTCGGACAGATCGCTGGCCGCGCCGGACGCCACACCAATGACGGTACGTTCGGAGTAACGGGAAATGTCGATCCGTTCGAAGACGAATTGGTCAGTCGTTTGGAAACCCACGAATTCCCGCCCGTGAAAGTTATGCAATGGCGCAGCCGCGATCTGGACTTTTCATCCATTGAAAGCCTTGTCGTCTCGCTGGAAACCCCATCAAAAGATCCGACCTTGGTCAAAGCCCCGATGGCCATCGACCAACGGGCGTTCACCGCGATGGCGGGGCTGCAAAGTGTCAAAGACAGAGTGCTGGAAGCCGCGCACGTGGAACAACTTTGGCAGGTGGCACAAATACCGGACTACCGCCGCGTCTCGCCGGCAAACCATGCCGATCTGCTGTCGTCTATCTACCTTGATCTGGCAGACAACGGCTATATTGACCCTGACTGGTTTGCCCAGCAAATGAGCCAGTGCGATGATACACGAGGCGAGATTGATGCGCTCTCAAACCGGATTGCACACATTCGCACATGGACCTTCGTCGCGCACCGCGATTCATGGCTGAAAGACGCCACGCATTGGCAAGGAGAAGCCCGCGCCATCGAAGATCGCCTGTCCGATGCCCTGCATGATCGCTTGACGAAACGCTTTGTTGATCGCAGGACATCGGTGTTGATGAAGCGCCTTCGGGAAAACTCTATGCTTGAGGCCGAAATTTCGCCGACCGGAACGGTCACCGTTGAGGGACACCATGTTGGTGAACTCGTCGGTTTTCGATTCACGCGCGACGCGACGGCCGATGGCCCGGACGCGAAAGCCACACGCCTTGCAGCGCAAAAAGCGCTGGCGAGCGAAATCGAAGCCCGTTCCGAACGTCTTGCCGCTGCGCCCAATTCAGACATCATCGCCGACAGCGATGGAACGCTGCGCTGGATTGGCGCCCCCGTAGGCAGGCTTGCCGCCGGAGATGCGGTTCTCAAGCCCCGCGTTATCCTGCTGGCCGACGAACAACTGACCGGCCCAGCGCGCGATAAGGTTGCCGCACGCCTAGAACGCTGGATCGGTTTTCAGATCGAAACTCACCTCAAGCCACTTCTCGATCTTTCCAATGATGAAGGCGTCGACGGTCTCGCTCGTGGCGTCTCCTTCCGCATTGTTGAAAGCATGGGCGTGGTAGACCGTCGTGACATTGCAGACGACGTGCGCGGCCTCGACCAAGACCAACGCGCCCAGCTTCGCCGCAAAGGCGTACGCTTTGGCGCTTATCACATCTTTGTGCCAGCCCTCATCAAGCCTGCACCGGCAGCTCTGTGCGCCAAGCTGTGGGCGCTCAACAACAACAAGATGGAAGCCGCAGGTCGCGAAGAGATTGTCACCGCTCTTGCCGCTGGACGCACGTCCATGCCGGTCGACGAGACATTCGACCAAGCCTTCTACCCGCTCGCCGGTTTCCGCGTGCTGGGCCAAAAGGCCGTGCGTGCCGATATTCTGGAACGTCTGGCAGACCTGATCCGCCCCGCAATTTCGTGGCGTGCCGACAAAACCGAAGCCCGCCCCGGCGGTGCTTGGGACGGGGTTGGATTTTACGTCACCCCGGACATGCTCTCGATCCTCGGCGCAACCCATGAAGATATGGCGGCGGTGCTAAAAGGCTTGGGCTACAAAAACGACAATATGGCGGCTGCCGACGTCGAAGCCAAAGTCGCTCAATGGGACGCTCCGAAAACGCAAGGTGACGCGCCCAAAACGGAAGAAGCAACCCCAGAGGCTGAAATTGTTCCCGCTGAAGCGTCTTCTGCCGAAGCAACCTCTGAAGAGCCTGAAGAAGAAAAACGCATCGACATTTGGCGGCCCGTTCGAGCCGGCGGCAGGGGGAAACCGCGCGGCGCAGAGCAAAATGCCCCGCGCAAAGGCCGTTCTGATCGGACGAAACAGGCCAGAGGCCAAGGTAAAGACCCCAAAGCAGGCGGCAAACCGGCCCCCAAGCGCCAAGAAAAGCCAAAAGTCGCCGATCCGGACTCGCCTTTTGCAGCTTTGGCCGCGCTGAAAAATTCGCTCAAAGGTGGAAATGGCTGACGACGAAGAAGAACCACCGATCCTGCCGGAAATTGTCGGCGATCCGACCTCCAAGATGCGGGTCGACAAATGGTTGTGGTACACACGCACAGTCAAAACCCGCTCGCTCGCTCAATCCCTCGTCAAATCGGGCAAAATCCGCATCAACACAGTCCGCATAGGCTCACCCAGCCATACTGTCGTGCGCGATGACGTGTTGACGGTCACACTCGACCGGCAAATCAAAATCCTCAAAGTTCGCGCACCTGGAACGCGCCGCGGCCCAGCCCCAGAGGCGCAGTTGCTTTATGAAGACCTTTCCCCACCGCCGGTGAAGCGCGATCCAACCGGAAGACCGCTGAAACAGGCGGTGCGCGAAGAAGGTGCAGGCCGCCCGACCAAGAAAGAGCGTCGCGAATTATCCCGTTTTCGCTCTCAAGCTGGCGAACAATTCGATTGAACACCTGCGCCATTTGAAAGCGGCTTCCAAGCCTTGTCAGCGCCCAAACCACGCGCTACCACATCCCCAAATCTGACTGCATCAAACTGACAGTCGCACCTGTTGAACGGACTTTACATCTATGACCTACCTCGTGCTCGATAACTGCATAAAATGTAAGTACATGGACTGTGTCGAGGTATGCCCAGTCGACTGTTTCTACGAAGGCGAAAACATGCTTGTCATCCACCCGGATGAGTGCATCGATTGCGGTGTATGCGAGCCGGAATGCCCCGCTGAAGCCATCAAACCCGACACCGAACCGGGTCTCGACAAATGGCTAAAGATCAACACCGAATACGCCGAGAAATGGCCCAACATCATCGCCAAAGGCACACCGCCCGAAGATGGCGAAAAATTTGACGGCGAAGAAGGCAAGTTTGAGAAATATTTCTCGCCGGAACCGGGCGAAGGCAGCTAAGCCACTGGCATTAAGGAGCGCAAAAGCACTTCTAACCCCAGAATTCCGCACGAAATCTATCCACGTTGAAAATTGCCCTTTTTTAGTGTATGCTGTCACGATTGAAGCGTTTTGAACGGGGCCAACAGCGAAAAACACATTCGATTATCGCCAAAGGCTTCACACAGTCCTCCTGATACAATGTCTTTCAAGTGCCCCTGCGGGTGGCCTTGGCATTTGTCGGTCTGGCAAACGGGATAGCGGCGGCAATTCAACTGTCCGCGCACTTTCCCTCTAAAGACGCAACGAACCATCCGACCATTGGGTCGATATTAAAAAGCCGGTCTGCTTTCGTGTTCCGGCGATAACAAGAGTTTGTCACCGCGCAACGCAAACAACGCGAGCATAAAGACAGACCACGCAACTAGGAGCGCAGTCCACATGGCAGCCAAAAAAGCAGTTCAACGTCAGGGTTTTAAAACCGGCGAATTCGTTGTTTATCCCGCACACGGCGTTGGCCAGATTGTCGAAATCGAGGAGCAGGAAGTCGCTGGTTTTTCGCTGGAACTGTTCGTCATCAGCTTCGCCAAAGACAAAATGACCCTGCGGGTGCCTGTGCCTAAAATAGAATCCGTTGGCATGCGCAAACTGGCTGAACCTACGCACGTTGAAAAATCGCTCAAGACAGTTCAAGGCCGCGCCCGCGTCAAGCGCACCATGTGGAGCCGCCGCGCACAGGAATACGATGCGAAGATCAATTCGGGCGATCTTATCCAGATTGCAGAAGTTGTCCGCGACCTGTTCCGTTCAGACACGCAGCCCGAACAGTCTTATTCCGAGCGTCAGCTTTATGAAGCTGCTCTGGAGCGCATGGCGCGTGAAATCGCGGTTGTGAACAAAATCAGCGAGACGGAAGCCGTCAACCTGATTGAAGCCAACCTCGCAAAAGGCCCGCGTCGCGGACCGAAGACGGATGAAGAGGACGGCGAGGGCGAAGCGGAAGAAGCCGCCGCCTGATCGCGCGCGCCCGTTTGATACCCCATGGACAGACCGTCCATCAAGACACTGATCCTGCCGTTCCAACGGCAGGATCGCCCCTACCCAGATGCGAGCAAACCGTGGGCCTTTTTCAACGCTCACCCCTTGCCAGATGCATCGAACTGGAAGATTGGCCTTGTATGCCAACAAAGTTTCCGCCCTCTCTATCTCGACCTCACGGATACAGGCTTTGTCACATCGCCAACGCTGGAAAAAGGCGGACTGGCGGGAGCATTGGTCTTAACTGACCGCGCAAAGGCGGTGAACGAACGCAACATCGCTCACGCGCTTTTATCGGTATCAGAAGGGGCGCCCATTTTGGTGTGCGGAGAAAAGAACACCGGCATTGTCCCTTTGAAAAAGTGGGCCGCACGGTTGGGAACGGTCGTCGATACTTTTTCCAAATATCACGCCCAATGCTTCACCCTCATCGCCACAGACATGGCCCGTCGCACGGTCTCGGCCTTGCCTGTGGACGCCAATGCAGGCCTTTTTGCGAAAGGAAAAATCGATCGTGGCTCGGCGGTGCTGGCCGCAACGTTTGATGAGAGCCTCGCAGGCGATTGCGCCGATTTTTGCGCTGGAACAGGCCATCTGGCGCGCGCGCTTACCGAACAATCCAAGCCAAATTCGCTCACCTTGCTTGAGGCTGAATTTCATGCCGTTGAAGCCTCAAAAGCTGCGCTTGACGATATCGCCATCCCAATGTCGTTCCACTGGCTAGACCTGATCCGTGAAGCGCCGCCCGCGCGCTACGACACGATCGTCATGAACCCGCCTTTCCACACCGCCCGCGCAGCAGAGCCGCAGCTTGGACAAGCCCTCATACGCGCCGCCGCCAAGGCCCTGCGTCCCGGCGGTAAGTTGCGCATGGTCGCCAACCGCACGCTGCCTTATGAGCAAACTCTTCAATCCGTTTTCGGCTCGTTTCACGAATTAACAGTCGAAGACGGCTTCAAAGTGCTGCAAGCACGCGCAAATAAGTGAATAGGGCAAGCGCCCGCATTGCGAAGACCGCCTGCGTCACCTAAATGCTGCAAGCCGGAGGTTTTCAGACGGCCGCTTTTTCAATCACGCTCAGGATACGCAGATGCAGGCCTATCTCGAATTTGAAAAGACCGTTTCCGACCTTCAAGGCAAGGCTCGCGAATTGCGCGATATGCAGTCCGCTGACGCCAGCCTCAACGTTGCCGACGAAATCAACAAGCTGGAAGCCAAAGCCGGGCAGACGCTGGACGAGCTATACAAAAAGCTGGACGCTTGGCAGAAGACGCAGGTCGCCCGCCACCCGGATCGCCCCCATTTCAAAGATTTTCGCGAAGCGCTGATCGACGATTTCCAGCCGCTTGCAGGCGACCGTGGCTTTGCTGACGACCACGCTATTCAGTGCGGCCTTGGTCGTTTCGAAGGTCAGTCGGTTGCCGTCATCGGCCACGAAAAAGGTCATGACACACAATCTCGTCTGCATCACAATTTTGGCATGGCGCGACCAGAGGGTTATCGCAAAGCCATCCGATTGATGGAAATGGCCGACCGTTTCGGCCTGCCCGTCATCACACTCATTGATACAGCGGGCGCATATCCCGGCATCGGCGCGGAAGAGCGCGGACAGGCGGAAGCCATAGCGCGCTCGACGGAAGCCTGTTTGAACCTGACAACGCCCATGATCTCGATGGTTATCGGCGAAGGCGGCTCCGGCGGGGCCATCGCCATCGCTTCGGCCAACCGCGTTTTGATGCTCGAACACGCCATCTACAGCGTCATCTCGCCGGAAGGGGCTGCCTCGATCCTCTGGCGCGATTCCACACGGGCCCGCGAAGCGGCAACCAGCATGAAGATCACGGCCCAAGATTTGTTGGCGCTCGGCATCATCGACGAAATCGTGCCGGAACCCAGCGGAGGCGCACACCGTCACCGCAAGGAAACATTCGCAGCCGCTCGTACAAAGCTGAAAGCGAACCTCATTGAGCTTTCGAAGAAATCACCGGACGCGTTAAAGCGCGAACGCCGCGAGAAATTTCTTGCCATCGGGCGCAATCTCTAGGTTCGCGCCGCCAAAACCCCTTCACGCAAGTGTTTCAACAACAACAAACATGTGACTGACAATCGCGTGAACGCACCCACAGCTTGCTTGTGTCAACACAAAGTCAACTTTAACAGTCTATGAACATGAGCGTAGGCGGCGCTTCGTATTTCCCCGCCGCATAGTATCGCGTTCATAAATGTTACGGAGCCGCCCCGCTTGACCGTTCGTTCATCAGCAAAAATGCGCACATTCCGCGCCGGCCTTTTGGGCCTGGCCGCATTTGCGCTCGTAGGATGCCAAAATGTGTTCGACGGCATCGATTCAAACCGTGGCGAAGTTCCACTGCCAACAAAGCTGAAAGCCAAAATGTCGGCTTATGGCATGAAGGCATCATCGCCAATCATGATCAGAATCTTCAAAGACGAGAACGTTCTGGAAGTCTGGAAGCAAAAAGACACGGGCCGTTACGCGCTTCTGTCTGAATATGAAATCTGTAAATGGTCCGGCAAATTCGGCCCAAAATTCAAAGAAGGCGACAAGCAGGCTCCTGAGGGTTTCTACACCGTTGCCAAACATCAGTTGAATCCGAAGTCGCAATATCATCTGTCGTTCAACATGGGCTTCCCTAACGCCTATGACCGCGCCCACGGCCGCACAGGCTCGCACCTGATGGTTCACGGCGCTTGCTCTTCTGCCGGCTGCTATTCAATGACGGATGACCGGGTGGAAGAGATCTATGCACTGGCCCGCGAGGCGCTTCGCGGCGGCCAGAAGGCCTTCCAGATACAAGCCTTCCCTTTCCGCATGACGCCGGAAAACATGCACAAACACCGCGATCACAAGCACGCGGAATTTTGGAACATGCTGAAGGAAGGCTACGACCATTTCGAGATTACCCGCACGCCGCCCAAAGTGGATGTGTGCGGCAAGCGCTATCGCTTTAACACCGTCGGCAGCGGCAAGTTCGTGCCGACACAGGCTTGCCCAACGATGGCGATGCCTGAATCGCTCGCAGTTGCTTACACAAAGCGGCAGGAAGATTTTACCAAACGCTTTGAAGCATTGGTTGCAAAATCCGAAAACCGCGAACCGCGCGCGCTTGCTCCCATGACACCTCAAGAGGCGCTTCCAGGTATCAACATCATCGTGCCCAAGCCCGAAGTCGTAGAACCGCCGAAACAGCCTGAACCGACACAAACCGTAACCACGGCACCCGCAACCGCTCAAAATGCAGTTGCACCAGTCACGGCGACCAGCAACGAGGCAACAGGCACCGTCGCGCAATAGTACTAGCTCTTCCGGGCGTGCTCGGAGACTCAACCCTATACGGGGCGTATTTCAACTCATTTAAGGTCGCTTACCCTCAGCATTCGCCTTCGCGGCGTCCACTGACGTAAATTCTGCAAGAACTATCGCGGCTTTTCTGGAGCACAGAACGTCGCAAGATATAGCGTTTGGGACCAGCTTGCGGGGCGGGTCTAACGCTGGCTGTTGTCATTGGATCGACGGGCCCAAGCCCCGGACCGATGACTTTTGCAACCAGATTGTCAGCAGAAGGCCCAATCGAAAGCGCCAAAACCACTGCTAACGCAGCAAAGCCAAGCGAAAGCCTGACTGCCGCTGAATCCCAAAGCGACGTTTCCCGCAAATTGTTGTCTTCATCCCGCATCGCTTGTGCATCCGTTGCGCCCATCCGAAACCTGTCAGCACGTCTTTGCGCGCCAGCAGTCGGCAATTGTCGTTATGCTTAAGGGAACGTTACCCGCGTGCCTATAAAATTTCGGTTAATGCAGGGATGAGCGGAATGTCGGCATCAGGCATAGGATAGTCCCGCAAGTTTTTTGCCCGCACCCACTTCAACGTCTGCCCTTCCGTGGGCCGCACCACGCCCCACCAACGGCGGCAGACATAGAGCGGCATGAGCAAATGAAAGTCGTCATAGGAATGGCTGGCAAAGGTTAGCGGGGCCAAACAGGTAGCCTTCGTCTCAATGTCCAGTTCTTCGCGCAATTCGCGGATCAAGGCTTCCTCCGGCGTCTCGCCCGGATCAATCTTGCCGCCGGGAAATTCCCAAAGCCCGGCCATTGCCTTACCTTCCGGCCGCTGGGCCAACAGCACGCGCATGTCAGCGTCAATCAACGCACAAGCAACCACTGTAACGATCTTTTTCGGCGCGGGGTCAGCCATTGTGCGCCTCCGGCGGACGGCGATAGGCGTAGCGATAAGCTTCGGTGAAGCCAGTTTCTTCGTAGAGTTTCACGGCGCTCTCATTGTCTGCCACAACTTGAAGCCAAGCCCTTTTGCTGCCCTTTGATTTGGCCCAAGCCATCGCATTGTTGACCAAACGTTTGGCCAAACCTTTGCGCCGATGATCGGGATGGGTGACGACCTCAAACAGGCCAGCAAGGTCGCCAAACCGCACCATCATCGCAGCGCATCGCGCTTCGCCCTCGCGCACATCGCCCAAAAACAGTGCCACTTCGCCGTGCACACGGTCGATCAACTCAGAAAGTCCCGGCTTAACGTCCGGCGCGAACGCTCCCATTGCCATGCACTGATCCAACCAGCGCCCAACATTGCCTACCGGCGCACTGGTCAGATCTCTCGGTGGAACAGTGCCATCAAGATCACGCAGCATGACGATGGTTTCGTCAAACCGCATCCAACCACGGGCATCAAGACGGTTCTCAAGCTCAGCGGGCGCTAGCGGGCTTTGGCGAAACACCAGAGGTCGCCCAAAAGCATCGAAGATGCGGGTGGCACGGGAAATGCGCTCGTCGATATTGTCGTGATCGGCAGGGTCCAGCGGATTGACCGAGTTGAGCCGTTTGGCCGGATGACCGGCGGTGAGCCGTATCGCCCAAGTGCCGTCAAACCGCGTGCTGGCAGCAGGCCAAGAGCGGAAGGAGACAGCTTCCAAGCGCCGCACTTCCGGCAGGCTGATATGAGACTGCGATGGCGTCATCAGCTTCGGTAATCGCCGTTGATCGCCACATATTCCTTTGTCAGATCGCAGGTCCAAACCCGCGCTTGACCGTCGCCCAAGCCGATATCGACACCAATAGTGATTTCATCACGCTTCATGACAGCGGTTGCAGCGTCTTCGGAATAATCCGGGTCACGCTCGCCATCAACCGCCACGCGCACATCGCCAAACCAGATCGCAAGCCGATCGCGGTCCGCAGGCTCGCCGGCTTTGCCGACAGCCATTACCACACGCCCCCAATTGGCATCTTCCCCAGCCACAGCGGTCTTGACCAGTGGTGAATTGGCAATCGAAAGCGCTATGCGCCGCGCAGACGTGTCGCTGTCTGCGCCACGAACATGAATTTCCACCTGTTTGGTGGCACCTTCTCCATCGCGCACAATCTGGATGGCCAAATCGTGCATCACGATTTCCAGCGCACCGCGAAAAGCGCTCGCATCATCGCTGTCGGCAACAACAATCGCCTGATTTCCCGCCGTGGCAGTTGCTGCAAGCAAAACCGTATCGCTGGTCGACGTATCACTATCGACCGTCACTGAATTGTAGGTGGAAGGTGTTAATCCAGACAGCATGGCCTGAAGTACAGGCTGGTCTATGGCCGCGTCTGTTACGATGAAGGAAAGCATGGTCGCCATGTCCGGCGCGATCATGCCAGAGCCCTTCGCAATACCGTTGATCGTCACCCGCTTCACGCCCAGATCAACACTGGCGGTCGCCACTTTCGGATAGGTATCCGTCGTCATGATCGCTTTGGCCGCATCCAACCAGAGATCAGTTTGAGCAGCAGGCGCCATATCAGCCAGCAAGCCTTCGAACCGACTGGCATCGAGCGGTTCGCCGATCACACCGGTTGACGCCAGCAGAATATCGCTCGGATTACAGCTGATAGCCTTGGCGGCAGCTTGCGCAGTCATCTGCGTGGCTGCAGCACCCTTTTTGCCGGTGAAAGCATTTGCATTGCCTGAATTGACCACAAAACCACGGGTCGTCGCCCCGGCGTCTGCCAAAACACTTCGGCACCAATCCACCGGCGCACTGGCGCAGCGGCTGGTCGTGAAAACGCCCGCAACAGCGGCTGGTGCATCAAATACCATAAGCATCAGATCCGCGCGGTCAGCATATTTAATGCCCGCCTTTGCCACAGCGATGCGCACCCCATCAAGCGGCGGCAACACGGTATATTTCTTTGGCGCGAGCGGGGAAATGCCCATGATGTGCCCCCTAACCGACAGCGTTTAATTTTCTTCCGGCAGCTTCAGGCTCTCATCCAGAACCTCAATACCCAACGAAGAGCGTCCGGACTTCACCGCTGCCGCATACGCTTCGGAAAGCAGCAACTGCTCAATCTGACCTTTCGATTGCTCAAAAGTCGGAAGTGCGACATCGCGCACCTCATCAACTTTAAGGACGTGGAACCCGAATTGGGTTTTCACGGGCTCTTTGGAGTATTCCCCAGCCTTCATGGCAAACGCGGCTTGTTCAAATTCGGGGACCATGCGTCCTTTGCCGAAGAAGCCAAGATCACCACCTTGTGGCCCGCTTGGGCCGGTGGACTTGGTCTTGGCCAGCTCAATGAAATCAGCACCACCATCGAGTTCCGCAATGATGGCCTTGGCCTCTTCCTCGGTTTTAACCAGAATATGACGCGCTTTCACCTCTTGCTCAGGGGTAGCGGCAGCGACCTGTTCGTCATAACGGGCTTTGACTTGCTCTTCGGTCACGGAAGGGCGAATTTTGTCGCTGAAATAGGCATTGTGCAGCGCCTGAATGCGCAGATATTCAAGCGTCTTTTTCACAGCATCGGTATCAGCGACACCAGACTTCTCCGCTTCAGCCGCCAGCACGGAAAAATCAATCAAGGCGTCAAGGATACGCGCCCGACGCTGTTCTTCCGGCACATTGGAAAATTGCTGGCCAAGGCGATTGACCGCTTCGTCAAGGTCGGACGTGGTGATCACGCGATCACCCACTTTGGCAACCGGCTTGTCCTCTTGCGCGAAAGCGCTGCCTGCAAGCGAGACAACAACAACACCAGCGGCCAAAAGGCGCGAGAACGGAGAAAGAATGGAGGGCATTTAATTTTCCTTACGACATGCACTTGTGGCCACAACGGGCCTGAACCCTGCATGTGGTGCGCTGAATTTGTTTCACTCTTATCGCCACTTCATTGCAGCGTCCAGCCGCAGCAAAGCGCGCGATGTGTGGTCAGCAAACAGCTTTTTCACGCCTATTGCCCGAACACAAACAAGAAACGCACCCGCAACCGTTGTGGTTTCGCTGCGAAAACGGCAAAACGGGCGCAGACGGCGCAAATCCATGTTGTCTTCGGTCGTTCTTCACGCCTCGGTAAATTCCGCGTTAGGCGGAAATGCGCCGTTGTATCGTGAACATAATGGCATACATGGTAAGGAAAATTTTGACGGTTCGTGGACATTTGGTCCGCAGATCGGACATTTGAGAAAAACGAGAGAATTTCATGGTTAGTTTTGGCGGTATAGCGCGCAAACTCTTCGGCTCCGAAAACGAACGGCAGGTGAAGAAATACCGCCCCCGTGTGGACGAGATAAACGCGCTTGAACCAGAAATCGAAGCGCTTTCTGACGAGGCGCTGAAAGCCAAGACCGACGAGTTCCGTGCGGCGCTGGAAGCTGGCCAAACGCTGGACGATCTTTTGGTGCCTGCCTTTGCCGTGGTCCGCGAAGCCTCGCGCCGCACGCTCGGCATGCGCCCGTTTGATGTGCAGTTGATTGGCGGCATGATTTTGCACGAAGGCAAGATCGCAGAAATGCGCACCGGCGAGGGCAAAACCCTTATGTCCACGCTCGCCTGTTACCTCAACGCCCTTCCCGCCAACGGCGTGCATGTGGTGACGGTCAACGACTATCTGGCCAAGCGCGACTCCGAATGGATGGGCCAGATTTACAGCTTCCTCGGTCTCACCACCGGCGTGATTGTTCACGAGTTGGACGATGACGAACGCCAAGCCGCGTACGATTGCGATATTACCTACGCCACCAACAACGAATTGGGCTTCGACTACCTGCGCGACAACATGAAGCTCGATGTGGAACAGATGGTTCAGCGCGGCCACAATTTCGCAATTGTCGACGAAGTGGACTCAATCCTCATCGACGAAGCCCGCACGCCACTCATCATTTCTGGCCCCGTGGACGACAAGTCCGATCTCTACGTGGCAGTCGATCAGCTGATCCCGCTCATTGCGCCGGAAGACTACAAACTGGATGAAAAACAGCGCACCGTTACCTTCACCGAAGAGGGCAACGAAAAGCTGGAAACGATGTTGGAAGAAGCTGGGCTGCTCAAAGGCGGCTCGCTCTACGATGTAGAAAATGTTTCGGTCGTCCACCACATCAACAACGCGCTGAAAGCCCATAAGCTGTTTGCGCGTGATAAAGACTACATGGTCGTAAATAACGAAGTCGTCATCATCGACGAATTCACGGGCCGCGCCATGCAGGGCCGCCGCTATTCCGATGGCCAGCATCAGGCTTTGGAAGCCAAAGAAGGCGTGCAGATCCAGCCGGAGAACCAGACACTCGCCTCCATCACATTCCAGAACTACTTCCGCATGTACGACAAACTGTCGGGCATGACCGGCACAGCCATGACGGAAGCGGCGGAATTCGGCGATATTTACAAATTGGATGTCGTGGACGTTCCGACAAATAAGCCGGTTGCTCGTATCGACGAAGATGATGAGGTTTATCGCACGGTTGAAGAAAAATACCGTGCTATAATCAACCTCATTAAAGACTGCCGGGAGCGCCGCCAGCCTATTCTCGTTGGCACAACCTCAATCGAAAAGTCAGAATTCTTGGGCGAGAAACTGCGCGAGGCAGGAATCAATGACTTTCAGATCCTCAACGCCCGCTACCACGAACAGGAAGCCTATATCGTTTCGCAAGCCGGTGTGCCTGGTGCGATCACCATTGCAACCAATATGGCAGGCCGGGGCACCGACATTCAGCTCGGCGGCAACCTCGACATGCGCCTTGAGCGCGATCTTGAGGGTCTGAAAGGCAAGGCGCTGGAAAAGAAGCGCGAAGAAATCATCGCCGAACACGCCAAGATGAAAGAAGAAGCGATCGCCGCCGGCGGCCTCTATGTGTTGGCGACAGAACGCCACGAGAGCCGCCGCATCGACAACCAACTGCGCGGCCGTTCGGGCCGTCAGGGCGACCCCGGCAATTCGAAATTCTTCCTGTCCCTGCAAGATGATCTTATGCGGATTTTCGGTTCCGACCGTATGGACGGCATGTTGACGAAACTGGGCCTGAAAGAAGATGAAGCCATCGTCCACCCTTGGATCAACAAGGCGCTTGAAAAAGCCCAGAGCAAGGTGGAAGCCCGCAACTTCGACATTCGCAAGAACCTGCTGAAATACGATGATGTGATGAACGATCAGCGCAAGGTGATCTTCGAACAGCGCATCGAAATGATGCAGTCCGAGGACCTGTCATCCTATATCGACGACATGCGCAGCGAGGTTGTCCAGGGGCTTGTGGCGCAGACCATACCGGAAAAAGCCTATGCTGAGGAATGGAAGCTGGACGAGCTGAAAGCAGGGGTGGAGCAGTATCTTAATCTCGATCTTCCCGTCCACGAATGGGCACTGGAAGAAGGTATCGATGAAAACGACGTCACAGAGCGCTTGATGGAAGCGGCGGACAAAGCAGCCGTTGAGCGCCGTGAGCGCTTCGGCCCGGATGTGACATCATACGTCGAGAAGTCCATTTTGCTGCAAACGCTCGACCATCTGTGGCGTGAACACCTGGAATCACTCGATCATTTGCGTTCCGTGGTCGGTCTGCGCGGCTATGGCCAGCGCGATCCGTTGAACGAATACAAGCAGGAGAGCTTCGCCCTTTTCGAAACCATGCTCGCCAGCATGCGCCAGGCCGTTACAGCCCAAATGATGCGCGTGGAACTGGTCCAGCAGGCGGCAGATGACGACAGCTTCGGCGATCTGCCCGACATGGAAGAGATGCACTTCGATTATGACGAAGACGGCGACATGATCGAATATGAAGACGGTCAGGCAGGCGACTACGGGAGAGCGATTGTCACCCCGCAAAGAGCGCAGGCACAGGAAGAACGTGATCCGCAGAACCCTGAGACCTGGGGCAAGGTCGGCCGCAACGAGCCATGTCCATGCGATTCAGGCAAAAAATACAAACACTGCCACGGCGCTCTCGTTTAAACTCCGCCGAGCTAGAGTTTACGTTCATCGGTCTTGAGCGCGTCCGCCAGACGCGCTTTTGCCGAACCGGGCTTTAGCGGCTTTTGTTGGCTTGCGTCCGGCGCCCATCCGGACAGCGAGACAAGCTGAAACGTAGCCCGAACCCGCCCATCTGCATCGGCAAAATTCTCCGAGTAGTGCGAAATCGCCTGCGCAACGGCCTCGCGATTCAGCCCGGGGCCGCGGCCAGCCGTGGACACACCACTTGCCCCCATGCGCCGTAAATCCGCGATCAACTTCGTCATGTTATCGTAGCGCACGGTGACCGTTTCGCTGTCCAGCACAGGCAAAGCAAAGCCCGCGCGCTGCAAAAGCCCGCCCGCGTCGCGAATATCGGTAAACGCATCCACGCGCTGGGCCGCGCCACCCGTAACCGCGCTTTCCGCCTGCAAAAGGCTAGCGCGCAACTCAGCCAGCGTCTCAGGCCCCGGCAGCATGGCAAGCAACAAACCGTCAGGCCGCAGCGCACGGCGCAGTTGCACAAAGGCACCGGGCAGGTCTTCCAGAAAATGCAGCGACAATGGTGCGACAATCAGATCGAGCGATTGATCGGTCAGACCGAAATCATTCAGATCAGCCAGCGCATCAATCTCCAACCGCGTCACAGAGCCGACCCGTTCATGTGTAGCCAATTGCGAAGCCAAGTATTCTCCGCCTGCAAACAGCGCCAGCGCCTCGCCAAAATGCCGCTCAATACCAGCCAGTCTTTCCAGCATTTCATCAACCGCGAGTCGGACTAGAAAATCATCCCCCTCACGGCAAATGCGCTTCGCCCTGGCCAGCCGAGCTTTAATACGTTGTGTGGCAGTTGAGTTTTCGCTCATGGCTTATGCAAAATCGACCCTGTGACATTCCCAATGGCTTGTGCCACCGATTTCACTTGGTGGCTATCGCCTACACGAATTGTGCGGCAAACTGCCTGCCATGAACACCGCAACCGCCCTATCCAAAGCAAAGCAATCCCTGCGCCGAGCCGCTGGCCGTGTGCAGGACGTTGTGTTGCCACCGGTATGCCTGGCTTGCGAAACAGGCGTCGATGCGCGTGGAACAGTCTGTTCGCAGTGTTGGTCTGGCTTGCGCTTTATTGAACCGCCATTTTGCGCTGTGCTTGGCACGCCTTTCGCCCGCGATTTGGGCACAGGCGCAAAAAGCGCTGCCGCATTGGCTCGACCGCCGTCATTTGATCGCGCCAGAGCAACTGTTTTTTACGATGATGTCGCCCGCCAATTGGTGCAAGCACTGAAATTCTCTGATCGCACAGATCTTGCGCCGTGGATGGCGCAATGGATGGTTGAAAGCCTGCATCGAACCGGCGAGGGGCTGCTGGACGCCAATCCCATCGTCGTCCCCGTTCCGCTCCACCGTCGCCGCCTGATTTCTAGGCGCTTCAACCAATCCGCTGAACTGGCGCGAGCGTTGGCACGAGCCGCACACCTTTCTTACGCACCAGACTTTTTGCACCGCATCCGTCCCACCCGCCAGCAGGTAGGGCTGGATGCCAGCGCACGCCATTCCAACGTGCGCGGCGCGTTCCGTGTGCCCACAGAACACAAACCCCAGTTGGCCCAGAAGCGCGTGCTTTTGATCGATGACGTTCACACAACCGGCGCGACGCTGGAAGCCTGCTCAAGAGCATTGCGGCGAGCGGGAGCTGCGCAGATCGATTGCATAACCTTTGCGCGGGTTGCGCCAGACAAGGTTTGATCCCTATATCCTTGCTGAAATGTCGAACAGGGGGCCAACATGGCTGACACAACCATCTACACCCGCCAAATGTGCGGCTATTGCACAGCGGCCAAAAAACTCTTGGCCAAAAAGGGAGCAAACATCACTGAACACGATGCAACGTTCGACCCTGAACTGCGCAAGCAGATGATCTCGCGCTCAGGCGGTGCATCGACTTTCCCGCAAATCTTCATCGGTGATATCCATGTTGGTGGTTGCGACGACCTATTCGAACTCGACCGTGCGGGAAATCTGGATGCGCTGTTAAACAGTTAGGCCAAGCCCATGTCCCGCTTCACCGCAGCTGTCGTTCAAATGCGCTCCACAGCGCAACCGCACGTTAACATTGCGGCAATGGATGATTTGGTGCGCGCAGCGGCTGCCCAAGGCGCACACTATGTTCAGACGCCGGAAATGACCGGCATTGTGCAACAAAGCCGCAAAGAGTTTTTCTCTACCCTCAAAGACCAGGCTGAAGACCCGGTGGTTGCCCACGCGGCCAATCTGGCAGCAGAATTGGGCATTCATCTGCATATCGGCTCCACGCCCATAGCAGCGGGAGACGGACGCGCCGCCAATCGAGCTTTTGTTTTTGGCCCCGACGGCACACTTCTCACCCGTTACGACAAAATTCACATGTTCGACGTCGATCTCGACAACGGTGAAACATGGCGCGAATCTGCCGTATATCAACCGGGCAACGAGACATGCATCCTAGAAGCACTAGGAGCAAAGTTTGGAATCGCCATCTGTTATGACGTGCGCTTTCCCCATCTTCATGATGCCTATGCCCGCGCTGGCGTGAACGTTCTCACCGGCCCATCGTGTTTCACCCGCCAAACCGGCCAAGCTCATTGGCACGTCTTGCTGCGCTCGCGAGCCATCGAGACAGGTTCCTTCATGATAGCAGCCGCACAGGGCGGCGATCACGAAGATGGGAGGGCTACCTTCGGCCATTCAATCATAGTCGACCCGTGGGGGGTGGTGCTTGCGGAGGTCGCAGGCGAAGAACCAGGCCTTGCACTGGCTGAAATCGACACCACATTGTCGCAAACGGCACGCGCAAAAGTGCCAAACCTTTCAAACAGACGTGATTTTAACCCACCCAAGGCAAAGCAAACGACATGATCCGATTTTCGCTAGTTTGTGAAAATGAACACGACTTTGATGGATGGTTCGGCTCGTCCGAAGATTATGAAACCCAGCGCAAACGCGGGCTTGTGACCTGCCCCTCATGCAGCTCCGCCAAAGTGGAAAAGGCGCTCATGGCACCGCAAGTTTCCACCTCCCGCTCTCGCGAAACGGTGCAGATGGCAAGCCTCGCTTTAGAGCAAAAACAAGCGCTGGCCGAGTTGAAAAAGATGCGCGACGCCATCGTGAACGATTCGGAAAATGTCGGCAAAGGCTTCGCCGAAGAAGCCCGCAAAATTCACTACGGCGAGGCACCAGAACGCGGCATCATTGGTGAAGCCAACCGCGAGGAAGTCGTCGAATTGCTGGAAGAGGGCGTCGAAATCGCCCCCCTTCCCGTATTGCCGGGCGATGCTAACTGATTCTTTAAATCAGTCTTCTGCACCACCAGAAATAAACGCCGGCAATTCTGCCTTTGTCTCGGCCACCGCAGCCGGCACATCGTCTTCGGTGTTCTTGCGCGGACGTCTTGACGCGCGCTTGCGGGGGGCAGGCTTTTCATCATCAGATGAACTGTCAGTGTCCACCGCAGGCTTTTCTCGCAAAGCCACTTCAGCGGGCTCGCCCTCTATGGTCGGCTGAGGGCCGGAACCGTTGGATTTGCGCTGACGGCCCCTGCCACGGTTGTCGTCATCATCGCGATCGTCATCGTCGTCGTTGTCGCTATCGGAATCATCGGATGCTTTACGCTCGCCACGGTTCTGATCACGGTCGCGGTTTCTGTTCTTGTTACGATTGCGACCACCACCCTCGCGGTCATCATCATCGCCCTGCTCATCGTTCTGCTGAGCATTACGGGCTTCGCGCTGAGCTTCAATAGCGGCCTGCGCAGCAGCAATCAGACGGTTATAGTGTTCACAATGCTGCCAATAGCTTTCAGCCGCCACGCTGTCTCCAGCGGACTGCGCATCGCGCGCCAGTGTTTCATACTTTTCCGCAATGTGCGCCGCCGTGCCGCGAATGCGAACATCCGGCCCGTTGCTTTCCATCGAACGGTTTAGGTTATGACGGTTATTGTTGTTATTATTGCGGTTGTTATTGTTGCCGCGGCCGCGCGAACGCTGCCTGTTTTGCGGTTGTCCTTGTCTCATCAAAAACCCTTGGTCTTCTTTTGAAGAGCGGCCTTGCTCGGCCAGCCAGCGCCCTTATGCGGGCAATTTGGAGCGATACGCCCCAGTTCAATCGCGCACCATAGGTGCCTGCGATGGTCTCAATTGTGTAAACACACCCCTGATCATTGGTCCGCCACGCGGCATGAGGCACTTGCCCCGATCATGCCGATTTCCCCACCGGCACAACGCGCCGGAACGATCCGAATAATTTTCCCATCCATGTCGGTTCTACCAACGGTTAAGGACCAAATTTTTCGGAGGCGGAAAGCACTTTTGTGCTGTTCGTACCCAAGAGGTAGCGCAAAGAATGAAAATTGCAAGCTATATTTTCCTTGCTCAATGCAGGACGCCACCCATGCACAGATTTCGCATCTAAGGGCGCGTAAACACCAACGCTCTCTCTCGCTCGCCCAAATCCTGCAATGCCAAAGCGAGAGTCCAGCCATGTTCAAGCCCAAGAAGGGGCACGCTTTCGCGCTGATCGTATCCAATTTCCACTGCCAGAAATCCGCCATTATCGACAAAAGCAGCGCCATCACGCAACAATACACGATAGGCATCAAGGCCATCCTCTCCCCCATCAAGAGCCGCCCGCGGGTCGTGCGCCAGCACCTCACGATCAAGCGAATCAACCGTGCGCGAGGGAATGTAAGGCGGGTTGGAAACGAGAAAATCGAATTTGCCGCAAAGAGGCTCGAACCACGAACCATGTACGGGCTCAAAACGATCACCAAAACCACAAAGCACTGCATTGCGCTGCGCTGTTTTAAGCGCGTCCTGGGAAACATCGCTTGCCACACATGAGGCGTTTGGCAATTCGCTCAAAAGCGCCAGGGCAATGGCTCCACTACCCGTTCCAAGATCAGCAAATCGCACGGACGCAGTGCGATCCTTTATCATCGACAGCACCCCATCCACGAGTGCTTCGGTGTCGTCTCGCGGTTCCAGTGTCTCCGACGATAACTGTAAATTCAAACCATGGAACTCGCGTCCGCCAATAATGCGAAAAACAGGTTTTCCCGCTTCTCGTTGGGCAATCATCGTTTGATAAGCATCGATAACTGACGCATCGGCTATGTCAGCATCACGGACCAGCAGTCCCGCACGATCAAACCCGCTGGCATGTTGAAGCAGCAAGCGCGCCTCTGTGTTGCGTGTGCCATCGTCGCCCAGCGCCTGAACCAAACGCGATGTGGCCGCCTTGAGCAGCACACCATAGCTCAGATCACTCATCTGCCCCATCGCCCAAAGCAGCCAGCTGGCTGGCTTGATAATCGGTCATCAGCGCATCGAACAATTCATCCAACCCCTCGCCCTGAATCATACGATCAAGTTTGTAAAGCGTCAGGTTGATACGGTGGTCGCTCACGCGGCCTTGGGGGAAATTGTAAGTGCGGATGCGCTCTGAACGATCCCCGGAACCCACCTGCCCTTTGCGCGAAGCGGCCCGCTCTTGATCGGCTTTCTGCCGCTCCATGTCGTAGAGCCGCGTGCGCAGCTCTTTCATCGCATTGGCACGGTTCTGGTGCTGCGACTTCTCTGCCGACATGACCACAAGGCCCGAAGGAATGTGTGTAATGCGGACGGCAGAATCGGTCGTGTTGACGTGCTGACCACCCGCACCAGACGCCCGCATGGTATCAATACGTATGTCTTCGTTACGGATTTCGATATCCACATCTTCGGCTTCCGGCAAAACGGCCACGGTTGCCGCCGATGTATGAATACGCCCACCAGACTCCGTCTCTGGCACACGCTGCACGCGGTGAACGCCCGATTCGAATTTCAATCGTGCAAACACGCCGCGACCGTTGATTGCAGCGACGATCTCTTTATAGCCGCCCACTTCGCCCTCGCTGGCAGATAGAATTTCCACCTTCCAGCCGTGGGTCTCTGCGTGGCGCTGATACATGCGGAACAGATCACCGGCAAAAAGCGCTGCTTCAGAGCCGCCTGTGCCCGCACGCACTTCGAGAATCGCGCTTTTGTCGTCGGCTGCATCTTTTGGCAGTAGCAAAAGCTGCAATTCGCTTTCCAGCCCTTCCAGCCGCTCTTTCAAATCGGGCAACTCCGCCTCGGCTATTTCACGCATTTCGCCGTCGACTTCCTTGTCCGCCAGCAATTCTTCCAGATCGGCAATTTCCGACTGCACCGAACGCAAGTCATGAACCTTTGCAACCACGGGGCCGAGCTCGGAAAATTCCGACGCCAGTTTGACGTAAGTTTCAGGGTCAGGGTTCGCCATCATCTGTTGCTCAATGCTTGAATGGCGGTCGAGCAATTGGGTCAGCTTTTCTTGAGGCAGCATGAGGTTTCCTGAAATGGCTTAAAGAGGGATGCCGTGTTGGTCGGCATAGTCGATCAAGATTTCACGCAGGGTCAGCATAGGCTCGGTATCATCCAGCGCATCCCGCACGATTGGAGAAAGCGAACTGACATCGAGCGTGCGCAACATTTCCTTCACCGGCCCGACAGATCCCGGCGGCATGGAAAGCGCGCGATAGCCAATGGCCAGCAAGGCCATCGCGCTCAACGGCTGGCTCGACATTTCACCGCAAAGGTGAAGCGGCGTGTTGTGGCGTTGCGCGGCTTGCACTATCTGCCGCAAAACCCGCAGGAATGGGCGTGACAGGCTGCTGTAGCGGTTAGCAAGATAAGTGTTTCCGCGGTCACTGGCCGAGATGAACTGGAACAGATCATTCGTGCCGACAGATACGAAATCCGATACCCGCATCAATTCATCAAGCTGCCAAAGAAGGCTGGGCACTTCGATCATTGAGCCCATCAGAATTTCTTTAGGCATCGTGTGGCCAAAACGCTTCTGCGTGGCGATTTCACGGTTCAGCAGATGACGCACTTCGACAACTTCAGCGACGGTCGTGACCATCGGCAGTTTGATCCGTAGGGTGCGACCCGCAGCAGCGCGAAGCAACGCACGCAATTGCACGCGCAAAAGGCCGGGCCGGTCGATAGCGATGCGGATAGCCCGCCAGCCCATCGCGGGATTTTCTTCCTTTACGGTTTGCAGATACGGCAGAACCTTATCGCCACCCACGTCTAGCGTTCGGAACGTTACCGGCTTGTCGCCAACCGCCTGCATAACCTCGCGGTAAAACTGCTCCTGCTCGCCCAGCTTCGGCAGTTTGCTGGCAATCATGAATTGCAGCTCTGTGCGGAACAGGCCGATGCCGACCGCTCCACACCGCTCCAATTGCTTTAAATCGATAGCCAAGCCAGCATTGATGAGCAGATCGACAGCAACACCATCACGGCTTTCATTGGGCAATTCGCGCAATTGCTCAAACCGCGCTTCACGCTCGGCCAGCGTGCCAATACGTTCGGAATAACTTTCAGCAAGATCATCCACGGGACGAAGGTGAAGTGAGCCATCATCGCCATCAACGATAATCGCATCGCCGTTCTCAGCCCGCGCCACCGCGCCATCGCATTGAACCACTGCGATGCCAAGCGCGCGGGCGACGATGACCACATGGCTGGATGTGGTAGCCTCTTCCAGCACCAACCCAACAAGATTGTCGCTGTCATAGTCCAGCAGTTCAGCCGCTGTCATGGAGCTGGCAACAACAGCAAATTTGCCGTCAGTGATCTGATGCTCGCCGTCCGGTTTGCCCACGAGCTTGCGCATCAACCGCCGTGCAAGATCGTCAAAATCGTTCAGCCGCTCGCGGATATACGCATTGGGCGAGCGTTGCATACGCGCACGGTTTTCCTGAGCGACTTTTTCCGTAGCCGCTTCCGCTGTCAGCCCATCAGAAATCGCAGCCTCAATACGCCGCACCCAGCCTCGGTCATGGGCAAACATCCGCAGCGTTTCCAGCACATCCACATGGTCGCCGTCGCCCGCCATCTCGCCCCGGTCAACCATCTGGTCAAACGATTCGCGCAAACTTTGAATGGCACTTGCCAGTCTGCGCAACTCGTCCTGCGCATCATCGTTGAACAGCCGCGTTACCAACACACGCGGCTCGTGAAGTACGACGCTCCCGATGCCAATACCACGTGAGAGACCGGTGCCGTGCAGGCTGATCGGGCGGGTCAGATCCAAACCTTTGCCCGATTGTGTCAGGCCAATCAGATCGCCAGACGCCACCAGATCGGACAAAACCATCGCCGCCGTTTCCAGCGCTTCGACTTCCTCGATAGGATACTTCGCGGTCGCCTTGCGTTGCACCACCAACACGCCCATAGGCCGCCCGGCACGCTTCATCGGCACGCCGAGGAAAGCGTGGAATTCGTCCTCGCCCACTTCCGGCAGATAGGTGAAAGCTGGATGTTTGAAGGCATCCTCGACGTTCAAAGGCCGCCCGATGCGGGCGATCTTGCCCACGAGGCCTTGGCCTACCTTCAATTGTGATTGGTGCACCGCATCGGCATTGAGGCCATGGGTGGCGAACAGTTCCAACACGTCATCATCGCGCAGCACGTAGACCGAACACACCTCTGCCGACATCGCGCTAGCAATTTGCTGCACAATACGATCGAGCCGCTCTTGGGGCCCGATGGGTTCCGCCATCGCTTCACGTAGATGTTTTAGCAGAACCCGCGGGCCGGTGGTCACACCTGGCATCGGGTTGTCCTTCTTCAGGTCCGCTAATCTTTATCCAGCCCATAGACCGAATGCAAAGTGCGAACGGCCAGCTCGATATAATCTTCATCGATCAAAATGGAGATTTTGATCTCCGAAGTTGTGATCGCTCGAATGTTGATGCCCTTGGAGGCCAGCGCATTGAACGCCGAAGCCGCAACACCCGCATGGCTGCGCATGCCGATGCCGACGACAGAAACCTTCACCAAACCACCGTCGCTTTGGATGACCTCGTAACCGATCTGTTCCTTCGCGCCTTCCAGCACCTTGGTCGCTTTGTCCAAATCGCTCTGCGGCACGGTGAAGGTCATGTCAGTAACAGAACCGTCTTCAGAAATGTTCTGGACGATCATATCGACGTTCACATGCGCCTCTGCGAGCGGCCCGAACACGGCAGCCGCGACCCCGGGCTTGTCTGCCACACGGCGCAGCGAAATCTGGGCTTCGTCTTTGGCATAGGCGATGCCAGTTACAACCTGCTGTTCCAAAATCTCTTCCTCGTCACAAATCAACGTTCCGACCGGGCTTGCGCCTTCGCTGGAATCGATGGAATCGGGGTCATCAAACGATGACCGCACAAAGGTCGGCACGCCGTGCACCATAGCAAGCTCAACCGACCGCACCTGTAAGACTTTCGCCCCAAGAGACGCCATTTCCAGCATTTCTTCAAAAGCAATTTTGTTCAAACGCCGCGCCGCCGGTGCCATTCGCGGGTCTGTTGTGTAAACGCCATCCACATCGGTATAGATATCGCACCGATCCGCCTTCACCGCCGCCGCCAACGCCACAGCACTGGTATCAGACCCACCACGGCCCAGCGTAGCGACGCGGTTATCAGGGCCAATGCCCTGAAAGCCGGCCACAACGGCGACCTGCCCACGCTCCATGCGCGATATAATGTCAGAGCCGTCCACATCCGCAATCCGCGCTGCGCCGTGGGCACCATCGGTTTTCAGCGGAATCTGCCAACCCTGCCAGGAACGCGCCTCAACGCCCATGCTTTGGAGCGCAATCGCCAGCAGCCCCGCAGTCACCTGTTCACCGGAAGCAACGACAGCGTCGTATTCGCGTGCATCGTAGATTGGCGCATTGGAACCACTAACCTTTGGCATTTCCTGCACCCAACCAACCAATTCGTTTGTGCGCCCTGCCATAGCGGATACGACCACCGCAACCTGATGCCCCGCTGCCGCTTCACGTTTGACGTGACGCGCAACGTTGAAGATGCGGTCAAGATCGGCAACGGAAGTGCCGCCGAATTTCATCACCAATCGGGACATGGATCATAGGGTTCCAGGCAGGCTGCCCAAATGGGCAAAGAGATTGCGCGCCTTTTATGCCAAGCCGCGAAGGGGGGCAAGGTGGTGGTGGCTCATGATCGAATGCGCAGCCGCGTGATGCGGTTGCGATCCCGCGCCAACACGACAAAACGCTTGCCGTGGAAGGTGAAGGTTTGTTTCTCTTCAGGGATCATTTGCGACTCATGAATGACAAGACCCGCAATTGTTGTCGCTTCTTCGTCGGGCAAATCCCAATCCAGCGCACGATTCAAATCGCGTATCGGCAGCGACCCATCCACGATAACGGAACCATCAACCTGCTGTTCCAGCCCCGACAATTCCTCGTCATGTTCATCGGCAATATCACCGACGATTTCTTCCAGAATGTCTTCCAGCGTCACCAGTCCCTGCACTTCGCCATATTCATCCACCGGCAGCGCGATATGCGCTTGACGGCGCAGAAACGCGTTGAGCTGGTCCCGCAGCGACGTCGTTTCCGGGACAAACCAAGGTTCGCTCATCGTCTCGCGAATATCGAACCGTGAAACATCGTAATCAAAGGCAGCCAGCGTTCGCAGCATGTCTTTAGAATGGATAACGCCGATAATATTATCCGTATCCTCTGACCAGACTGGCAGCCGTGTATATGGGCTTGCCAGAATCTCCGCCACGATGGTTTTCGGGTCGTTGTCAGCATTGACCGATACCATCGAAGTTCTGTGTATCATGATGTCGGATATCTCCAACTCGTGAAGGTCCAAGACGCCACCAACACGGTCTCGGTCATGCTTCTCCACCACGCCTTCGCGGTGGAGCACATCGACGGTGCCGCGCAATTCATCATGTGCGCCCAGAGCCGAAACATTGTCGTCCAGATCAACCCCGATGCGGCGCAATAAGAAGCGCACGATGTGGCTAACTGTAGCCGTGATAGGCCCGAACACGATGACAATGATGTTGACTACAGGTGCAACAAAGAGCGCGAATTTATCTGGATTGGAAATCGCCCAGCTTTTTGGAAGCACTTCCGCAAAAATCACAACCAGCACCGTCATTACGATGGTGGCATAGACGACGCCAACTTCCCCGAACGCATTTAAAAACAAGCTGGTGGCCAGAGCAGATGCGAGAATGTTCACAAGATTGTTCGACAGCAGCAGCGCGCCTATCAGCCGTTCCCGAATATCGATGAGATGGGAGACCAGCTTTGCCCGCTTGTTTCCGCTCATTTCCATCGAGTGGATACGCGCTTTCGATACCGCAGTCAGCGCAGTCTCAGAACCTGAGAAAAAACCCGAAAGCATGATGAGAAAGATAATGGCAAGAAGCAAAAGCCAGAGAGACATGGGAAGTTTCCGGTCGGTAATTGAGCAGATTGTTGAGGGTATGCGGGACCTATATAGGGCAGCGCAGACGCAACGACCACCTCATCGCTATCGCGCGGCCAGCTTGTCGCGCAAAAAGGCGGCCACAGCATCGCGAGGCACATCTTTAGAGACAAAAGACTGGCCAATTCCCCGGGTCAAAATGAACGTCAAAGCCCCGCGCTGCACCTTTTTGTCCTGCGCAATTGCGTTCATCAACGTATCGGGATCAAAGTCCGCGCCTGCCACATCCTGCATGCGTGTTGGCAAGCCAACATCCTTCAAATGCGCCACCACACGCTCCGCCGCTTCCGGCCCGCAATGGTTCATCCGGTGCGAAAACTCATGCGCCAGCACCATGCCGATTGCCACGCCTTCACCATGCACCAAACGCGTCGCGTCATAACCGACCGACGCCTCCAGCGCGTGACCGAATGTGTGGCCCAGATTGAGCAAAGCACGAGCGCCGTTTTCGCGTTCATCGGCTTTCACCACATCAGCCTTGGCCCGGCATGAAGTCGCCACCGCATAACGGCGGGCAGCACCACCTGCAAAAACAGCAGCGTGGTTTTTCTCAAGCCAAGAAAAAAACTCGGGCTGATCAATCAATCCATACTTGGCAACTTCAGCATAGCCCGCCCGCATCTCACGCTCGCTCAGCGTATCCAGCAAAGCCGTATCGGCCAGAACCAGGGCCGGTTGGTTGAATAAACCGACAAGATTTTTGCCCTTGGGCGAATTGATGCCTGTCTTGCCGCCAACGGAAGAGTCCACCTGAGCCAACAGACTGGTTGGAATCTGCACGAAGGGCATGCCACGCCGCACGACACCGGCAGCAAAGCCTGCCAGATCACCTACGACGCCACCGCCAAATGCGATCAGAACATCGCCACGCTCCATGCCAGCTTCTAGCACGGCCTCGCAGACCGATTGTAACGTGTCATAGCTTTTGGATTTCTCGCCCGCAGGCACAGCGAATGTGCTTTGAGCAATTCCCGCACTGTCGAGACTGACCCGCAGGGCGTCGCCATGATGGCTGTTTACCGTCTCATCCGTGATGATGATTGCGCGACTGCTCGGCAGCAATTCAGCGATGCGCGTTCCAGCTTGCGCCAACACGCCAGCACCTATCACTATGTCATAGGATCGTTCATCCAAATCAACACGGATGGTCTCAAAGTCATCCGCGCCGTCAGTCGCACTCACTTCCAGCCCCGTGCCTCGGCAATATCTGGCAGCGCTTCAGCCAGTAGATCGACAACTTCCGAAGCGATCACATCACGGCTCACCGTGCGGCTTTCAATTTCTAGGTCAGCCAATGCATAAACCGGATTGCGCTCGTCCAGCAGCGCTTTCATCGTCGCTTCCGGATCTTCGGTTTTCAGCAGCGGACGGTCCGAACGGCGTTGAACGCGCTTCATCAACACGTCGAGATCGGCTTTGAGCCAAATTGAAACACCGCGCTCCTGAATTTCATCGCGCGTTTCTTCGTTCATGAACGCACCACCACCGGTCGCCAGAATTTTCTGCCCTTCATCCAGCAAGCGCCGAATAACCTTTTTCTCGCCAGTGCGAAAAGCTTCCTCGCCAAACTGATCAAAAATATCGGTCACAGACATGCCAGCTGCTTTCTCGATTTCCTTGTCAGCATCGACAAAAGGAATATCAAGATATTGTGAAAGCCGCTTGCCGATTGTGGACTTACCAACGCCCATAATGCCCACCAGAACGATAGAGCGATTGTTGAGCGAGCGGCGGATTGTGCTCGCGCGGTCAGCGATGACGGCGCGGTTCAGTTCCTGAGAGGATGCAATATTCACGAGCTTTGTTTTTTCTGTTTCTTGTTTTGGATCGAATGAATGTCAGTTGCCAGTGCAGCCCCAAACACCGCAAATCGACGCAAACGTCAAGGTTTTGCATGCGCAGTGCGCAACTTTGCGCTCAAACGTCACTGTTGCGCGTTTGCACAAGCGGCAATCCGTCTTCTCTCATCGCCGCTTTCTCTTGCCAATAGATGACAGGTTAGACATAAAAGTTGAGCGCGTGCGGTGGCGCAGGAAAGACTATCAGTTGCGGGGCTGCCCTTTCCAACCATCTATAAAACGCGACGTTCGAGGAGAGTTTTGTGCCAAGTCTTATCCGGTTCCTAGTTTTGTGCGGCGTTCTGGCCGGGCTGGTTTATGGTGGCATGTTCGCACTCGCCACAATGGTAAAGCCCGAAGAGCGCGAAATCACAGTGCGCTTGCCATCAAAAATTCTCGACAAATAACGGTTCCTTCATGGGAGCGCGTCTATTGTGTTGCCCATGCGCGACGATCTTCTCATCGATTCATGGTTGGAAATGCTGAGTGCCGAACGCGGCGCTTCGCAAAACACGCTCGCGGGCTACAGCCGCGATCTGATGACATTCTCAGACCATTGCCGCGCCAACGGCGACCGCCTGCTTGACGCCAGCACCGAGCGTGTTCGCGCTTTCATCATGAGTCTAAGCGTGGCTGGCCTTGCCCCTGCTTCGCAGGCGCGAAAGCTCTCGGCTATTCGACAATTTTATCGCTTCCTCTTCAACGACGGGTTGCGCACTGACGATCCGACCGGCCCCATCGATTCTCCCCGCACCTCTCGCCCCTTGCCAAAAGTCATCAGCGAAGCGGATGTCGACACCCTTCTGCTGCGGGCCGAAGAAGAGGCGACCAACACCAAAGCAAGCAATGCCAAACAACTCAGCGCTGCCCGCACTCATGCCCTGCTGGAGCTACTCTACGCATCCGGTTTGCGCGTATCAGAGCTAGTTTCCCTGCCGACGAACATCACCCACAACGATGAACGATTTTTGATGATTCGGGGCAAAGGTAATAAAGAACGTCTGGTTCCGATCAGCCGAAAGGCGCGGGAGGCGCTGCACCACTACCGCGCCAAGCTAGGCGAGACGGCCTCGCCCTTCCTGTTTCCATCGCGTGGAGACAGCGGCCACATCACGCGCCAACATTTTTCCCGCGACCTTAAGGCGCTTGCCGCCCGCGCTGGCCTGCAAGCCTCGAAACTATCGCCCCACGTGCTGCGCCACGCCTTTGCCAGCCATCTGCTGCAAAACGGGGCAGACCTTCGCGCCGTGCAGCAACTGCTCGGCCATGCCGATATTGCAACGACGCAAATATACACCCATGTGCTGGAAGAGCGCCTGCGCGAACTGGTGGAAACCGCCCACCCGCTCGCGCAAGCATCTTGATACGCGCACAAAGGCGGCGTAGAGCCGCCCGACACCAATGTGTCGCCCCAGCGGAGCGAAGGCAGTAAAACTGCCGACAGCGTGAGCTATAAAGTGTTGTGCTGCGGCCCACAGGGAAAATGCGTGATGTTCTCCGCATCCTTCTCGCCAACCACCAGAATATCATGCTCACGATAACCGCCAGCGCCCGCCATGCCTTCGGGGATGAGCAGCATCGGCTCCATTGAAACCACCATTCCCGCTTCCAGCACCGTGTCCACATCCTCGCGCAGTTCCAGCGCTGCTTCGCGGCCATAATAGTGCGACAGCACACCGAACGAATGGCCATAGCCAAAGGAACGGTATTGCAGAAGGTCGCGCTCGGCGAACATGTCGTTCAACTCGGCCACAATCTCACGGCACACCGCGCCGGGTTTGATGAGTTCAATGCCGCGCTCATGGACAGCTACATTGGCCTCCCAGATTTCCAGCGACCGCGCATCCGGCTCGCCGAGAAACAGCGTGCGCTCCAGCGCCGTGTAGTAGGCGGAAATCATTGGAAACGTGTTGAGCGAGAGAATATCGCCCGTTTCCAGTTGGCGCGTGGTGACGGGATTGTGTGCGCCATCTGTGTTCAAGCCGGACTGAAACCAAACCCATGTGTCGCGGATCTCGCTATCAGGAAAAACGCGGGCGATTTCCAACTCCATTGCATTGCGCCCGGCCATGGCAACATCAACCTCGCGGGCACCGACAGAAATCGCATCGCGGATCGCTTCGCCGCCAAGATCAGCAATCCGAGCGCCTTCTTTGATGAGCGCAATTTCAGCGGCTGACTTGATCATCCGCTGGCGCATGGAAGCGGCGGAACAATCGGTTAGTTCAGCATCCAACGCGTCGCGCATTTTGGCGAACATTTCCATCGACAAATGGTCAAACTCAACGCCCACGCGCCCGCCGGTTCCGATCAGCGAGACGATGGCGCGCAGATAATTGTCGCGCTTCCAATCGGTATAGATGAGGTTATCGCCATAGCAGCGCCGCCAGGGCTGCCCGGCATCAATATTGGCCGAGACAGTCGTGCAGGAATCTTGCGTGACGACGCAGGCATAGGGCCGTCCAAAACTGCAAAACAGAAAGCCGGAATAATAAGCAATCGTCTGCATGGAGGTGAGGACGACAGCACGTTGACCCGCCTGTTCCATAGAGCGGCGCAGGCCGGTAAGACGCGCCTCGTATTCGCTTTCAGAAAACGGCAGCACAGCCTTTTCGCCGTTATGCAGCACGAAATGGTCGACACGGGTGCCGGTGAAGATATTGGGAGTTTGGATGTTCATTTTGCGATCTCCGCTTCCGTCCGGGATCGCAACACGCTTGCCCGGACATCAAAAGAAATCCGGGCGTTCAGGACAAAGCCGGAGAGGATCCGGGCACGACAGGAGTGTCAAACCTCCCCAGACGACGCCATCGCCTGATGAGTGCAAGACGTTGATAGCACGGCTTTTGAAACCGAGAAAGTTCGGTTTACGACAAACCAGCGATCGAACGCGCAAAATCGCGGGCCTCGAACGGCTCAAGATCGTCCACACTCTCGCCAACGCCCAAAAAGTAGACGGGCAATTGGTGCTTGGCCGAAATCGCCACCAGAATGCCGCCCCGCGCCGTGCCGTCGAGTTTGGTCATCACCAAGCCGTTCACGCCAGCAACGTCCTTGAAAATATCCACCTGATTAACGGCGTTCTGGCCCGTGGTCGCGTCGAGTGTCAGCAGAACCGTGTGGGGCGCTGTCGGGTCTTGCTTGCGGAGCACGCGGATGATTTTTTCCAACTCATCCATCAACTCTTTCTTGTTCTGCAAACGTCCCGCTGTATCCATCAGCATCACATCGCGCCCCTCTTCGCGGGCCTGATCGTAAGCATCGAACGCGAGGCCCGCAGCATCGGAACCGAGAGGACGCGAGACAACGGGGGACTGCGTACGCTCACCCCAGATTTTGAGCTGCTCAATGGCCGCAGCGCGGAACGTATCGCCCGCCACCAGCAGAGTAGAGAAGCCCGCGTCATAGAGCTTTTGTGACAACTTACCGATGGTCGTGGTCTTGCCCGAACCGTTCACCCCAACCACCAAAATCACATGCGGCGTGTGATCGAGATCAAGTTCGAGTTCAGCCGCGACGGGTGTCAAAACTGTCTCGATCTCAGCCGCCATAAACTCACGCACTTCCTCGTCGCTCACGTCTTTGCCCATGCGTTGGCTGGCGAGTTTGTCGGTCACGTTCATGGCCGTCTCGACGCCCAGATCCGCCTGAATGAGTATGTCTTCCAGTTCCTGAAGCGTGTCTTCGTCCAGCTTGCGCTTGGTGAAAACCGCCGTGATGTTTTCCGTCAGGCTGGATGAGGATCGCGTCAGCCCGTCCTTGAGGCGCTTGAACCACGTCTTCTTGGGAGCAGGCTCATCGCCCGTTGACGCCGCCACAGGCTCTGGCTCTGGCTCTGGCTCTGGCTCTGGCTCTGGCTCTGGCTCTGGCTCTGAAACAGCCGCATCTTCTGCCTCGGCAGCCAAGCGCTCATTCTCTGCCCGTTCGGCCTCGGCAAGCTCCGCAGCCAAGCGTTCTTCCTCTGCACGCTTGGCCTGTGCCGCCTCCTCGGCTAGACGCGCCTGCTCAGCACGCTCAGCCTCTTGCGCAAGTTTCTCTTCCTCAGCTTTACGTGCCTCTTCCGCCCGCTTCTCTTCAGACAGCTTTTCCTCAGCAGTGCGTTTTGCAGCCTCTTCCTTCTTTGCCTGCGCGCGCTCCAAGCGTTCGGCCTCGTCAGCCTTTTCCTTCTCCGCCTTTTCCTTGGCAGCGTCCTTCTCAGCCTTTTCCTGTTCGGCCTTTGCTTTGGCCGCTTTTTCTTCAGCCGCCTTTTCCTCGGCAACCCGCTTAGCCTCAAGCTTCTCGGCCTCAGCCTTTTTAACAGCAAGACGCTCCGCTTCTTCCTTTGCCCTTTCGTCCGCCTCAGCAGCCGCTTTCTCAGCAGCGGCCTCTTGAGCAGCGAGTTCTTCCTGCGCGATGCGCTCGGCTTCCAGCGCCTGCGCTTCAGCCGCTTCCCGCTCGGCCTTCAGCTTTGCAAGACGTTCCGCCTCGGCAGCAACTTCATCAGGACCGGGAACATCCTTGATCGGCGTGATGCCCGCGTCGCCGGTCAGATCAGCGCCGGCCTCTTCGTCGGTGATGACAGTGCTGGCGGCTTCCGCATGGGCCACCACAGGCTCGTTCGGAGCGGGCGCCAGCGCGGTGTCTGAAGTTGCGTCCTCAACCTCCTGAAGCGGCGGCTCCTCGTCTTCCTTCTTCTTCTTTCCAAACTTGAAGAGCCGTTTAAGAAAACCTGCCATTTTGTCCCCTTACGCCGCTTGTTCGGCGTCGATGATGTGTGCGGTCAAACGCTTGCCGTCGTGGCCATCCATTTTGGCCATCACGAAGTTGCCCGCCTCGGCACCTTCCAACACAACCGGCGTAAACTGCTCGGTGCGCGCCAGCGACCCGCTCTCCACCAAGACCCGCTGCGTTTTGCCGATCTGGCTGTCGAGAAACGCGCCCAATGCTTCGCTGCCCTTGGTGCGCAAAATTTTCGCCCGCTCTTTAACCAAGCCACGGTCCAGTTGCGGCATCCGCGCTGCGGGAGTGCCTTTGCGGGGCGAGAAAGGAAAGATGTGCAAATGGGTCAATCCAGCTTCATCGATGATGTCAACAGAACGCGCGAACATCTCATCGGTTTCCGTTGGGAAGCCCGCGATGATGTCGGCGCCGAACACCATATCCGGTCGCGCCGCGCGCATGTCTTGGCAAAAGCGGATCGTGTCATCGCGCAAATGCCGCCGCTTCATGCGCTTCAAAATCATGTCGTCGCCGGATTGCAACGAAAGATGCAAATGCGGCATCAGGCGCATATCGCCCGCAATCGCCTCGGTCAGCGGTTCATCCACTTCGATAGAATCAATCGACGACAGCCGCAGCCGCGCCATGTCCGGCACGCCTTTGAGAAGCGCCTGCACCAATCTTCCCAAAGATGGAGCACCGGGCAGGTCGCCGCCCCAAGAGGTCAGATCAACACCAGTGAGCACGATTTCGCGGTAGCCATTGCCGACCAGTTTCTTCACCTGCTCCACCACTTCGCCAGCGGGAACCGAGCGGGAATTGCCGCGGCCATAAGGGATGATGCAGAACGTACAGCGGTGATCGCAGCCGTTCTGAACCTGCACAAAAGCCCGCGTGCGCCCTTCGATGGATTCCACCATATGAGACGCCGTCTCCCGCACTGACATGATGTCGTTGACCCGCACTTTTTCAAATTGGTTGACGCCAAAGTCCGGCAGCGCCCGATAATTGTGCGCGTGCAGCTTTTCCTCATTTCCGAGAACCAGATCAACCTCGTCCATCAGCGCGAAGTCATCAGGGTCCGTCTGCGCTGCACAGCCGGAAACGATGATCCGCGCCTGCGGGTTTTCCCTCCGCGCACGGCGGATGGCAGCCTTGGCGTCGCTCACCGCCTTGCCCGTCACCGCGCATGTGTTGACGATGATAGCCCCGCCTTCGAGGCTCTCAAGGCCTGCCACCTTCGCTTCGCGGCGCATGACTTCGGATTCATAGGCGTTGAGCCTGCACCCGAATGTCATCACATTGACAGGCCGCCCGCTCATGCCGCCTGCTCCCATGCGCCGGTGGCTGGGTTAAACGTGCCGGAGAATTCATGTTTTGCGCCGCCCGTCATGATGACGAAATTATCCTCACGCCATTCGATGATCAGATCGCCACCGGGATTGCGCACTTTCACCACGCGTCCGGTTCGCCCCGTCCGCGCCGCGTTCACCGCAGCCGCGCACGCGCCAGAGCCGCAGGCCAATGTTAGGCCCGTGCCACGCTCCCATGTTCGGATGGTGAGTTCGTTTTCGCCTGTCACCTGCGCTAGCGTGATGTTGGCGCGGTCTGGAAAGATCGGATGGTTTTCCAAAAGCGGACCAAAACGGTCCAGCGCATAGGAATTGACGTCTTCTTTCACCCAAAACACAGCGTGGGGATTGCCAATGCTCATCACCGAGGGCGTGTGCAGAATTGGATTA
Organism: Pseudahrensia aquimaris; assembly: GCF_042676045.1. Taxonomy (NCBI): domain Bacteria; kingdom Pseudomonadati; phylum Pseudomonadota; class Alphaproteobacteria; order Hyphomicrobiales; family Ahrensiaceae; genus Pseudahrensia; species Pseudahrensia aquimaris. The sequence continues at coordinate 305,921 of NZ_JBHTJV010000002.1, read as the reverse complement.
TCAATCGGGCCGATCTGCAATTCGATGTTGCGCGTGTCGTAAAACTCCTCCGCCAGCGGGATCTGGTCCCACTCAAAGCGCGGTACGCCCATATTGACGCTGATCATACCGTCTTCGCCAATTTGCGCATCTATGATCGCACCGGAAATCTTGAACTTGAACCCGGTCGCTCCCGTCTCTCCAGCCAGCCACGAGACAACACAGCGTGTGCCGTTTCCGCACGCTCCGGCAGTCGAGCCATCGGCGTTGAATATTTCGATATCCGCATCCCGGTTTGGGTTGAGCGGCGAATAGACTGCCATGAGTTGATCAAAATGGGTTGCTTCGTCACCCGCCAGCGCAATCGCCGCTTCGGGCGTCACCCTGTCCGCACGCCCGCGCATATCGGCAACGATGATCTTGTTGCCAATACCATTCATTTTAAAAAAGGGTGCGTGTGTCTCGCTCATAACCGGCACTATATGGCGAAAGCTGGCGGCAATTGCCAGATGGCGCGTCAGCTTTGCCGCGCCAGCGGAATTTGGCTTGCAGCGGAACGCTTAATCGTGCCTTGCAGGCGCGGGTCGGGATAGACGAGATCTTCGTGCCCGATCACCGCAAAGCCGCGCTTGAGATAGTTTTGCAAAGCCAGAGGGTGGTCGAGCGAGCACGTGTCCAAGGTAAGTGGCACGCTTGCCCGCTGGGCAGCGTAGCAGATGCAGGCGTTCAGCAGATAGCGCCCCAGTCCGCCGCCCACGAAATCCGGTAGCAAGCCGAAATAATTGATGTTGGTGGAAGCCTCATTGGCAAAATCCAACTCGAAGTAACCTGCCGTTTCGCCGCCAACTTGGAGAACGACCAGATGGATCGTCTCAGGCGCGATGGCCGCCGCAAGCCTCTCGTCACTCCAGACCCGCCGGTCGCCCCATAAATAGTCTTCACCAACGCCGTTGTAGAGTGAGCGGTAGAGTTCAACGCTCGGGTTTTCGATCCGCTTTAAATGCAGATCATCGCGCGGAGTGCAAAGCGGCTCCACGTCCTGTGGCCGGTCCATGCGCAGATACCAGCGGTGGACCGGCAGATGGCCCACCGGCACATCGTCGCGCGCCCATTGCCGTTCCCATTCGCGCTCGTAGTCTGAAGTCACTAGGTCGATACCGTCTTTTTCTTCGGTATCTCCCAAACTTCGCCCGGCTGGAGCGCGCGGAAGGCATCTTCCGCCACGCCATGCTTTTCTCTTGCAGCCGCAAGATCAGAAAGCTGGTCTTCGATGCTCTCATTGGTCAGCTGGAACGTGCCCCAATGGTGGCCAAGCGTATAAGCTGAGTCGCAAAGCATATGGCCCAAAACCGCTTCGTCGGGATTTTGGTGCTGATGTTGCATGAAGCCACGGGGCTCGTAGGCACCGAATGGCAGAATGGACAGCCGAAACCCACCATACTTTTCCTTCATCGCGCGGTAGTTGATGCCATCATGAAAGCCGGTATCACCCACATGGTAGATCAAGCCGCCAGGGGTGTTGACCACAAAGGCAGCCCACAGCGCGTTGCGCCGGTCTGCAATACCCCGCGCAGACCAATGGTGTGCAGGCTCGAAACTCACTTCCGCGTTATTGGCCAGCGAGATCGTATCGCCCCAATCGCCGATGGCAATCTTGAAGGCCGGATCATGCCCCTTCAAAATCGCATCATTGCCCAATGGCGTGACGATGAGTGGGTCAAAAGCCGCTTTCAGCTTCGAAAGCGTGATCAAATCAAGATGATCGTAATGATTGTGGCTCAGCAGCACGGCATCAATCGGCGGCAGGTTGTCGAAATCGATCCCGGGCGGGTTCACCCGCGCCGGTCCGGCCCACTGAAAGGGGCTGGCCCGCTTTGACCACACGGGGTCGGTCAGGATGTTCAGACCAGCCGTCTGCACCAAAACAGTTGCGTGGCCAACAAAGGACACCCGCATGTCGTCACCTTCAACCCGCTTGGGCGGTGTATCATTGAACGGTGATGGGTACGACGAAGGCCACTTCTTACGACCCCCACCCAATTGCCATTTCACAAGGTCCACAAAACCCTTTGGCTCGTGACCATCAGGATTGAAAAACCGAACGCCATCGAAATGATCGCTAACCGGTCCGTCATAGTATGAATTTTGAGATCGGGCAGCTGTAACGCCCATCGTGGTAGCGGCTGCGCCACCCAGACCAACAAGGCCAGCGCCCTTGAGAAATTTTCTTCTTTTCATGGGCGTCTGTTTGCGCTGCAAGCGGTCAAAGTGTCAAACGGAACGATGCCGCAGCGTTTGAAGAGACCTAGCCATACAAAACAGCGAAATGGTCTATCAGTAGGGATAAACGTCCAGCGCGACAGTCGGTGCCGGAGAGACTTCGACGGGGCCAACCGGACCAATCTTGGCTTTAATATCGTCGCTGCGTCTGTAGCCGATGGCAGCTGACAGTTTTCCACTCTTGTAGACGCTCGTATCCGCGAGAGCAGCGTTTTGCATCTTTCTTTCATAGTCAGACATGATTTTCTTCCTCGAACTGCGTTTCACTTGACGTGTCCCGCCCCGGAACAACTCATCTGTACGTCGATTGTGGCAATTCGACAGTGCGCAATATCACATTGCCGAGAACGCTGTGTGACTTGACACTTTCCCGCGCCTGCTCTTTATAGCGCCCACCAGACAATACCTTTTGTCAAAGAGCCACCGACCGGTCCCTCGCCCGCATGGGAGTTTCGAGCCACCGGAGGTCACCACCCGCCAGCGATATTCGCCCGCGGGTGCTTTTTGCGTATGGTTTTTGAACGGTCCGTGCCTATCTCGATAGGGTTGGCATCAGAATGTGAAACTGGAAGACGCAATGTTTGAATCCCTTTCCGATCGCTTGAGCGGTATCTTTGACGGCCTGACCCGCCGCGGTGCCCTGTCGGACAAGGACGTCGGCACAGCGTTGCGCGAAGTGCGCCGCGCACTCATCGAAGCTGATGTGGCGCTGGAAGTGGTGCGCCAGTTCACCGAAGCCGTGCGCGAAAAAGCTGTTGGTGCCGAAGTCGTAAAATCCGTGACGCCGGGCCAGATGGTCGTCAAAATCGTCCACGACGAGCTTGTTGCAATGCTGGGCGAAGAGGCGGAACCGGTTTCACTGAACGCGCCGTCCCCCGTCTGCATTATGATGGTGGGCCTGCAAGGCTCCGGTAAGACGACGACAACCGGCAAACTCTCGCTTCGGCTGCGCGAAAAGCAGAACAAAAAAGTTTTGATGGCCTCGCTCGACGTGCGCCGCCCTGCTGCTCAAGAGCAATTGCGCCAATTGGGCGAACAGACGGGTGTGGAGACACTGCCCATCGTTGAGGGCCAAAGCCCTGTCCAGATCGCCAACCGCGCTATGCAGGCAGCAAAACTCGGCGGCTTTGACGTGGTCATGCTGGACACAGCAGGCCGCACGCACATTGACGAGCCGCTGATGGCCGAAATGGCCGAAATCCGCGATGCGGCCGACCCCCATGAAATTCTGCTGGTTGCCGACAGCCTGACCGGCCAAGACGCCGTGAACCTCGCCGAGAGTTTCAACAAGCGCGTTGGCGTGACCGGTATCGTGCTTACCCGCATCGACGGCGATGGCCGTGGCGGTGCCGCGCTTTCCATGCGCGCGGTGACCGGCAAGCCAATCAAACTGATGGGCACCGGCGAGAAAATGGACGCGCTCGAGGATTTCCATCCCAAGCGCATCGCCGATCGCATTCTCGGCATGGGCGACATCGTTTCGCTCGTTGAAAAAGCCTCTGAAACCATCGACGCCGAACAGGCCGAAGCGATGGCCAAGAAGATGCAGAAGGGTCTGTTCGACCTTGACGATCTTTCCCAGCAGCTCGGCCAGATGGCCAATATGGGCGGCATGGGCGGCCTCATGGGCATGATGCCCGGCATGAAAAAGATGAAACAGGCCATTGACGGCGCGGGCATTGATGACAGCGTGTTCAAAAAGCAGCAGGCGATTATCTCGTCGATGACACGCCATGAGCGCAAAAACCCCAAGGTTCTCAACGCTAGCCGAAAAAAGCGCATCGCCGCCGGGTCGGGTTCATCGGTTCAGCAGGTCAACCAATTGCTCAAAATGCACCGCCAGATGGCCGACATGATGAAAGCCATGTCCGGCAAAAAAGGCAAAGGCATGATGGGTAAAATGGCAGCCGCCATGGGCATGCCGGGAATGGGCGGCATGGGTGGCCTTCCAGACGCTTCACAGATGGACCCAAAACAGCTTGAAGAAATGGCTCGCCAGATGGGCGGTAGCGGAATGCCCAAACTCCCCGGACTTGGCGGCGGCAAACTGCCCGGACTTGGCGGTGGCTTCGGGGGAAAGAAAAAGTGACTGCTTTTCCTACCCTTGAAACCGAGCGCCTTGTTCTTCGCGGTTGGCGCGAGAAAGACTTGAAAGCGATTGTCGAAGTCTTCAGCGATGCACAGCATGCCCGTTATATCGGCGGCAAGCTCAGCGAGGAAACTTGCTGGCGCATGATGGCGAAATTCATTGGCCATCAGGCACTACGAGGCTTCTCGCTCTATGCGGTCGAAGAAAAGAAATCGAATATCTGCATCGGTTGGGCAGGGCCTTGGTGTCCCAAAGGCTGGCCGGAAAACGAAATTGGCTACACCCTCGTTCCATCGGCCACCGGTCAGGGATATGCCCGCGAAGCAGCGGGGCGCGCATTGCAGCACGCGTACAATGATTTGGGCTGGACCACTGCCATAAGCTTGATTGATTCTCATAATGAGGGCTCAAAGACCGTAGCGCGCTCTTTGGGCGCCATCCATGACGGCGATGCCACCGTGCACGGCGAAGAGCGCTTTGACGCTCAAGTGTGGCGTCACCTTCCGCCGGATGCCTTCCGCAAACGCATGGAAGGATCGCTTCATTGAGCACGCATATGACCCCGCTTGAACAACTCACCCAGCACCGCAAATCCATCGACAATTTCGATGCGATCCTTATCCACACGCTTGCCGAGCGCTTCCGCAAGACCAAGCAGGTCGGATTGCTGAAAGCCGAACACGATCTTCCAGCGTCTGACCCCAGCCGCGAAAAGCAACAGATCGAACGCCTTCGTGCATTGGCCGAACAGGCCGATCTGGACCCCGATTTTGCCGAAAAATTTCTCGAATTCGTCATTCGCGAAGTCATTCAGCATCACAAACAAGCTGCCGACCGGCAGTCGTAAATTCAACGAACATGAACACCTAAGGAACTAAACTCATGGCTACCAAAATTCGTCTCGCCCGTGGCGGCTCAAAAAAGCGCCCCTATTACCGCATCGTTATCGCAGATGTGCGCTCGCCCCGTGACGGCCGTTTCATCGAAAAAGTGGGTTCTTACAACCCGCTTTTGCCAAAAGACAACGCAGAGCGCGTAACGCTGGTTGAAGACCGCATCAAGCATTGGCTCGACAACGGCGCGCTGCCGACCGACCGCGTTGCCCGTTTCCTCGACGAGGCAGGTATCATGAAGCGCGATGCTCGCGACAACCCGAAGAAAGCCCTGCCCGGCAAGAAGGCGCAGGAGCGCGTTGAAGAGAAGAAACAAAAAGAAGAAGACGCCAAGGAAGCCGCGGAAGCTGCCAAGGCCGAAGCTGAAGAAGCAGCGAAGGCCGCAGCCGAAGCACCGGCAGAGAAAGCTCCCGCTGCTGAGGAAGCTCCAGCGGAAGAAGCGCCAGCCGAAACTCCTGCTGAAGAAACTCCTGCTGAATAAGCCTCTTTTCTGCACTACATTCGAGAAGGGCGGTGGCTTTGAAGCCATCGCCCTTTTTCTTTGTCTCATCGCTCGCTATTGAGAACCCATGGAAATGAAAAAACCCATCCTGATGGCCCAGATTGGCGCGCCACACGGCGTGAAGGGAGAAGTGCGCGTCAAACCATTCAACGAAGACCCACTCGCTCTGGACGCCTATGGCTCGCTTTACGACAAGGACGGCCGCAAGTTCAAAATCATGCGCCTTCGGGCACAAAAGACGATGCTGGTGGTGAAATTCAAGGGCGTGAGCACCCGCGAAGAGGCCGAAGCACTCAACCGTGTGGAACTCTTCATCGACCGTTCCATGCTGCCCGACGTAACGGAGGAAGACGAATTCTACGTTCAGGACTTGATCGGCTGCGATGTGCTGGAAAATGACGGAACACGCGTTGGTAACGTCATGGCTGTACCGGATTTTGGTGCGGGGGACTTGCTGGAAATCGCCCCGTTAATGGATGGCGGTGGACTGGGATCAAACACTTGGTTTTTGGAATTCACGCAAGCCAATGTTCCGGTCGTTGACCTGGAGAACCGCCGGATCATAATCGCTCCACCAACTGAAATCTCAGAGCGTGACCCGGACGAATAATGCCTCGCCTATTCACCGGCATTGCCTTGCCCATGATGCACAAAACAGCACTGTCAATTCTACAATCGGGCGTGCCAGAAGCACGCTGGATTGACACTTCCGACATGCATATCACGTTGCGCTTTATCGGGGATGTGACGCCCACCTTGGGCAATGAAATCGCTGAAGCTCTGGCCCGCGAGACGTGGGCGGCACCCAACATTGTGCTCACCCGGCTGGACAGTTTCGGCAAAGGAAAGCCACGCTCGCTCCATGCAGCTGTTGCCAAGGATGAGGCATTGACGCGCTTGGCGCGCGTCCATGAAACGCTGATGCAGCGACTTGGCCTTCCACCGGAGACGCGCAATTTCATGCCCCATATCACGCTCGCCCGCGGTCGGGGCTGGAGCGCCTACGATGTAGAGACGTGGCTCGCCACAACCGCCCTGCCCGCACTGCCGCCGTTTCAGCCGGACCACTTCAATCTCTATTCAGCCCGCGAAAGCCGCGGCGGCGGACCCTATGTTATAGAAGCGCGCTACCCTTTGGCACCTTGATCGGATGCGCCTCCTATCCCATCTTCAGGCCCCATGGAGGAACGAATGGCAAACAAACTCACAGAAGACGAACGCAGAGCGCTCACAGAAGACGAACGCAGAGCGGCCTTGGCCGATCTATCGCAGTGGAGCGCCGTTCATGGCCGCGACGCGATCCACCGCAAATTCGTATTTGGCAATTTTGTCGAGGCATTCGGCTTCATGACGAAGGCAGCGATCCATGCCGAGAAACTGAACCATCATCCAGAGTGGTCAAACGTCTACAAGACCGTGGAGGTGACACTCACCACTCATGATGTTGACGGTCTTAGCGATCTGGATGTGAAACTGGCGAAGGTTATGGATGGTTTAGCGTCATGAAGCGCCGCTCGTTTCTGCAAGCCATTGGCGCTGCGGCCTTACTACCTGCCATGCCAAAAATCGCGAGTGCCAAGCTCGCGCCAACACACGCAGCAGTCGATCCAGCACTCTACAAATGGGCCGAAATGATCGTGCGTGCGCACAATCAAAGCAGCACAGGAATGTTGCAGCGCCTGCTGCATATGGAAGCCGCGAACGCGAACGCTATGCAAGCCGAACTCATCAAGCAGGGCGTTCTGGTGCCGAAAGCAAACGCCTTCGGCATCCATACGGCCGTCAAACCGCTCTACGAAGGCGCCTTCGTGAAGCCGCACAATCCAGAGCCCCAATGGGCCAAGGCGCAGATCGAGCAAGAGGAAGCGGTTGATCCTTCAATCGAGGCAGACGAACAGGCCATGATTGCCATGTTGGCGGCTGTGGACGCTCATGATGCCCGCGAACTTAGCTAAACCAAAAGCAGTACACGCTTTTCCCTCGACGCTGCTCGCGCTCTTGGCCGTCCTTGTTCTCATCGCCATCACAACAGCCCAGAGCGCCGATCCAGCCCGCCCAATACCCGATGGTTTTGACCGAGAGGCGTCGCTCAACGCCGTATTTGCGGAAATGGGCAAGGCCAGCAACGAGACCCAAGGCAACGTCGCGTCGGAGAAAATGTGGGCCGTCTTCATGCTCACGCCGGATGCCACCAGCGCGGCGATTATGAACCGTGGCCTGCGGGCTCGTGAGCGGTTCGATCTGGAAGTCGCATTTGGTTTTTTCTCGCAAGTCATCCAAAGCCAACCGAATTATGCGGAGGCCTGGAACCAACGGGCTTACATCCATTTCGTTCGCAAGCGCTACGACGAAGCACTTGCCGATTGCACGAAAACGCTGGAATTGGAGCCACGGCACGTCGGTTGCATGGCCGGCATTGCACGGATCCATCTGATCCGAAAAGACTATGCGCGGGCCGACACTTTCATCCGCCGCGCTATTGCTCTGCACCCGTGGATTGCGGATCGGGTCATGTTGAAAGAAATTCCGCTTGAAAGGCTCTAGCTTCTATTTAGGCGCCATGCGGATCGCGCCATCGAGGCGGATGCACTCGGCATTCATCATGGCGCTTTGACAGATGAACTCGACCAACTCGGCATATTCCTCCGGCTTGCCCAAGCGAGAGGGAAACGGCACCGACGCGGACAATGCCTTAACGGCATCTTCCGGCAGACCTTCGAAAAGGGGGGTTTTGAACAGACCGGGCAAAATCGTGTTCACCCGAACACCTTCACGTGCCAGATCGCGGGCAATCGGCAAGGTCATACCCTTCACGCCACCCTTTGACGCGCTGTAAGCCGCTTGGCCGATTTGACCGTCTTCGGCGGCAACGGAAGCTGTGTTGATAATCACACCACGCTCACCGTCCTCCGTGATCGGCTCTTCGCCAACCATGCCTGTTGCCGCATGGGCGATGCAGTTGAAGGTGCCGATCAGATTGATCTGGATAACCTTTGCAAAAGCCGCGAGGTCGTGCATTCGGGCAGCCCCGGTTTCCCGGTCGCGGGAGACGGTCTTCATCGCAACGCCAATGCCAGCGCAATTCACCAGGATGCGTTCTTGGCCGTGGGCAGCGCGGGCGGCCTCAAAGCCATTGGCGACGCTGTCCGTGTCGGTCACATCAACATGACAGAACGAGCCGCCAATCTCCTTGGCAACGCTTTCGCCGCGCTCATCGTTCAAATCAAAAATCGTAACCCGAACTCCGTGAGCCGCCAGCATACGTGCGCTTGCTTCGCCAAGGCCGGAGGCTCCACCGGTGACAACGGCAGAAAGGGGACAAGACAATTTCATGGGGGCGCTCCGCGCAAAGGAAATGGTAGAGCCACCAACTAATCAAACGCACACCACCCTAGCAAGGGCTTAGCTGTCGGAAATGATTTTGACCAAAGTGCCCGCTGTAATCCGCTCGTTGGGCGACAATCCATTCAGCGCACGGAACAACAACTCAGGCTTTGACACGCCTTTCATTCGCCGTGCGAGACTGTTCACCGTATCGCCCGGCTTGGTCTCCACAACGCGCACTTTCAGCGGCTTCAACGCAGCCTTTTGTGCATCGGTCAATCGACGGAAGGAGCCGGCAATTTGGGCTCCAAGCGCGGAAATATCAGGCTGGGATTTCGGCACCGCAAGAATGAAGCGGAACATGCGACCTTCTTTTGCAATCACCGTGACAGCAAACTGCCAGTCGCCTGCGATCGCACGGCCAAAAGCTGCCGGTTGCCCATCAATGGAAAGCGGACGAACGCTAGCGGCCTGCAAACCATTGACCCAACCGGATTTCAGATAAGCCACGGGGTCAACCCGTCCGTTAGACGCAACAGCATCAAAGCGAAGCGCTCGTTCACCGGGAGCAGATGCCAGAACTGCCGTTGACTGATTGACCAACTCAAATGGCTCTGGAACCTCAAACGTGATGCCCAGCTTCACATGCGAAAACCGCTGGCCCCGCACATAGCCCTCGTTGGCCGTGTCACCATAGACCAGCCCGTCCAGCCCGCGCAGATAGCGTTTGCCATTGCGCTTGCCCGTTCCAACAGGCCCAATAGCACGGGCGTGGCGACGCGCCAATTCCACCCGTTGTGGAGTTGATGGGTGCGAACTCGACATATCATCGCCGCTGTTGTTGGAAGCCGAGCGCCACGATGTATACCGCTCCATATTTTCCAAAAACCGCGCCGAGGCAAACGGGTCGTAGCCCGCCTTGCCCAACAGCTTGATGCCAACAGCATCAGCCTGCAATTCCTGCGTCTGGGAAAAACTCGCCATGCGGTTGGACACACGAACCCGCGCCAGTTTTCCCGCCACTTCGTTGGAGACAACATCGTTGACGACCCGCTCCGCCACCTCGTTGGCCTGCGCCTGCTCGCGGCGTTCAATGCCGTGATTGCTGGTCACATGGGCGATCTCGTGGGCTAGCACTGCCGCCACCTCTGCCTCGTCGTTGGCCAATGCCAACAATCCGCGTGTGACGTAAAGATATCCACCCGGTAAAGCGAAGGCATTCACTTGGGGCGAATCCAGCACCGTGATGTCATAGGCGCGGGCATTGTCGCCGGAGCTTGAAACCAAGGCGCCGGCTACAGGAGCAAGCAGTCGCTCCATCGCGGGCGATTTGAAAGCACCGCCATGAGCGGCAAGAATTTTGGGATGCTGTTTTGCACCCAGCTTCGCTTGCGGATCTTTCGCACGCTGGCTTTCGAACGATACAGGCGCCTCGCCAGAAACCGCAGCCTGAAGATCATCGGCAGAATCCAGCGTGGTGCACGCGCCCAAAAGCAGCAGGCCTAGCAGAGCTGCGCTGCGCGCAACAAATTTGCAGTTAGTCTTCAATGCTGATCTGCGCCTCATGAAAAATCCGAATCATCGGGCCGCCGCTTTCCTCTAGCACACCACGAATACGGATGCGCTTTCCCTTCAACGCCACCAATTCGTTGATATCGCCCCGATACGCTTCCCGCCCCTTTCGGCGCACAAAGCCTGTGAAGTCCTCCGACCACTTTTGACCGAAATTGAGGTAAAGACGTGACGAGCGGTCGCCAATACTTTGCACAACTCCTTCTACCAATACCATTTGCCCACTTTTGGCAGAAATCGCAGCGACATCTTGGCTTTGAAAAACCTTCATTTTCCCGCTCCAGACACCCTTTTTTGCTGCAATCGCCTCACGTTCCAGCCGCATCATTTCATCCACGCATTCGGACCGCCCCGCCTGCCCGTCGAAAATCGCCGCGCCGGCTTTCAGCGCCTTGCCCTGAACCCAACGGTCTTTGATGAAAACATGTGCGCTGTAGCGCTTGTAGCGGTCGGGCTTTTCGGAAATCCCGTAAAGCTCGACGGTCGAACCAGACATTAGAAAGTCTTTGCCAAGACGACTGGAAAATAACCTGACGTTTTTCAGCGAGAAAAGCCGTGCATCGCCCTCAATTGAAAACTTGAAAGGACTGCCTGAAACAATCTTCCCGGTTAAAGGCTCACCCGTTTTGCAAGGCTGCGAATACGCATTGCCACAGGCAAAGAGGAGAAAAATGATAGAGCGGAGCAGCGTCATCAGATGATTGTGGCAAAGCCGCTCGCCCGATGCAAAGCCGCACTAGCCGACAGCAGCGTCATAGGCCGCTACAAAGGCGCGGGCGTGTTCGCCCACCTGTTTCGCACCCCAGCCCGGTTTGAAGATATTGGAACCGATGCCAAAGCCATTCGTGCCTGCCGCCAACCACTCACCAATGGTCGGCACGCTCACACCGCCGACGGCATAAACAGGGCAATCGGGCGGCAAGACAGCCTTGATCGCCTTTATTCCATCAGGGCCATGGATGCTCGCGGGAAAGAACTTCAACCCATGGGCACCAGCATCCAGAGCGGCGAAGGCTTCGGTCGGTGTGAACACGCCCGGGAAGGATACCCCGTCGCGCTCCACCGTGCGGCGGATCACGTCTTCACGCATATTGGGCGAGACGATCAGACGGCCTCCAGCCTCGAACACTTCATCGGCTTGCTCGACAGTTAAAACCGTGCCGGCGCCAATCAACGCCCGCTCGCCCATCGCATCGGCGAGCACGCGAATGGATTGCAGCGGTTGCGGCGAATTGAGCGGCACCTCGATCATGCCAATGCCAGCATCCCAAAGTGCTGCGCCAATGGCGACAACATCGTCAGGCTTGACCCCGCGCAGAATAGCAACAAGCGGACGGTGCTGAGCGGTAGCGGGATGTGTCATAGGTTTAATTCCATTAAATTGGCCGCCTGGGCAATCGAAAACAGCGCAGGCCAGACAAGATCAGTGCCTTTGTAAACGGTCACCTCCCACGCCAAAACCTGTGCGCCCGCAGCATACAGCCTTCCCAATTCGCCTGAAGCGATGATGGTCAGACTCAAGTCGTCAAAGCCGTCTTTTACAGCTGCGGCAAATTCAGCTCCAATCAGTGTGCCGGAGAGTTTAGCTGCCCCTTCACCCAAACCTTCACCAACGATCAATTGCCCCGCACGAATGCCAAAAAACCGCGACCAGTCGCTTCCGTTGGTGAAAAACACATCGCCGAAAGCGACTCTGAACGCGGTGTCATCCAGAGGCGCTCCACTGTCGTCAATCGAGTGGCTAAGAATCGTGTGCTTGGACAGCGCGGAATATATTTCGCCGGTCATATAGGTTTGAAAATCGACAATCCGCCCGCTGTCCAGCCGCGCCCATTTTGAATGGGTGCCGGGCAACACAACAGTGCCGGAGAAATCCGGTTCGCGGGCGATAAGGCCGGCAAGCTGCGCCTCCTCACCGCGCATAACGTCATGTCCGGAAGCCTTGTGACGGACCGTCAAGCCTGGAACGATAGTCACAAGGCGTTCACCCACTTTGAAGCTGCTCAACGCACCAGCCAACTCATCGGTGGATGCAGGACACTCCAGATACTTCGCCTCATGCCAGCCTTGGCGGCTGCCGACCATGCCGCATGCTACCGCTGGAACATTCGGCCAGCCCTCGGTCAATTCATCAAACCGCGCTTCGAATTCAGCCGCCGTGAAATGCCCGACACCACTTTCGCCGTTGCGCTCTTCGAGCGCCTGCCCGTCAGCACCCAGAAGCGCGGCGCGCACATGCGTCGTTCCCCAATCGAGAGCAATAAGGACGCCGGACCCCATCACACCGCCTCCACCGCCAGCGCCACGCCGGTTTGCGCGTAGAGAACGGGAAGCTGCACTCCTGCTGCGCTTAACACCGATCCGCTCAACACCAGTTTCCCATCGAGCAACGGATTATCGAATTTGCGGCTTGCATGAAGAGCCACATGATCTGGCGTTTGCAGGGTCACCGCATAGTTCAATTCGGGGTCCAAACCTGGTATCGCAATCGCAGGCGGCACCACGGCGCGGGGACGGTCAATCTGCATCATGACAACCCGCGCAGAACGCTGGTCAGCGCTCACCACCGCTGCGCCCAGCAAATCTGCATCGACCGTGTCGATGCGGTGGAATGCGCCACCGTGCCAAAGCCCACGGTCCTGTTTGTAGCGTTCCACAGCGTTTTTGAAGATTGCCATATCGTCGGGGTCAATCTTCGTCAGATCAAGCTCCAGGCCCATATGCCCATAGCTCGCCACCAGTGCACGGAAATGCGGGTGAAAACCGCGGCCCGATGTGTGGCACCAAGCGGGGCCGATATGACTGCCCATCACTTCCGGCGGGAGAAAATAAGAAAAGCCGGTTTGGATGCGCGTGCGCTCCACGGCATCGTTGGAATCCGACGTCCAGAAACGGTGGGTACGCTTCAGGATTTCATAGTCGATGCGCCCGCCCCCTGATGCGCAGCTTTCGATTTCCACATGGGGAAAGGCCGCGCGCAGCCGGTCAATCAGGCGGTAGAGTTCGCTCGTCTGCCGATGCACCGCCGCGTTGCCGGAACGATCGCCCGGCAGAACAAGATCGCGATTCATGTCCCATTTGAAATAGGAGATGCGGTATTCGCTGAGCAGGCTGGAGAGCCGCTCATACAGATAATCGGTCACTTCCGTATTGGTCAGATCGAGCACGAATTGATTGCGGCCCGTCATGGACGGATACGGGTCAACCCTCAAAATCCAGTCGGGATGCGCGCGGTAAAGGTCGCTGTCCGGGTTGACCATTTCCGGCTCCACCCAAAGGCCAAACTCCATGCCTTTCTTATCGACCACATAGTCGACAATCGGGTGCAGGCCGTTGGGATATTTCTTCTCGTCGGGATACCAGTCGCCCAGCGAAGTCGTGTCGTCGTTGCGTCCTTTGAACCAGCCATCATCCAGCACATAACGCTCGGCACCGACCTCCTGCGCTGCATCGGCAAGCGCTTTAAGGCGGTCGAGGTCATGATCGAAATACAGCGCTTCCCATGTATTCACCGTCACGGGGCGCGGCTTATTCGGGTCGGGGAATCTAAGCACATTCTCGCGCACATAAGCGTGAAACTTCTGGCTCATATCGTTCAGGCCATGATCGGACTGGGCAACGTAAATCTCTGGCGATAAAATTGTCCCACCCTTAGGCACGATGCCTTCGCGAGAGAAATGCAACACGCCCATCTGAAGCTGGCACTCGCCCGTAGTCATACGCTCCAAGACCATCCGGTGATTGCCGCTCCAGCCCATATGGACGCCGAGGCAACGACCGGATTCCTCGTCCGTTGTCGGCGTCAGCATAACCGTGCCGGGAAACGCCTCATGGCTAGTGCGCCCGCGCCGGTTTTCGCTTTTGACCAGACCCATAGGCACCGCGCGACGGTCGATGTGAAATTCCGCGCACCAGCGGCCATGAAAGTGCAAATATTCGCTGTAAAGCTGCGGCACGGGAATGATCGGCGCGCTCATCCAGTCCACGACGATATCGCTCTCACCATCGTTCATCAGCTTGTTTTTGAACACCGCCACCCCTGAATGGGAGCAGAGCCGGCAGGTGATTTCCAGCACCAGACCGCGATGCTGATCATAGCAGCGAAATTCCACCCCGCCGTCGATTTCGCTCATCCGCGAAAACAGAAACTGCCCTGCCCAACCGGCCTGCACTGAACCCCGCCGGTGAGCGATCAGGCCCGGATGGCCCATGAAGCCACGCGAGATTTCCGGCTGCATGGAAATCGGCGCGTGCTCATCCAGCGTCGCGTGACCGCGCGGCCGCGAGCGCGAGCGGGCAAACATTTCCAGATCGAGATCATCGGAAAGCCGCGAGCCAAAATAGATAATTTCCGGAACGCCCTCGGTCCAGCCAAACAGAATCGTGGTCGCCTCGCTGTCGAGACGATGGGTGTAGACTGCGCCCATCGGCGTTTATCCCTTCGTGGCGCCGAGCGTCAGGCCCGCGATAAAGTGCTTTTGGGCGATGAAGAACATGATGACCGGCGGAATGGCCGCCATCAGTGCGGCAGCGGAGTAGAGGCTGTAGCGGGTCAAATATTGGCCCTTGAGCGATTCCATGCCCGCTGTGATCGGCTTTGCTTCATCGCCGTTGGTCAGCACCGTCGCCCAGAAGAAATCATTCCAGATAAAGGTAAAGATCAGCACAGCCAAAGCCGCCAAAGCCGGGCGTACGAGAGGCAAAACGACATGCCAGAAAATCTTGAATTCACCGACACCCTCAATGCGCGCAGACTCAATCAACTCAAAGGGCAGCGCCTTGATAAAATTGCGCATGAAGAGCGTGCAGAAACCAGTCTGAAACGCAGAGTGAAAGAGGATCAACGCCCAAACGGTGTTGTAGACGCCGATATTTTCCGAGAACTCGCGAACCGGCACCATGAGGATTTGAAACGGCACGAAATTGCCAGCCACGAACAACATAAAAAGTGGGATGGAGAGGTTCTTCCCAAAGAACGGCACTTTATAGATCGCCAGCGCGTAGCCAGCGAGACAGGCAAGCGACACAGACAGGATAACTGTAGGCACCGTTACCAAAAACGAGTTGATGAGATATTGCAGCGCCTTCGTCTCGCGGAAAACTTGGGCATAGTTTTCAATCAGCAGAAAATCAGTCGGCCAGCCAAAGACATTGCCCGAAGTGATGTCTGTCTCCGGACGTATCGATGTCATGAAAATCGCGATCAGCGGAAGCAGCCAGATGAACAACGCTACCGGAACGAGAACGTTGTAGCCTATCTGCCAACCTGTCGATGACTTCTGTATCTGAGTGGGAAACATCAGTGCTCTCCCTTCTCGTCTTGATACATCCGCCACAGAAAATAGCTGATGTAGAAGAGCATGATGAGGAACAGCACTGTCGCAATCGCAGCACCATAGCCGTAGCGGAAGCCAAACTCGGATAGCGCCACTTCATACATGTAGTAGGCCAGCACATTGGTGGAGCCGACACCCGGTCCGCCTTGCGTCATGATGGCGATCATATCGAACGAGCGCAGCGCACCGATTACCGTCACAACAACAGCGATGAATGTAGCGGGGCGCAATTGCGGCAGGATGACATACCAAAGCATCCGCCAACCCTTTGCGCCATCAAGACGGCCCGCTTCAACCTGATCGGGCGAAACGTTGTTCAGACCGGTCAGATATAAAATCATGCAATAGGCGATTTGCGGCCAAAGACCTGCGGCGATGATGCCGTAAGTTGCGTATTCTTCGCTCGCCATCAGCGCAGGCGGATCAACTGAACAACGGGTCGATAAATTGCCAACAATGTTGACCACCTGCTCGCAGAAGAAAAAGCCCCAGACTTTGCCAACGACCCCGAATTCTGGATTGTAGAACCAGAAGAACACCAATCCAACAACGACCTGCGAGATCACGAAGGGAAAGAAGAACAGAGATTTGTAGATGCGCATTCCGGGGGTTGTCTGGTTCAGGAACAATGCGATGAAGAGGCCGGCAGGCACGGCCAGCATGAACAGCAACAGCCAAAGAATGTTGTTCTTTAACGAGGTCCAGAATTTCTCGTCGTCCAGCAACCGCTCATAATTGGCCATGCCGACCCACTCAGCCTGTTCCGCAACAAGACCGTCCCACTTGTAGAACGAAAGCGAAATCGAGCCGAAAATTGGAATAATCACGTAGATCATGAAGAAGATCAGCGCGGGCGCAAGAAACAGCCACGGCGCGATTTTCAAACGGTTGCGGGCGTAGAAGCTGCGCGTATCAACAGCGCGTTCAACGGGTGCGCGCGCATCGGTTGCTAGTGCTGTGGTCATGATCTTAGCCACCTCCCCGCAGCGTAAAATTGTTGGGCGCGCTGGATTACCCAACGCGCCCAAAAGCTAGTTCTATTTGTACACTTCTTCCTGAACCTTATCGAGGCGTGCCAGAATTTCTTCCAACTTGCTCGGATCGTTCATGAACTGCTGGAAGCCTTCCATGCCAGCTTTGGCCATAGCGGCAGGTGCATCGCGGTCGTAGAACTGGGCGAGACCTGCAGCAGTAGAAACTGTTTCCATGCCCTGTTGGATAAACTTGTCATCCGACACTTCGGCTTTCGAGTTCGGCGGCAATTGGCCAATCGTTGCATTCCACTTGGACTGCACTTCCGGCTGCGCGACAAAGGACAGGAATTTTTTGGCGTTCTCTTTGTTCTTCGCGTTGGCCGGGATGAAGAAAGCATCCGCAGGTGCTTCTTCAGCGCGTGGCATACCGGGCGTGATTTCCGGGAACGGGAAGTAATCAATCTGATCTTCCGTCAAGCCAGCATTCTTGAAACCGTCAACGGCGAAGTTGCCCATCACATACATAGCTGCATCGCCGTTGGCGAAAGGCGCGATAGCATCCTGCCATGACATTGAAGCATGGTTGTTCACAAAAGCGCCCATATCCACAAGCTGCTTCCAGTTGGCAAAAGTCGCGCGGATACGCGGATCCGAATACTTGATTTTGCCGGCTGTCAGATCGTTGTGAACGTCATAGCCGTTTGTGCGCAGGTTCAAATAATCAAACACGCCAGCAGCCGTCCAAAGGAACTTTGTGCCGATGGTGAACGGCGTAACGCCATTGTCTTTGAGAGTTTTCGATGCAGCGAGAAGCTCGTCCCACGTCTTTGGCTCTGAGAGGTTGAGTTTGTCGAAGATGTCTTTGCGGTAATAAATACCCCATTGATAATACGAATAAGGCACGCCCCACTGTTTGCCATCGCGGGTCATCGTCGGCTTGATGGCCTCGAAGCTGGTCGACAGGTTCGGGTCTGAGGCCCAAAGATCGGAGATGTCGGTCATCAAGCCAGCATCCGTGAAAGGCGCCATGCGGTTGCCAGGGTACCACGATGTGATGTCTGGGGCATCGGCTGTGAGAAAGTTGCGAATAGCCGTTTTATGGGCTTCGCGGTCATTGATCGAAACGGTGACGTTTATGTCTGGATTGGCCGCTTTGAAATCAGCGACCGCGTCTTCAAAACCTTTTTTGGGTCCTGGATTCGTATCGTCAAAAATGATCTTCAGATCGCTTGCGAAAGCGGTTGTTGCCATCATGGCAGCAAAGCCAGCCGTCGCAGTGGCTCGGATGAGCGTTTTGAACATTGAAATGTTCCTCCCGGTTACTGGAAATCCGCACCATGCGGCTTCCCGAATTTTTGTCAGCGATTGAGGGAATCAAATCAGCACAACGCAGACGCACCTGCTCGCACCAATAATTCTCAAGCTCCCTATTCTCCCACTGTGCATCTGTCTTCAAAAGACCACAAGCGCAAGATTGACCGTTCAAAATAAGTTCCATTATTTGGAACTCTATTTGACTATACAGAATTATTGAAATATACTCCGCCCTTGTCAACCACACGCCAGCGCCCCAACCCATCACATCCATGTCCGCCGCCGATACAACCACAGCCCTGCAAGACGCACCGCGCCACGACACCGGCACGCTGGGTAAGGCTATGCAGGTTTTGGAAGTGATTGCCACAGCGCAAAAGCCAATGCGTTTCACCGATGTGCTCAAAAAAGTCGACCAACCACGCGGCACACTTCACCGGCAGATCAGCAATCTGATCGAAGAAGGGCTGGTCGATATCAGCGCCGACAATGCCTATACACCCGGAATTCGCCTGCTTAAATTCGCTTCACGTGCGTGGTCGCAAAACACTCTGCGCTCGCTAGCGCAGCCCCATATCGAAGCCCTCCACAAAGCCACTGGCGAGACAGTGCATTTAGGACAGATGGGCGATCTGGAAGTGATCTACCTCGACAAGATCGAGAGCAATCAAACCGTGCGGATGCACAGTCAGGTTGGGAAAGCCTCACCACTTTATTGCACAGGCATTGGAAAAGCCATGCTAGCGCGGCTGCCGTTAGGTGAAGCCAAAGCTCGGACAGCCCGCATAGAGTTTCACCGCTACACGCCCACGACAATCACCAGCGCTACTGCACTGATGCGCGAATTGAACGAGATCAAGACCACCAGCATTTCACACGACCGCGAAGAGCACGAAAGCGGTATCTATTGCGTCGCCGCGTCCATCGCCTCGCCGGACGGAGAAACGATTGGCGGCCTATCGGTCACCGCTCCGCGATATCGCATATCCGATGAAACCATTGGTGAATGGGAGCACTTGGTGCGCTCTGCCGCATACGCAATTGAAAATGACATGGCGCAAAGGCTCGGCCCAAGAAGCTAACAAACGGCTGAACCGAGGCGCAAATTTAAGCGGGTGAAAGTTCGCATTCGGGAGAGAGACAATGGCAGGCGTTCAACTGCACGGGGTGAAAAAATCATTCGGGGATGTTCACGTCATTCACGGCGTAGACCTAACAATCGATGACGGTGATTTCGTCGTTTTCGTTGGCCCTTCCGGTTGCGGAAAATCCACTTTGCTGCGCCTGATATCCGGACTTGAGGAAACCACTGACGGCTCACTTTCCATCAGCGGACGCGACGTCACCCATGTCGAGCCAGCAGAGCGCGGCGTGGCGATGGTGTTTCAGTCTTATGCGCTTTACCCACATATGAGTGTCTACGACAACATGGCTTTCGGCCTGAAAATGGGCGGCGCGGATCCCGAAGAGATCGACCGCCGCGTGCAAGCCGCTGCCGAAATTCTCGAACTGAAGCCCCTGCTGGACCGCAAGCCCAAAGCCATGTCAGGCGGCCAGCGCCAACGCGTCGCCATTGGCCGCGCCATCGTGCGCAAGCCGGATGTGTTTCTGTTCGATGAGCCGCTCTCCAACCTCGACGCCGAATTGCGTGTCCAGATGCGGTTGGAAATCGCCAAGCTCCATAACGACCTTGGCGCAACGATGATTTACGTCACCCACGATCAGACCGAAGCCATGACCCTGGCCGACAAGATCGTAGTGCTGCGGGCTGGCATCGTGGAGCAATACGGCTCACCGCTGGATCTCTACGACAATCCCGACAACGAATTCGTTGCAGGCTTCATCGGCTCGCCGCGCATGAACTTCATCGACGGCGAAGTTGTCAGCACAACCAAGACCAAGGCGAAGGTCACCATGCCATCGCTCGGCGATCTGAAGATCGACGTCGCCACCAGAGACCGCTCACCCGACAAGGGAGAAGCGATAAAAGTCGGCCTTCGCCCGGAACATTTCATAGATGCCAAGGGCGCCAAGCATACGTTCAAAGCACCAACCACCGTGGTCGAGCAATTAGGCGGCGTGTCTTACCTTTATCTCAACATCGGGGGCGGCACGCCGCTGACCGTGGAGCAAAAAGGCCACACCGCCTTCCGCGATGGGGAAGTCGCTCAATTTGGCGTTGACCCTTCAACCGCCATGCTGTTCGGACAGGACGGATTGCGCATCTAACCATCGAGGCACCGCCGTGACGACCATCCAACCCACGCTCGGCGTCTGCTATTATCCCGAACACTGGCCGCAGGAAATGTGGACCGACGATGCGCGGCGAATGGTGGAGACAGGCATCACACACGTCCGCATCGCTGAATTCGCGTGGAGCCGTATGGAGCCCGCCCGCGATCAATTCGATTTCGAATGGCTGGACGAAGCCATTGAGACACTGGGCCAAGCGGGCCTGAAGATCACAATGTGCACGCCCACAGCGACCCCACCCAAATGGCTGGTAGACGAAATGCCCGACATGGTGGCGCTCGACGGAGAAGGCCACCCGCGCGGCTTCGGCTCGCGCCGCCACTACTGCTTTTCCCATCTTGGCTACCGCCGCGAATGTGCGCGCATCACAGAGATTCTCGCCAAACGGTATGGCGGCAATCCCCATGTCGTCGCCTGGCAGACCGACAATGAATACGGCTGTCACGACACGACAATTTCCTACAGCAATGCCGCCCGCGACGGCTTCCGCAACTGGCTGGCGCAAAAATACCAGTCTCCGGACGCGCTCAACCGCGCTTGGGGAAACATTTTCTGGTCGATGGAAGTGTCCGACTTTTCCCAGATCGAACTCCCCAACCTGACTGTGACAGAAGCCAACCCAGCCCACCGTTTGGATTTCCGCCGCTACACGTCCGATCAGGTCGTTGCGTTCAATAAGAACCAGACGGATATCCTGCGCAAATACACCAAAGGCCGCGATATCGTTCACAACTTCATGGGCCGCTATCTCGATTTCGATCACCACGACGTGAGCCAAGACCTCGACGTAGCTTCATGGGATTCATATCCGCTGGGTTTTCTCGAACAGTTCGGCAAAGACAATCCATGGAAGGCGCACTATCTGCGTGCCGGTGACCCTGACTTTCAAGCTTTCCACCACGACCTCTACCGCGGCTGCAAATCACGCTGGTGGGTAATGGAACAACAGCCTGGCCCTGTGAACTGGGCACCGTGGAACCCTGCGCCCTATGAGGGCATGGTTCGGCTTTGGAGCCACGAGGCATTTGCCCACGGCGCGGAAATTGTCAGCTACTTCCGCTGGCGCCAGCCTCCTTTCGCGCAGGAGCAATTCCACACCGCGCTCAACCGTCCCGACAATTCGCCGGACATCGCACTCAGCGAAGCAGCCCAAGTGGCGCATGAGTTGGCCGGCCTGCCGCAGGCGACAACCGAACAAGCCAAAGTCGCGCTCATCTTCGATTACCCGTCAATCTGGGCCACGGAAATTCAACCGCAGGGAGCAGACTATGACGGCTTCAACCGCATCTTCGAAGTCTACCGTTTGCTTCGCATTTTGGGCCTGTCGATCGACGTCATCCCACCCTCTGCATCGCTGGAAGGCTACAAGGTAATCATTGCCCCGCATCTGATTTTCATTTCCGAAGACTTCGTGACACGCGCCAAGGCGAGCGGCGCGAGCCTGCTCTTTGGCCCGCGCTCCGGCTCGCGAACGTTAGACCACCAAATCCCTCCGAATCTGCCACCGGGAAACCTGCAAAACCTGCTCAACGTGAAGGTTCTGCGCGCTGAAAGCCTGCGCCCCCGCTCAATGATAACGCTGGATCATCATCGGGACAAAATGCAGCTTTGGTTCGAGCATTTGGAAACGGGAGACACGGTGGAGATTATCCGAACAACAAATGATGACCGACCCGCCATCACGCGCACTGGCAAGGCAACTTATTTGGCAGGTTGGCCGTTCAGCGAAACCCTGAAACGAACGATTCAAGCAATTTTGAAATACGAAGGCATCGAAACGGTCAGCACCGGATCGGATCTACGCATCCGCGACCGAGGCAATCTACGCACCATCGTAAATTACGGGCCCAAACCCCGCGATGCGTCAGGACTGATCAGTGAGGGCGACGAAATTCTCGTTGGCAGTCGGGAAATAGGAATTGCAGGCGTCACAATCGTACGGCGCAACACGGTTTGAAGTTCTCGAGACTATTTTGATCTATGAGCCGCAATCGCGACCCCTTCCACGTCTTGCAATAGGATCAATAGAACGAAAAATCGCTCGCATCGAGCGTCACAGTCGAGCCGTTCGCACCTATTACATCAATGAAGTTTGAGGTGTCAGCAACCAGCGTTACCCGAACACTTGTCGTTCCATTGTTTGTCAGAGTGAAGTCGGAAAACGCATCTGCCACGCTTGAGAAAAAGCGCAACTGATCACCACTTTCATAGTCGTGAATGGTGTCGGCCCCAAAGTCAGCTTCCACGAACCTGAACTGATCAAAACCCTTGCCACCGCGCAGATCGTCGTTACCCGTTCCACCGAGCAGCGTATCGGCCCCATTGCCACCGCGCAGATCGTCGTCGCCCTCATCACCGCGCAGATAATCACTGTTGTTGCCGCCGCTCAGACGGTCATCGCCGCCCGAACCGGAGAACCGCGCGCGCCCTACTCCAGCCTTGAGAATATCGTCTGCGGTCGATGATCCGATGAAGGTTTCGATGGAGGCAAAGAAGTCACCCGCGGCAGCAGAGGCGTTCAAATCCTGATTGTTCAGATAGATGCGGACGCCAACATCACTGGAACGTGCGTCGAAAGTATCCATGCCGTTACCGCCGGAAAATGTGTCTTCCCCTCCAGCATCGATGACGAATCTATCGCGGCCTGCATTGCCGTTTAGAATGTTATCGAGATCATTGCCTCGTCCAACATGATCTCCCGTGTCAGTGAAGATCAAACGCTCGACATTGGCTGACAGCGTGAAGCTGGAAACCGATGTTCGCACAATGTCATATCCTTCGTCAGCGGCTTCGATAATTCGGTCATGAATGTTGCTGATGAAGTAAGTGTCGTTGCCGCTTTCGCCGTGGAAAGTGTCAGCGCCGCCACTGCTATGGAAGTGGTCTCGGCCTGCGCCACCCATCAGCACGTTGTCATTGGCATCGCCCGTCAGATCATCTGCGTGTGACGAGCCTGCGATAGCTTCGATGGAGACAAATATATCACCCGCCGCATCGCCGCTGTTCAGCGCGGCATTGCCCATGTTCACGGTGACACCCGCTGCTGCCGAGACATAGCTTGCGGTGTCGTGTCCGGAGCCGCCGTCGAGTCGGTCGGCATTGGCACCGCCGTCAAGCACATCGTCATCATCGCCACCATAAAGCAGATCGGCTTTGAGACCGCCCATCAGATAATCATTACCAC
Organism: Pseudahrensia aquimaris; assembly: GCF_042676045.1. Classification (NCBI taxonomy): domain Bacteria; kingdom Pseudomonadati; phylum Pseudomonadota; class Alphaproteobacteria; order Hyphomicrobiales; family Ahrensiaceae; genus Pseudahrensia; species Pseudahrensia aquimaris. The sequence goes on along the minus strand of NZ_JBHTJV010000002.1, from coordinate 282,221 downwards.
CATCGCCGTAGAAGCGGGCAACGCCTGTTCCGGCTTTCAGCATGTCGTCCGCCGTGCGCGAGCCGATGAAGGTTTCAATAGAAGCAAAAATGTCGCCCGCTGTAGCGCCAGCGTTCTGACTTTGATCAGCAAGGTTGACGATCACTGACTCAACCGCCGAGCGGCCATCGAACATGTCCTGACCATTGCCGCCTGAGAAAGTGTCTGCGCCGCCTTCGTCGACAATAAAGCGGTCGTCACCGGCATTGCCGTTCAAGATGTTGTCCAAGGCGTTGCCTCGGCCGATGTGGTTGGCGGTATCGGTGAAGATCAGACGTTCCACATTTGCCGACAATTTGTATGTCGTCAGTTCCGTAAGGACAGTATCAAAGCCTTCGTCCGCAAGCTCGATCGTGCGATCGCCATATTGGTCCACCCAATAGCGGTCGTTGCCGGATGCACCGCGCATTTCGTCGGCACCGTCACCGCCGTCTAGCTCATCATTGCCAGCGCCACCGTTGAGAATATCGTCGCCTGCCTGACCACCGCTGCGAAAATTAGAACCACCCAAGCCGCCGGCCAAAAGCAGATTGCTACCACCTTTTGCGTCTTCAAACTGACCGGATAATGCATTGGCCTGCCAATTGACCACCAGGCCCTGCTCGTTGACGGGGTCCTGGAGCGTGTTCGCCCAATTGTCAGCGATCTGTTGAGCGGTGCGCGCTTCGTCAAAAATGCGAATATCGCCAATTGCTCCTTGAAGCACCTGGGTCGGACTGAACGACCCACCGACTGTGTCTTGATCTTGCCCGAAGACCAGCACACCGCCATTGGCAACCGGCGAGGCGGCAGATGCGTTGACGGTGGAGAACCTCTCAACACCATCGACATATAGTTTTACTTCGTTGGAGACGTCATCCAGCGTCAGCGACAGACGATGAAGCGTGCCATCGACAACGTCTTCGACAGGTATCGTGGTCGGAACATTAACGCCGGAAATCCAGAAGCCGATCGTTCGACTACCGCCAGAAAGTCCATAGAGCAAAATCTCGTTGGTCGAACCGCCGACAGCATAAGAAGCAAATATCGGATCAGGGCTATCGGTGCCCAGCGGACCATTGGTTTGCACCAGCATTTCCAGCGTTAATGAACCGGACGGCATGTCGTTGAATGTGCCATCGCTGCGTACATACTCACCGCGTTCCTGACCGGCATTCATGTGCAGTAGATCAATGCCTTCGCCGCGCTCAAAGTCACCGAAAAGGCGGTCGTTGCCATCGCCGCCGGACAGAATATCTGCACCGCCTCGGCCTTCCAGCAGATCGGCACCATTCTTGTTGCCTCCGCTGATTGTGTTGTCTGCCGCGTCCCCGCGCAGAACGTCATCCGTCCAGGTGCCAGTCAGATTTTCGACATCAATCAGGATGCTGGCTTGAACCTTGCCCAAATCGTCTGGCGACGAACGACCTTCGTCACGCGGAACCGTTAGAATGAAGTTGGAGTATTCGCCCGTCAGGTCGGCAAATACCACGCCCTCGGTTTTCTGTGGCTCGAAATTGCTTGAGACGCTTTGGGAGTTCGGAAGCTCTTCGCCAGTCTGATAGGCATCGAAGGAAACGGTATCATTGCCAGATCCGCCGTCGACATAGTCGTTGCCCAAGCTGGTGAAGATCAGATCATCATCGTCCCCACCATAGATTTGATCATCATCATCCCCTCCGTAGAGCAGATCATCACCCGCAAGGCCCAGGATTTCGTCGTTGCCTTGTCCACCAACCAGCTTGTTACTATCGCCGTTGCCAATCAGTGCATCCCCATTGGCGCTACCAAAAATGTTTTCGATACCGCTTAGCTGAATGGCATCTGGCCCTGTGCCCACCAAGTTGGTTAGCAAGCTAGCGACCATGCCCTGACTGAAACTGAGATATATCGCATCAACCCCATCGCCACCGAAGACTTGGCTGCCATTTATATCCAGCAAGGAAATGGTGTCGTCGCCTGCGCCACCATCCAAAATATCCGAGCTGCCGGACGCCACGCCTTGCGTGAGCCTGTCATTGCCTTCTTCGCCGTAGAGTTCGTCAGAACCAGAAAGGCCAGCGAGATAGTCGTCTCCTGCACCGCCATAGACAATGTCGCCCGGGCCAACCACCCAAACCGTGTCATCGCCAGCACCCGCCCAAACCGTGCTGCTTTCCAACCCACCAGTAAGAAAGTCATCTAGATCCGTGCCGACAATGTTTTCAAATTGAGCAATGGTAATGACATCGGGCTCGTCCACACCGATTTCGTCATCCTCAAGATAAGCGTGATACACCAGTCCTTGGACACTGGAAGAAATATCGACTTGTTCTTGAAAAATGAACTTACGGTCGCTGCGAGAAAAATTGATCGTGTCCACGCCATCGCCGCCGCGGGCTTGGATCGTACCCGTCTCCTCGACCCAAACCGTGTCGTCGTCTTCATTGCCTTGAATGAAGCTTTCGCCGCTGCCGGTTCTGAATACATCGTTTCCCGCGCCGCCCCACAAATAGTCCACATCGTCGCCGGAGCCGTTGCCACGAATTTCATCGTCACCGTCACCACCTTCCAGCGCGTCGCCACCGTGGCTCCCCACCAGCAAATCATTGCCCTTGCTGCCAACTACATAGAGATTGTCGAAAATCAGATCGGTGCCCGTCCGCACGCCATCGGCATTGTATTTGGCGACTTTGCCCTTGCTCATGTCCAACACAATGCGGGATGCGATTTCGGTGTCGTAGTCAGATGGATTGATGCCGAATGCCGAAAGAGACGGATACAGATTAAACTGCCCGATGGGCGTATCCCCGTATGGTAGCCAAAGAGGGGTGCGACCCTCCGAACCATACCAAAGATAGCCATAATTGTCTGAGTCGTAATATTTGTCGAAGCCAGATCCAGCAACGTGGATATCGTATCCCAAGCCGCCTTTGATGATATCGTTTCCGGCGCCGCCAATCAGCATGTCGAATGCGTCGCCACCCTCCAAAATGTCGCTGCCACCACGCCCCACGAGATAGTCTCTGTTTTCGCCGCCAGACAGAAGATTGCGACCTTCGTTGCCCCAGAAGAAATCCACCGACCTTCCGCCAAAAGCGTTTTCAACGTTGGAAACGTATTCAATCACATCGAATTCATCAGTCGTTACAGAACCAAAAGGGTCCTCGACATTCTGATCGGCCAAAGAAGCGAATACATCGATCAAAAAACCTTCGTTGCTATAGGAAACGGTATCAGTTCCACGGCCACCGTCGATTGTGTCCTGGCCTTTACCCCCCTCAATCCAATCGTTGCCGTTGCCACCGGAAAGCGTGTCGTCGCCCGCGCCGCCGGAAAGAAAATCATCACCGTCATTACCGTTGAGGGTGTCGTCGATTGGGCTTAAGTCTGGATTGCTGAAATCACCCCCGAATATGAAATCCGGCCCCGCCGTTCCCTCAACAGTCCAAGGTGGCGTGGTGTCTGGCTGCGAATATAGAAACCGCTGAAAGTCATCAAAGTCGATCGCACGATCAAGAAATACGATCTGATCCACATTGGTGATCGTGTCCGATCCTTGGTTTTCATTGCTGCCGGTTACGAAATTCTGTTGGGCGACAACAGTGTCACCATCATCAAGCGAAGCAAAAGTGAACTCGCTGAAATTACCCAGAATGACAGCAACATCGGTGAACGCGTTTGATGAATCGGAGCCACCGTCAATAAAATCATCGCCTTGACCGCCAATCAGAATATCGTTTCCATCGCCACCGAACAAAAAGTCTGTGCCAAGCCCGCCGGCAATCAAGTCGTCACCGGCATTGCCGTTGAGTGTATTGCTCTGCCTGTCGACGATCAGATCATCATCGAAGCCTGCGGGAATATTCTGGGCTGGATCATTATCATCACCGACGAGAAAATCGCTATCGGCGCCGCCTTCAGACAGGCCCAGATCGCCCAAAACAATCTCTCCGCGCAGATCGTCGATAAACGATTGAACATCCGTGACGAAATCATCGATTTTGTTGCCCACGTTGAACAGAAAGTCGCGCACTGTGGTGAATATCTCCACCAGCGGCTCAAACAATTCCAGAGAAGGAAGGCCGACTTTCTCAAGAAACTCGTCAATCAGGGCATCGAGATTGAAAGTTTCGATTATCGGGTCGATTAGCGGAGAGATGACCCGGTTAAATACAAACTCCACCGCATCAAGCGCCCATTGAACAGGGCTAAGAACAGCACCAAGGATCTGCATCGGGATATCAAGAAACCCAATTCGGTCAACGATATTGGCAATGCTGGCGGCAAGTGCTTTGAACTCGTCAAACCTGTTGCCGATTGCGTCTTCCAGTTCGTTAAGATCTTTGCGAAATTCAAGAACACCATCGACCACAGGTTTAATTCGGTTGTATTCATCAAGACTCGGCGCCACCGCGCTGTTGGCATTGTCGATGGCCACTTGGACCGTAGAAGGAAAAATGATTTCGCTGGTGGCGCGGGCGGCATCATTTACACCCGATTGAATGGACTCGTATTCCTTAGCTGCCTGTTTCAAGGCAGTTTGGAGCGCAATGAGAACAGGGTTGAAGTCCTGCATTTGCTTTTCGAATTCGTATCGCGGTTTTCCCGCGCCGTCGGCCTTTTCCTGAACATTCGCCGCCGCAGACTCGATGTCTTTTGCCCGCTGCTCTAGCTGATTGATAATGCGCTTTAAGGGGATGGCGAGGCCATTGAATGGTCCTCCCAGCTTACCAACCAGCGTTAGAACCGTTTCCAATCCGCCAGCAATGTTTGAAATTGTGCCAGCATCGTTACGGGCCTTGTCGATGGCTTTATACGCGCTGCTAATGACCTTGGTCGCAAGCTGAATATCCCCGATCAGTTCTGCCGTGGATTTTGTAGCGACAATCGTGTCATCAATCGCATCGGAGTAGAGTTCAAGATTACTAGCCATAGGTCAGCACCCACCATATCCAAAAGGAGACCCAAAATTCAAACAATGCTGCCCCAGTCACCTACTGAGTTTACACTCTTTTCCATAAATTCATATCAGGTGATCACCTGATATGAATTGGGGTAAATCGCCATGGACTCGTGCATTTCATCGCAGATCAAACCAAACGTCCCATCAAAATTGCGTTTGCCCGATTCAAGATTTATATCCAGTCCGTTCCAATCAGGCAGCTGATTGAGACGGACCAGCAAAAGGCCCCGTAGCTCAGCAGGATAGAGCAACAGATTCCTAATCTGTAGGTCGCGCGTTCGAATCGCGCCGGGGTCACCAATTTTCTTCTTATTATCATTGGGTTATGCGAACAGTAGCTGCAAACTCCAGCCCTCGCAAGACTCCAGCAATCAAATAGCAATCAGGCTTGAGGCGAACAATCTTGAGAGCCGGAAGCTAAGGAGCAAAATTAGTGTTGACTAATAAATTAGTGATTGCTATTAGGCGAGCAACTGTAACGCTTACATCCAATGCGAAATGACCCAACCAAGCAGCACCGATTTAACGAGCTCAAATGATCGATTGGTCACGCGTAAAGAAGCCGCTGCCTTTCTAGGGTTTACCCCGAAAACGCTGGCAAATTGGGCTTCTTCAGGTGAAGGACCAGATTTCATACTCATTAGAAATCGAGCGCGTTACAAGATTTCGAACCTCTATCGATGGATAGAGGAAAAAGGGAAGGACGGGATTAATTTAGCGGCGTAAAAAAGATCGTCTCTGATTGAATAAACTTGCCGCTGCGAACTCTCGTTCGAACACTGCACGGTAAAGTAAGTCGAAAGAGGATGTTTCTGACCATATCGAGTTGTATACATTCTTCATTGCCAAAGCCAAAGGTAAGATTTGGCGATACTACCCACGTGATTGGTATGCAGCCCTTCCGGCTGCTCCAGAGAGCGACCATATTATCCAATCTACACCTTTGCTGAAGATCGCTCAAATTCTGCCGGACGGGTTCCGAGGATATGAGATGTACAAAAACAGAAACGCAGTTTGCTTGAATGCGCCAAAATCGCCCGAATAGGGATGGAGTTCCACACGGGTATATGCGCGAAAAGCGGTAAAAGCCGTAACGTTTTGTAATACCGTTATAAGCGCCTTATAACGCTCTGGATAACACCAAGAGCCTTCTGCGGTATGGCCAATCAGCCGTTAGCAGCATGCCGCAGCCGTAAGCTTTGGTTGTGCAGACACTGCGTGCAATCCAATTTGCCATCCCCTCCCATAATATTGAGAGGCTTTAAGTTTTCATGGCGCTAAAATCGATTTTGAGCGCCGTAGGGAGCGATTTCTCTACTTTGACCAGTTTACTATACAAGTTGAGGAAAGCCCTCCACAGCGCTTAAAATAGAAATGAGGGTCACATGCCTTTTCTGCAAGTTGTTTGTGGGCTTACAAAACTCAAACGCGGCACCGGCGATCACACGGGACGCGCCGGATGCTGAAACGCAGAGAAACCACTGACATTAGGCCACGCATTTTCCCGCCTGCTGCTCCGCTTTGATTTCAAGCAGAATGTCGTCCAAAAACGCTTTTGCCTTTCGGTTCAAGTCTAGGTTCCAAAACACCAAGTCATCGAACAGGAACTGTCCTGCATGGCTCGTGATGCCATAAGTTTCAAGATGTGGCTTCAAACGCGTGATAGTTGGGTTTGGTGACAGGTTGCCGCGAACCCGCTCACCCTGACGCCTTCTCTTTTTTTCTAGGAAGCGACGCGTTCCGACTGTGTCTTTAGCCGCATAGATCAAGAAGCCAGCTGCGCCCCCGACATAGATGCCGAGTGGGCCTTTTTGCTGGTAGGCAAGGTCGGGCGTGGTTGGCTGGATGCGAATTTGCGAAGAATGGCCACATCGGCCGAACACGCGGTATAACTGCTCTTTAAGCACGGCTTTGTCGGGGAATATCTCGCGAGGCAAAAGCATATGCACATGCAACCGCTCGCCTTTGCTCCGACCAGGGCTTTCGAACATGCCAAGCCGTGGAACGCTTCTGCCAAAGGTATGGTGAAACCGCTTCTGGATGAAAGTTGTTGGCCCCTCCTTGGAGTTGCGTAACAGATCTTCAACTTCCGAAGAGAACTGCGCCGTGATTGCCCATTGAGGACCGTGATGTGCCTCCAAGGCGTTGGCTAAGGCTATCAGCTTTACGGGAGTGGTTTGATACCTCCATTCACCACCAGCGCGAACAATGGCGTCTAAAAACGGCACCTCTGGCTCTTCAACGCTCTTGTCGTTGAGATTTGAGATTGTTTCTCTGTTCATTGGAAGCGGCGCAGACACGGCTTCATGGATTGATTCCACAGTATCTCCGGCCTTGTCGCACCTAACGGTGTCAGACATGGTTGAGGGTGCGTTTCCATCGTTGCATTCGAGGTCTTCGAGCAGTGACGCAATGAGGGCTTCTATGTGTTGGTTGGTTGATGTCATTTGACTGGCTTTCCACTCACCATCTGAACTGACAGTGGGATTATTATTATTATTATTATTATTATTATTATTATTATTATTATTATTATTATTATTATTATTATTATTATTATTATTATTATTATTATTATTATTATTATTATTATTATTATTATTATTATTATTATTATTATTATTATTATTATTATTATTATTATTATTATTATTATTATTATTATTATTATTATTATTATTATTATTATTATTATTATTATTATTATTATTATTATTATTATTATTATTATTATTATTATTATTATTATTATTATTATTATTATTATTATTATTATTATTATTATTATTATTATTATTATTATTATTATTATTATTATTATTATTATTATTATTATTATTATTATTATTATTATTATTATTATTATTATTATTATTATTATTATTATTATTATTATTATTATTATTATTATTATTATTATTATTATTATTATTATTATTATTATTATTATTATTATTATTATTATTATTATTATTATTATTATTATTATTATTATTATTATTATTATTATTATTATTATTATTATTATTATTATTATTATTATTATTATTATTATTATTATTATGTAACTGGTCGCCCGACAGATATTCGCAATTCCAAGCAATTTTGCTCGCACGAAAACCACGTCAGGCGGGGCCATTTTATTGGGGAATGGACACAGTCGCTCGGTCCACGGCTTATAAGGGTCACAAACTGCTTGTCTGGACACTTTTGCTAGACGGCATTTGGCACTGTCTCTCGTGCTGGACACTTTTGCTAAGCGCTGCTGTCTGCCATCAGAATAGCGCGTATCGAGCACGCGATCAATAGAAAGGGAGGGTGCCGATCAATGCCGCAACCGCTCCCGGCACAAGGGACCACGTCTACTATAATAGAAGCAGATTCTAAGACATCACTTGATTACAAGCTAATATTTTAATCTGTCTTGTTCAGTCTCTAGCGAGGTCAACTTCTACCTTTCTGCGATTTTGGGTTTGCAGAAGAGGTCCAACTCAAGGCATCGCAAGGGAGTGGGCTTGTAGCCAAAAGCCGTTTCTACGCGCTCTGCGATTTCGGATGTGGCCTCAATTGTATTCTTGGGAGAGCGGTTCATCTCCCAAACATAATCCATGTAGCGCGGCTTTGAGGACATGCAATGGCTGTTTCCGGAAAGCCCGATGGCTTTTGCCACCCGAGAGTCCCAAATTGGGAACAATTCGGGTTTGAGAAAATGCAGAACCTTTGACGAGCCTACCCAAGAATTGTTTATCAAACCGCTACTAAGATCATCGATGAAAGTCATGGCCTCATCCAGACTTTGCATGGCTCGAACCCTTTCGGCGAACAGAACGTCAACCATACTTTTCGGCACGGTGGGCATCCATCCATAGGTGGCTAAAAGCAGCACCGTTTGGTGGTGTGCGGCATTCATGGATTGGCAGTTTGCTAGCGCCACCAGTGCCGGATAGGCTGCCAGATAGTTTTCCGCGTATTTGCATATTCGTGCGGCTGAACCCGCGGATAGATCAAATGCGTTTTCCAGGCAGATGAATTTCCTCGTTGTTGTCATATTTTGCTCTCTGTCCATCATTTCGGATTTGGACTCGGGGCATGAAAGCTCGAGTTAGAAGCCTCGATCAACTAGCCGCAATTGTGGTGGGTCGTGGAGCTATTGGGTCGCTCAAAAGCTATCTGTTCAGCCTCTTTCCATTGATTGTTGCGAGCTGGTCCGTTCAGACGGGTCCGGTGCGCTGTGAAAGAAGCGCCTATGGCGAACGGAAAAAACAAAATAGGCAGAAAGGTCAATGGTCCGGTGCGCTGTGAAAGAAGCGCCTGTGGCGAACACGACCCTTTCAACCAAACACAAAAGGACCTTGGTCCGGTGCGCTGTGAAAGAAGCGCCTATGGCGAACGCAGTATCCATATACCATTGAAATAGCTTCTGCAAACTTGCTTTTGTCGAACGCAGAATGGCCCTGTGTCATTCTCGTCGGTCAACGGCATCTCTATTCGTGCAAATTTTGAGATTTTTGCTTGACATAACAGGTGGATAGACAAATTCGAAACCTGATTTATCAGAAAAGCCAATAATTGGCCTCTCTTTCGATCGGAGTAGTGGCTCCTTTTGCCTGACACTGTCGCTCACCAGTTTTCCCGATCGTATAGATGCGAAGACTGTCTCCCTCATCCAATATGGGTTCAATCCGAGCGCACAGTTTCTCCATTTTGGCCTTGTTCATTCGCGACTCAAACACCGAGAATTGCACTCGTGATGCTGCATCCTCAAGAATTCTTGCCACGCGTCGACGCCGCCGGTCGCAGCTAATGTCATAGCAAAACACCCGCAACTTATCGTTTCTGGCCATCTTCTATGCCTGCATTATAAAAGGCTGAAATTGGGTCTCGTCGTGGTTGCGTATTGCATTAGTCAAGGTTCTTGCCTGCCAAACCATCATGTTTCGCCACGAAAGTTTGCCGGTGCCGTCAGGCTTGCGAACGCGCTTCGCCACAGCATTTTCGTATGCCTCTACAATCGCTTTCCGGCCATCTGTCGAAATTGCAATGTCTCGTTCGCTGCCAATTTCAAACATTTCTTCACGGAGGCGCTTTGCGTTAAACAAATAGACCATCAAGCCTTCTGTCAAAGGTGCGCGGAACGGTTCCATCAAGTCGAAAACGAGTCCGTCGTGGCGATCTCGGCTGGCATGAAGAAATGCAAAGCCGGGATGAAGCCCCACTTTCTGTATCGAGCCGCGAATGTCGCGCTCCAGAATACCTGCCAGATAATTGAGGGTTGCATTGCATGGATCTCTGGCAGGCCTGCTTCGCGTCTTGAACTGAAAGAAATGATTATCAAGGAGACTGCCTACCATCGGCCAAAATAGCTGACCCGATGCGCCTTCTAATCCGAGTGCAGCACTTACCGTGTTTATCTGCGGCAGTTTTCGCAGATTGCGCTTCATTGCCAGCAGTCCGTGCTCAACTTTGTCCAACGATTTACGTCGATTAAGGCGTTGGATTTGGGTGCGCTGATTGCGGATTCGCGCATCCACCAACAGCTTAGCGATGCCTAACCGTTTTTCATTATCCAAAATCATTGCAGCTTGATCGAATTGCAAACCTGCCGAACGAGAGCGGGTGCTGGCCAGAAGACCACGTGTCTGTCCTTGCCAGTCCAGAAAGTGCATCGGCGTTTGGGTATCCATAGCCAAAGTGGTGGCTCCGCTGGAGACCGCGATACCTGGAGACACCTCAATGCGACCAATCCGCTTGTGCGGAATCGTAATGAGTTCGATGCCCTCGCCGCGCTGAACGCTAAAGCTGCGGTTTCTGATTTCAAGTTGGTGGGCAGGGTCCACTAGATGAAGTACTCGAGCACCGGGATCAAACCGCGTGCCCAACTCATCGAGCTCGATAATTCCCTCGTCGGTTATTTCTGACTTCGGAGCCTTTGATCTAGTCTTTTCGTTTGGCTCGCGCTTTTCCTTAATGGAGAGGCTTTTCACGAATAAGTATCCAATGAAGTCGAAGCCCTGATCGAAGCTCACAATTCGTGTGCCGTCTTCATGTAGGCGTAAATTGTGTTCAGCCAGTATTGTAGTGCAGTGCTGGAGAACCTTTTTGGCTTTACCTTGCGACTTGCACAGAATGACAAAGTCATCGGCATACCGCACGAGCTTGACCCCTTGCGCCTCGATTTCTTCGTCCAGTGCGTCGAGATACAGATTGGCGAGCAGCGGCGACAAAGGTGAGCCTTGAACCAAACCACGTCCGGGCGTTCCAAGTGCATTGGCTTGGTCTCCGAGTAGCGCTATTAACAGTGCCAAGACGGACGCCGCGCCGTCCATAATCCCAATTGCCGTCTGAATCTTTTCAATGAGCAATTCGTGATCAACATTGTCGAAATAGCTGACGATGTCAGCTTCGATGACCACGCTGTAGCCTTGCTTCCGCCATCGTTCGACGCGCTCGACGGCATGTACCACCCCGCGTCCCGGCCTATAGCCGAATGAACAGTCCTCAAAAATAGGCTCGAGAATTGGAGTGAGTGCATTCGCGATGCTCTTGTGCAGGACACGGTCACGTACGGATGGGATGGTCAGCACCCTGTAACCTGGCTTGCGCTTTGGAACCGCTACCTTCCGAAAAGGACTGGTCCGATATGTTCCCTGTAAAATCTCCGACCGCAACTGAGTCAAATTCGCAAACAGATTGCTGCGAAACTCACCCAACGAAACGCGATCTCCACCGGCGCTTCCGCCGTTGGCGCTGGTTTGTTCCCATGCCATTTGCAAAGAGGTTCGGCTGGTCACCGACAGCCAGAGATCAGTGGTATATAGCCCGATTTTCGTTCCTCCGACTTCTAGTCAGCTTTTTCATCTCTATAGACAACCAGTTCAGCGGTCCGGTGCGCTGTGAAAGAAGCGCCTGTGGTGAACTTTCTCCAACAAGGAATATTCATATGAAGGATCCGGTGCGCTGTGAAAGAAGCGCCTGTGGTGAACATCGGGTAGATAACATGCTCGATTTGTGAGAGATCCGGTGCGCTGTGAAAGAAGCGCCTGTGGTGAACGGATGAACTCAGGAGGAATATCCACAAATGATCCGGTGCGCTGCGAAAGAAGCACCTGTGGTGAACCCACTATCCCTAACACACTGAAATATTGACTGCAAACTCATGCGAATCGAATGCAAAATGGTGAGCTACCCCCCGGAAATCGGACACTGACGTAAGCTACGAATTGTTGTCTGCTGGTCTTCAAGCAAAGGAGATCAGGAATGTCGAAACGAAAGCAACACCGCCCGGAGTTCAAGGCCAAAGTGGCTTTGGAAGCGTTGAAGGGTGAGGAAACGATCAGCGAACTTGCCAGTCGGTTTGGGGTTCATCCGACGATGATCCATCAATGGAAGCGTGCTTTGCTGGAAGGCGCGTCTGGCGTGTTTGAGCGCAGTGGCAAGAAGACGCCGCAGATCGACGAAGATCAGGTCAAAGACCTTCACGCCAAGATCGGGGAGTTGGCCGTCGCCAATGATTTTTTGGCCAGAAAGCTCAAGCCTTGGACCGGCAAGTGAGGCGCAAGATGATTGAGCCTGACATTCCAAACCTGTCAGTCACCAAGCAGTGCGCCCTGCTGTCGATCTCGCGGTCATCGTTTTATTACGAGCCGAAAGGCGAGACGGATATGAATCTCGATCTGATGCGCAAGATCGACAAGCAGTTTCTGGAAACGCCGTTCTTCGGTGTACGGCAAATGACATGGCATCTGCGTAACGAAGGCCATGCCGTCAACGAGAAGCGTATTCGTCGCCTGATGCGGCTGATGGGTCTCATGCCGATCTACCAGAAGCCCAACACCAGCAAGGCCGCAAAGGGGCACAAGATCTTCCCATATCTGCTGCGCGGATTGCATGTCGATCGCCCCAATCAGGTTTGGTGTTATGACATCACGTATCTGCCAATGCGGCGCGGGTTTCTGTATCTGGCGGCGATCATGGACTGGAACACGCGCAAGGTGCTGGCCTGGCGCATCTCTAACACGATGGAGGCCGGGTTCTGCGTCGATGCGCTGAACGAAGCGATCCATAAATTCGGATCACCTGACATCATGAATACGGATCAGGGTAGCCAGTTTACATCGTTTGCCTGGACGGACTGCCTACGCCGATCCGGCATCCGTATCTCGATGGACGGCAAGGGCCGCTTCCTCGACAACATCTTCGTCGAACGGCTGTGGCGATCCATGAAATATGAGTGCGTTTATCTGCACGCTTGGGAAACCGGATCGCAGGCAAAAGCCGGGATCAAAAAGTGGATGGACTTCTACAACCAAAAACGTCCACATTCAGCCCTTGGTGGCAAGCCGCCAGCCACTGTCTACCGGCAGAAAATTGAAACAATCAACCCCGATCAGCAGGAGCAAAGAGTAGCTTAATTTACCCTCGAAACTGTCCAACTTTTGGGGAGTAGCTCATGGGTTTGATCAGTTATGCTGATCTCATTACGTTTAAAATTCATATGCAAGTGAAAATTATTTCTTCAATATCAATATTTTAGAATGTTTCGAAGGCAGAATAATCGCTTTCAGTAAATGTTTGAGGGCAGCTCATTGCTCCTTTGATACTGCACAGTCTGATCTTATGGAGGTTATGGTAGCTTGCAATTTGCGATTTGGATGCTGACTATTCAGTAGCACAAAAATCATGAGGGGCCTTAGGCAGTGAAAACACGTACAGTCGGTTCGACATATACAATAATCGAGGACACATCACTTAGAAGAGGCGTTGAACTCAAGAGCAAAGAAGAGCCAAGCAACAGATTACTACCGCAGCAGGTTGTCGAAAAATTTGCAGAGGACCCCGAATGGGTTCTGCGAGAGGCTATCAGTGTCCTTGATAAGACAGTAAAAAAGCGGCGTAGGCTGGCTGACCTTAGTGTGCAGGCTTATGAGTTGCGAGCTCTCCTAGGCGAGCAATTATGGACGTCCGTTGTTACGCCATTGATAGCCGAAGCGGGCGAAGAAGTTGATGAGAAGAGGTTGCGCGACCGGTGGATGCAACGGGTTCATCCATATGCGGAGCACAAGGTCAATTCCAAGGATTTCACGCAGGATGAAAACCATCTGTCTTTGAAAAAGAAGGGTGGCGAGGAAACTGACGCGGTTGGCGTCTTGCAGAAGGAGTTTCAGGGTCGATGGTTTGAAGCATTCTGGAGCGACAACGGCTCAACCGACTCCGACATTGCCCAAGTTGCAAAGCGTATTAAGGAGCATTTGCTCGAGCAAGAAATCCAACAGAACGGTCAAGATCGGCTCAAGTCCGAGGGACAACGCCTCGCCAGCGGCGAAATCCAGCGCTCCCCAACCGGTGTTGGGCTCATCGAAAGGCGGCTGATCGATCTGACAGGAAGCGCCCACGACCCACGCCAATCTAAAAGACATGATAGCAAGCTAACCGATGGGCATGCCGGTCAGATCGAAGTTTATTTCAAGCGCGACATTGCTCTTCAAATTTACAACGAACTCCGCACTCTCAATTCTTATGATGGTCAGCCCGATGCCGCTTTTTTTGGCTCCCGGTTCCACGCTCATTTAAACTTAGTTGGTGCTACATCAAAATCCACCGATCCGGAGAAGCTCAAAAAGCGATGGGACGTGCACAACGCCGTGCGCCAGCACTACGCGAAAATCGCACGATCAGCAAAATTCCGAAGGCTGCGAAAAGAACTCGCGGAGGCGTCAGATGAGGCTGCTGGCGTCGATTCAGAACGTGCGTCGAACGATGAAGAGAAAGCAAAGGCCAAGCACCGCGACAAGGCTCTGGCACGCTTTTTGCGCCTCTTTCCCGAGAATGGCGAGAAACTGCTGAAGATTATCAAAGCCAAAGAGAGAAATCGCGACATTTCTCAAATTATCAGGCTTGGGAAGCTTGTCGTTCACGCGTGTGATTTGCCTTTGCCCGATAAAAGCCTTGACCAAGAAAAACGCAATGAAGCGCTGAATGAGATTTTCCAAGCCCGAATGGATTATCTTGCCACCAGCGACGGTCAAGCTGAAATCAGACGCCACGAAATCTTCACCCGCCTCTTCCGGAACTCCGTTAGCCTCTCGCATCGAACACTTTCGGTATTGGCCACCGCAAACCATGAAAAGCCGCCACGCTTCAAATGGGAAAGTGGATTTTGGGACTACGACATTGCTTCGCAAGAGGTGAAACAGGCAGCTTACAGCAAAAAAAGTCCGTATTTCTGTTCTGAACACTACTCTCGCCAAGTGAAATTGATTTTTGGCAATGGAACCACGCCCGCCACTGGACAGCAGTCACGTGCGCAGATCATGGGTTGTGATGGAGAACCGGGCTTCCAGAAGCAAATTGGCGGTGATCTGACAGAGCTACTTGGCCGCATCCGCAACCGGACGACACATTTCAGCACGTTGCCACGTTTGGCTGGCTTAATCACCGAGACGTTGCTGGCTGATCAAAGCAAGAACAGCAGAAGAGCTTTCGCGCGTTTACTGGAGTTCGATCAAAAGCTCCGCATTCAGGCGCTGGTTGACGATCTCAACCGCATCGATGCCTCGATATTTCTCACGAAGCTTGACCTCGAACTGGTGATTTCACAGTTGGGTAAATCAATTGCGGCGGAAAGTGCACCGCTGCCTCGCTACACATCGGTTATCAGACGTCTGAACAAACTGCATGAAAACGAAGACGAGAGACTGCGACTTGAGGGAGTAGCCGCGCTGTTGGGAGCGTTGAACTTCAACGATCAGGAAGATGACAACGATGAGGACTCAAAAGCTAAAGCCAACCGCTTCAAGCTCGATCTGTTACGGCTTCTCTACAACAGCGGATTTGGGTCTTGGCTTGACGGGGAAGACGGCAAGAAGGCCGTGCAGAACACCCTTGATGAAGTGGTCAAACAGAAGAAACGCCGCACAGAGATTTATAAGCAAGAGCAGGGCTGGATACACAAACACGCCGATGACTTGCTGGACAATTTTGGTATTGGCCGTGATTGGAGCCTCAACGAAATATTCAGACAGCTGTCTGCAAGGGCAGCGCGCGAGGAAGGACAGGACAAGAGCTACGGGGTTAAATCCGGCGATCAGTCTGCACTCGCCAATCGGTTAGAGCGCTTTCGACAGGAACTCTATGGACATCTTTTTGCGACATATCTTGACCAGCAGGAGCTTGATGGAGTTCTCGGTGTCGAAGAATTGCGCGAGGTCAAAGGGGGAGATGCCCGGAAAATTGAGTTTCGCCAGGTTGAAGAGGCCATGCCTAAAACCGAAAAGCCAGAAGCTTGGCATCCACAAATCTACGCTTGGCTCTATACGGTTCCGATGGAGGAAGTGGCACGCCTACGACACCAGATACGCAAAACCCGGATATTGGACGACAAAGGTAAGAGTGAGAGCAAAGAAGGGATAACGCGCACGCTCAATCAGCTCGATGATCTCATGGGACTGTATGTGGCCGCCCAAGGTGCCGGATTTGACGGAACAGAGCATTTGGTGACCAAAGGAGCGGCCGATCTGACACCTATTCTAAACCAAATGTGCTTTGACAGCGATGTCGATTTCGTAGCGTTGGCAGGCGACGAAGACGACGAACAGACTTATGCCGGCGTCAGGCGTGGTCTTCGTCAGATCCTGCGGTTTGGAAACGACTCGGTGCTGAAGAAGGTTTTTGAGAAGCATCGCGTGAGTTCCACGGAAGTGAATAACGTGGTTGCAAGTCGTGCAAAAGATGCAACCAACCTGTCGGAAGCAGCAAGAGCTGCAAGAGAAACGTTCCTGGAGGAATGGAAAGTGCATCGCGAAAGCAAATCCAAACCGAAATCCGAACGCGACAGATCGGAGGCGAGGTTGGTCGCATTGGCCAAGCAAGTCTCCGAGGCAAAGACCAGCGCTCAAATACTGGAATTTCAAACCCGCGCTGCCCGGCTGGGAGAGCATGCACGAGTCCATGACATTATGATCCGCGTCATCGCTAGGTTGATGGATTTTGCCGGGGTGTGGGAACGGGACATGATGTTCATTTGGGCCGGCCTCTTCTACTTGCAAGAGCAGCCGAATGGCGGATTGCAACTGGAATTAGAGTTCGACGAAGAACGCAACGACGATCTTGTAACTCTTCGATGCGGCGCGGGTCATGTGCCCGTTTGGACGCGGAAGCAAGGGTTTGCCAATCCATCAGAGGATAGCCGCATCGCTGCTTTGTCAGTTGATTTGGCGAAGCAGTACGACATGTATGCCGGAACCCGGGCTGTGAACCGTAAAGATATTAAAGCAAATCAGCGATTGAAGCGTAATTCGAAAAATCCAAGACCCCTTGCCAAGCATGACCCCCGGCAAATTCGAAATGACCTTGCGCATTACAATGTCATCTCCAACATTCTTTATGGCCAAAACGTCCTCAAAGACGGGAGCAGAAAGCTTCGTAGACCAGCAATTTGGAGCCTTTCCTATGTCGTGAATGCTGTCAGATCTCTGTTCAGTTATGATCGGAAAATGAAAAATGCTGTGTCGGGTTCGATCATACGCATCTTGGAGCGTGAAGGTTTTGGGCTGCGGTGGTCCATGCGTGATGACAGGCTGCAGCACGCGAAGGTGATACCTTTGCTGGAAATGCATTTGAGCATGGCTGGACGTTTGGCGGGCACATCTGCCGCGTTCCAAGTTCCCCGCCACTCTCCAAGAATGGTATCAATGGTTCAGGCGCTCTTCCAAATGGACGATGGCGGAAACCGAATGCCAAAGACTGTCAACGGTGAAGTTAAGCGCAGCGGGGCAATTTCTTATCCCTTTGAAGACATGGAGAATGCAAGCCAATTGCCCCCCGCATTCGTTCTGATGCAGTACGACGAGCTGTAAGTGGCAAAATCAGCCTTCGAATTTATCCAAGTATCTGTTGTTATTTGATTTTCCTTTGGTAAAATCTTGGTAATGTCTGAAAAAGGTTAAAAATACTGAAGATCAACCCGTTTGCCTTCGAAATTTGCCTGATTTACTATTTCTTTCAAATATGTTATGAAGACGAGGTTCACCACAGGGGCTTCTTTCACAGCCCACCGGACCATGGTATTTTCCTCAAAAATATTTATCCGTTCACCACAGGGGCTTCTTTCACAGCCCACCGGACCTTCTCATATTTATCACCTCTTCAGTGTTGGTTCACCACAGGGGCTTCTTTCACAGCCCACCGGACCCACGCATCATATTTCCTTTTATCAATTTCTTTGACGTTCACCACAGGGGCTTCTTTCACAGCCCACCGGACCCTTCCGAGTCTGTGACGTTGATAAGGCACGGTTCACCACAGGGGCTTCTTTCACAGCCCACCGGACCCGTGAGTAGCGGAATTGCTATAAAGATTAGGTTCACCACAGGGGCTTCTTTCACAGCCCACCGGACCACCGTTATTTGACTTGATTATTCGCTTGGAAGTTCAGGGCAGGCAGGTCTTTGAAAGTTCCCAAGCAAGCATTTGACGGCAACCAACCGTTCGTATGTCAGCGGTCGTTAGACAGTCCATTTTTCGCTTAGCGCAATTTGATTTGCGTGCGGTCGCATTGCATGATGCTGAACGAAACTAATCCGCCAGTGTACGTGGGAACACATATATGGAGCATTCGGCCAGCGCCGCCTTTCCTTTGTTCATCGATCAGAATGAGATTCATCTCTATTATCGTCTTCCGTCCTTAGGCTTCGATCACCCAAAGAACATAACGCTCGGACAAATCGCAAAATGTCAGAGAGATCATCAGCTGGATTGTATGCCGCCATGCCCAAGCGATCAGCTTCCTGCGTTGGAGGTTCGCTATCCCAAAACGGAGGTTTGGCGGCGGGTAGACGAAACCAAGAAGGGGATTTCTTCTGACCTTAATCCGGCGCTCCGTGAACTGCTTGAAGGGCAGCATCCCGAGCTTCTTCAACGTTGGAAGCTTTCGGAATTAGCCAACAGGTTTTTGTCCCGATTTGACCTGTTCCAAGAGAGCGACTCTGTAGAAAGCCGCGCCGCGCGGGAAATGCGGCTTATCTGGAGCAAAGCTGCCGCCGAAAGGCTTCAAGAAGCAGGAGCATCAACTGCGCCGCCAGTCATCAAAGTGAACGACCTTATGCTTTGGATTATGGGGACGGGCGTTGCGTTTGCCGAATTGAGCATAACACTCGAAGCAGAGCACACTCTCACGGGTAGTGAATTGACTGAAGCGGTCGCAGCACTATCACGTTTCAACAAAATCCAGTGGTTCAGGAAAGGCTCTGACACTCCTGACTGCAAAAATGAAGCGACGCTGGGAGCGGTTGTAAGATCTCTTGTTTTCGGACATGCGGATGCAGAAACTCCAAGAAGAAGAGTTCCGACATATACGTTTGCTCGGTTGGCAGAGCCAGCGCCGATTGCACTTGTTGAAAAGACGGCTGCCTATTTGAGCCGTCGGTATACCAGCGCCTATGACTTCGACTTAGAGAGCAAGCAACTGCATTTCCTGCGAAACTTCGGAAATATCCGACACGTCATTTCGGAAGAAGGCGCAGCCACCCTGATTGTGCCTGATGCCGATGGCAAAGTTCCTCAATATCTCGAGAACTTTGGTTCTAGTGCTCTGCGTTCAGCGTATTCTCCAATTGCTTTAGCTGCATGGCATGAGCAATCGTTTCTCACCAAAGGCCGAGCCCAAACTTTGGAGGCTAAATCTGAAGACGCGTCGTTGGATGAACTGAACGGTATAATCGATGACGCTTTGCTGTTCCGCCTTTATTTCAGGCACACACATTTCAGCGACATTTCAATGCACAATGAGTTCGGTGAAGCGTTCAGGTCAGCGTTGAAACTGGATAAGAAACTTGTCGACCTGCAACAAGACGTCAACGCGGTACATGCGAAAATCGTAGATGCCCGGCAAGCCGCTGAACATAAAGAAGAGCAAAGCAAGTACCGCAGATATTATTGGATCAGCGTTGTCGGGGGCGCAGCTTTGGCCGGACTGACGACTTACACTATCTGCAAAGAAGTCGGCGTTCTCGCACTGTATCCCGATAAGACAACAGCCGGGTGGCTCGCAGTGGCAGCTGGTGCAACAGTCATGATTGCGGCCGCGATATTAGGCTTCATGCGTCGACCAAAGAAGCCAAAACACGGTCACCACGATGGCCACCTTACCTTGCACGCGATGCAAGAGCACATGATCAAAAGAGCGCTGCAGTGATAGGAGATGAAAAAGTGTTCAACTTTTGATTGTTCAGATGGAACTGTCTTCGGTCGTTTCAAAACCGCGCTCTGATGAAAACATGGCGATCTTCAAATGCAGCCATCACCCTGCGATACCACGTCACACAACTCCGGCTCTCGTCTAGTTTGACGGTCAGTGTTGAATCCCTACATGCCGCCGTCATTCTTAGTCGTGGCCATGTTTTATTTCCGTCTCGTTGAACATATTAAAACAGTGAGACTCGCCGTCTCAAAAGCCAAGCATATTCATTTGAGACGATGCCAAGTGGTCTACCCGCGGTCGCATATGGGCTTGGTCTAGTGATACAAAAATGGACAACCAATTGTCAAAAATTGGTGGCAAAAGCACGAAACTGGAAACAACGCGCTTGCCCAAAGTGGT
The DNA here is from genome assembly GCF_042676045.1 of Pseudahrensia aquimaris. Taxonomy (NCBI): domain Bacteria; kingdom Pseudomonadati; phylum Pseudomonadota; class Alphaproteobacteria; order Hyphomicrobiales; family Ahrensiaceae; genus Pseudahrensia; species Pseudahrensia aquimaris. The sequence goes on along the minus strand of NZ_JBHTJV010000002.1, from coordinate 261,663 downwards.
TCTTGCTGGAATCCTTTATCAACAAAGAAGGACAGTCAGATGGCACGACGGGCGGCGTACACACAAGTCAATCGGTTGAATTTTACGAACCCTGACCATGTGAATGGAATGGGGGACAAAACATTCCGCGGCTTTCAGTGTCTCAATAAAGAATGCACATGCTTTTTTTTTATTCAGACGGAAACAATTGAACCAGACTTCGAATTTATTTGTGAAAGCTGCGGGTTTGTTCATGCTGCTGGAGAAACCACAAAGCTTTACGACTATGAACTGAAGGACCGTCGAGATAATTCGCTTATTGAAGAAGGTGCGTTTGAGATTCTGCACGACGACTATGTAAGTGAATCGAAAGAATATAAGTACTGTATCGTTTGCGGGGCGTTAAAGCCGTTTGAGCTTTTCGATGTTCATGGGAGTCGCCGAACAGGGCGGCAAGGTGAATGCCGCGTTTGTAAGCAGTCCTATAACGCAATCAAAAACCAGACGCGTCTTACGGAACAGCATAGAGAGGCCAGTCAAAAACGTCGCTTGTATACTCACTTTGAGGACCGAAAGAAAATGGACCTTGGGGCGATCTATGCTCGTTTCGACAATCGATGCTTCAAGTGTGGGACCGACCTTTCGGAGGATTTGATTGCTGGCGTAGCCAAGAAAGAAGGAAATCTCGATCACACTCTACCAGTTTTTTTTCTTTGGCCATTAACAACTGACAACGCCACTCTTTTGTGTAGGCAGCACAATGGTGAAAAAGCTGAAAAATGGCCCGGAACGTACTATTCAGAAGCTGAAATGAAGAGGTTGTCAGCAATGACGGGAATCGAATATCGGCTTTTGGAAGCCGCTCCGACGTTCAATCCCGAAGCTCTTGCGAAGTTGAAGGACCCAAACTTTGTTGAATCACTATTTGAAAAATTCGCAAGATACCCTCAAGAGCTTCTCCGTCTTCGAAATCGGATATTGAAACATACCGGTTTTGATTTTCTCGATGTAACTGAAAAGCTTTCTCCGGATTGGAAAAGACAGGCGGACGCTCTTAAAGATTGACCTTTTCGAAAAGCAAGTATTGGTGATGAGTGACCGTGCCTTTGTCTCGAATGCCGTGGCTTTCACAATGTTCAACACTCTCTGCAAACCAATCTTGAAAGCTTAGAAAACGCTCCCCAATCTCCTGGAGTTCTGCTGCCATGTCGCATTTTTTGCTTTTTCCTACGTGGATGGCGAAAACACCGCCAAGTTTGAGCCGTTGTTGCGCCTGCCGGAAAATATTCTCGTATATTGCAAAACTCTCTTTTTGACGCTCATCGATGAAACTAGCAGGACGATCAACAAAGTCTTCTGGCTCCCAACCAGCTAGCCAAAGACGCATCCAATTCGCTGTATGAAAACGAGTGCTGTCGAAGAATGGAGGTGATGTAATTATCGCATCAAGATCATGGACCACATCCGGCCATTTTTCAGTTACATCTTGGCAAAAGGAATGGCCTTCAATTTTTGGTACTTCATCCGCGTCTTTTCGCAAGCGTTCAATCTTGTTGCGCAACCTACTCATTAAATCACGATACTCTGTTGGTCCGGTAGGGGCGAATGGAGTTATCGGATGCGATCTTCTACTTAAGGCATAAGGGCGGTTGCCATGAAGAATGTGCAGCAAAGAGGCAAACACCAGCGCCGACGCGCCTGTCTCGAACCCATGTTTTTGAAAATAGGCACGAGAAGCAAGAATTTCGCGAAGCGTATCTTCATGGAAATAGGAAGGCAGAGGTCCATTGAATCGGATGAGTTCCAAGCTCTCGAATGAATCGTACTTGCTTCTATCTCGTTTAATTTTTGTCTCAAGACGACCAACTAGATTGTCCACCTCGTCCCAATCAATAGGCTGAAGTTTTGCGCGTGAAATTGCTACAGCTGCTGGACTTATGTCGAACCCAAACGCTGTATGTCCGCATAATCGTGCTTCAAACGGAATTGTTCCTACGCCAGAGAAAGTGTCAAGCAATCGTCCGCCTTTGCTTGGCATCAAGGCATCAACCAAACACCGAGCAATCGAGGGTTTGAGTTTTCCCTGGTACGAACACATTGAGTGCCAAGAATGCCCCCAATTCCGCTTTGCCATTTCACCTTGTTGATGCGGAAAGGTGTTTTTGAATTTGTTCCATTCCGAATATCTTTCAAATTCGGTTGTTGCCCATTTCTCTTTGCGCATTTTCGATTTCGGTGAGAAGACTTGTAGAGTTTGATTAAGGCGAGTACCACCTCGAGATTGTCGTTCACGCAAAACCACTGTTTGTCGGAGATTGAAGCCACTATCCTCAAGCATTTCAGAGAGAATGTCTTGTGTAGCTACATGCACGCCGCTGTACATGGAATCGCCTAGATCAATCGCGATTACTCCATCATCGTTCAAGACGTTGGGCAAAGTAGCGAGGACGTCGTGCATATCATAGAAATAATTCTCGACCATCGCCGGAATACGCATGTCGTATGCAGCCTCGTTGAGCACCTCGAGAGTCTGTTTGAGCAAATTCGATTGAAATCGAGTGGCAACGTTGCGCGCATCGTTAAGCTTACTCTTGGTGACATCATTGATCCCGCTTGTGATTGCGTCATCGCGAAATCCTCTTAGGTCAGCCTTGCTGCTCAAGTGACCAAGAAACCAAAGCTCAATTTTCGTATTACGAAAATAATTTGTTCCATTCAAATATGGTGGCGACGTCACTATTGCATCAACTTTGGTTGGGAGCAGCTGGTGGGCGTCTCGAGCGTCACTGCAAACAAATTGTGTGCGCCCGGCAACAGATTCTGAATCCAGGAGGTCGCTTGCAATAAGTTCCAAGCTTGCTGTGAGCTCTTTGCAAAAATCCGGCACACCTCGCGATAGCTCCTTTGGTGTCATGAAGCGTAAGTCGCCGCGTCGGACAAGTAACGAACATGGAACTAGGCATCGGAGTAATGCCACGATCAATAATTTCCCAAGAACTGGATCACTTCTCTCTATCTTGTTTGCATAGGTGCGTGCTCGAAGTATCATTTGATACGTGTGTTCTTCGAAGAAGTGTCGATCTCCAAAAGCTGTTAGAAATGATCTAGAGAGGTTTTCGTCTGGCTTACACTTGCCGATGGAGGAAGTTATCTTCTGTCCAAGTTCATACAAGGCGGAAGCAAGGCGACTACGGGTTTTCGAACTCAAGGTTAGCGCGAGAGCTTTAGCTTCAATTACATATCTACATGCCGGATTGACTTCCGAATAATACCCCACTCCGCCACGCATAGCCGAAACGAGAGCGGTTGTCCCTGATCCGCAAAACGGGTCAAAAATATCGCGGGCTTTTGGTGCGAACGTATCAATGATATTGGAAACGAAGTCTGGAGAGTACCCTTCCAGATATGGATACCACTCATGCAGTGGACTTCCTCTACCACCGCGAAAGGTGGACTGGAGACGAAGAAATTTTCCCTCATCCCCTTTGGTATAAGTCGGAGCTTTTTTGTGCAGGAGCTGGCGTACATAGGTTGCGACATGGGTGTTTGCCTTTGCAGCATTTGCGGCAATATCGCTGTACTTTTGATGTCCAATTAGTCGCCTCACCGAATGGCTGCTAAGCGGCCTTACGAACTCGTATAACTCCAAGTCTTCAGCGCCAAACGGGATTGTCAAACCTGATGTGTGACTCCCTTTGGATGGATAGTCGGAAAAATAGACTGTTTTTGAGGTCTGCATTCGAATCCATCTCCACCACCTTTTGAAGAGTGTAACTACCATAGCTACCTTGTGAGACAACCAGTCTAAAGCTGATCTGTCGTGGATAGATTGCAACCGTTCGGCTCCTGCCTTGCAACGCTATCGCATCGGATTGAGGTGTGTGGACCATTAAGTCACAATCGGCTTCTGGTGTTGCGGTTATCGTGACGGTTCGGCGAAGATATTCAATTTGAGAAAGAACGCCTTCCGAAACGGGTTTGCAGTGCCGCAACCACCATCAGATTTGCGGACAAGCATCAAGGCGCTCCGTCAACGTCTTGGCAACTAGCGCATGAACCAACCGGCTGATAGAAAGCGCAACTTAGCCATCTGCACCCAGGACCACCGCCTCGCGACGAACATTGTTACATTTCGCGCTACAATCGTGTGTTACAATACACGATCGACCGAATGGTTATGTGTCTGATTTAATGAAGCAAATTAAATATGGCAGTGAGGGTGGGATTCGACGCCTCAAGCTCACCTGTAGGCTCAAAACATCGATCTCAATGGCGATCATCAGCTAAGGTAAAAGCTGGTCCCAAAAGTCGAACTCGTCCGCAACACTGCGGCTTTCACGGTTGGTTCGTTCCTTGTGCTCACAAGCCATAGCAATCAAGGGATATAGCTGCTGTGCGACGTGTGACGCTGACACATCGTTATGTTCTAGAAAGTGGTCTTCGAGCCGCCGAGCAAGATGGATAACCGCGTCTGACATGCCTTCCATTCTTTGGATGTCCGCGCAAATGTCTGGTGCGGTGTCTGCCGCATGGTAGTCTGCTTGATTGGAAGTATCGCGGCTCATGACCCGTTCATCAATTTCATCGTGAACGATGGAGCCAGCGCTATTCAGCATCACGTGTCTGAACGCTTCGGCGGCAAGTCCCCGAGCATTTGGTTCGTTGAGTGTAAGGCCGGTGAGTTGCAGAATTTGACGTAGACGATTTGAGAAAAGCGCCAATAGCCAGAATGCCTGCCGACCGTTGAACCAAACTCCCATAGTTTCTTCCAGCGCGAGTGTTCGACCGATGAGCTGTTCAACGGCTTCTGCAAGGTCTTCTTCGTCGTTACCGACAGAAGCTTCGATGCGTTTACGCCAGTGTTCGGGCAATCTCACACGAACAATTTTGTTTTCTTCGATCATGGTTTCTCCAATAGGTTGATTGCACCAAAAGCGGTGCGCTTCTATTGAAGCGACGTTCAAAAGGGATGTATCGAATGTCGTCTGCCTATCCGATCACTCTTACAAAAGTGGTTGGGTGGCCGACCTAAAGGTTGGAAAAGGCTTCTCGCAGCCGTTCTTTTTGGCCGGTGTTAAGAGTTGGCGTGTTAGGACGTACTTCACGCCAAACTGACAACAGCTCCGACTCGGCTGCTGTAAGTTGTTTTGAAGAAGCAATTTCGGCACGCTCCAATACCTGTGCAACTTCGGGGTGATAGGTTCTAAGTGCCCTGTGCAGCAACTCATGTTCATCTACACCGAGAATCTCTGCTATCTTTGGCACCAGGTAGATTGGTAGTTTGGTTCTCCCAGTCTTGATCAGCGAAATGTATGTTTGTTGGTAAGATTTACCCGTTTCCTCGAGACGTTCTGCAATCTCCGACTGATTCAAACCACTGTCATCAATTAGTTTAGCAAGGTACTCGACAAAGGCATTCATTTGCTTCTTTGATTGGCTTTTTGTTCCTGACACTTCCCACTGCCTCTCTACTTATTTTGGGCATGCTCGGTGCCGCTGTATTAGCATACACTTATGCATTGCAAACGGTCCATTTTCCCATTCCCCCTCGGAGAAGACTTTTCCCCCCGCACTGAAAATGACGACAAAAGCCATATGCAGTGCGGAGGAGACTAATCGAGGTTTTCCCTCGTCGAAGTGGTAAAGAACTTATCGGCGGCAAAGCCGAAGCTTGGTGGCAATCCTTGACCAAGCATTCGTTCCGATCTCCGGCCAAATGGCCTTGCGGTTATCGAATTGAAATCGAAGCATCACGCGCAGCATACCGTCAACCAACGCGCAATTAGAAGTTGCGGCAACGCAGAGCTTCCATCTTTTGGGCATTCCCAACATCCTCCACTACGTTGGACTGTAGTGTCATCTTGTTGGCCGGGGAGACCTCCCTTTTTCGGGCGATGTCCGTTCGACTGCGGTTGTCTCAAAGTGGGCGTCTTAGTCCGCCAAGTCACTGCTCAAAGTCTATACCGCTATGGTGCGGATAGCTAACCCGCATGCCATTATATTAGCATGCGGGCCAGCTAGCATCGAGGAACAGCCGGGAAGTTGTAAAACGTCGAAATGCAACCTTTTCGCTAATTAGCACCTAAAGTCCCTTCAATCAGTGCGCCGACACGATTGGCCACTTCTTGAACCGTAGAGTATTGCAGGTGAGCATATCGTTGGGTGGTTTGAAGTTGGCTATGTCCCAGAGCTTTCGACACATCCTCCAGCCTTTCCCCGTTGTTGATTGCAAGTGATGCCCATGTATGGCGCAGATCGTGAATCCTCACATCTTCCAGATTGGCAACCTTGCGAACCTTTTGCCAAGGGCGTTCAAGGTCATTGACGCACGTACCCGGCTTTCCGCCGACGAACACGAATGGATTATCGCCAACAGGCATAATTCGTTTGAGCAACGCGATAGCAGCTTCATTCAGGCAAATAGATTTCTTTCCTGTCTTGCTGTCTGGAAGATTGAGAACGCCCTCTTCAAGATCGACGTACGACCATTTCAGTGTACGAATTTCATCCTTTCTCGCACCGATCAGCAGAAGCAGCTTCAAAGCGAGCAATGAAGGCCCGTGGACTGGAAGTTCATCATGTGAGAGGTCAAAAGTATTCATGAGTCGGTTCAACTCGACAGAGTTCAGAAACCGCTCACAAGGCTTCTCTTTGAATTTCTTCACATGCCTGCAAGGATTGCTTCCTAGCGGAATGATGTCCAACTCCTCGCACCAATTAAAGAACTTGGAGAGCACGGCCAGACAGCGGTTGGCAGTGACCGCCTTTTCTTTCAAACCTGTATGAAAACGCGACACCGTCGCTCGATCAACATTGCAAACCTTCATCTTACCCAAGGCTGGCTCGATGTGCAGCCGCCGAAGGCTGCGATATTCCTTCTGGCTACGGTCTTTCAAGCGGGTGTCTACATGCGAAGAGAAAAAGTCCTCCAAGACCTCGGCGACCGTCAATGCTGCTTTTGCCGCCTTTCTGCTTGCCGCCGGGTCCTCCCCATCGCGTGCCTGCTGCAATTTTTTTGCAGCAAGCAAACGGGCCTCCCCAACTGTAAATTCCGAAACTGGACCAAGCGACAGCCGTTTGGTCGCTCCAACACTGCCTATCCTATACTGAATGACAAATGTCTTGCGGCCGGATGGTGTGACCTTGAGGCCAAAACCTTTTAGCATCGAATCCCATAGGAAGAAGTCTTTGGTTTTGGGGTTTGCGGCCTTCACAATGGCCTTGGTGATGGAAACACCTGAGTTCGGTTTAGTCATGTTGATGCCCTTTCTAGCAATCAAATAGTAATCAAACAGAAGGGCATTCACGGGTTTCCTCGGGAACTTTACCTTCCGTTAAAAACCCAATATAGTGAATTAAATCAATGACTAAAGGAACATACAGGCACACGCGGGAATGTACGTGTAACTATTTCCTAATCTGTAGGTCGCGCGTTCGAATCGCGCCGGGGTCACCATCCGATGGAACAGGTTAGCCAATACGCTCTCCCGAAAGATGAGAAAGGTTTCGTGCCGTTGGATATTTCCCGCATGAAGAAACACTTCGTGTACAGTTTTAAGACAACCGCATTGGCTACGCCGCCGATGTCTCCAGCAAAGCTAAGAAGGGTTTAGGAATGCGTATCATGGAAGGCGTAGCGCGACAGTTAGGTTCAAAACTTGCTTCACACTGTTGAACAATCGTCTTTCAAATTTGGGCGTTTTGAGGAGCGCTGTTCCATAGCAGCCACTCTGGCGAGTATTGGAATGTGATCAGGCAAGCCTGTCCGATCAATCTCTTCATCCCATCAATCTCTTTAATGGAGTGCAATTCGAATCGCGCCGGTTTGACCAGCTACAAAGTGTGTTCAGCGAGGATGCGTTTTAGCTGCTCGTGCACACTGCTCGGTGGCATTTTGGATTTTCGAGTTTCGTTGTCGAAGAACACGTTGGTGCTGTGGGAGGTGACACAGCACACGCCATTTTGAAAGATGGCATAGGCACCACGCAGGCTTTTTGTCCCCACATGGACTAGCTTTGCGCCAACCTCCACTGTGCCGGGAAAGGTCATTTCATGGCGGTAATCCACCACAAGGTTCGCAAGCACCATTGAGCGCGGCGGTAGTTCCACGCCGTCGAACAAAACCCGCAACAAGCCGGTGCGGCCGCTCTCCAAAATGGCGGTCACGGCAACATTGTTAATATGGCCGAGCGGGTCTTGATCGGAAAACCGCAGCGTGACCGGCGTGACAACGGGGTAGGCTGAACGCTTGGTCGGTATTTCGGTTTCGTTCGTCATTAAAATTCCTCTTGCTCCACCAAACGTTCATGAATGGCGGTGCTTTTCTCCGCGAGATGCTCGCTCCAGCCGGCAACCCCGGTCAGCTCCATCCAGCCATGCCAGTTTTCGGCCCGTTCAACGACCCATTGCGCTACCTTACCCTCAGGAAGATCGTAAGCGGCGGCCACCATGTTGCCCGATTGGAAACACCCCAGCGCCAAAAGAGCAGCGATGAACGCCAAGCCGAAACGCAGCCACAACAAATTGTCTCTGTGCCTTAGAATTCCGCTCACGCCCTACCCCGTTAAAACTGGAAATAGATAAACGGTGCCGTGCCCTCCGGCGCAAGCCAAACAGTGAGAACAACCACCGCAAAGAACAACGCTACGATGCCCGACACGGGCCACTCCTCCACGTGGCTTGCGATACGGGTCAGCATATCACCGCGCACAAATTGCAACGCCAGCGTGCCTGCAATGAAGGCCACACTCAACCATGTCAGCCCGGCCAGTGAGGCATCGAACGCGCCAAACCCGGCAAACCATTGCAGCGCATTGGACAGATCTTCCGCCCGAAAAAACACCCACGCGGCGCAAACCAGATGGAACGTGACGAACCAGCCTACAATGCCCCAGCGCTTCTCGCCGCCACCGAATGCAGCACGCTCCATCACCAGCCAAAACCCATGGATTGAACCCCAGATAATGAAGGTCCAGGCAGCACCATGCCAAAGACCACCGAGGAACATAGTGAGGAACACGTTACGCAGGGTTTTCCATTCACCCAGCCGCGAACCGCCCAGCGGGATGTAGAGATAATCGCGGAGCCATTGCGACAGAGAAATGTGCCAACGGCGCCAAAAATCTTGCAGGCTTTGCGCTCGATAAGGTTGATCGAAATTCGGCTTAAAGCGAAACCCCAGCAACGCCGCCGTTCCGATGGCGATATCACTGTAACCGGAAAAATCGCAATAAATCTGCACGGCATACCCGTAAATTCCGATCAGCAGCATAAGGGATGAATAATCCGAGGGAGCAATAAAAATCGGATCGACCAAAGACGTCGCCAGCGTGTTTGCCACCACCATTTTCTTGAACAGGCCAACCGCAACCAACGTCAGGCCGAAGGCGGCCAGACGGCGTGTAAAGTGTTGCGGCCGCTCCAGTTGCGGCAGAAACGCCGAGGCGCGAACGATAGGGCCAGCCACCAGCTGTGGAAAGAAGGAAATGTAGAGCAGAACATCGAGCGGTGATCGGCGTGCTTCCACGTCTCCCCGAAACACATCAACAACGTACGAAATTGCCTGAAAAGTGAAGAAAGAAATGCCAACTGGTAGAATGATTTCCAGAAACGGTAGATCACGCTCCAGCCCAAGTGCAAAAATTGCATCCTGCAAAGACGACAGAAAAAATCCGTAATACTTGAAAAAACCCAAAACAATGAGCAGCGCTGCGCAGGCCAGAGCAACAATACGTTTTCTCCTTGTTGGATCGTTAGTCTCGCTCAGCCGCAGCCCCGCCAACCAAGCCACCAACGATGCGCCAGCCAAAAGTGCGCAAAAACGCCAGTCCCACCAGCCATAGAAGACATAGCTCGCCCCAAGCAAAAGCGCCTTTCGCGCTTCCAGCCGCTCTTCCAACGTCCAAGCTGCCCAGAAAACCAGACAGAAAAACACAGCAAATGTGATGGTCGGGAAAAGCACGCACCAGCCCCTTGGGAGAAACACTTGCGCGCAAATTATCAAGCGGCAGCGGCGCTGTCAGAAAGGAAGCCCGTTAGTATTAACCGCAGGGGTGCAGACTTATCTAGCCGCGCGCGCTTCCAGCAGATCAGCGATGTCGCGGCGCAGGATTTCATTTACCGGCTCGGCCAGAATAACGTAGCCTTTCATGGTAAAGTGCACACCGTCCCGGGTGCGAATCTTGCGCTTTTTGCCGCGTTCGTCGCGCCAAAACGGGCTGTATTTTCCATCACGCCCGGCAATTACCGACCACGTGTCCACGTAGCGCAATTCATGCTTCTTTGCCGCCTTGATGAAGAAGTCATTCAAGTAGGCATACTCTTTTTGATAGCGCTGCGGCGCGGTAATCGGAATGCCGACCCAATAGACCGCCATATCGGCCTTCTTCAGATCAATAATCATCTGTTCGATGCGCTCTTCGTAGAGTTGCACCCAGCCCTTTTGCTGAAACCGATGCCTTTTGCCGCGCTCGCGGAAGGTTTGCAGATCGTTGAGGCCGAGCAACACAACAGCCACCTGATAGCGCTTTGTTTGCGCAATCTCGCGCGCCGCTTCGTTCCAATCGAAACGGTCAGAACGAACAAGGCCCGTGTTCACCCGTGAAGCCTTTACGATTTTCAATCTCTTGTTTTTGCGGTTCAACCGCTTCAGCCCAATGTAGAGCCCGTCAGCAAGAGAATCTCCCAGAACCACCAATTCGATTTTGCCCTTGCGCGGGACTTTTCGGATGAATGGTGCTGTTGGTTTTGAGACTTGTGGAACAACCGAAACACTATCTGGCCCACGCTGCGGCGCCCCCACTGCAGGCGAGCAGAGCAAAGCCACGCAGGAAGCAACCAACCATTTTTTGATCATCCCAGACATCGCCTTACGCTTTCGCGATTGTGAAGAGCATCTGCGCCCCCGGCCCTACCATCATTTTGATAGTCAACGGTGCACAGACTGACAAGCGGACTCACCCGCCAGCGCGGGATGGTCGCACACGTGTCCACAGGCAAGCCTTAGACAAGGCGAGCGACCTCCTCGCGCACGATCTGCGCCACCACGGCACAATCATCTAAACTAAAGGTCAGCGGCACACGCATGTCGCAGGTTTGTGAAAGCACTTCACGGGTACGTGGCAAATCAGGCAGACGCCCAAGATATTGCCATGAATCGAACCGGCTTGTGAACGCTTTCGGCTCGTCCGCACCGAACCATTTCACGTCCACTCCCCGCGACGCGCACCCCTCGATAAACGGCTCAAAAGCCGTTGGCGAAAGTTGCGGACGGAACTGGATGGACGAGCCAACAAAGGCTTCGTGTTGGGCTCGATCAGCAAGATGAATAGCGCCGCTTTTCCCGAGACCACGCTCCAAAACACGGTAGCGTTCGTTCCAGCGGCGCACGTTTTCCTCCAAAACCCCCAACTGCCCCCGTAAAATTGCGGCCCGCATATTGTCCATCCGGCCCGAATAGTTCGGCGTTTGCAGTTTCACCCGCGCAAACGCCTCTTCATCCGGTGCAGCGCCGTGGCTGCCATAGAGCATGTAAGAGCCGGACATGACGATGGCGCGGGCAGCAATATCTGCGTCATCGGTTGTCAGAAACCCACCCTCGCCAGAATTTATATGTTTGTAGGTTTGCGCCGAAAATGCAGCCACCCGCCCAAAGTTGCCAGACCTTTTGCCCTTCCAAAATGCGCCCATCGTGTGTGCACAATCCTCGACCAGTGTAAGGCCGAACTCGTCGCAAACGGTGCAGATCCTATCCATGTCAGCGATATGGCCGCGCATATGAGAGAGCATGAAAAACTTCGCCTCACTATCGGCAGCCTTTGCACGAAGGTCGTCGATATCGACGTGCCAATTGTCGTCAATCTCAACAAAGACGGGCACTCCGCCAGCGTTGTGGATCGCGCCCGGCACCGGCGCTAACGTATAGGCATTGGCGAGAACCTTATCGCCATGCTGCAAGCCAGCGGCACGCAGCGCCACGTGCAGAGCATAGCCGCCGGAAGAACAAGCAAGGCAGTATTTCGCGCCCTGCCATTTGGCATATTCCCGCTCCAGCAGCGCAGCCTCAGCTGTCTCACCATTTAGTGTGTTGTATCGATGCAAACGTCCACCACGCAGAATGTCGCCAACACGTTCAATCGTCGCCTCATCAATAGGCTCTTGCTGGGTAAACGGTTTTGAAAATCGAAGCTCGGTCACAGTCACACGATCATGTTGAGGGAAACTCTTTTTGCATTTAACCTCAAGCAACACGCTTTGTCGCCGGGATAAAACGACATGGACTTCCTCGCGATCGTCATCGCTGTTGTGCTGTTCGTCGTCTCTGTGATCCATTTTGCGTGGGCATTTGGCTCAAACTGGCCTGCTGACAACGAGCAAGAACTCGCTCGCATGGTAGTAGGAACGCCCAGCATCACCAAGATGCCACCAAGAGCGCTCACCGGCTTTATCGCCTTCGGCATTCTCGCAGCAGCGCTCGTCCCACTCATGTGGCGCGGATTGGTGCCTTACCCCCAATCGCTGCCACAAACACTGCTATGGCTCGCTATGTGGACGCTTGCAATTGTCTTTATCGCACGGGGAATCGCCGCCTATCTGCCCATAATGGCAGATCTGGAAGAGCCGTTTGCCAGCCGCAACCGACGCTATTTCTCGCCACTGATCCTTCTTATCGGTGCAGGGTATCTCGCTCTCGTTCTGGCCCCCGTCTGGGTAGCCTGAATGCAGGCGATATTATCAACCTGTTTACCATTTCATTAGGCAATTGGGGCTAGCATTGCATAAGCGAAATTGAGTGGCGGTAACGACGACGTGAGCGACTACACCATTGAAAACAACCCGTCTGAAACAAGGCTGGACGATGCAACAGCAGCCTCCGTGCTGGGTCATATCGGCGGCGTGATCTATCGTTGGGACATGCTCACAGACAACATTTCATGGAGCAGCGGTGCTGCAAAGACTCTCGGCTTGGCCGATGAAAAACTACCAGTGAAGGGTCGCGCCTTCAACCGCATCCTGCTTCCCACATCCGAAAACAGCCGACCAAACGTTATTCATTCCAGCGAGAAAAGTGATGAAGGCCAAGGTGTAGCCTATTCTCTGCAATATGCGATTTCAGCAGAAAACGCGTCGGCGCAGAAAGACGTTTGGATTGAGGACAGCGGCCGCTGGTTTGCCGGGCCCAATGGCGAACCCGCTTCTGCGGAAGGCGTCATGCGCGTCATCACAGACCGGAGAAACCTGCAAGATGATCTCGACTACATGGCCCGTTTTGACCCGCTGACCGGCTTGCACAACCGTTCGCACTTGAATTACTCGCTGGAAAAAACATTTCAAACCTTGCGCGACAATGGCGGCTCAGCAGGGTTTTTGCTGATCGGCATCGATCATTTTGATCTCATCAACACGGTCTACGGCTACGAAGCCGGAGACGCAGTTATTTCAGAAGTCGCCCGCCGTTTGCGTCTACATTTGCGAGACAGCGATGTGCTGGGTCGCTTTTCCGGCGCACGCATTGGTATCGTTCTCAACGATTGCGACGAACGCAACATGCTGGTTGCAGGATACCGCATCTTGAACGTCCTGCGCGGCAACGTTGTCGAAACCGATGCCGGTCCCATCGCGATTAGTGCGTCGGTCGGCGGGGTTCTTATCCCTCAACATGCCAGCAACCCCAAGCGCACCTTCAGCGCCGCCTACAACGCGCTTCTAGAAAGCCGCCGCGAGCATGAAGCAACCATCGTTTCCTATCGCCCAGACCCGCAAGCTGAACGCCGACACCGCGAGGCGGTGAAACTGTCAGAAAAAATCATCATGGCGCTGAAACAGGGCCGCATCCATTTGGCCTTCCAACCCATCGTCGATGCGACGACCCATGAGGTGGAATTCTTCGAAGCCCTTGTGCGGCTGCAGGACGATGACGGCCATGTCCTTGCAGCAGGCGATTTTGTCTCCGTGGCGATCCGCCTTGGCCTCATCCGGCTGGTGGATCATCAAGCGCTGGATTTGGCCATTGAGGCGCTCGACGAGCACGAAAGCGCAAAGATCTCGCTCAACGTCTCAAACGAAACCGCAACAGATCCGGAATGGATTTCAAAACTCGCCATAGCCGCCCTGCGCCGCCCAGACATCACGGATCGGCTGATTATCGAAATCACCGAATCCCATGTGGCCGAAAGCCTTGAGGAAGCACGCCGCTTCATCGCCTCACTCCACGATCTGGGCTTCAAGGTCGCCATTGACGATTTTGGTGCGGGCTTCACCTCATTTCGCAATCTAAAGGCGTTGAACTACGACATAATCAAAATCGACGGAGAATTTGCCCGCGACCTAAAAGATAACCCTGAAAATCAGGCCTTCATCAAATCGCTCATCGGCCTCGCGCACCAATTCGACGCGCGAACTGTTGTGGAATGGGTGGAAGACACGACAACCGCCAACCATTTACGAGATTGGGGTGTCGATCTGCTGCAAGGCTTCCGCTTCAGCAAGCCCCTACGTCAGCCGAAATGGCCTTCGGAAGAGACGTTCGAAGACGCGCCCGCTATTCCAATCGCCGCCATCGCCTAACCGTTAGATGGACTGCGCGGCTTAGGAAACCAATCCGGCGGAGCCATCTCGAAGTTTGCAAAGTCAAAGCCGGGTGCAACGGTGCAACCGACCAACGTCCAATGGCCAAGACTTTCCGCCGTCTGCCACCAACCGGCGGGAACGACGATCTGCGGCTTCTCTCCCATGACGATACTTTTGCCCAAACGGTGCGCCTGGGCGTCATGGCCGTTTGATGAAACGGTCAGCGCAAGCGGACCTCCCGCATAGTGATGCCATATCTCGGCGCTGCCATGCACGCGGTGCCAGTGCGAGTGTTCACCCGCTTCCAGCAGATAATAAATCGCCGTTGACGCTTCGTCACGGAAGGTCTCTGCATAGTGCCCCCCTTCGGGGTGCGGCTCCAGGCCCATTTCTGCTATGATTTGTGCAGGCGTCATATCGTCCATAGGCTTGCTCCTGAGTTCATTCGGCCCCAAGTTTCCCACATGCATATGGATATTGTCGATCTTCGCCAGTTTTACGCGACCCCACTGGGCAAAATGGCCGAACAATCGGTGGGTGCAGCGCTTTCGGCCATGTGGAAACCGATGAGCGACGAACGTCTTGTGGGGCTGGGTTTTGCCAACCATTTTCTTGACCGCTACGCTCCGGATGCCGAACGCACTGTTTCGCTAATGCCGGCATTGCAAGGCGCAAACCACTGGCCCATCGCCAAACCCAACGCCACCGCTCTTGTGTTCGAGGAAGACCTGCCATTGGCCGACAGTAGTGTCGACCGCATTTTGCTGGTTCATGCGTTAGAGCATTTCGAAAATGCAGATGAAGCCGTAGCCGAATTGTGGCGCGTGCTCGCACCCAACGGAAAACTCGTCATCGTCGTTCCAAACCGCCGCGGCGTTTGGGCCCGCATGGAGCATTCGCCATTTGGTGCCGGCAAACCCTATAGCGGCGGCCAATTAAACCGCCTGCTGCGCGCCAACATGTTTACCCCAACAGCTTGGAACGATGCACTGCATTTTCCGCCCAGCGGCAAGAGCATCGTTTTGAGGGCAGCGCCCGTTTGGGAGCGCTTGGGACGTCGCTTCGCACCCGCCTTTGCTGGTGTTTTGGTCGTGGAAGCGACCAAGCAGATGTATCAAGGTCTGCCTGTCAAACAACGCCGTTCGAAGCGGGTTTTCGTGCCCGTGCTCGCCCCTCAGGGCGTACGCGCCAAAACTGGCACAAGGGCTTCACATGCGGCGAACGGCCCAACAGGCACATAAGACACTTTCAAACCGGGCCATCCCCCTCTAAACCATCCGCAATCGGTGACGGGCAACCGCCCGCTTCACTTGCAGGAGAGACATCATGAACACAACCAACACACTCCCAACACCCGTCTCCGGCGTAATGGATATTCATGCCTATGTGCCTGGCAAATCGAAGGCACCGGAAGGTGTCCGACTTTTCAAACTCTCCGCCAATGAAACACCGCTCGGCCCCAGTCCCGCTGCCAAACAAGCCTTTGCAGCAATGGCGGAAACGCTCGAAGATTATCCCGACGGTTCAGCATCCGATCTGCGTGAGGCGATTGCCCGCGTCCACAGCCTGAACGCTGCAAATATCGTTTGCGGCTCCGGCTCCGACGAATTGCTGGCGCTGATCTGTCAGACTTACCTTGGTGAGGGCGATGAGGCGGTCTATTCGCAGCACGGTTTTCTCGTCTATCGCATCGGCATATTGGCCGCTGGCGCAACGCCCGTGATCGCTCCAGAGACTGAACAAACAGCAAGCGCCGACGCCATGCTCGCCTGCATCAGCGACAAAACCAAAGTTGTGTTTCTCGCCAACCCCAACAACCCGACCGGCACCTATATGCCAATTTCGGAAGTGCGCCGTCTGCACGATGGCTTGCCGGACAACGTGTTGCTGGTTCTGGATGCCGCTTATGCCGAATATGTGCGCCGAAACGACTATGAGGCCGGACTGGAACTGGTCAGCAATTTCCGCAACGTTGTGATGACCCGCACATTCTCAAAAATCCACGGCCTCGCCGCCCTGCGCGTTGGCTGGATGTACGGGCCTGACCACGTGGTCGACGCCATCAACCGCGTGCGCGGCCCGTTCAACGTCAACGCAGCTGCTCTTGCCGCCGCAAAAGCAGCGATTGAAGACCGTGAAATGGTCGACAAAGCCGTCGCTCATAATGACCGTTGGTTGACTTGGACAAAGGAACAATTGGAGGGGTTTGGTCTGAACGTTACGCCCAGCGTTGGCAATTTTCTGCTGGTTCACTTCCCTGAAGGCGATCCATCAAAATCCGCTGAAGCTGCCGATACCTATCTGACAGAACGTGGCTTCGTGTTGCGCCGCGTCGTGCCATATGGGTTCCCCAACGCCCTGCGCATGACCATCGGCACGGAAGAAGCCAACCGTGGGGTGGTTGCTGCTCTTGAGAAATTTTTGGCCTAAACCATGAAACAACCCATCTTCAAAAGGCTGGCGCTGATCGGCATCGGCTTGATCGGCTCATCCATCGCACGGCGTGTGCGGGCGGACGGCTCAGTGGGCGAAATTACCATCGCCACCCGCAGCCAGGAGACGCTCGACCGCGCCGAGAACCTGCGCCTTGGAGACAGCTACAATCTCGACGCTCGCGATGCCGTCAAAGGCGCCGACTGCGTGATCCTATGTTCGCCCGTTGGCACCTATGAAGCGATTGCCGAACATATCGCGCCGGCGCTGGAACATGGGGCTGTGGTGACCGATGTGGGTTCGGTCAAACAATCGGTCATCGACCAAATGCAGCCATACATGCCAGAGGGCGTCCACTTCATTCCCGGCCATCCGATTGCTGGCACGGAATATTCCGGCCCTGACGCTGGCTTTCCATCCCTGTTTGAAAAACGCTGGTGCATCCTCACGCCACTGCCCGGCGCAGACGAAGCAGCCGTGAAGAAACTGTCAGAATTCTGGCGGTCTATGGGTTCTGATATCGACATCATGGAGCCCGAACACCACGATTTGGTGCTTGCGGTCACATCCCACATTCCCCACCTGATCGCTTACAACATTGTTGGCACCGCTTCCGATCTTGAGAACGTAACGGAATCGGAAGTGATGAAATACGCCGCTGGTGGTTTCCGCGACTTCACGCGCATCGCTGCGTCCGATCCTGTTATGTGGCGCGATGTTTTTTTGCACAACAAAAAGGCTGTGCTGGAAATTCTTGGACGCTTTTCGGAAGATCTTGCCCATTTGCAACGCGCCGTGCGTTGGGAGAACGGCGACGTGTTATTCGACCATTTCACGCGCACCAGATCCATACGCAGGGGCATTATCGAAGCTGGTCAGGAAACAGACGAACCAGATTTCGGTCGCTCTCAGCAAAATCAGGACGACTAGAATATCGGCGGAATTCGTCCCAGTTTCAAAGGGCCGATCTGAGTCCAGCCATCTTCAATATTGACCGTAACGGCCTTGATACTGCGCTCACCGAAAGCGGTTTCACTGCCCAGCATGTTGATGCCCTGCCCCAACCCCAAAACGATGGGTCCGAATTCGGGATTGATTTCCGCCACGAATTTCGCGAGCGCATCAGCGTCATCAAGACCGAAATTCACACTGCCGTTCAGCATACCATCCGCAGAAACCTTGAGCGGCCCGGAAAGCGCCAAACGTCCACCATCGGGCAGCACAATAAAAAGGCTACGAACATTGATTTCGCCACCATCCTTCAACCAATCAATTGGGCGTTTGCGCTGCTCAATGATGGTCTCGTAGGCAGCCTTTAGCACGGTGTCATAAGCGATGCTCGCCCGCAGGCTCGCATCGCCATTCACCACCAGATCATCCCAATTGCCTGCCACATCAAGATCGGAGACAGCGTCTGGATTTGGCCGCAGATGTAAAGCACCAGCGCTGCTTTCCAATTCTCCATTCAGTCCTTGCGCTTTCAGATCTGTCCAGTTCAACGAAAGCCGATCAAAGCCATGTCCCTGTTGGGCGATGAATACCCGCATCATGTTCCAAGTTGCATTCACTTCCTGCCCTTGGGCTGTGAAGGAAAATGGACTTGCAATTTCAACAACATTCTTTCGCGGGGAATAGATTTGCGCAGCGCTACGCAAGCCGCCAGCGTTCAGCGCATAGTCATGAACGTCGTCAGCCACATCAACACTGCTGCACGCAATTCCCATGCGGAATGGAAAGCCCACAATATCGCGATCACTGCAGGAAATTTCGATGCCGCGCTGCTCAAGATTAGCCAAGGCCTCGCCCACCTTGCCATCGGCGAAACGGGCGATCGCGAACCACCCGGCAAACCAGACAACGAACAGCAGACCCATAAACAGCCCCCATTTCGCCATTGGATGACCAAGCAGAGATCGTTCTTTTGCAGGATGCTTATCAGCCATGTGCTTGTGCTTTCCGTTCGCGCTTTCTATTCAGACATGCAACCACGCTGCCGCATTCTGCGTTCTGCCGTGTCGCACACTTCATCGTCAACGGGAACAGAGTTCTATGTCGCAATTGTGGGTGTTTGGCTACGGCTCGCTGATGTGGAACCCTGGCTTCGACCACGAAGAACGGGTTGTCGCCAGAATGGCCGGCGTGCACCGCGCACCCTGCATTTATTCGTGGGTCCACCGCGGCACGGTCGAACGTCCGGGCATCGTGCTTGGCCTGGCCCGTGGCGGCTCTTGCATGGGCGTCGCATTCCGTATTCCACTGGCATGCCAGAGCGAAGTTGTGGAGTATCTACGCGCACGAGAATTGGTCACAAATGTCTATTTGGAAAAGCGACGTAGAGCGCGGCTTATGGATGGGCGTGAAGTTGAGGCGCTCACATACATCGCTGATCCTCACCACGACCAATACGCTCACAAGCTCGATCACGATGCGCTGCTGCGCCAGATCAAAGGGGCGCAAGGAAAGTCAGGGCGCAACGAGGATTATATCATCGACACCGCAGACCAGATGCTGCGCGAAGGCATTCGCGATGCAAGAATTGAGAAGCTGGCAAAAGAACTACGCGAAAATTAAGCCGTCATATCGTCAATAACAGTGTCCGCATCCGCACAGCCTTCATCCAGCAGATGCACATAGAGCAGCGATTCCGGCGAGCAATCAGGCAATTCCCTTCGCGTCACAATCTGTTCCAGCGTCCCGTCTGCAGAAGCAATGGCAAACACCGCACGGCTGTAGAGCGAAACCTGATGGCCGCGCACGGCTGAGAACACATACCGTTTGCCAGAAGCACCATGAAGATAAGCGAAGCGGCCCAAACCTTCAGCTTCCACCACCGAGCGAACAAAACGCTGACGGCGCACGGTGCAAGCCATTGCCGATGGCGCTCGACGCGTCGGCTCGCCAAAACCGAGCTGTGGCAAATGTGAAAGCGCGGTAGATGCAGAAGTATCAAAGAGCGGCAGGGCTGTCTGTGCGTACATGGTATGTTCTCCTTCTGTTGGAGAACATAAATAGAACAAGTTAACAGAACATTACAAGAACAAATTAACTCTGTTGACAGCGATTATGCGTTGGTTTTGAGCTCTTCGTTGCGCTTCTTGGCAATTTCGATGCGGGCTTTGACCGCGTCATTCAAAGGAGGGTGCACAGGATCAAGCGATGTTTCCAAATACAATTGATCGCAAGCCTCCTCGATTCGCCGCTCCAATTCGGCGCTGAATTCTTCCGCGCTCAAGCCCGGCATGATAGGCTCTAAAAAGCGCGCCCGCAATTTGCCCGGATAGCGCAAAAACTTCCGACGTGGCCAAAACAGGCCCGAGGTCAGCGCCACTGGTACGACCGGACAATTGCATTCCAAATACATGCGGGTCACGCCGTAGCGATAATTCGGCTCAGCACCGGGCTGACGGCGGGTGCCTTCTGGAAAAATCAGGATTTGCCGATCGCCATCCACGGCCACTTTGGAATCGGCCAACATCTTGCGCATGGCTTTGCTTTTGTCGCCGCGCCGGATGGGGATCTGGTTCACCTTGGCGACATACCAGCCAAAGAAAGGTATCTTCATCAACTCCGCTTTCAGCACAAAACAAGGATCCTTCAGCAGCGCGTAGAGCGAATAGAACTCCCACACCGACTGATGCTTGGAAGCGATGATGCAGCCCCCGTCTGGCACATTCTCGATACCTTGAATGTCATGCACGGTTCCCGCCAACCATTTGTGCAAAAAGTGGCTCGTATGGGCCCAGCGGCGCGGCACCGACAGCGCCGTCTCGTGCTTGAGGAAGAAGTAGAACGGCGCTTGGACGATCATCTGCACGATGATGTTCACATACCATGCGATATTGAAAAGGGCGGAGCGGATAGCGAGCAAGGGATTGTCCAGAAACCAGCGGGAAACGCCGTCTCCTTAACCCCGCCTTGCCGCCTGTTGCAATGCAGCAAGGCTTTCATCGGACACGTAATCGCGCATCTGCGCGCCAATGTATTTGGTGTACTCCGATAACACGAACCGCAGATTGCTCACATCCTGCCACCACTTGCTGTCCGCCAAACGGTTTGACCGCACCGGATAAGGTACCAAAACGACCTGAGGCAAATGTCTACGAAATTCCAGCAGGCTGCGCGGCATGTGATAGCCGCTGGTAACAACAATCAAAGATTTATAGCCCAACGATTCAGCCCATTTCGCAGTTTCCTGCGCATTGCCAACTGTGTTCTTGGCAACGCTCTCAACATCCACACAGCAATCAAAAACAACATCATGATTGGGATGCGCCTTGCGCAAATCGGCCAGCGGTATTGAATCATTAACACCGGAAATCAGAAGTCGCCCGCCTTTGCGTTCCTTCATCAACTTCAGCGCTTCTTCAATACGTTTGGCGCCACCCGTCAGCACAACAATGCCATCGGCCTGCGCCAATTCCAACTGCGGGTTCATTTCGGCAATGGCTGTCGAAAACTTTAAAAAGCCTCCGATGAACAATCCGCCAGCGACAAACAGAGCAATCAAAACCAATTTGCTTGATGTGCGAAATATCCAGCCAACAGCGCGAAGCGGCCATGAACGGCTAGACCGTTCGCCTCTGCCGACATCCGCTTGTGATTGGGGTGTGGTTGTGTCTTCGCTCAAGTTGCTGCTCGTCTTTTCGCGCAAAATTCGCGCACGCCCACTTCAGGCTGATAAATGATAATGCAGATGGGTCATCCTGCAACTTGATAAGGCTAGTAGAAAAGTATGGCTTCGAAAGGGCAAGCCTTTTCTGTCCAATTTTCAGCGTTTTGGCGAGGCATCAAGATCGCCAACATGGCGTAATACCGTTGCCCGTGACGTGATGGCAGTCAGCATGCCAATCGCGAATATCAGCACAATCGTTCCGACATATCCCCAAGGGCCGACAGAAAATGTACCAAACAGTGCCGCCACCTGATCTGCACTTGGGTCTGCCACATTGCGCCGCGTCCAAAGTCCGATAGCGAGAAAACAAATGATTGCAACTGCGCCTCCGGCCAACGCGCCTTTCAAACCCAAGAGCAAAAAATGCCGTTGGAATTGATTGGCGATATAGCCTGGCTCTGCACCGACAAAATGCAAAACTTCAATCACGTGAGCATTGCCAGCCATTGCGCCCCTCGTCGCGAAGATCACGGTCAAAATCGTTGCCGCCATCATGAGCGCAAAAATCGTCAGCCCGGAAACGATGGTCGCCCGAGCCATCGTGGTCAACCGATCCACCCAAGCGCGATGGTTGTCTAAGGTTGCGCCATTAACGCTTTCGGCAAGGCTGGATCGCATCGTGTCAAAATCCGGCGGATTGTTTTCATCAATGCCTACAGAAATAAGCCTCGGCACAGGCAGCTCCTTCAGATCCAACCCTTCCCCAAGCCAAGGTTCCAGCAGCCGCGCTGCTGTTGCATCATCCACAATGTCGACACGGGTAACTCCGGTGAACCCTCCGACAACTTCCTGCGCACGAGCGAGCGCATCGTTCATGTCTTGCCCGTCGATGGGCCGAAGTTGGATCGTAACCTCACGTGCAATTTCGCTTTGCCAGCCACGGGCGGTGTCGTTGACCAACGTAACTGCACCCAAGGTCAGGCTGCCGAGAAAAGCCATAATTGCGATCACCAGCATCAGCGCGGTGCCGGCGACGTTGGCGCGGGGTACAATAGAATGAGGCTTGTTTGCCTCTTCTTCGGTTTCGGGTGTGACAGCGGAATCAGTCATAGACTTCCATCCGCCCACTTTCCAAGACCAACCGCCGCGCCGAGTGCTGTTCCATCAAACTCAAATCATGGGTCGCAATCACCACCGAGGTGCCGGATCGGTTCAATTCGATGAACAGCCGCAACAAGCGCCGTGCCAGAGCCGGATCAAGATTGCCCGTCGGTTCGTCGGCCAGCAGCAATTCCGGCTGATCGATGATAGCGCGTGCCACGGCCGCACGCTGTTGCTCGCCGCCAGAAAGAACCTGCGGAAAGGCGTCGATGCGATCCGCCAAGCCAACCCACTTGATGAGATCGATCACATCACGGCGATAGCTGGCTTCTTCATATCCACGTACCCTCAACGGCAGAGCGACATTTTCATAAAGCGTCATATGATCCAGCAGACGGAAGTCTTGAAACACGATGCCAATGCGGCGGCGTATTGCGGGCAATTCGGTGCGGTCCAACGCTTGCGCGTTTTTGCCGAAGATGGAGATATTTCCCCGAGTCGGCTGCAATGACAAAAACAGCAACCGCAACAAACTGGTTTTACCAGAGCCCGAAGCGCCAGTGAGATATTGAAACGTACCGGGCTTAATATCGAAGCACAGATCGCTCAGCACTTCCTCACCGAGGCCGTAACGTACACCGACATTGTCGAAGCGGATCATGAAAAGCCTGCTGTTCTCGCTTGCGGAAAAAGAAGTTGGATTCGTCTTGCCCGACTTGTCCTGTGTCAGCGTTAACACTCTCTTAACGGCACGATCATGGCAGCACAGGAATGCTAGGGTGGTAAGAGCGCGTTAACCATGATCGCTATAGTGTGGCAACGAATTGGTAACCATAAAGCCGGTGCGCCCTATGACGACAATCTGCCCCAAATGCGATGCACGCTTTCGTGACCCTCCTCCAGAGGTTCCGATTTCACGGCCTTTGCAATGCAGCAAATGCGAGCACGAATGGTTGCGCACCGAACAACGCATTGAGGTCGCTGCACCACCGCTGCAACCCGACATGCGTTCGCTGCTTGAAAACCGCGAAGGCGCGATCGTAACCAATCTGCCCGTCGTGATCGAAGGGCAATCCGAGCCGGAGCCGGAACAGGCCCCCATCCGCACATTCGTTGACCGTGTGCCCGAAACGCATGCGAAAAACCGCATGCCCCTTGCTCCAATTTTTGGCCTCGCCTGCCTCGGACTTTTGGCTGGCGGCGTGGTGTTCAAAGACCGCGTCTTGGACAAAGTTCCCCAAGCCTATTCAGCTTATGAAGCCGCTGGTCTGATTTCGCCCGCACCCGAACTGGAAATTTCTACAGTGGAAACCAGCCGCTTGGAGAAAGACGGCATCAGCCGCCTGATTATCCGTGGTGAAATTGCCAACATCGCCGCTCATAATGTTCCTGTGCCACCGATCAAACTGACGATGCGCGGAGACAAAAAGGTTGCCCTCTATGCGTGGACGGTTTCAGCCGCTAAAGACCAACTGGAAGCTGGTGAACGCAGCCGCTTCACCGCAATTGCCCATGATTATCCTGGCAACGCAGTGGATGTGGAAGTCGAGTTCGACGCACCAGAAAGCAAACCCGACGAAAAATAGCAGGTTCACATGATCACGGTCCGCGGCAAAAAGATTTCCACTCTCTTTTCCGCTAACGAGATCAAACAGCGCAATCTGGAAATGGCCAAAGAAATCGGCGAGCACAGCCACGTCAATCTTGTCGCTATCGCTGTGCTGAAGGGTTCCTTCGTTTTCGCAGCAGACCTGATCCGAGCCATGCACGAAACCGGCCTTGAACCGGAGGTCGAGTTCATCACACTTTCAAGCTATGGCGCAGGCACTGTCGGCGGCGAAGTGAAGATCCTGCGCGATATCGATACCCATGTGAACGGCCGCGATGTGCTGCTCATCGACGACATTCTGGAAAGCGGCAACACGCTGGCCTTTGCTCGGAAACTTATGCTGGATCGTGGTGCAAACTCCGTAAAAGTCGCCGTGCTTCTAGACAAACACTCACGCCGCAAAGCCGCCGTTGGCGCTGATTATGTCGGTTTCGATTGCCCCGATAAATTCGTTGTCGGCTACGGCATGGATGTCGGCCACGCTTTCCGCGAATTGCCGTTCGTTGGTGTTGTCGAAGGCGATGCCTAAATCTCTGTGGAATAACGAAAAGGTTAACAAGTAGGGCGCAGATGGTAACCATTCGTTAACGATTACAGAACAAAGCTGGAACCTGTGATTCTCCGTCTGTGGAGGAAAGGGTAATGGCAAAGATTCTAGTGACTGAAGACGATGAAGCCGTTCGCGCTTTTGTTGCGCGTGCGCTGGAAATGGACGGCCATGAAATCGTACAGGCCGAAGACGGCGAAGAGGGCTTTGACCGGCTTCAAGAGCACGAAGGCGTATTCGATCTTCTGCTGACCGATATCAAAATGCCATACATGGACGGCATCGAATTGGCCAAGACTGCTGCCCTGAGTTATCCCAGTTTGAAAATCCTATTCATGACCGGCTTTGCAGACCAGCGCGAGCGCACGGGCGAATTAAGCGACATTGTGATTGACGTGGTATCCAAGCCTTTCAGCCTGCAACAGATCAGGGACGCTGTAACCACCGCTCTCAAGGCTAATCATCCAGCAGCATTGAAGAAGGCGAGCTAGGCTTCACCAACAACTCATTTTCGCGGGTTGCAAATTCGCGCGTATAACCACGCTCGCCCAACATCGCCAAAACATCCCGTTTCCAAAGCGTGCGGTGAACGGTCTCGATCAGCACCGCTTTGGGGAGAAGGTCTTCGTCGGCCTGGTCGAGAAACGGTGCGAGCGCCCGATCTTCAAACCCTTCAATATCAATCTTCAACACATCAATCGCCTTAATGTGGCGCTCCATCAATATCTCCAGCAGCGGCACAACGGACACCGTCACACTTTCTGCAGGGTTTGACGTGCCCTCTTTCAGCATCGACGTGTGGCCGATATTGCTGCCGCCATCGGACCAGAGCGGCAATGACCCGCGCTCTTCCCCAACTCCACAATTGACCACATGGCGAACCGGCAAACCATTCGCTGCAAGATTGAACAGCAGTTTGGCATGAGTGCGCGGATGCGGTTCCAGCGCCAGAAGGGTCACATCACCACCAGCACGAGTGCCGACGAAAGCGCTGTAAGAACCGACGTTGGCTCCGATATCAACAAACACCATAGACGGCTTGATATACGGCAACAGCGCATCGTGCTCCGCCTTTTCCGGCAGACGGCCACGACCGAAAATCACCCGATCACAATAATTTTCCGCCGGATAAAGCCTGAACTTCATGCCCTCGTGAACTACATCAAACGGCCCTACCACAGGCCGCGCATAGCGCTTGCGCAAGCGACGGCGCAGGCCAGCAGGGAGCGCAGGCCAATCCGTTACCCTCCAGATCAAGCGTTGCGAAAAAGTGGACTGGTGCGCGCCAAAGGACGTATTTGTATCAAGCCCCCGCAGCAAATCATTGGGTTCAACGATCACTGCCGCTGCCCTTGGCCCCACCAGCCGCAGCCAGCGCTTCCTCATCAGCATCGATTACGCTGCGGGCGGCTGCACTCACAGCCTGCTTTTCAGAATCGCTGAGTTCATCCAAATCCTTGCCATCAGCCAAGCGCACCGTAACTTCTTTATGCGCAAAGTGGATTCCTTCACGGGCAAACAAATCCTGAATGCTCTCGTAAACCACCTTACGCGTCACGAATTGCTCGCCCGGCTTGGTCATGAATTTCACGCGAATGATCATCGCGCTGTCTTCCATTTTATAAACGCCCTGGCTTTTCAATGGCTGCATGAATGTGTGGCCTACCTGCGGATGGTTCAACAATTCCTGGCCCAGCTTTTTGACCAATTTGCGGACCTTCTCGGTATCGGTGTCGTAGGTAACGCGCAGCGGCAATTTCATCAGCACCCAATCACGAGAATAGTTTGTCAGATGCCTGATTTCGCCAAAGGGTATTGTATGAAGTGCCCCCAAATGATGGCGCAACTGAAACGAGCGGATGGAAATTTTCTCGACTGTTCCCTTAATGCCCTCGATTTCAACATACTCGCCCTTGCGAAAAGCATCATCGAGCAAAAAGAATGCGCCGGAGAAAATATCCCGGATGAGTGTCTGCGCACCGAAGCCAACCGCGATGCCCACAACACCGGCACCGGCGAAGATCGGACCAATATCAAAACCCATGCGCGACAGGATGATCATAATGGCCGAGGCGAAAATTACCGCCGTCATCACATAACCAAAAATCGGCAGCAGCGTTGCCATACGGCTGGCACCAGCGCCTCCGCCTTCGCCGCCCGCTTCTTCGCCGTCAACAGGAACTCCCCCCTCTTCTTCCAAGCGCTTGTCAATGAAGATGCTAACCGCTTGGTAAGCGAGCCAGCACAAAATCATGGCCAACACGATATCAAGGAACGCCGCCCAAGGGTTGCCATCGTCGCCGACCGGAACGCCCCACACCCGCGCCAATTCACCCAAGGCGACAGACGCAATAATGGCCATGGCAGCCGTTTCGAAGAACGATCGAAATATGGGTTGATACTCGAATTGCGGCGCATCCAGTTGAGCGATCATTTCTTCACCGGCTTCGATATTGAGCGCAGCTTCGGTCTCTTCCAGCGAAGCCTGCTGCTCGCTCCGCGCTATTGCGGCACGCTCGGCAAATTTTTTCTCGCGGCGTTGGTAAATTGTCTGAATGGCAATCAAAACCAACCCGAATACAACGATTGCGATGTAAAAAATCGCAAAAGGCGCAAAAAGCACAAGTCCCGGATCGGCAACATCGGACGCAGAGCGATACATAAACACCGCAAATGAGGCCACGGAATAAACCACAACAATCGCGGGAAAGAGCCGCGCGAGGTTTGTTCTCAACTTGTAGAATGCGGCATTGGCATCACTTGGCGCAAACATGTGTGACGCCGCTTTGCGGTTCTTTAGCGTATATCCGATCAACAAAAGCAGAATGAGAGCAGCAACAATGAACTGTAGCAACTTGATGTTGTCTGCGGTGAGCCCCGCCGTAAGGCCCGCTTCCAATTGCTCTTGACCCATAATGCCAAACCAACGGCCAATTGCGGTCAACGTGACAGCAACAACGGCGATGCGATACCAGTCGGTGTAACCCTGCTTGGCTTCGTCGTCGGTAAGATTAACGATGCGAAGTTGCGGTGCATCGTCTGCCATTAGGTTCCAACCGATTACGTATCGCAGCACGCGATAAACAAAGTAGGCTGTCAAAAGCTCGAAAATCAGACGCCTAGCAGGCTCGACACGGGGGTCAAAAATCAACGCCACTAACAAAGACACGACATATAGAATGACAGCAAAACTTAGCGCAAAGGCCACACGTGTGAGCAGGAATTTTGCCTTGTCCGCTGTGGTCTCCGGCAGAATTTTGTACCTGTCGCGATACCGTTCCCGGCTCCAATTAATAAGAGGACGCAAACACAGCCAGCCAACAAACATGCCACCAAAAGCCGTCAACAAGGCACGAACTATCCAAAATCTGCCCCCTTCAGGACTAGCCTGATTGAGCGTTCCCAGCATGTTGGGCCACAACGCAGCGCCGCTGGAGAGAATTCTTTCAATCCGCCCACGCACTTCCAAGAACCGTTTAGCTCGAAGATTGGCCATTACGTCAGTGGATTGCGTATCATTCGCTTCCGGTCGAATGACGATGACCGTCGAGCCACTTTCCTTGGCCGACTTCATGATGGCATCCATCGCAGGATCGTCGGTCTCGCCACTGCTTTTGCTTTGCCCCATGCCAGGCATTAGCTGCGCCTGTGCGTTGTCGCTCAAAATCGGCATCCACAGTATCGTGCAAATGAATAAGGCGAACAGGCGGGGCATCGCGTATCTCAGATTTCTAGCTGGTTAGACTCACCTTGTTATGGCGCTATCACGCTTGGCAAGTCGAAGTGGAAAACTTTACACTCGCTATCGCCGTTCTTAAGCCGGATTGACCCACTGACCATCACCTTCCCCCAACCCCTGCTGCTCATGCGCCACGGGGCGACCGCGTGGAACATCGCAGATCGCTTTCAGGGCACAACCGAGACAATGCTCCACCCAATAGGGCGCGACCAGGCACTCATAAACGCAAAGGCAGTGGAAGCATTCATCCGCGCAGGACAGTTTCAGCGCGATGAAATCACCATCGTTTCCTCGCCCCTTGCCCGCGCCCGTCAGACGGCTTCCATCGTCGCGGAAAGACTGGGCCTCGAAAATACCAAAATCCAAACCATTACCGCATTACGCGAAATCTCGCTTGGTCGTTGGGAGGGCATGAATAATCTCAGAGTCAAAGAGGTGTATTACGAAGAGCGCCAATCTCGAAAGCTCGACCGCTGGAACTTCAGGCCGCAAGGCGGAGAAAGCCTCGCGGAACGCGCTGATGGAGTGAAAGCTGCACTTGCGTCTCTAGACCCCCATTCGGTCGTCATCACCCATGCCGGTATCCTGCGCATCGCGCTTCATGTTTTGGGGAGCGAAAGCATCGACGATGCCGCCAGCGCCAGCTTGCCCCATGAGGGTTTGTTGCATTTTGATGGAACCGCGCTCCATCGCATGTTCGCGACCACATGAATTGCAAATCGCTCTAAGCCAGCAGCTTGTGCCAAAACGCACACTTTCCGTAGCTTGTCTGGTTTCACAAAGGATTCTTTTGTGTAGACTTCATCTTGTGCCGGGGTCAGTCCGGCCACTGGGAATTCGGGAGACGTTCCAACCTTGGTCACGACGGTCAATGAAACCGCCGAAACGAAAGCGCGTCAGCCAAACGCAGCCGCGTATTCGCACGACATAATTCGCATCGAAGACCTCCACATCGCCATTGATCTCAAGGGCGGTGATCTCGATGTTGTGCGGGGCGCTTCCTTCAGAATTCCAGCAGGAAAGACGGTCGCGCTGGTCGGTGAATCCGGTTCTGGAAAATCGATCCTTTCACAAGCCATCTTGGGCATTCTACCCAACGTCGCCCGCATAAAATCCGGATCAATCTATTTTCGTGAAAAACGAGAAGATGCGCCTCTCGACATTGCAAAACTTGCTGACAACAGCGCGGAGCGGGTCGCCCTTCGCGGCGGCAAAATTTCTATCATCTTTCAGGAGCCGATGACGTCGCTCTCGCCACTCCATACGATTGGCAATCAAGTCAAGGAAGCGCTCGACCTTCACCGCCCATCTTCTGAAGAAGAAGCGAAGCAGACAACAATCGACATGCTCGATCTTGTGGGCTTCCCCAATCCGACAGCAGCCTACTCCATGTATCCGATGGAACTTTCCGGCGGTCTGCGCCAACGGGCAATGATTGCGATGGCGTTGATCTGTCATCCAGCGCTACTGATCGCAGATGAGCCGACGACCGCGCTCGATGTATCCATGCAGGCCAAAATCCTGCACCTGCTGAAGGGTCTGCAATCTCGCCTCGGCATGGCAGTTCTGCTCATTACCCACGATCTTGGCGTCGTCGCCAACATGGCTGATGAAGTGGTGGTTATGTATCATGGGCAAATCATGGAAGCTGGCACCGTGGAGGACATTTTCCGCAACCCGCAGCACGGTTATCTCAAAGCGCTGCTGAACGCCGTGCCAGACCTGTCGATGGCTTATGATGAGAAGCTGCAAAGCCTGCGCGACATCAAACACGAAATCCCGGATTCGATGCGCGGCGAAGTGGAAATTCGAAAAGGCCGCAGCGACCACACTTTACTTTCAGTACGCGGTTTGCGCAAAACTTTTGTCACGAAGAAGCAAGGCTGGTTCGGCAAAGGCAAGGAAGAATTCGTCGCTGTCGATGATGTGAATTTCGATGTGCGCCAAGGGGAGTGCTTTGGTCTTGTCGGAGAATCGGGCTGCGGCAAAACCACGACGCTGAAAATGCTGGTGCGTGCGCTGACACCGACCGATGGCACCATCACGTGGGATGGCCACGAAGGCCAAACCGATGTGCTCGCCTTGCAAGGCAGTGCACTGAAGGCCTTCCGACGGAAAATCCAGATGGTGTTCCAAGACCCATTCTCGTCGCTCTCACCCCGCTCAACGGTGCTGAACATTTTGCGCGAACCGATGGAAGTTCACGCCATGGGCACTGGTCACGAGCAGTCTCAGTATGCAGCCGAACTCATGCGCCTCGTCGGCCTCGACCCAGCTTTTCTGGGCCGTTATCCCCATTCATTCTCTGGTGGTCAGCGCCAACGCATAGGTATCGCCCGCGCCTTGGCACTGCGGCCTGATCTGCTGGTCTGCGACGAACCCGTCTCCGCACTGGATGTTTCGGTACAAGCGCAGGTTTTGAACCTGTTGCAGCAATTGCAGCGCGAGCTTGGCCTCACGTATATCTTTATTTCACACAACCTTGCTGTGGTGCGTTACATTGCAGACCGCATCGGAGTGATGTTCAACGGGCAATTGGTAGAAGTCGCAACACGACAGGAATTATTCGACAACCCAGTCCACCCCTACACCCGCGCGTTGCTAGATGTTGTGCCCCACGCCGACCTCGATCATCCACTCGATTTCGACCGCATCAACCGTGAAATGGAAGGCGAAGGCCGCGTCTGGCCTCACCCTTTTACCGTCACCCCGGATGCACCAATGACGATGCTGAAAATCACCCCAAACCACCGCGTTCGCGTGCAAGAAGGCACGCAAGCAGAAGCTCTCCTTCGAGGAATGTAAGACCATGATCCATGCCTTTCCCCGGTTTTTGACCGCAACCATCGTGGCGCTCGCCTGTTCAGCAGCCACTGCCTTCGCTGAACCACCCGCCGAGCCGCGCGTGCTGAACTATGAAGAACTCGGCAAGGAAATCGGCAAACGCGGTGGCACGTTGCGTATGCTTATGGCGAAAGGCAAAGACATCAGCCAAATGACGATTTACGGCAATGCGCGCCTCGTCATCTATGATCAAAACTTCCAGCTTCAGCCCGATATTCTCAAATCCATCGACGTTGAGGGCAACCGCGTCTTCACCTTCGCATTGCGGGAAGGCCACAAATGGTCCGATGGCCAGCCCTTCACATCTGAAGACTTTCGCTATTGGTGGGAAGACGTCGCCAACAATCCAACCATCACAAAAGGCGGTCCACCACAGGCATTGCTGGTCGGTGGCAAGCCTCCAAAATTCGAGGTTATCGACGAACGCACGGTTCGCTATTCGTGGGACGAGCCGAACCCACTGTTTCTCACATCGCTGGCTGGCGCGCGCCCGACCTACATCTATCAAGCCGCGCATTACATGAAGCAGTTTCACGAAAAATATGCCGATCCTGCGAAGTTGGCTGCATTGGTGGAAGCCGAAAAAGTGCAAAACTGGGGTTCGCTTCACATTCGTAAAGGGCGCCAATATCGCCCTGAAAACCCTGACAACCCAACACTGCAACCGTGGATGAACACGAGCCCCGCTCCAGCAGAGCGTTTTGTCTTCGTACGCAACCCACACTTCCACCGCGTCGACCCGGCCGGCACCCAGCTTCCCTATTTCGATGACGTGATCATCAACCTTGCCTCCAGTTCCGTAATTGCCGCTAAAGCGGGAACCGGCGACAGCGATCTTCAGGGCCGCTACATCAAAATTGAGGATTTCCCCTTCTTGAAGAAGGGCGAAAAAGATGGCGACTATCGAGTTCTGCTTTGGTCGTCTGGGCGCGGCTCCGAACGTGTTCTACTGCCGAACCTGAATGCGAGCGACCCTGAATTGCGTGATGCCATGCGCGACGTGCGTGTACGCCGCGCGATGTCTCTCGCTATTGACCGTGAAGAAATCAACGAAGCCATTTTCCTTGGTCAGGGCCGCCCCGCAGCAAACTACGTTCTGCCAGAATCGCCACTCTACACCGACGCAATGGCCGAAGCGTTCGCCCAGCGCGACCTCGACAAGGCAAACGCCCTTCTGGATGAAGCGGGCTACGACAAGCGTGACAGCAGTGGCTTCCGCCTGCTGCCCGACGGACGCAAATTCGAAATCATCGTGGAGACGGCAGGCGAAAGCAGCCAGGAAACGGATATCCTCCAACTCATCACCGATCACCTGTCGGAAGTCGGCATTTCCATGTTCGTCAAACCCGGCCAGCGCGATATTCTGCGCAGCCGCGTTGGCAATGGCGATGTGGTCATGTCCACTTGGTCCGGCCTCAACCGTGGTCTGGCAACAAGCGATATGAACCCCGAAGAACTTGCCCCCGTCTCGTCGGTGCAGGCCCAGTGGCCCGTCTGGGGCCGTTACTTCGAAACCAAAGGCGCATCCGGCGAAGCGCCCACAATGCCCGAAGTAGCCAAGCTCGCCAGTCTTTACGAAGAATGGAGAACCGCAGAAAGCAGCGAAGAGCAGAGCCGCATCTGGGCGGAGATGCTGTCGATTTACACCGACCAGGTGTTCACCATCGGCACGGTGTCCGGCGCGGTTCAGCCCATCGTGGTAAACAAGAAAATGCGCAACATCCCCGACAAAGGCATCTGGGCGTTTGAGCCAACCCACTATTTCGGCCACTACATGCCCGACACTTTCTTCTACGCCGAATAAGAAACGAAACACCGGGCAATGCTGAAATATATCCTCTACAGGACGATGGTTATGATCCCGACGCTGGTGCTTGCCAGCATCGTGATTTTCACCATCATTCAGCTCCCGCCCGGCGATTATGTAGAAACCTATATTGGTGAGTTGATAGCATCCGGTGAAAGCGTTGATCTTCAACGGGTAGAATATCTGCGCGAGGAATACGGCCTCAACCAACCGATGTGGCAGCGCTATCTGCTGTGGATCACCAATTTCGTCCAGGGCGATTTCGGCTATTCCTTCGAATACCAGCGCCCGGTTTCCGAAGTCATCGGCAACCGCATGTTTTTGACGATCCTCGTCTCGTTTTTCACAATCATTCTCACTTGGGCAATTGCCTTTCCCATCGGCATCTACTCCGCAACACACCAATATTCCTGGGGCGATTACGGCCTCACCTTTGTCGGCCTGCTCGGTCTGGCAACGCCAAATTTCCTTCTCGCCTTGCTGATGATGTATCTGGCGCAGTCAATCTTCGGCATTTCAATTGGCGGCTTGATGGATGACGAATTCGTCGGTCAGCCGATGTCTTGGGACAAGTTCATTTCAGTGCTCCAGCACCTGATTGTCCCAACCATCGTCATCGGAACCGCAGGCACGGCAGCCATGATACGGCGCATTCGCGCAAATCTTCTCGACGAGTTACAAAAGCAATATGTCACCACCGCCCGCGCCAAGGGTGTGCCGCCATTTCGCGCGCTTGTGAAATATCCGCTGCGCATGTCGATGAACTTTTTCGTGGCCGATATTGGTTCGCTTTTGCCTTCTATCATTTCCGGCGCGGAAATCGTCGCAATCGTGCTGTCGCTCCAAACCACCGGCCCCCTCTTGATCGCCGCTTTGCAGAGCCAGGATATGTATCTGGCAGGTTCCTTCCTGATGTTCTTGGCAACGCTCACCGTAATCGGCGTACTCCTTTCCGATATCGCCCTCGGCTACCTTGACCCACGCATCCGGCTGGCAGGAGGGGCGAACAAGTGAGCCGCAAGCAATTCGACCCATCGGCCCCCTTGCCTCCTGGTGTTGGCGGCGGCTCTCCACTACCGCCACCGGATACGCCAACACTGCCTCATTTCGTGTCAGACGCGCCGTTTGATCTGCAGTCCGTTGAGAAACTGACGCCCGAGCAAGAAAAGCTCTATTTCGCCTCACAACTGAAATTGATGTGGTGGAAGTTCAAACAGCACCGTGTGGCCGTATGGTCAGGCTGGTTTCTGCTCATTCTCTACGCTTCGATTTTATTCAGCGAGTTTCTGTCGCCGTTCAACTATCAAAGCCGCAACACGCGTCACATCTACGTGCCGCCGCAAAGCGTGCATTTCATGCATGAAGGCGAGTTCATTGGCCCGTTTGTCTATCCAATCCGTCAGCGGATGAACATGGAAACAGGGCAGCGCGAATACACACAAAACACTTCCAAACCGATGAAGCTGGAATTTTTCTGTTCCGGCGAATCTTACTATTGGTTCGGCCTGATCGAGGCAGACAACCATCTCGTCTGTCCGCCGAAGAACGCGCCGTTTTATCTGCTCGGCACCGATAAACTGGGCCGAGATTTGCTTTCACGTATTCTGCAAGGCGCACGAATATCGCTCACCATCGGCTTGCTGGGCATCAGCGTGTCCTTCCTTTTGGGCATCGTGATCGGGGGACTTGCGGGCTACTACGGCGGCTGGATCGATATGGTCGTG
Source organism: Pseudahrensia aquimaris (assembly GCF_042676045.1). Taxonomy (NCBI): domain Bacteria; kingdom Pseudomonadati; phylum Pseudomonadota; class Alphaproteobacteria; order Hyphomicrobiales; family Ahrensiaceae; genus Pseudahrensia; species Pseudahrensia aquimaris. The sequence goes on along the minus strand of NZ_JBHTJV010000002.1, from coordinate 226,700 downwards.
CAGCGCGTCATCGAAGTGCTGCAATCAATCCCCACCATCCCGCTATGGCTCACGCTATCTGCCATCATGCCGGCAAATTGGAGCCCGATACTTATATACTTCGGGATAACCATCATCCTCGGCCTGCTGGACTGGACCGGCCTCGCACGGGCCGTGCGCTCAAAACTGCTGGCTCTGCGCGAAGAGGAATATGTGCTCGCAGCTCAGCTTATCGGCGCAAGCCCCGGACGGATTATTGGCCGTCATCTGGTTCCCGGTTTTATGAGCCATCTCATCGCTTCGGCAACGATCACCATTCCAACCATGATCTTGGGCGAAACCGCTCTATCCTTCCTAGGCCTTGGCTTGAGGGAACCGATCACATCGTGGGGTGTTCTTCTCAATGAAGCGCAAAACATTAACGCTGTCGTCATCACCCCTTGGCTCCTCTATCCCGTCATTCCGGTGATTTTCGTCATCATCGCATTCAATTTTCTTGGCGATGGCCTGCGCGATGCGGCTGATCCTTACAAATAGCAACACAACAATTTTCAAACGGGGCATGGATAATCCCGCGCCACATCCCCATAATGTTCAAAACGTCGCAGGCTCCTGCAAGAGCGGCCCTGCACCTCGGTTTCAAAGTGAGTTCACGACATGAAGATCGCGATGATCGGCACCGGCTATGTCGGCTTGGTGACGGGCGCCTGCCTTGCAAAAATCGGCCACCGCGTCACCTGCGTCGATCAGGACAGCAGCAAAGTGCGCGCGCTTCGTCGTGGCAACATCCCAATCTACGAACCGGGTCTGGAAACGGTCGTTGAACAAGCGGTCGCCAAGAAAAAGCTCACGTTTACAACAGATCTCGCTAAAGCCGTAAAAGCCAACGACATAGTCTTCATCGCGGTGGGCACGCCGCAAGCATCGGATGGACGCTCGGATTTGCGCGACGTGGAAGCCGCCGCCAAGCAAATTGCCAAAGCCGCCAACAAATCGAAAATCGTGGTCGTTAAATCAACTGTGCCCGCCGGAACTTGCAAGCGGGTCGGCCGCATTCTCGGCAAGCACGGCGGAGAGCACACGTTCGACGTCGTCTCCAACCCGGAATTTTTGCGCGAAGGCGATGCCGTCAACGACTTCCTTGACCCCGATCGCATCGTCATCGGCACCGCCACCGAGCGTGCCGCTAACGCCATGCGTAAGCTCTACGCACCTTTCGAACCTCAAGACGTCCCGCTGGTGCTCACATCGCTGGAAACGTCTGAACTTATCAAATATTCGGCCAATGCCTTCCTCGCCACCAAGGTCGCCTTCATCAACGAGATGGCAAACTTGTGCGATGCAACAGGCGCAGACATTGAAGCACTGTCTCGCGGCATCGGCCTCGACAACCGCATTGGTCGCGCCTTCCTGAAGCCCGGTCCTGGATATGGCGGCTCATGCTTCCCGAAAGACACTTTAGCGCTGACCGTTCAAGCCCAAGAAGCCGACTGCCCCGTTCGTATTGTGGAGTCGGTGGTCGATTCAAACTCATTCCACATCCGCCGCCTCGGCCGTCGCATCACCGATTTTTGCGCGGCCTCTTGGGGCGAAACATCCAATGTTCCCCTGGTCGGCAAGCGTATCGCGATTCTCGGCCTTGCCTTCAAGGCCAACACCGACGACGTGCGGTCCGCCGCCTCTACAGTCATTGCCCCGCTGCTTTCCAAACAAGGCGCAGAGATTGTCGGATACGATCCGGCCGCCGATAAAGCGATTACCGAACTCATCCCAACGCTCGAGCGGGCCAAATCCATCGAAGAAGCGATAAAGGGCGCAGACGCGGCCATTGTGTTGACTGAATGGGCTGAAATTGGCGCAATTGACTGGCCTACAATGCACGATCTGATGCGCCAACCAGTCGTTGTCGATCTGCGAAACCTCTACAACACGGTGAAGATGGCACAGAATGGTTTTTACTACCTCTCTCTCGGTCGCCCTCACATCGCCCCGGTGTGAGCATTGCCTGTGTCTTCAATGAACAATGCTAATGTCATCGACTTCAAACCCACAGAACGCGCAGAAACCCGCATTCTAATCTACAGCCACGACTCCTACGGCTTAGGCCATTTACGCCGTTGCCGCACAATCGCCGAAGCGCTGGTACAAAACCATCCCAACACAACCGTTCTGATTGTTTCCGGCTCGGAAATCGCCGGCTCCTTCAACAACGTGCCCGGCATCGACGTCATCAAAATTCCCGGCATCATCAAATTGGAAAACGGCGACTACGCCTCCCGCGCTGAGGGAGTAGCACTGGAAACAACACTTTCCATGCGCCGCAAACTGATCGCGAAAACCGCTCAAGTTTTCGACCCGCACCTGTTCATCGTTGACAAAGAGCCGATGGGCCTGCGCGGTGAGGTGGAGCCCACTCTGGTTGAGCGACAATTGGCGGGCTGCAAAACGGTTTTGGGCCTGCGCGATGTCATGGACGACCCGCAAACGTTGCAGGAGGAATGGGACGACAAAGGTCTAATACCCAAAACCGCATCGCTGTTTGATGAAATCTGGATTTACGGTCCCCGCGATTTCTGGAACCCGCTCGAGGGCATTGACGTGCCCCCACATATGGCCGCCAAAACGCACCATGTTGGATTCATAAACCGCCACAGAGACCCGCAGTCGCAAAGCCTGAATATCGCTTTGCCTGACCACTTCATTCTGGTCACAGCAGGCGGGGGCGGCGATGGCGACGACATCATGTTGGACGTTCTCGCCGCCCGCACAGCCCACGATGATTTGCCGCCAATGGTTTTGCTGGCTGGCCCCTTCATGCCGCCTGCAAAGAGGCAAGCTGTTCATGCGCAGGCGCAGCCGTTTGAAGACATTACGGTGATCGATTTTGTGGCAGAGCCAGAAGTCTTGATGCGCCGTGCTGACGCAGTCGTTGGCATGTGCGGCTACAACACGTTTTGCGAAATTCTGTCCTACGATAAACCCGCCCTCTACCTGCCCCGCACCACCCCACGCATGGAACAATGGGTGCGTGCTGACAGGGCAGCAGCGCTCGGCCTAGCATCAATGATCTCCAGCGAAAATGCTGCCGATCCCGATAAAATGGCTGCAGCATTGAGGGCATTAGAGACGGCATTACCTCCGTCGCAGACAGGCTTTCCGTTAGAGATGACCGGCCTCGATGAAATTGCCAAACGGACCGAGAACCTGCTTTCTGGAATGCCGGCATGAAGCAAGGCCGCATCGCCGTCATTCTTAAAGGTTATCCGCGCCTGTCGGAGACTTTCATCGCGCAGGAAATCCTTAATCTTCAAAAGGCTGGTCTGCCGCTGGAACTCGTTTCGCTGCGGCACCCCACAGACACCAAGCGCCACCCGGTTCACCACGAAATCACTGCGCCAGTGAACTATCTGCCCGAATACATCAAAGACGAACGCGCCCGCGTTTTCTCCGGTTGGAAGATCGCCCGCAAACTGCCGGGCTACAAAAAGGCACGAAACGTCTGGCTGCGCGATCTCACCCGTGACCGGACACCAAACCGCATGCGCCGCTTCTTTCAAGCCTGCGTCGCTGCCGCTGAATTGCCGCAAGACACACGTTGGCTTTACGGCCACTTCATTCACACGCCCGGTTCCGTCACCCGTTATGCGGCGATCATGCGCGGCCTGCCGTTTTCGTTCTCCGCCCACGCAAAAGACATTTGGACTTCCCCCGATTGGGAACTGTCAGAAAAACTCAACGATGCCCGCTGGACCGTCACCTGCACCAAGGGCGGCGCAGACCATCTCGCTTCGCTCGCAGAAAAAGGCAACGCGGTGCGTCTCGTCTATCACGGCTTGGATCTTGAACGCTTTCCCGTTCCCGATAGTGAACCATCAAACCGTGATGGTTCTGACCCTTACAACCCAATACGCCTGTTGAGCGTTGGCAGAGCGGTAGAAAAGAAAGGCCTCGACACTTTGCTCCGCGCGCTTGCGCTGCTGCCCGAAGATCTTCACTGGCGCTGGATCCACATCGCTGGCGGCCCGCTACTGAGCGATCTTAAAGCGTTGGGCCAAGAACTCGGCCTAAGCGACCGTTTGGAATTCCTCGGCTCGCAGGCACAATCTCGCGTTCTTCAAGCCTACCGAGAAAGCGATTTATTCGTCCTCCCATGCAGGATCGCCGCTGACGGCGACCGCGATGGCCTTCCCAATGTCATTGTGGAGGCTCAAAGCCAAAGATTGCCTGTTGTATCTTCACCAATCTCCGGCATCCCTGAACTGATCGCCCACGGCAAAAACGGCTTGCTGGTGGAACCCGACAATCCCCCTGCGCTTGCCCTCGCGCTCGAACAAGCAGCGCGTGACCCGAGCGCAAGACAAGCTATGGGCCAAGCCGGCATGGATCGTGTGCGGTCCGATTTCGACGCGGCAAACGAAATCGACCTACTCCTTGAATTGTTGCAGGCCGACTAGAAAATGGCCGCACCCCGCCTGCTCTTCTACTTTCTCCACTTGCTCGGCGTTGGCCATGTGCACCGCGCCAAACGCCTAATCGAAGGCTTTGCAGATCAAGGTATAGCCGTCGATGTGATCTATGGCGGACACGATATTGGCGAACGTTTCGCAGCCGAATCTATTCACTATCTACCGCCCATTGCGGCCAAAGATGCGAGTTACGCTTCTTACGTGGACGCAGACGGAGAACCGCTAGGCGAGGCATTCATGGAGGCGCGCAAAGCGTCCCTACTCAATCACCTCGAAACACTCAAACCCGATTCTGTCCTAATTGAAGCATGGCCCTTCGGTCGCCGCATCGTGCGACACGAAATCATCGCGATGATGGAGGCTTTGGCAAAGCGTCCCACTCAGCCCCTGCGCGTCACATCGGTTCGCGACATTCTTCAACCGCGCAAAAAGGGCCGGGCAGAGGAAACCTGCGAAACGATCACTCGCCATATCGACCACGTTTTGGTTCATTCCGACCCAAGCGTCATCCCGCTTGATGCCACCTTCCCACTTGCCAAAAGGATCGCGGACAAGCTCTGCTACACAGGCTTCGTCGTACCGTCGATCAACATGGATGCGAACGTGCGCCCCTTCGACGTGATCGTCACCTGCGGCGGAGGCGGTTTTGGTTTCGAAATGTTGGAAACAGCTATGCACAGCTCAGTCAGCGGCCCACTGGCCAGCGCCTCTTGGTGCCTCGCCACCGGCCCACATATGAACGAAAGCGATGTCGCGAAACTCCGCAACGCGGCACCAGCAAACGTCACGGTTGTTGAACGCCTCGAAAACCTTTCAGCTCATATGGCGAAGGCAAAGCTGTCGATCTCGCAATGCGGATACAACACCGCAATGGACGCCCTCGCCGCAGGCCAGATTAGCGATTGCCATGCTATCTTCATCCCCTACGATACAACGGGTCAGAGTGAGCAAATCAAACGCGCCGAACTGCTGGCAAAACGAGGTTTAGCCCAATGCCTACCCCAATCCGCGCTGACGAAGGAAGCGCTCGAGGCAGCAATTCAGAACTCACTGAACAGCCCGAAGATTGACGCACAAATCGACTTTAAAGGCGTTGAAACTTCAGCTCGTTTGATGCGCACATGGCTGGAAGAACGCGCATGAAACGCATAGCCTTTTACGCCCCCATAAAGCCGCCCGATCACCCCATCCCTTCCGGCGATCGGCTCATTGCCGGCAACCTGATGCAAGCGCTTACGCTTGCGGGTTATGACGCGCGCCTAGCAAGCCGTTTCATCACCTATTCAAAGCGAGAAAACTCAGAAATTCTCACTAAGCGCAAAGAAGAAGCGCTGATGGAAGCCAAGCGCATTATTCAAAGGATGCGCGGAAATCCGCCCGATCTATGGCTCACCTACCATCCGTATTGTAAAGCGCCGGATTGGATTGGACCAACGGTAAGCGGAGCCTTTGCGATCCCCTACGTAACCGTAGAAGCCGCCCGCACAGGGCAGGGTTTAGAAAACGGCGGCGACCGCTGGAAGGCTTGGAGAGACGAGGCACAGGTTGGCATCAGACAAGCCGATTTACACATCTGCCTAAAGCCTTTAGATCGCTTCTATCTCGGCGGCTTGTTGGGCAGCGAAGAAAATTTGCGCGATCTACGTCCCTTTTTCGATGCAACTGAACCGTCCAACCTTCCCGAAATCAGCTTGCCAAGCCACTGGCGTAAAGACGTGCCTGTTCTGGTAGTCGCAGGTATGATGCGACCCGGAAAAAAAGTGGAAAACTACCGCATTTTAGCCGAGGCCCTGACCAACATGCAGGCGCTTCCGTGGAACCTCGTCATCATCGGCGGTGGCCCGGAGGAGGATGCCATCCGCGAACTTTTCAAAAACATCGCAACCGAGCGCCTCTACTGGACGAGGAGCATCCCGCGCGAGGAAGTTCTGGCCTACATGGCACAAGGTGATCTATTCGTCTGGCCCGGTTGGCGCGAACCCATCGGCATGGTCTATCTGGAAGCACAGTTGATGGGTCTGCCCGTCGCCGCTCTTAACGATATGGGCGTGCCCTTGGTGGTAAAACATGGCAAGACCGGCCTGCTCGCCGAAGACAAAGGCAAGCCTTACGAAGATGCCCTGACCACGCTCATCTCGCATCCTCAACTGCGCCATGATCTGGCCAGACAAGCGCGTGAGAATGCCATTTCCAACCACGGCATGGACGCGGCAGCCCAGCGACTAAAGTCGTTGCTTGACCCCTTGCTCTTTGGCAAGCCGTTGCCGAACGTGTAGACAGGCTGTGTTGTCCAACACAAAGCCAAATCAAACAAAGCGAATTTATGCAGGCAATCTTGAAAATCGTCATAGCTTTTGCCGTGTTCATCGGCCTGGCGCTAACGCCCGCTCGAGCCCTGCCACACCTGACGATAGATCTCGATTCCGGCCGCGTGCTTTCACAGCAACAGGCCTTCGATCCGTGGCATCCAGCGTCACTCACCAAGTTGATGACAGCGCTTGTCGTCTTCCGCGCCCTTGAGACAGGCGCTGTCTCTGCTGATGAGACCGTGCGCGTTTCACGCAACGCAGCTCGCCAACAACCGAGCAAGATGCACTACGCTCCCGGCACATTGATCACTGTGGAAGACGCCTTGAAACTGCTTATCGTGAAATCAGCCAACGATATTTCCGTCGCCCTTGCAGAACACGTATCGGGCTCCGTGGAAGGCTTTGCCCGCAAGATGAACGACGAAGCTGCACGGCTTGGCATGACGGGCAGTCGCTTCATCAATCCGCACGGCTTACATGACCAACGCCAAGTCACCACAGCTCGTGATATGGCCCTGCTAATCTCCGTTCTTCACAAAAACTACCCGCAATATGCCGATTGGTTCGCTGCGCCTGGCGTGTTGGCGCAGGCCCGCACCAAGCAGGGCAAGATCATCGAGCGTATCCACTATTCCTATAATCTGCTGGTCGAGCGCTACCGCGGTGCGGATGGTTTTAAGACCGGTTTTGTGTGCGCTTCTGGATACAATTTCATCGGATCCGCAACCCGAGCAGGACGACGGATTGCTGCCATCGTGCTGGGCCGCTCATCGCAAACCCACCGTGCGGTTGATGCAGCAAAGCTAATTACAGGTGGTTTTGAACTGTCCACCGATGCCGGCACGCCGTTGGCCGAATTGAAGCCAGATGGAACACCCGCCACGCGCCCTGCAAATATGCGCCCGCGCCTCTGCACACCAGAAGCACGTGCTGCACGCTACGAACCAGGCGCCGGACAGGCGGTCATCAAATCACCTTGGTTGGACGAACGAACACCGCGCAAGATAACATTGCGCACGCGGTTCGCTACCAAACCAAAGGGTGTGCCGCGTCGCAACGTACCACTGCCACGCTTCCGCCCAACTCCGATTGACGACACCGTCAGAGCAACAAGTGCAGCACCGATCCAGTTGCCCACACCATCATTCAGACCAGGCACGGCACTCAATTGACTACAACACCCGTCACACTGCTCACAGGCTTTCTCGGCTCCGGCAAAACGACACAATTGAACGCGCTGCTGAAAAGTGGGGCACTGAAAGATGCCGCCCTCATAATCAATGAGTTTGGTGACATAGGCATTGATCATCTGCTGGTTGAGACATCAGACGAAGGAATTGTCGAACTCTCCGATGGTTGCCTTTGTTGCACCATTCGAGGCGACTTGGTCGACACGCTAACCCGCCTGCTCAATCGCGCCCGCGACGGCGAACCGATTTCGCGTATCGTCATCGAAACCACCGGCCTTGCGGACCCCGCCCCCATTCTCCACGCCGTCATGGGTCACCCTGTCCTGAGCGACCTTTTGCGGCTCGATGGGGTGATCACGATGGTCGATGCCGTGAACGGCGAAGCGACGCTGGACGCACATGAAGAGGCAGTGAAACAAATTGCAGTTGCCGATCGCGTGGTTCTGTCCAAACACGACTTGGCGGGTGATACGTCGACAATCGAAGGCCGAATTGCGCGGCTCAATCCGACTGCGAAATTGATCAAGGCACCGGCTCAACCGAAATATATTTTCGACTGCGGTCTTTATGATCCTGCGACCCGAAGCGCCGATGTGCAGCGTTGGCTGAATGATGAAGCGCTCAAGCACGGCCATCATCACCATCACGATGTAAATCGCCACGATGCCCGCATTCGCGCCTTCACATTGCGCTCAGACAAAGCCGTCGATGCGGCGACGCTTGCAACATTTATTGATCTGCTGCGCTCCGCCCACGGTCCAAATCTGCTGCGCGTAAAAGGCATTGTGCGAATAGCAGAAGACCCGGAACGGCCAGTCGTGCTGCATGGGGTGCAAGAAATTTTCCACCCTCCCGCAAGCCTGCCCAACTGGCCAGACGAAGACCGCACAACACGACTGGTTATGATTACCCGCGATCTTGCGCCAGATTTCGTAGAAAAACTGTTCGACGCTCTCGTTGGCAACACGAAGGCCGATACGCCTGATCGCGCAGCCTTGGATGAAAACCCGTTAGCCGTGCCTGGCTATTCCGGCAATTTCGACTGAAGACCGCGCTTAACGCAGCTCGCCGCGTCTTTCAACATGGAACCAGTGGCTGCCCTCTTCCCCTGCTTTTTGCTCCAGCAGGCCTTGCCCGTATTCGTTGCAAAAATTTGGGACATCCAGCACTGCCAGCGGATCATCTGTACGCACCCACAGACGCTCGCCATCGCCTAACTTGCGCATGGCGTTGCGGGTTTTCAGCACCGGCAGCGGGCATTGCAAACCGCGCAAATCGAGAACGAAGTCGTCTTCCATTGCCATATAGAAATCTGCCTTTGTTTGTCCTTCACTCACACCCATATAGGCTCTAAAGCCCGCATAAAAGAGACCGCTCACAATGTCACAGACTTCACATTCTGCCCCGAAAGATATTCTCGATTTTTGGGAGCAGGCGGGTCCGAAAACATGGTGGACGAAAAACGATATTTTCGACGCCGAGATAAAGGAACGCTTCAGCGAGACACACAAAGCTGCTTCGGATGGTTTACTCGATCATTGGGATGCCGAGCCAAAAAGCGCCTTAGCTCTGATCCTGCTGCTCGATCAATTCACCCGCAATTTGAACCGCAACAGCCCTCTCGCCTTTTCCCAAGACGCTAAAGGTTTGACGCTGGCAAAGCGGATGATCGAGCGTGGCGATGATGAGAAACTCGATTTTCCCCTCCGGCAATTTGCTTATCTGCCGTTGATGCATTCCGAAATTCTTGCCGACCAAAACCAATGCGTTGCGATTTGCCAAAAGCTCGATTTGCCGAAGAACTTAGAAGCGGCGGTAGAACACCGCGAGATCATCGAGCAATTCGGCCGCTTTCCCCACCGCAATTCCGTGCTCGGCCGCAAAACCACACCGGAGGAACAAGCCTTTCTCGATAACGGCGGCTTCAGAGGCTAATCTACACACTAGAGGTCAGCCTCTTGTTTCGCACGGTCACGGAATTCACGCCGGATAACCTTGCCTGTGGTAGTCAGCGGCATTGCGTCGACAAAATCAATTTCACGCGGGTATTCGTGCGCGGAAAGCCGCGATCGAACATAGGCCTTAATGTCAGCCTTCAAAGCCTCATCGCCAATCTGCCCCTCTTCCAGCATCACGTAGCATTTTACGATCTCGGTGCGCACCCCATCAGGTTTACCAACAGCAGCCGCCAAGCGCACGGCTGGATGGGCGATGAGACAGTCTTCGATTTCGCCTGGCCCAATGCGAAAGCCCGCAGAGGTTATAATATCATCGTCACGTCCAACGAAATGGAAATAGCCGTCTTCATCCGTCAGCGCTTGGTCGCCCGTCGTCATCCAATCGCCAATAAACTTCTCCGCCGTCGCTTCAGGTCGCAGCCAGTATTCTAGAAACATCGTCGGCAGAGGTCGTTTAACGGCGATTTGCCCTGGCTCGTTCACATCACAAATCGTGCCGTCTTCACGGATCACGGCGACATGATTGCCCGGTGTTGGCCGACCTGCTGAACCAGCGCGGTTAACGCCAAGCGCTGCACAAGACGTGAGCACCAGATTGCACTCAGTCTGACCATACCCCTCGTTAATCGTGATGCCGAGTTCGCTCTTGCCCCACTCGAACGTCTCTTTTCCCAGCGCCTCACCTCCAGAAAACAGCGTGCGCAGTCCCATTCCAAAACGCTCCCGTGGGCGTTCCACACTCTTCATGATTTTCAGTGCGGTCGGCGGAATGAACACATTGCGAACCTGCGCGCGACCCATCATTTCAAACGCAGCTTCAGGGTCAAACTTCTGCGCCGCATGAGCGACCACAGGAATACCCAACGCCAACGCTGGCAGCATGATGTTGAGCAACCCACCAGCCCATGCCCAATCGGCAGGTGTCCAAAAACGATCATCTCTTTGTGGCGCGAATTCATGCAGCACTTGAACAGCAGGAATATGCCCCGCCAGAACCTTGTGCCCATGCAACGCGCCTTTGGGTGGGCCTGTCGTGCCGGAGGTGAAAACCATCAGCGCAGGCGTATCAGGCGTCGTCTCCACCCGATCAAAATCTGACGAGGCATTGGCAAGGCTTTGATGGAAGTCCAAAGCATCACCCGCCGCACCATCTACGCAGAAAATCGCCGCCAGATCAGGCAGCTTGTCTCGGATTGGCCCCACTTTCGCAAGACCGGCGCTATCGGTCACCAGCGCTCGTGTGCCAGAAAAGCCAAGCCGGTATTCCAGCGCATCGGGACCAAAGAGCGACGCCAGCGGAATAGCAATGGCACCCATGCGATAAGCGGCCATGTGCGCAACAACGACTTCCGGCGATTGCGGCAGCAAAAGCCCAATCCGATCACCCCGCCGCACACCCTGCGCGGCAAGTGCGTTAGCCAACCGACGCGATTGCTCGGCCAACCAACCATAGGTGAACGGCTCCAAATCATTGCCATTCCACTTCAACACACACACGCGCTCAGGCTCGCCAAATGCCCAGCGGTCGCAAGCGATATGCGCGATGTTAAAGTCTCCCGGCACCTGCCAGCGAAAGCCAGAGGTTAGCGCGCTCCATGATGATGCAGCTTTGACAAACATAGATCGATTGTCATCCGCCTACGCGATTCTGGCAAGCACCGGATGCGCTTATGGACGATAATAGGGCGACGAACACTGGCGGCGGGTATGCCGATCAACTGCAATCGTGTTGTCGGCGACACTATAGCCCATGCTTTGTGCAATGCAGAAGTCAATGTGAGCTTGGGGAAGCCGCCCAGTTCGGCGGTTCCGTCGTTCTCGGGGTCGTTCTCTAATAATGCGTCCTGTGCGCCGATCATGCCTGTGACGGTAGGAACGATAATGCACAGGTTCGGCGATGGATGAAGCAGCAGTGAATTGCTGGGGTTGCGGCAACACCGCCAGAGCACGAACTGAGAAGGTTGTGCAACACAACAATGCAGCCACACCAAGAACGGACTTCAACATAACCATCTCCTTTGAATCATATCAGCACCCAACATACACAGTTGCATGAGGCTACTGCGCGTAGCGCTACTCTAAGCCACAGCGAAACCGTGCTTCAGAGCCCTCAGTCTTCTAAGGTCGTCTATCCATCTCAAAATGTAAAACGCCCAATGGCCAGCTTTCAGCCATTATTCTGGCTGGACATAATTCATTACACCGCATCGAATGCTTCAATTGGTGATTTGAGAATTACATTTTGGTGTGTATCCACGATGCCAATATCGCTCAAATGGGGTCCTGCATTGCAAACCAACGATGCGCCGAAGCAGGCTTTGAACACCAGATAGGGCGGCTCCCAATCCACGATCTCATCCATCGCGCTTCTGATTTTTTGAAATCGCTCAGCCAAATCCGCCGTCGGCTCAGAACTTGCTAGCCCCGCAACAGGAAGTGCCAAAACCTCAAGCACGCGGCCTTGAGATGCAGCCGCCAGCCCACCTCCAGCCTCAATTACAGCGTTGGCCGCCACTGCCATGTCTTTTTCATTGCCGCCAAATACAGTCAGATTATGGGAATCATGCGAGACCGTGGTTGCAAACGCGCCGCGCCATGTTCCCCAATGGCTCAGATAGGCAATGCGCGGTGCTTCATTCGTTCCAAAGCGGTTGATGATCGCCATTTTGATCATGTCCGGCGGGCACGAGGCGAAGCCATCCACCACATCAACCTCGCGGCGACCCCATTGTGTAAATCTAGGCTTCTCGATCGTCGCGACGGTTACCGTTTTACCCCTCGCTGACACCCTGAAATCGTCAACACACACCGGTTTAATCTTCATGGTGTCGTACATGCTAGACGGAATTTCTGTCTCCTTTAGAGGCGAGATCAACGAACCGTTTTCGGCAATGCAAACCCCGTTTGCAAACACCGCCTTGGCGCGGAAAGTTTCGAGATTATCGAAAATAGAAATATCGGCGCGTTTTCCCGGCGCGATCAAACCAAGGTCACTTCTTCCAAGACGGTTTGCTGCGTTGAATGTGGCCGCTTGCAATGCCCACTCCGGCTTCAACCCGTATTTCACCAGCCGCCGCACCACATCATCGAGCCCACCGGCTGCCACCAGATCATCGATAAACACATCATCTGTGCAAAGGGTGAGCGTTTGGGGCAGCTGACCGAGGCGGTTCAATTCCTCAACAAATTGCGGCAACAAATGATCGTGTGAACCGCGCAATTCGATGGTTAGGCCCATTTGCAGTTTCTCAACGAGATCGGCGCCGGAGGTCAGTTCATGATCGGTCTCTACGCCGCTGGCCGCATAGGCGTTGAGCGCACCGCCTGTCAGGCTGCGGGCATGGCCACAGACTCTTTTGCCCGCGTCCAGTCCAGCCTGGACAATGCAGCTCATGCGTTCATCGCGGTCGAGCAGAGCCTGCATTGACATAACCTCTGCGACACCATGTATGTCGGGATTGGCAAGCAGCGAAGCGACAATATCAGCTGTGAAATCTCCACCCGTCGTCTCATAGCCAGGCGCAGAAGGAACGCATGAGGGTGCCAAAGTCAGCACGTTCATCGGGCTGTCCTTAGCCGCCTGCACGGCATAATCCACCCCAGAAACACCGCACGTATTGCCAAATTCATGAGGGTCCCAAACCAAAGTGGTGACGCCACGGGGCAAAACCTCGGCTGCGTAGGCAGACGGCGTTATCATCGAACTCTCGATGTGCATATGCATGTCGATCAGCCCTGGTGAAAGGATACAACCGGAGGCATCGACTGTTTTTCGCGCATCATCGCGAGACGCTGTTGGATGAACGCTGGCAATAAGAGGGCCAATCAACCCCACATCAGCTGCTCGTAACTGGCCGGTCACACCGTCAAAAAGGGTGCCGTTGGCAATCAAGACGTCAAAGGGCTCGTAACCTTGCGCCGCCCGAACAGCCCGGGATCGCAGGTCTGGGTCATTCAGGTTTATCGTTTCGGACATGATGCGCCCTTTCTATCGCCTTGCAGGGATTGCGAGTGCGCCAACCTTCGGTAAATCGAAAACAATGCTTTCCTCAAGCGTATGAGCCTTTTCACTGGCCGGGCATGAGGCTTTAATCTGGCCGAGGGGGCTATCGATCACATATTCGCGCTGCTCACCGGCAAAGGCCACACCTCTGACAATTCCTTTATGCGAACCGCTGCCAATTTTCACGGCACCGGGACGCCACGCCAAATGGCCATCAGCAGCTGCAAAGCCGATGGGTGCCCTGCTCTCCCGCCCGATAATGTCGGAGCCAGAGACTTCAAAGATGTTCTCGAAGCCGAAAAAGTCTGCAGCGAAAACCGTTTCGGGTCTGTTATAGAGGTCATCCGGCGTGCCCAACTGCTCTATCACACCGTCCTTCATCAAAACGATGCGGTCCGCCAACGCCAAGGCTTCCGACTGATCGTGTGTCACAAAAACCATTGTGATGCCGGTATCGCGCTGTACCCGCTGAAGCTCCGTGCGCATTTCCAAACGGAGGCGTGCATCAAGATTTGACAGCGGTTCATCCAGAAGCAAAACCTTGGGTTCCATGACGAGCGAACGGGCCAGCGAAAGACGCTGTTGTTGACCACCAGACATCTCGGCCGGCTTTCGATCTGCCAGATGCGCCAGTCCAACCTTTTCCAGTCCGCCTTCAACCCGCTCCTTGATTTCCGCACTCGGCAGTTTTTTCAACCGCAGGCCAAATGCAACGTTTTCAAAGGCATTGAGATGCGGAAACAAAGCGTAAGACTGGAAAACCAATCCGATGCCACGCTTGTTGGCGGGCGTGCGGCTCATATCCACACCATCAATTGAAATGCTGCCGCCGTGCAGCGACATAAGCCCAGCAATGGCTCGCATGGTTGTGGTCTTGCCGCAGCCTGAAGGGCCAAGGAGTGCAATCAACTCACCCTTGCGAATGTCGAGATCAAGATCTGGCACAACCACGGTTTTGCCGTAGGCGAGCGAGAGGTTTTGCAGGGAAACGAAAGCATCAGACATATCGGGAAAACCCTAGAAATTTTTCTGCAACAAAAACGATCAGGACCGACATGAGCGCGAGCAAAGCAGACAGGGCCGCAACGGACGGGTCGTAGGTGATTTCCATGTAGGAGAGCATGTCGATGGGCAACGTTCTTACGCCCGGCCCTGAGAGGAATAGCGACACCGGCACTTGATTGAAACTGGTCACAAACCCAAGAATAAAAGCCGCCAGAACGCCGCTTTGGATGTTCGGCAGCACCACGCGAAAAAAGGCTCCGATACGACTGCAACCCAGCAGAACAGCCGCCTCTTCCATATCACTGCGCAAATTGTTCAGGCTGGAAGATACGACACGCACGGCATATGGAAGAACCAACGCGGTGTGAGCCAAAAACAACGCCAGAGTGATGGTAAAGTTGAGCGGCACAACCAGATAGCGCAGCAATGCAAGGCCGACGATGATGCCCGGAACGATGATCGGGGCGGCCACCACGGTCTTGATCGTCTCGCCATAGGGAATTTTGTAGCGGCTCAAAGCGTAAGCTGCCGGCACTCCCAGAATGAGCGCCGCAATCGTTCCAAACACCGCAAGGAACATCGACAGCGCAAAGCTGTCTCGAAAGCTCTCCACCTCAAAAACTTTGAGATACCATTTGAGCGACAGACCTTCCGGAGGGAAAGCGAGAAAATCTCCCGCAGACAGGCCAGCTGCAATGATGATGAAAAACGGACCGATGAGAAACGTCAGCGTCAACCCAATAATGATGTGCGATGCCCACCGACTGCTCATTTGATCACCTTCCCTCCTATCATGACCTAGCCGCCGATATGCGCTTGAGCAGAATATTTGCGCCGAAGCTCATCACGATCAAAATGGTGGCAATGATGCCAGCTGACACAAAATCGTTGGCAACGTTCACCCGCTGGTAAAGCAACGTTTCCAGCATCAACACCTTAGAGCCGCCCAATATGGCAGGGGTGATGTAAGCGGTGAGCGAACCGGTAAATACGAGCGTCCCACCCAGAACCAACCCGTCCTTGGTGAGAGGCAAAATCACTTTCGTGAAGACCTGGATCCAGCTTGCCCCAAGAACCCGGGCCGCTGGCACCACATCTTTGGGAAGATTTTCCATCGCGCTTACCAGCGAAATAATCATCAGCGGTAGAAAAAGCTGTAGCAGCCCCAGAAACACAGCCGTCTCGGTGAACAGCAGGCGGATGGGCGTGTCGCTTAATCCAAGTCCAACAATCGTGTCGTTGACGAGACCGGTGCGCCCTAAAATGACAATCCATGCATAGGTGCGCGCCACAGGTGAAATCATCAGCGGTAGAACGACTAGCCCGAAGACGCGCCCGCGGTGCTTGCCGTCCAAGTTGACGATGCAAAACGCGCAAGCGTAACCGATGATTGCGCTGACCAGAGCGACCAGAAATCCCAATTTCAGGGTGCGCAGAAAGACGACTTGGTTGAGAGGCTTGGAGGCAAAGTCGACATAGCCTTGCAACGACCATTGACCGTCAACCTTGAAGGCTTCCGACAGCAATATTCCAACCGGCAGGAGGAAAAGACAGGCTGTAAACACAGCCGCTGGCAATGCCAGCGCTAACCCTTCGTTTCGGTTTTGGAACACAATCTAACCCTAGCTTCATGAGACCCGACGCTGTAAAAAGGAGCGCCGGGTCATGTTGTTTAGTTCACGACCTTTTCGTTCCAACGCCCAACCCAGGCGTCGCGATTATCGATGATTGCGCCAGGATCAAGCATGTTGAGAGAATTGATGAGGTCAGCGCCATAGGTCAGGCTCTCGGCAATTTCATCGCTGACCACCACTTTCGAGTTTGCTGGGCTGTCGAGTTTCAGTTCGGCAATGCGGGTTTGGGTTTCCTTGGAAAGCCAATATTCCATGAATTGATAAGCCAGTTCTTCATTGCCGTTTCCTTTGGTCATCAGCATGACGTTCATGCCACCGGTCTGCCCCTCTTTTGGTTCCGCCCATTTGAACGGCAAATTGGCGCCGGAAAAGCGGCTCCATGCAAAGCGGCCCACCGGCGCCGCGATGACTTCCTCTTGCAGCATCAACTGAGCCAATTGCGAAGAACGGCCATAAAACGTGACGATGTCGTCTTTCTTTTCTCCAATGGCGTCGATCGTGTTTGCAAAGTCCAGACCTTCGTGGCCCAAGGCTTTGCCGAGCATGTGAAGTGTCAATGGTCCCTGGGTGCCTGTGATGTTTGGCAATGCAACGCGCCCCTTGACCTTGTCGGAAAGCAAATCTGCCCAACTATCGATTGTTACGAGGTCAGAACGATAGACGATGGACGTGGCGTAGAACCCATAGCCAACAGCCATCTTGTCACCAATCGGATCTTGGGCCGATTTATAAAGATCGCCATAGCTGGGGATTTTTGAAACGTCGAGCGGTTGCAGTAGCCCCTTACGGGCAAGAGCGAGCGCATCGTGTGAAGACATCACTGCCATATCAACAACGGGGTTAGCCGCGTTGGCTTCAATCTTGGCCATGCGCTCAACGCTGTTGCCCGTTTCGACAACCAACTCGCAGTCGCAAATTTTCTCGAATGGGTCGTACAGAGCTTTCTTAAAAGCATCTTGAGCAAACGAATAAACCGAAATCGTCAGTTTTTTGTCAGCCGCCTGTGCGCCGACAGTTGTCAGGCAAAGGGCTGCGGAAAGAGCGAGAAGGTATTTCATGGTGATCTCCTTGGTCTGGGGTGAAAGTCTAGTGTCGAGCAGCAGGTTTCGCGCTTGCCACAGATTCCCTGAGGCAAAGCGCCATTTCAACAGCAACTGGCTTTGGCAGATGTTCATCTTGTCGGATCGCAGCGCTTAAATAGGCAATCGCTCTGCTGGAAATCTCGGTAACATCTGGCGTGATCGTGGAAAGTGTAGGTCGTACCACTTTGGCAAACGGCAAGTCGTCGAAGCCTATGACACTGAAGTCTTTCGGACATTTGATATCCAGCATTGCTGCCTCGGTAACCACGCGAAGGCTCAAAAGGTCCGAGACAGTCAACACCCCGGTCACGCCGTTGCGCTGCATTTCGAGCAGATCGGGGAACCCGTCAGTTATCCAACGAACATCATAACTTACCGCCAGAGTTTCACTACTGCGTTTGATCATATCAATCATTCCGGAAATCCGATCAGCCTGCACCTGAGAGCGCGTGTCTTCCCCAAGAAGCAAAAAATTGCGATGGCCCAAATCCAAAAGCGCTTTGGCCGCCAATTCACCGCCTTGGCAATGGTTTGCAGACACCGTGTTGCGCTGGTCGTTTTGGGTGCTCACGATTGCAACGGGCACAGAAAAGGGCAAATCGGGCGTCGTGCCGCGCAGTGGAATGAGCACGATACCATCAACGCCTCTTTGAATGAGTTGTTGTATCGCTTTGGTCTGACCTTCTTCGTGCCCGCGCGCATTAGCGATAAGCACACCAAATCCGGATTTATCAGCTTCCGCTTCCATGCCTTGTGCAAATTCTGGAAACGCCTGCATCGTTATGTCGGGCATCACCAAGCCCAAAATTCCGCTTCTACCGGTTTTGAGCGCACGCGCAGCAGGACTGGGAACATAGCCCAATTGTTGAGCACGCGCCGTCACCAGCTCAACAACATCAGCAGATACCCGACCTTTTCCAGCCAGTGCATTGGATACGGTTGCAACCGAAACGCCAAGATCGCGGGCAATTTGCTTTTGATTTGTCAAAGCCGATCCTTTAGAATGATTAAACGATTAACCAGTGAATCCGCAAAATTGTCAAGCGTCTTGGCGCAAGAGTTAACTTTCAATTTTGCACGACATCGCTTTTGAATTCTGGGCTGCATTCCATGCGAACTCTTCTCCACAATGCCCGCATCCTGACGATGAACGAGGCTTTCGACGAGCATCTGGAAGGATGGGTTTTGGTAGAAGACGGTTTGATTGCAGCAATGGGCGCAGGTGCGGCCCCCGCCATCTATCAATCGGCGGCAGACATCGTCGACTTTGCCGGCGATCTCCTGATGCCTGGGATGGTCAACACCCATTGCCACATGACGATGACTTTGTTCCGCGGGCTTGGCGAAGATGTGGATGACCGCTTGTTTCGCTATATTTTGCCATTAGAGCGAGAAGCCATCACAGCCGAAGTTGTTCGTGTCGGATCAAGCCTTGCCGCTTTGGAAATGATGCTGGGCGGCGTCACCACAGTTGCCGACATGTATTGGTTTGAACAAGAGGTTGGGCGGGTGCTGGACGCCGCTGGCATGCGCGGTGTCGTCGGCCAGACACTTGCGGATTTCAACCCGCCTGATCAACGCTCGTTCGATGAAGGCTTTCGTCTGGTCGATGATTTGCGCGATGAATTTGCAGCCAACGATCTAATCACAGCATCCATCGCACCCCATGCCCCCTATTCAACCGGCCCTGAAATTATGGAGCGCGTTGCACAATACGCTGCCGATAACGCGGATGTAAAAATCCAGATGCATTTGGCCGAGATGAAGTCTGAAATGGAATGGTGCGCGAAACATCACGACATGCGGCCCGTCGCTTTGGCCGATCGAACTGGAATACTGAGCGCAGGAGCGATCATGGCGCATTGTCTGGAATTGAACGGAGAAGAAATAGACCTCTTGGCGGAACGTAACATCACGGTCGCTCATAACGCCCGCTCCAACGCAAAAGCCGGCCGGGGCATTGCCCCCATTGAAGCACTGCGCGCAAGTGGCGTGCCTGTCGGCCTTGCAACCGATGGGCCTATGAGCGGCAACACGCTTGATATTTTCTCACAACTTGCGCCCGCCTCCATGTTTGCCAAGCTGCTAGGCAAAAGCAGAGCGTGCCTGCCTGCGCGGGAAGTCCTTACAATGGCAACAATCGAGGGCGCAAAAGTGCTTGGCCTTGATGACCGAATAGGATCGATTGAGACTGGCAAGCGAGCCGATCTAATTCGGATTTCCCTCGACGCACCGCGCATGAACCCGATCTACGACATATACGCGACGCTCGTTTTTTCTGCGACTGCAAGCGATGTACTCGACGTGATGATTGATGGGCAATGGGTGGTGCAGAACAAGCATTCGCAAACGATGGACCGTCAAAAAGTCATGAGCGACGCATTGCAGGTTTCCGAGCAGTTCAAAAGTAAGATAATCGAAATTGATACTGAAAATTGAAGCGCAAAAGCGCTAAAAATTTTCGCCAAATCTACATCAAGCGTAACGACCGATCGGCAACATCTGACTGGTACGGGTTGAATGTTAATTCATGGTCGCCCCTTGGTTCAAATGGACAATGGATCCAGTGCCAACTGGGAAGTCCAACGCATCCTGAACTGTTTGTGCGAAATCTCACATTTCACTCCCAGACTATTGCCTATAATGGCCAGCAACACGCGACTGCATTGGATGCTGGAGCCTGCCAATAGTAACTCTTAGTCCAACGAACGGAGAGAGAACTGCATTGGCTTCCGCAATAGCGATAAGACTTTACAGTCGACAAAAATTTAACTGGGGCGGCAACCACAACCAATGAAGGACGAAGGGTGAAAACACCTGCGCTTCTGACCTAACAAGTTAGGAATTCGCCATGACCACGACACCAACAATCTGGCTTGGTCGCACAAGCCCCAATTACACGCTCAGCGGCCCCGGCGGCAACGATCAGAAAGATGCGCAAGGCATCGGCCTTTCGAACGGCAATTTTCTGGTGGTTTGGGAAACCAACATCTTTGAAGATGTTACGGGAGACAGCCGGACAGAAATTTGGGGTGAAATTTTCAACCCAATTGGTGAGTCGATTGGAGGCGAGTTTCAAATTGCCGGCCATATAGGCTCAAGTCCAGCCCCGCCCCTTGATTATGAGGATCCCGAAATTGCGCCGCGCAACGACGGCGGATTCATGATTGCCTACATCACCGACACAAGTCCGATACCGGGTGGTGAAGACGTCCGTGTTGCTCAGTTCGATTCAACTGGCACGAGAATGTCTGACCAGAAATATGGGTTTGAAGACATTTGGAACGATGAAGAAGTTTTCTACAAAAAACCTATAACCATCACTCAATTCGCCGGGTATACGAGTCTGGACCACGAGTATGTTTCCGTGGTTCGGGTGGAAACAGATCTCGGCCCTCCGGCCATTGGGTTCGGCTCAAATAACGATTTTTCGTCTGGCGTTTGGCAAGGGTTTTTCGGTGATTCAGTCGAAACTTCGTACATTTGGGGAGGAACGGAAGGTTCATGGTATCCTTCAAGATTTGATCACCTCCCTGGTGAGCCAGAGATCGTACCCGTTAGCCTCGCTTCCGATACGCTAAAGAACGGGCGAGGAACTGTGTCGGCCACTGGTTTTGAGCATTATGGCGATGGAAACTTTAGCCACGCTTTTGCTTCTGTTGGTCTGGACAATACGAGCGTCCGATATCTGATTGAGTATGAAAGCGGCGGTGATTTTAACTGGTACACGCCTCTAAGTGATATCGAATTCGAAATGAATCCCGATATTGCAGCGCTTTGGGATGCTGAGAACGCCTCCTATGAAGGGGTTGCTCGCAACGCCAGCTATGCAGCCGTTTGGGAGAACTACGGCAACTTCCTCAGCTACGACACCATCATTGAGGGAACTTTGCGCAACGATGTTGCGGGCGTGAAAATCGACTTCACAGTCGAAGATGAGGGTGACAATTACAAACCTCAAATCGCCGCTCTTCACGATGGAGGGTTTTTGGTTGCCTGGATCAATGAAGACCAAAACGGCGACCGGGATGTCAAGCTGCTGCGGTTTGATGCGGAGGCCGAAAAGGTAGGGTCCGTAATTACGTTTCCCAATTCTCAAGGAAGCTATTTCTGGGACATTGATTTGGAAACCCTGGATAATGGCCGGGTCCTTGTCACGGCATCCATTTCGGGTTCCGGAGGCAACAATTTCGGCGTTCGCTACGCAATTTATGATGTTGGTGACAGCATTTTCACAGGGACCGATGGAGACGATGTCCTCACCGCAGCAGTGGACGGTTCGCGGCTTGAAGGCCTTGGCGGCAATGACGAACTTTACGGGCTGGGCGGTGACGACCACCTCATCGGCGGCACCGGCGTGGACTATTTTGACGGCGGTGCCGGTTCTGACACGGCGGATTTCAGTTATTCTCAATCCGATTGGACCATCGATCTGGCGGCTGAGACTGCAACAGCGGGTTCTACCGTTGAGACCTTGCTGAATATCGAAAACGTCATCACCGGTGCTGGTGACGATGTGGTCAACACCGATGAAGGTTCAGCCATTATTGCCAACACCGTCAGCACGGGCGGTGGCGATGACACGATCATTGCTTCACTGGGCCGTGACAATTTCGACGGCGGCACTGGCGCGGACACCGTAGATTTCAGCCAGGTAAACTGGGGCGCTGCGACAGGTGATTGGTCACGGACGTATGACCTACAAAACGAGACCTTCGAAGCGGTCGATTCCATCGTCAATCACTTCGTGAATCTCAACAACATTGAAAACGTTACAGGCTCTTCATTCGACGAAACGTTCATCGCAGATTTGGACAAGAATATTTTCAACGGCATGGGCGGCGACGACACGTTCGTCGCTTTCGCAGGCGGTTCTTTCGCACTTTCTGCCATTGCCGATACATTCAATGGTTTTAGCGGCATCGACAACGCCGATTTCTCGACCATCGAATTGGCGGATGGGGATGTCTCCAGCGATCGCGACTACGGGTTCACGCTAACGGGCGGCTCCCTTCTCGCCGCTGGATCGGCCAAGCTCAATGGCAATCTGATGGTCAACTTCATCGAGATTGAGAACATTCGTGGCACGGCCTATGACGACACGATCACCGGCAATTCGGTAGACAATCTGCTGGTTGGTGGTTCGGGCAATGACACGATTTCCGATGGCGGCGGCGATGATATCGTGCGCGGTGGCCTTGGCGATGACGTTCTAATCGCGGGCACCGGTGCCAATACTTTCGAAGGCGGTGACGGGGTCGATCTGGTCGACTATTCAGCCTTTTCCATCGGCGTGAAAATCAATTTGGATGCGGGCACGACTAGTGGTGGTGTTACCGGAAACGCTGCCGAGAACGATACGATCTCGGGGATTGAAAAGATCATCGGCACCAGCGGCGAAGACATGCTGATCGGCGACGATCAAAATAACCTTCTTGACGGCTTTGATGGCGCTGACAATCTGGTGGGCGGCATCGGCGACGACACTTTGATCGGCGGCAAGGGTGGCGATATTTTGAACGGCGGAGGAGACACTGATACCGCCTCCTATGTGACCGCAAGCGAGGGCGTGGTTGCCAGTCTTGCAAACCGTGCGCTCAACACCGGTGATGCGGCGGGTGACACTTATCTCTTCATCGAAAACCTGCGCGGGTCCGACCATGACGATCACTTGATCGGAAGTGGCGGCGCAAACACGCTGTTTGGCCGCGACGGACACGACGATCTGGATGGAGGATTCGGTGCCGACATTATGTATGGCGGCGATGGGAACGACGAATATTGGGTCGATAATGCAGACGATAAGACATTCGAATCCGCCGACCTGGGCTACGACCGGGTCTATGTGGACGGATTGGATATGTGGAAATTGGCAGCCAACACCGAACGGCTTACGTTCCTCGATGCCGGCGACCACACCGCCAAAGGCAATGAGCTAGACAACCGCCTTGACGGGAATGCCGGCGTTGACCGATTTGTTATCGATCAGGGTGGCGCAGACACTTTCTCCGGCGGTTCCGGGGAAGATATTTTCGATGCCCAGAAGTCCATCTTCGGCATCGGCATCGACTTCATCAACAACATACATTTCTACGATGCGTATGGTGACACGTTCGCCTCCATTGAAAAATTCTTCGGCTCATCAACGGCAGCCGATCAGATGACTACAGGTGCAGCGCGGGCCAAATTCTACGGTTTTGGCGGCAACGACACGCTGGTCGGCGGCGCCAGCGTGGACACGCTGAGCGGGGGCGATGACGCGGATGTTTTGTCAGGCCTCGGTGGTCGCGATACTCTGCAAGGGGGGCGCGGAAACGACACGATGACGGGCGGGGATGATCGCGACCAGTTTCTCTACGTTCTCGCTGATTTCGGGCAAGACACGATCACCGATTTTGAAGATGGATTGGATTACTTCAAAATCTGGGGTGGAAGCGGAACAGGAAACGGTGTTGGAACCGCACTTTCCGACTTCTCCGTCTCCAACAACGGCACAAGCACCGTTACGCTGACACTCGACAGCGATCCGACAAATTCCATAACAATCAACGGCGCTGGTGGTTCAAACGTTACGCTCGATGCCTCGGACTTCCTGTTCTACTGATGGTTTGCGGTTTTCTCTAACTCCTTGGGCCATTTAAAATGGCTGTCATCACATCTTACTCAGAGCTTGATCATCCGACAGATTCCCTCAATCCAACAATCACAACCATCGTCACTGCATCTGCCAGTGAATTCGCATGGCTAACCCCGCTTGGCCTGATTTTCCCCTAGATTTGCAGACACCATAACACATGATACTGGTGCCCCCCGCCGGAATCTGGAATGCAGATCAAGTCATTGAATAATCGACTTTCTCATTTTCCAGAAGACAGCTATACCCCCATTTCTACCCCAATTCGTCTGCGCGAACGAAGAAACAAGGGTATACGGGAGTCAATTTTCCGAACGTGTCGGCACATCGCTTTCTCTAGAAGTCCAATACAGATAAGCGAAGAAAACGCCAACAGCGGATAGAAAACCCAAAATCCAAATGACCGAGTGATCGACTCCGAAGCCCAAGATCGTAACTCTCTGATCTTTCTCCAAAGAGTAAACCTTGTCGCCAACTTTGTCAGCGACAAACCCACCAACTTTCCTCACAGCCTCCGCATGACAATCCTGCAAAGCGTTAATGACCTCTTCCGGATTTTTGGAGCCTGAAGCGAAGTCGGAAACCAAATCTGGAGTGAGCCTATTGGAGAATACGGATCGACACTTGTTCAAGGCGTTCCTCAATTCAGACTCTTCAAATCCGGAGGTGTGAACAAAGAAATTCGAACTCACTTCGATAATTAAGCGCTTGGCGTCTGCCCGGTTAGTCTTCTTATCCTGCTCGGTATTAAGCGGTTCAGCATCCCAGAACCGCAGCAAAAAAATCGCCTTTTGGACCGCCTCAGACGCCTTCTCGAATTGGCGCTCGTAAAATTCAACGCTAGTGTTCGACTGACTAAGAATTGTGGCGTTTCGGTTTTGGATTGTGCTGTGTTGGTAGCTGACCAGAATCAGCACTGCCCCAGCCATCGCGCCGAGCACGATTTTCTCAACAAATTGCTGCCGAAACCACTCTCTATTCACCTGACAAACCTAAAATCAAACTTCTCACCGTCTATTTCGAAGGTGAACAGTGCTTTGTTTCCCGGGTCCAAGAAGTGCGCGTTGTACCAATGCACAAAGCGCCTGCCGGGATTACGTGTCACCACCGGCGGGGCGTTGCCGCCTTCAATTTGCGCTTTTCGACTAATAGCGACGCGCCCTGCAGAGTAATTGCTAAGGTCGAAAACAAAGAGCGCCGCTCGGTAATTCGACCCTTCAAATTCCTTCGAGCTAATCCGCCGGTTGTATGCCCTAACGGAGGTGAAGAAGGAACGTACGGATTCCGGGTCTCCTGTCGAAACTTTTCGAGGTAGAACCTGCAATGAAATCCTCTCTTGCGAATTTTCCAACACTTGCTCAAGCACGCTTTCGAAATTTTTTTTGTTCAGCTTCTTGCAGTCTTTGAACGGGTCAGCGGAGCAAAGGTCGCGCTCATTCACCAAATAGATTTCAACGGGAAGATTCCGGCTATAGGCGTGACTGCTGAAGCCCATAAGCAGTGCCAAAAAAACGACTTTCATCCAATGCACTGATGGTTTCCTCCTTACCGCGTCGCTAGGCTTACATCGCACAACTATTTCAGGATTTTTGCAAGGTGCGCCCTTTTCTACAAGATATTTGACCAAGAATTACTGATCTTCGATCAATAGTACGAGGATTAGAATTCCGGCCAACTTCTCAATTCATGCCAATAAAGGTCATGGACCAATAATTTTGAGAATTTCCCTCTCTGCAGTTCCCAGTTTAATTGTTCTGGATTTTCTCGGACCTCTGAGGCAAAGCTTGTCTGAGCGCACAGTGGGGAGACAGCTTGGTGCAGAATTTATTGAGTGACCTAACGGAGCTTCTTCAGGCTGAGCAGGCGTTCATTTCGGACGGGGCGATTCTCAAGAATGCGGTGATCGAAGCGGCGCTGAATATGGATGTGCGGCTCTTGGAACTATTGATGCAGTCCGACACGATTAAAGACCATTTCTTTACGCCGGTGGCAGGGGCGCTCGTTTTTGACAAGGTGAAGTTTCAGGAATTCGTGTCCAACAAGGCTTTCCTCCCGGATAGCTATACGACCTTCAAGAACCGCATTGGCCTCACTGATGGGCGTGGCGATTACATAAGCCAGTCGCGCGACGTGGTGCTGGCGTGGCCCTACAAGGATTGCGTGCTCGAAGGCGGCATGACGAAAGAGGACCGGGGCCGCAATGAGGTGTTTTGGAACACTACACTAGCCCCCGACGACATCACGCGGCTATTTGAACCCAAGGTTCTGACCGGCTGGGAACGCTGGGATGGCGAGGCCGTGTTGGCAGGCAAGGCCAAGCCCGTGGGCGAGGTGTCGGAGTATGACAACCTGCTTATCAAGGGCAACAACCTGCTGGCACTGCACTCGCTGAAAGCGCGCTATGCGGGCGAGGTGAAGCTGATCTATATTGACCCGCCCTATAACACCGGCAATGACGGGTTTCGGTACAACGACCGGTTCAATCATTCGGCTTGGCTGACGTTTATGCGGAACCGGCTTGAAGTGGCGCGGGATTTGCTTAGCCGAGATGGGTTCTTTTGCTGTCAGGCGGATGACAATGAAGGCCACTATCTTCGCGTTTTAATGGACGAGGTGTTTGGCGCTGAGAACTATCTAAGCACGCTTTATGTGCAGGTTCGATATGCAGACAAGACACTTACTCAAGACATGGATTTCCACAAACAAATTGAGATGGTTCATCTTTACCGCAGGACTGAAGTTGCAAAACCGATCCTGCCCACGAAGCAAAAAGACCTTGAAAAATATGTCTGGTACTTTGCTGAAAAGGCGGGCGGGACTGAAATGGAACTTGGTGGAAAGAGAGTGATTAAGTTCTCACCCAATGAAATCCAGCTAAAGAAGGGAAGTCCATCAGAGGATGGACGCAAAGAGATTTGGGCCACCGGCAGTATTCTGGATGGCAACTCATCTGGGCGGTTCTTCAGAGACTACCTGCAAGGCCGATCTGCCCAAGATGGTCTGGGAGCGGTTTACAAGGTCTTCGATATTGGTTCCGATGACCATGATTATCGCTACTTTACAGGGCCAAAGCGCGATGGCGCGACGAAGGGCAAGTATTTTCAGGGCGTGCCAAGCGATCAGTTGGAAAACGCAGACGCAACATCGACCACTCCGATTGAGAACTTCAAAGACATGGCTGGTAGCTTTGGTAACTGCCGGGGCGAGGGCGGTGTTGAACTTCGCAGTGGGAAAAAACCAGAAGCGCTAGTGCGCTTTCTCTTGGACCACCTAACGGTTAAAGGTGACTTGGTACTGGACAGTTTTGCAGGTTCCGGCACCACCGCCGCCGTAGCGCACAAGATGGGCCGACGATGGATCACAACCGAGCAACTTGACTATATAACTGGGTTGCCAATGCCGCGATTGACGAACGTAATCGCAGGAGATGCCACCGGTATTTCAGAGCAAGTCGAGTGGCAAGGCGGCGGCTCGTTTGTCTATGCCGAACTCGCGGCGTCCAACTCTTCCTTCGCGGACCGGATCGAAGCGGCGCAGGACATCGCCACGCTGCAAACCATCCATGCCGACATCCAAGCCACCGGCTATCTGCGCTATGACGTAGACCTGAGCAGCTTCGAAACCGACGACTTTGCCGCCCTCCCGTTAGACGACGCCAAGCGCGTATTGATGGACTGCCTTGACGCAAACCACCTCTACGTCAATCTCGGCTCACTTGATGATGCGGATTTCGACATCTCGGAAGAGGACATCACCGCAACACGCTCCTTCTATGGGTTAGGCAAATGAGCCAAACCCTCAATGAAAAGCTGAACGGGGCAGTCGAACTTGGTTTGCTCAAGAAGACTATTCCTGAACACGTTACAGACAACCTCGCCAAGCAGATCGAACTCAGGCCGTATCAGACGACAGCGATTGAGCGGTGGCTCTATTACATCGACGACTTCCCGCAACGGCCCACAAACCCGCACCTGCTGTTCCACATGGCGACAGGTAGCGGCAAAACCGTGTTGATGGCCGGTCTCATCCTTGACCTTTACCGGCGTGGCTATCGCAATTTCTTGTTCTTCGTGAACTCTGCCCAAATCATCGAAAAGACCAAAGATAATTTCCTGAATCCAGCTTCAGCCAAACATCTCTTCGCGTCCGCTTTGCGAATTGATGACAAGCTAGTTGATATCCGTGCGGTTGAGACCTTCGATGGGGCGAATGATGAGTCTATCAACATCCATTTCACGACGATCCAAGGTCTGCACACGAGAATGCAGGCACCCAAAGAGAATTCGGTCACAATCGAAGATTTTCGCGACTACAAAGTGGTCATGATTTCGGACGAAGCGCACCACCTCAACGCAGAGACCAAGAAAACACTGACCAAGGGTGAAGCTGAGGATAAGGCCAGCTGGGAAAGCACGGTATCGGAGATATTCAAGCAGCACCCCGAGAACATGCTGCTTGAATTCACGGCAACGGTAGACCTGAGCCACGAGGCCATTCGTGACAAGTATCACGACAAGATTCTCTACGATTATTCACTGCGCGAATTTAGAGAAGATGGCTATTCCAAAGACATTGAATTGAGGCAAGCAGACTTGCCGCCATCTGAGCGCATGATGCAGGCGGTGGTCCTAAGTCAATATCGCCGCAAGGTCGCTGAGGCGCACGGGCTGCACTGCAAGCCAGTCATTTTGATGAAGTCAAAAACGATTAAAGAAAGTGCCGATAACGAAGCAGCCTTTATCGCTATGGTGGAGGCCGTGAATGGGGAGGCAGTGGAAGCGCTGAGAAAGGCGTCTCAGGACGATACGACGCTATCCCGCGCGTTCACGTTCATCATGGACGAACGGGCCATGAGCGGGGCGGATTTTGCGCGTGAGCTGCGTGTCGATTTCGCGCCCGAGAAGGTAGTGAACGTCAACAATCCCAAAGACTTGGAAAATAGGCAGATCGAATTGAACGCCCTTGAGGATCGGGGCAACGAGATACGGGTAATTTTCGCAGTCGATAAATTGAATGAAGGCTGGGATGTTCTCAACCTTTTCGACATCGTGCGTTTGTATGACACGCGAGATGGCAAGGCCAACAAAGTGGGTAAGACCACAATGGCCGAGGCTCAGTTGATTGGCCGTGGCGCGCGCTACTTTCCCTTCATCCCGCCCAGCGTCAAAAAAGACGTAGACGCGATCAATCGCGGAACCCGCTACTACGCCTTCGACGATCCCGATAATGCAGAGCTTGTGGCAGAGAAGCGCAAATACGATAGCGATGCAGATCACCCCCTACGAATTCTGGAAGAGCTGCATTACCACTGCTCCCACAATCCGCGTTACATTCAGGATATTCGCAACGCGTTGCGAGAAACTGGAATGCTGGATGAGTCAGCGCGCATCGTGCATTTGCGTCTCAAAGACAGCTTTAAGCAAACCGCCCTGTATCGCGATGACCATGTTTGGGTGAATGACCGAATTAAGAACCCCCGCGACGACGTTGCTGGGTTGGACGCCTACAAGATTGAAAGCTCTTTCACCTATCCAACTTTGATGACAGGCCGCGTGACCGAAGCAGCCGCTTTTGGAGGCGGAGCACTGAAGCTCACTCCCAGTGCAAAAGCGCCTATTTCACGAGATTTCAAACTTGCCGATTTTGGAAGAGCAATCATAGGCTTCGCGATGGACGCCAATGAGTTTTTCCATTTCGTCAATCTGCACTCTAATTTTCCACGGCTTACCAGCGCTGGCGAATTTATCACCTCGGAACATTACCTTGGAAACGTGAGGGTCAGCGTGCAGGGGTTGCCTGAGGACTTAGACACCCTGACCGCACGACAAAAACTGGACATCGCACACTACGTTTTGGGGCAAATTGAAAGCGGGGTGAAACAGGAGAATGTCGAATACATCGGCACCAAAGACTTCAAACCCTACAAGATCAGCGACCGCTTCACAGACAAGACATTGAAGTTAGGCATCCAAGGCGAGACGGGGCGACGATGGGACGAAAGCAATGTGCCGGGAACAGATCAGATCGACCTAAGTGCGAAGGACTGGCACGTCTATGAGGAAAGCTATGGCACCGATCAGGAAAAGCACTTCATCAAATTCGTGAACGATCAGGCGGCGCGCTTGCATGAGGTTTATGACGCCTTTTATCTCGTTCGCAACGAGAAAGCGCTGAAGCTCTTCGACTTCGAGACAGGCAGGGCATTTGAACCGGACTTCGTTCTCTTCCTCCGCAAGCAGGGAGAGGAGGCCAGCACAATTTTGCAACTCTTCATTGAACCGAAGGGCGACCAGTTGCGACCGCAGGATGACTGGAAGCAAGGCTTTCTCGCAAATGTGCGCGCTGAAGCGAGATTGGAAACCGTCTTTCAAGGCAGGGACTATGAGGTCTTCGGGCTGCCGTTCTTTAATGAAGAAGGACCAACCAACACAGACTTCAAAGAGGCATTCGAGCAAGAGGCTCTGGGTGCCCCTGTCTCAAGCTAGGTGACACACCGAAGTCGTGCTTCGCTTCGGGTCCTTGTTGGGTATTTACGAAGACGGGGGGTGCGCTGAGCCCCTACCGAAAACAATTTTTTGGCTTTTTCCGGCATCAACATTTTTGTTTTATGGCCCTAGCGCCCGACAAGCGCTAACAAGTTCAAAAGGGGTGTTTCTCGAAGCGCATTTGAACTTGTTGCGCTTGGAACAGAAAGAACAAGACCAGTGGACACTCGTTCCAAATTCAAAGCATTGATTTTAATCAATTATTTTATCCCTTGGAACGAGATAACATATTTTTCAAAATAGTGGGGGTGGGTAAGCAGGTGAAATGACAACATATCAGTCACTGGTCTCCGATTCCTCAAATTCCAAAAAAATTGATCAAATCCTGTTCTCGTTCCACTAGCGTGATAATCGGTTTGATTTCAGTCCTCGTTATGCGGAACGCCAAGCGGAACGGCGGAATTGCTATCCGTTATCTCCCTATAGCCAAGAGCCATTTCTTTTGGAGTGGGCGTATCAATTGCGAATAGATATTCGCGCTGCTTTCCATACCCCTTTGGGAATCGTTTCTGGACACCAGTTTGCCGTAGCGTTTTGCAGAGTTCTACCGCTGCTGAGATTTGGTAGCTGTCAAGCAATGTCATATTGGATTTCTCCATGACCTCCACTGCGATTTCTTTTCCGCATGTGCGGATGCGTAGGCACTGCGTCTCGTCATCCTCGTCGGCGAAGTTTTCCTCACCGCCCAAGATATTGGCTTTGGTGGTTGGCGTGAGCATCCACTCGTCAATTTGACCAGCTAGCACTTTTTCCGGCGTCTCTTGGTCGGCGATTTTAACTTTGAGCCGTTGTTCGGCACGCGCTTCCTCAGATTGCAAGTCAAGACGGAGACTGCCCGTCGGTTTCGCCCTTCGCTTTTCGCGATAGAGATGAACGGCTTCCGCGAGTAGCTGCGGGTATTCCTCTTCGAACGCTTCGGTGTCGATAGGATCGTCTCTCGTTTTCATTACGCGCACAGGCCAATAGCGACGAGCGCCTGACGGGTCTTTGAGGTAAGCAGTCTTATTAGTTGTGCCGATGAACACCGTTTGCCGTAGATAGGTCTCCGGGCGCTTTGCGTAGGCAAGACGCACTTGCTCTACATTTCGAGACAGCATCGACTTAATGGTCTCTGAGTCGGTCTTATTGTGCGACTTCATTTCCGCAAATTCGCCAACCATGCACCCGGCGATCTTTTCGACAACTTTAGCCGAGTCGGAAAGGTCACAGTTCACATCAACATGGTATTTGTCGAGCGCTAGTTTTTCGCAAAAAGTGGATTTACGCTCGCCGCCTTCAACCCCTTCAAGGACGATCATTTGGTCGAATTTTGCACCCGGTTCGAACTGCCGCACTACTAGGGCTACCAGCCAAATCATGAACACTTCGCGATGATAGGCGTCATCTGGTGTCCCCATGTAGCGGTGCAACACAGTCTTAAGGCGCTCTACGCCGTCCCAAGTAAGCGAATTGAGCAGGTCACGAATTGGGTGAAATTTCTTGTATTCAGCGACCGTCATTACGGCCTCTTTCAGATCAAGCTGCCGAGGGTTCATTGCGTATTTGGGTTTCTTGATTGCCTCGGACAATATGCAACGCAGCATCGCATCAAATTTGTCAGTAAGCATCGTTCCATTCATCTTGTCGAGGCAATGGAACTTGGCAACGCCGTCGATCTTGGGATCAATGGTATCACGAACCACCGGCTGACCAGTAAATTCGTTGAGAGCCAACTTGCCCCGGGTCCGATTATCGTTAGCCAAAATACGCCATGTGTTTGGCAGCGTGTTTTTAATTTTGCTTTGCGCGTCGAACTCTATGTCTTCTTGGAACCAGCGCGGATTAAAAATGGATTGGTCTTGTTGCGGCTCTGTAGCGCTGGTTGGTGAGTTGGAGAGTTTTCGCTCGCTTTCGTCATTGGTGAATTCAGCGTCGGCGACATCCTCGTCCGAGAAAGCGTTGTCGAGTTCTTCGTCAAAATCATATTTTTCGTCGATAGCTTGCTGTCGGTATCTCGGTTCGCCTTGAACGAACTTGAGCATCGCTTTGGATGAAGGCAGATTGCCCACGCTGGTCCGGTTGTCTACGCCGTCGTCTAGATCGGCGAACTTGCAAAGACGGTATAAGTCCCATGCGTTCACGTTCATCCCGGCGATGGGGTCGGTCGTGTGGTTGCTGTAGATGAAACGACCGTCTTCGTAGACGACCACGCCAGCCGCCCCGGATGATCCGACAGGGGTGTAACGAGGCTCTGACCCGGTATCGTCATCAACGGCGTAGTAGAATTCAGCCAGATGCTCTGCGATGAGGTCTTCGATTGGCCACGCGCGGCAGAACGTGCCGACGGGGCCGTCCTTGGCCCACGGGTCTTCCGCTTTCTCCATCGTATCACGGAGCATGTCTTCGTGTTCGGGATTCTTCGGCAACAGGGACACGTCGCGCCAGTCGCCGGACTTCCTCTTGAATGCGGCAAACACCTTATCGACATTCAGCGCCTTTCCTGTGCGGCACTCGTGAAAGATGAACTCGCCATCGCGGGTGGCAGTGGGCTTGAACATCATTTGCGCCATTCGATGAGACACAGGGTCAATCGAGCGCATAGACGGGTCAACCTTATGCGCCACGATGCGCGAGAGGGCTTGGTGTTCTTCTTTGTCGATGGACCGGTCGAGCAGAATCACCATGCGGAACTTTGGATGATCGGGCGAGTGAGAACGAGTTGTCTGGATGAAGCTTTCGGCTTGGCAGATTTGATTGGTGCCATTCTGATAGGAATCAAGCACTGCTTTGGCGTTTTCGTCGAGATCGAGCGTCAGAATTACTCGGTCGCCGACGTTCTCCTTACGACGCGATCCGTTCTTGCAGAACGCCCCGCAAAAGAAGCCGCTGGCCTGCTTTAGTTTGAGCTTTTCGGCGACCGAAAGCCTAATATAATCCACATAACTTTCTTTTGTGCGAGCAGGCTGGGATAGCATTTTCTTGAAGTCGCCCCACGATTTCTCGACGTTCTTAACCTTTCCAAGATTATCGTGGCCTTCGGAGTAGCGAATAATAACGTTTTCCATTTGCCTAACTCACTTATCGTTATTTATGAGTGCGGCTTGATGCTGGACATAGGCGTCCAGCCACACCTTTGGCATTGCGCTTGCTCGTTGCCCAATTATCATGAATGGGGGGAAGTTTCCGGCAGCGATTAGGCTGTAGAGCGTCGTCCGTGACAAGCCAGTAAGCTCAAGGACCTCATTTGGACGCAACAACGGTGCGACTGGTGGAATTTCTACCCAATAGTCTTTGGATTTATGGGGTTTTTTTGACATGATTAGTCTCCTGCATTGTTCGCTTAGAAGCGAAGTGATGCTGGAGAGATACAAAATGGCCGAAGTTGTTTTTACGGAGCTATTTGATCCATTTTTGCACTAACCGAGCAGGCCAAGCCTGAGAGACACTACTTCAGCATGGCCTTCACGTAACGGCAGAGGCCTACCATCGCGAAACACCGTGTTAATCCACGTAGGAATTGTCTTATCAAGGTCGCTGTCGGTTGGTGTGGTCCAAAGGCTCCGCAATTTCATGGGCTCAGGTTTAGGCGAGAGCTTCAGAGTTGCAATTTTTGCGAAAACCTCACGATGGGTCTGATAAATCATGCGTTTTAGCGGACTGCCAAAATTCCGAAGCTCCAGCAAGTTATGGTCTCTTCGAATACGCGGCCACTCATTTTCTCCGTCTATGAGCGCTTGAGTCGTTTCGCGCGGGCGCTGTTCGATAACAGCTAAAAGGCCTGAGAGTTCGCGATATAATTGCCGAAGATAGTGCTTTGGTTTGGGACCGCGCGGATTTCTCTCCGCTGCTTCATAAGCCGACAATTCATATTCAATCCAATTCAAAAACTCGACTAGCCTCGCTCCGAAGTTGCAATCTGTAATTGAACCAATGGGGGGTGGAAAAACCAATGATGCGAATTTGGATGAAGCCGTGTGGAGGGCCTCTAAACTTTTCGCGCCGGTAAGAAGTAGATTAGCTTGTCTTTTCAACAACTGGCGATCATTTTTGATGGCAGCTCGTATCGCGCTGAAACCTTCATGGTAATCTCGGTCGCTGTGATTTGGGCAATGCTGCCATTCGAAATTGAATTGTAAGTCCTCTACGTAGGAAGACATCCATTCTGTCAAACGATCTGCCTTCCTCGCCTTCTTTTGAAGGTCTTCCAACTCTTCTTTCAGCAAAAAGCCTGTTAGCGAAGCCGCAACCGCCATTCGCACCATTTCATTCAGCACTACGCGAATGCGGGAAAGGCCTTCAGGACTGATCGATGGTCGGCTGCGCTTATTTTTCTCAATCTCATAAGGTGCAGCCAGAATGCGGTCTAAGGCTTCTTCGTCCAAAATTTCGATGGACCCGCACTTACTGATTGGCAGGGAGTAAGTGGCATTGATTTTTACGAACTTTGAGTTTTCTATTTGATTAGCTGACATAGCTTGTCACCCCACCAATCAGCCATTTTCACCCGCTCTTCCCAATAAGCTCCCCGTGAATAAACGCGACGGACGCTGTTGCTATCGACATGGGCAAGCGCCCTTTCGATTGCGTCGGGGTTCCATAAGCCGCTCTCATTAGCCAACGTTGCGAAGGTGGCTCTGAAACCGTGGGCGGTCATTTGCTCGCTCGTGTAGCCCATGCGGCGAAGCGCTTGGTTCATGGTGTTGTCGCTAATTGGTTTCTGCGAGTTTGAGATCGACGGCATAACCAGATCGTTGTGCGGCGAAAACTGTTTCAGCTCTTTGAGCAATTCAATGGCTTGCGCTGGTAACGGCACTTGATGCGGTTTTCGCATTTTTGTGCGTTCGGCGGGAATGGACCAGATACGCTTTTCAAAGTCGAACTCATTCCAGCGCGCGTTTCGTAATTCTCCCGGTCGCGGGTAGAGTAGTGCGAGTAGTTTAAGGCCCAACACCGTTACTCTGTAGCCGTTGAAGGCGTCGATGTCGCGGAGCAACTGGCCTAGCTCCCCCTCCGACACGATTGCCGCATGGTTCTTCACCTTAGGAGAGATCAGAGCTCCCTGAAGAGCAAAAGTCGGGTCCGTTTCAGCGCGTGCCGTGGCCACGGCATAGCGAAACACTCTTCCGATTGTGGAGCGAAGGCGAGTGGCGGTCTCGTGTTTGCCTTCCGCTTCAATCTTCTTGAGCGGAACCAGAATGTCTCGTGCTGTGATTTCAGTGATCGGACGATTGCCAAACGCGGCCTTGGCCATATCCATAAGCCAGTTGATCTTTGTGAGAGTGGCCTGCGACTTGCCTTCCTTGTGGAGCTTGTCGAGATATTCGTCGCAAATGACACTAAAGCTGCTCGCTGCTTCAAGCTCCCTCTGGCGCTGGTTGTCTTGCTTGATTTGGCTTGGGTCGTGCCCGTCGAAAATGAGCGCCAGCGCTTCATCCCGCTTTGCCCTTGCATCGCGAAGGCTGACTATGGGGTGACGTCCGAAAGAAAGCAGCTTCTTCTTCCCTGCATGGCGGTATTTCATCCGCCATAACTTGGAACCAGACGATTGCACATGCAGGAACAGGCCATTCCCATCGAACATCTTGAACGGTTTGGGCGCTGGTTTGGCGTTTCTGATTTGAACATCGGTGAGAGGCATGGATAGGCAAGCTCGTAGGGGTACGCAAAAACTACCCCCAAAACTACCCCACAATTTTCCGGATGCAAGCGAATGCCGAAAAACTTCTTCGGACGGTAAACCCTTATAGTTAAAGGGTCTAAACTGATTTTCAGGATGATCTCGGACGTTACCGAACAAGCAAATGGTGCCCCCCGCCGGAATCGAACCGGCACTCCTTGCGGAACGGGATTTTGAATCCCGCGCGTCTACCAATTCCGCCAGAGGGGCAAACCTATGTGTCGATGGTCGAACGCGGCGGACTATAGTCAAGCAGGGCTTGCAGGCAACCAAAAAGACCAAAAAAATTGTTTCCCGTCGCAAATTCTTTGACGGGAATCCGCTACCAGCTTTTATGACACATTTCATTTTCACCTTTCCCAACTTGGCAAGCGTGGTAAACACCGCTGTAAGATCGTCCGATCACGTTTGAAAGTGCCCACTTGGCCTATACGCAAACCAACGACCAACCGATATTGGGCACGACAGCGTTGCTCGATGATGTGCTGGCACGCCTTGTCGTGAAACACGGCGCCGAGGCACGGATATCGTTGGGCGCGCTGACGGACACGCTGGAATCCCGCGCATATGGTGTGATCCTGCTGCTGATGGCGCTGCCCTGCTGCCTGCCTTTCGTCTATGGCCTGCCGCAAATTGTGGCGCTTCCGATGTTGTTCTTGATCGGCCAGTTGGCCATCGGTCGCACGCGGGTTTGGCTGCCGGAAAGCCTGCGCAAGCGAGAGTTTTCCATCAATCTACTGGCGAAGACTGTAGCCCGTGGCCGACCTTGGTTGAAGCGCTTTGAAATTGTTGCAGGGCCGCGCGTTGGTTGGGTAAGTGAGGGTCTGGGTCTGCGCATCATTGGCGCTTTGCTGCTGATCCCCTGCGCGTCAATCTTGGTTCCATTGCCGCTCACCAATACGGTGCCCGGCCTTGGTGTTGCGATTGCCGCCATTGGTCTGATCGAGCGCGACGGGCTGCTGATATTGTTCGGGCTGATTGTTGGCCTGATTTGGGTCGCCGCACTCATCATTGGCGGACAAGCTGCCATCACATTTTTGATCGATTTTGTTCGGAACCTCATTTAATGACCGCAGCACCAAATTCTCAAAGCTCACTCCTCAACACATCAGGCCCGATGCAAACCCGCATTGCGTTGATCGTGCTGGTGGGCATGACTGCCGTTGTCGGGAGTGCACTGGCTTTTGAACATATCGGCGGTTATGCGCCCTGTGCGCTGTGTCTGGAACAGCGCGACCCATATTACCTCGGCATCCCGCTTCTTGCATTGGGTGCAATCGGCGCGTTGCTGAAGTGGCCCGCATGCGTGGTACGCGGCGGGTTGATGATCGCGTTTTTCTGCTTGCTCGCGACAGCGGCACTCGGTGCGTATCACGCTGGCATCGAATGGGGCTGGTGGCCCGGCCCCGCATCATGCACCGCTGGAATGACGGGCGCAGTAGGCGACTCCGGCAATTTGCTCAACTCACTGGTCAATTCCAAACCACCATCTTGCGATGAAGCCGCGGGCAGATTTCTGGGACTATCGTTTGCAGGCTGGAACGTGGTCGCTGCATGTGGCCTCGCCGTCATCGCTGCCAAAGGCGCGTTCGGCAAGGCAACTGTTTAACTTTCCTGCAGATTCTTGGCGGCGCACTGCCGCAAGCGAAGCTGGCCATGAGCGAAACCTACGGCTCCAGCGGAGCGTCCCAATAGAGATAATCCATCCAGCTTTCATGCAGATGGTTGGGCGGAAATTTGCGGCCCGCATTGTGCAAATCGTACACCGTTGGCTGGAACGGCTTCATCCGCGGATGCATACCCGCATCCTTCGGCATTTTGCCGCCCTTGCGAAGATTGCACGGCGAACAGGCGGTCACGATGTTGTCCCACGTCGTGCGCCCACCGCGCGAGCGGGGGATCAGGTGATCAAACGTCAGTTCACCATCGTGCCCACAATATTGGCAAGTGAAGTGATCGCGCAAGAAAACGTTAAACCGTGTGAAGGCCGGGTTTTTCTGCGGCTGGATGTATTCCTTTAGCGAAACCACGCTCGGTAGCTTCATCTGGAAACTGGGCGAAGACACCGCAGCATCGTATTCTGAAACGATGTTCACCCGATCGAGAAACACCGCTTTGATCGCATCCTGCCAAGACCACAAAGACAGCGGGTAATACGATAGAGGCCGATAGTCGGCGTTGAGAACCAGAGCCGGATGCATCTCCGGATTAACGGCTATTGTCACAGTCCTTTCTCCCTTGTTTCAGCCTCGCTCGGTGAGCGGGTGGCTGAATCGTTCAAGACGTCACAATCAGAGTGTATGGCGAGTGTAACGCGCTTGTGAAGCCTTACAAGGCGGCAAGACCCGCATTTCTCATACCGGCAAATCGACGCGGGAACGGCGCTTGGCATAGACCGCCCACAACACGCGGGCGGCAACAGCGCGAACAGGCTTCCATCGTTGCGCTAGCATGGCGGCCTCTTTCGCCTTGGGGCGCTCTGCCACCAGACCCAGATCAACCATTGCCTGTTGCAGAGCAATGTCACCGTCGGCAAAAACATCGCGGTGGCCTGCGCAGAACATTAGATAGACTTGCGCCGTCCACGGACCGATGCCCTTCAGCGCAACCATCTTGCCCATCGCGTCATCGGGCGGCAAATGGCAAAGATCGTGCAGATCAATCTCACCATCGCGCTCTGCAACGGCCAGATTTTCCAGCGCGGTGAACTTCGCCCGCGAAAGACCCACTCCATCCAAACCTTCACGGCCAGCAGCCAGCAAATTGGCACCCGTCACCTCGCCCAACGCATCCTCCAACCGCGCAACGATTGCAGATGCGCTGGCTTTGCTCACCATTTGCCCGACGATGATTTGCGCCATGCCTTCATAGCCCGACGCCCGCAGCCGAAGCGGAACCTCACCCACTTCAAAAAGCGCTTCGCGCATCATAGGATCATTGGCACGCAGGGCATCGAGGCACATCTCCAGATCATCGCGCGTGGCAATTCGGTCTGGTAAAACATCAGGGCTGGCAGCTTCGTATTTCATGGGCCATAGGATGGGCGCATGACAGACCGAATGCCACCCGTTTTCCGCTTTGCCCCCAGCCCCAACGGCCTGCTCCATTTGGGCCATGCCTATTCGGCATTGCTGAATTTTCAGATGGCGCAGAAAAGCAGCGGCACATTCCTGCTGCGCATAGAGGACATCGACACCGAGCGCTGCCGCCCGGAACTGGAAGCGCAAATGCTGCACGATCTGGAATGGCTAGGAATCGAATGGGACGCAGAGCCACGCCGTCAGAGCGACCATTTCGACGACTACGCAGATGCTCTCGCAAAGCTGGAAGCGAAAGGTATCATCTATCCCGCCTTCATGAGCCGCAGCGAAATCCGACGCGCAATCGAACCTTGGGGCATCAGTTGGCAGACCGACCCCGACGGTGTGCCCCTATATCCCGGCGAGGAGCGGGATTTGCCGCTGGAACAAACCGCTCGAATGGTGACTGAGCGCGAACGTCACACCAAACGCCTTCATATGGGCAAAGCCTGCGCTGCGCCGCTATTGCCTCTGTCATGGCAGGAGAACGGAGCTGGCCCGGACGGCGAAACGGGTGTTATCACCGCCCGCCCTGAAGCGTGGGGCGATGTGGTCATCGCGCGATCCGACACGCCAACAAGCTACCATCTGGCCGTGGTGGTTGATGATGCTCTGCAAGGTGTGACTACCGTTGTTCGAGGGCAAGATCTGTTCCACTCCACATCTGTTCACCGCCTGCTGCAAACTCTGCTGGAACTGCCGGAACCGGCATATCATCATCATCGACTGATCACGGACGAGAATGGA
This sequence comes from Pseudahrensia aquimaris, assembly GCF_042676045.1. Taxonomy (NCBI): domain Bacteria; kingdom Pseudomonadati; phylum Pseudomonadota; class Alphaproteobacteria; order Hyphomicrobiales; family Ahrensiaceae; genus Pseudahrensia; species Pseudahrensia aquimaris. The sequence continues at coordinate 186,412 of NZ_JBHTJV010000002.1, read as the reverse complement.
AACAAGCTGTCAAAATCACGCGGTGATATCAGCCTGAAAGCTATGCGAGAGGCTGGCAAATCGCCTGACGACATCAAACGCATGATCGGTTTTCACGAATAGGCACTTGCCACCGATAGCCAAAACGGCAGCGCCACCAGCGACATGAGCGTTGCGATAACAATGGCGGAACTTGCCAAGCCTTCAGCGACTTTGAAATAGACGGCGAACAGGTAACCGTTCACCCCTGTCGGACAAGCGGCGGCAACAACTGCAACCTTCAGCGCCAACGGGCTCAACTCCACAACCTGGGTGCCAACAAACAGAACCGAGGCGGGCATCACGACCACACTCAGCAACGAAAGGCCAATGGCCGGTTTCCAGTTTCCCCGAATGCCGTATTTCACAAAACTCATTCCCAGGGCGAAGAGCGCAAGAGGCCCAGCGGTCCGGCCAATCAAATCCAAGATTTGCGCGAACTGACCGCCAATGCCCCATCCGCCAAAGTGCCAAACGGCGCCCAACAGAATACCGATGATCAGCGGGTTCTTCGCAAAATTCATCAACAGGGTTTTTGCTACGCTGAGCGGGCGCATGGGCGATGTTTCCGCGCCGTCAGCACGAACCGCGAATTCCATCAGAAAGGTTGATGCAGCCATCATGAAGGGCAGATGCACCGATATCAGCAAAAAGTGCAGCGCCAGCCCTTCAGGCCCGAACGCGCGTTCGGCCAGCGGGATGCCAACAAGAACGAGATTGGAAAACGATGCCGCCACGCCCGCAATAACAGAAGCGCGGTAGCCCCGCTTGACGATGAAAGCGATGAGAAAGATCGCGCCGCCCCAAGCAACGATGATCCCGCACAAATAAGTGAACCACAGCCCCCAAGGCGAATTGCCAGAATAGTCGGCCACCGCCAGTGAACGAAAAAGCAAAACAGGAATGGCAAGATTAACGACAAAACTCGTCAATCCGTCGCCGGCTGCCGCCGACAGCAAGCCGGAGCGAACGGCCACATAGCCGATTGCCGCCAGAGCAAAGACGGGAAAGACGATCTCGAAAATTTCAGCCATGAGCAATCCAGCGCAATCGCGGTCGTCGTTTAGTGGATCATCGCGAAACAAAAATCCATCGCAGTTGCGCCCGGCCTGTGCCAAACAGCAGGTCATGGCTTCGTTTTTCGTCCCGCTCGCACCCATTGTGTTTGTCTGCCTTTGGGCGACAGGCTTCGTCGGTGCGCGCCTCGGCATGCCCTACGCGGAACCGGCATCTTTTCTCGCCCTGCGTTACGCCATCGCCTTTGTCTTGCTGGCCCTATTCGCGCTCGCCATGGGCGCAAAATGGCCGCGTGGGCGCGATGCGTTCCATACGCTGGTTGTTGGTGCGCTGGTTCATGGCGTCTATCTCGGCATGGTATTTTGGGCCGTGCGTAACGGTATGCCCGGTGGCGTCAGCGCTATCATTGTCGGCCTTCAACCCCTGCTTTCGGCGATTTTGGCCGGAGCTTGGTTGAAAGAACCAATCACACACCGCCACTGGGGCAGCCTCGCCATCGGCATGGCCGGTGTTTTGCTTGTTCTAGGCCCGGGCCTTGACGCAAACGACAGCGGCATAACCCCGGTAACCATTGCAGCCTGTTTGCTTGCAGTGATCGCCATCGCCACCGGCACAATTTATCAAAAACGCTTTGCCACAACCACAGATCTGCGCACCGGTACCGCGCTTCAATATATTGGTGCGCTGATCCCTACGCTCGCCTTCGCATTTGCTTTTGAGAGCTTTCAGATCACATGGAACGGCCAGTCTCTATTTGCGCTCGCGTGGCTGGTGACCGTGCTTTCTATCTCAGCCGTGTTCCTGCTCATGTGGCTAATACGCGAAGGCTCGGTCGCGCGGGTATCATCGCTGTTTTTTCTCGTGCCCGCAGTTGCATCTTTGATGACGTGGTACCTTTTTGGCGAGACGCTGGTGCCTCTGCAACTGGCAGGCATGGTTCTTTGCGCCACAGCAGTCGCGCTCGCGGCTCGAAAATCAGGCACGGCTGCGGCGAAGGTGTAATTTCCACGAAACTCTCTGGCATACAGCCGCGTTAGATGCTGTAAGACGCCGCAAACAGCACAAAGCGGGAAGACACTTTATGAACTGGTCCTACATTTTTCTGATGGTCGCATGCTTCATTGTGGGCCTGGTCTTGCTGCGCGGCTTATTCAACATGATGCAGGGCGGTTCCTCCAACAAATCACAGCAATTGATGCGCTTGCGCGTCATTGCCCAGGCGATAGCGGTGGCTGCAATGGTTTTAGTCGTCTGGTTGTCGCGAGAATAACGCCTTTTGCGCTGTGGTCTATTTATCACGTTTTCAACAATTTGCCGCCAATGCGCCCCTAGCGCTTGAGATGGAGCCCCATTTCTAGCTAAACAATTCCACCAGCAGCGCCTGTTGCCGACTTAAGCCATGCTCTTGGGGGAGCGCTTTAATGACAAAACTCATCAAAACGCTCGCAGCGACGACAGCGGCCCTTTCACTGTCATGCATGGTTGCGTCAGCAGAGATCGTGATCGACGAAGCTCGCTTCGGCGGTGCAATCGCGCAACCGGAATGGACCGGCCAAGATCGCGAACAAGACCAGTGGGTTGTCACGGCTGAAGTGCTGTTCTCGCCGGTCAACATTGACTTTCTCAACGTCTTCGAAGGCAACGATTCAGTTCTGGCCCAGGCTCTGGTGAATCCGCGCCCTCACATCGGCGGGCTGTTCAACTTCAACAGTGATGGAACGAGTTCTCTCTATACCGGTCTCACATGGCACTTTCCGATGGGCGATGTTTTCTTTCTGGAAGCCACGTTCGGCTTTGGCGTCAACGACGGTGAAACAGAGACAGACCCCGGCTCCAACAGAGCAAACCTCGGTTCCAACATCCTTTTTCGCGAATCCATCGCGCTGGGTGTTAACATTACCGAAACAACAACTTTCACTTTGCAAGCATCGCACCAATCCCACGCAAACCTGGCGGGTGACGACAATTACGGCCTGACCAATTTCGGCGGCAAGCTCGGCTTTAAATTCTAAGTGTTTTGCGACCATTTGCGCTTTAAATCGCAACACTGAGCGCTGGCTTGCCGGTGCTTGAATGGCTAAGGTTGTTCGCCAACCGCTCATTCTATCCGCAGGCAAGCATTATGGTCGTACTCAATAAAATCTACACCAAAACAGGCGACGACGGCACAACCGCGCTCGGCACGGGCGAGCGCCGACTGAAATACGATGTTCGCGTCGATGCCTATGGAACCGTTGACGAGACCAATTCCACCATCGGCGTTGCCCGCCACCATCTTCAAGACGATGCACTCGATGCTATGCTGGTGCGCATTCAAAACGATTTGTTCGACCTTGGCGCTGATCTGGCCACGCCCGAAGGGCCAGAGCCGCCTGCCTATGAGCCTTTGCGTGTTACCCAAGGACAGGTGGACCGTATTGAAAAAGACATCGACACCCTCAACGCTGATCTGGAACCCCTGCGCTCCTTCGTTCTGCCTGGCGGCACACCGGCAGCCGCTGCTTTGCACGTTTCGCGCACAGTCGCACGTCGCGCTGAACGGTTGATTGTGGAGCTTGCTGAAAAGCCGGGCGAACACGTCAACACAGCCGCAATCAGATATATGAACCGCGTGTCAGACTTTCTTTTCGTGGCCGCTCGCCATGTGAATGATCATGGCAAAGCTGATGTGCTTTGGGTGCCGGGCGAAAACAGGTAAGCTGGCGCAATCAATCCGCAGGGCCAGCCTTCATGTTCATTCCCTTTTACGATGGCAAAGCCCTGCAACACGTCTCCCTGCAATGGGTAACGCTCAGCATAATCGCGATTAACGTCGTCGTATTTCTCATTGGGCTGCCCTTCGCGCCCAGTGACGGCACTGCCGGCGGATTGGCGATAGGCTTTGGTCACATCCCGTCCGTTGCCAACGATCTGCGCACTCTGCCTACAGAATTTCGATACATTCCTGACGGTCTCTACCCGCTTACAGCAATCACCTATTCTTTCCTTCACGCTGACTGGTGGCATTTGGCAGGCAACATGCTGTTCATCTGGGTTTTCGGCGACAATGTCGAAGACGCGATGGGCCACATCAAGTTCCTGATTTTCTATCTCGCCTGCGCGGTTGCGGGCGCATTCTTTCACGCACTCGTCTTCCCCGATTCGTCCAGCCCGCTGATCGGAGCATCAGGCGCAGCGGCGGGCATTGTCGCGGCTTATCTGATGTTGCACCCCAAAGCGCGGGTTTGGGTGCTCGTAATGATGCGAATTCCCATCCGACTAACAGCCCTTTGGGTTCTGGGGTTCTGGATCGCATTTCAAATATTTATGTTCGTCACATCTTCCGGCCAAGGCGTCTCATGGGCAGCCCATGTTGGCGGCATAATGGCAGGCGCGGTGCTCGTGGTGATCCTCAAGCGCCGCAATGTAGAACTGTTTGACCGGGATCTTCCCGTTCCGCAGAACCAAGAAGCCCTAGTTGAACCCATACCGCCCAAACCGAAAAAACGCCCTTGGGGTCGAAGTTGAAATTCCATTTGCCAACATAGAATTTTGACGTATACGTCAAAATTCTATAAACAGGCACGACGGCATCATGCCGCCGATGAGACTGGATTTCGGCGTTGAATGTCGAATTCAGGCACGCTAAGCCAATGGTGAGCGGTCATTGAAGATCTAACAACTGACGCAAGTTTCCCGACAAAGAGGCAAAACCCATGAAAATACTCGTCCCCGTCAAGCGGGTGGTGGATTACAACGTGAAAATCCGTGTCAAAGCGGACGGTTCCGGCGTGGAACTGCAAAACGTGAAAATGTCCATGAACCCATTCGATGAAATCGCAATGGAAGAGGCGTTGCGTCTCAAAGAAGCTGGCAAGGCGGAAGAAGTAATCGCCGTCTCGATCGGCCCGGACAAAGCCCAAGAGACACTTCGCACGGCGCTGGCCATGGGTGCGGACCGCGCCATTTTGGTCAAACACGATGACCTCATTGAGCCATTGTCTGTCGCTAAAATCCTCAAAGGCATAGTCGACGAAGAGGCTCCACAGCTTGTTATTCTCGGCAAACAGGCCATTGATGACGATGCCAACCAGACCGGGCAAATGCTTTCCGCATTGCTGGGCTGGGCGCAGGCAACCTTCGCTTCCAAGTTGGAAGTGAACGGCGACAGCGCAACCGTTACCCGCGAAGTTGATGGCGGCTTGCAGACAATCGAAAGCAAAATGCCGCTAATCGTGACCACCGACCTTCGCCTCAACGAGCCACGCTACGCATCGCTGCCCAACATCATGAAGGCGAAAAAGAAGCCGCTCGATGAAAAAACGCCTGCAGACTACGGCGTCGATATGGCCCCGCGTCTCACCGTGGTCACCACCGCCGAGCCGGAAGCCCGCAAAGCAGGCGTCATAGTCTCCGATGTGGCCGAACTGGTCGACAAACTCAAAAACGAAGCCGGCGTGCTGTAAGGAACAAAATCATGGCTATTCTACTTCTCGCAGAACACGATAATTCATCCCTCTCCGATCAGACCAATAAGGCGCTAACCGCTGCCAGCCAAATCGGTGGCGACGTGCACGTGCTGGTCGCAGGCAAGGGCTGCCAAGCTGCAGCCGACGAAGCGGCCAAGCTGGCGGGTGTTTCCAAAGTGCTGATGGCTGATGCACCGCACATGGAAAACCTCGTGGCCGAGCCAACGGCTGATCTCATCGTTTCGCTCGCTGGCGGCTACGATGTGCTGATCGCGCCGGCTACAACGAACGGCAAGAACATCATGCCCCGCGTCGCAGCCCTGCTCGACGTGATGCAGATTTCTGAAATAACCGCTGTTCACGGCGCCGATACTTTCGAGCGCCCAATCTATGCGGGTAACGCGATCCAGACTGTGAAATCGAGCGATGCCAAAAAGGTCATCACCGTTCGCACGGCCGGTTTTGCAGCCGCCGAAGCCGGTGGCTCTGCCTCCGTCGAGAGCGTATCAGCTCCTGCCGATTCTGGCCTGTCGACCTTCAAGAGCGCAGCTCTTTCCGATAGCGCACGTCCAGAGCTCACCTCCGCCAAGATCATCATCTCAGGCGGCCGTGCGCTCGGCTCTTCCGAAAAGTTCGAAGCAGTCATCCTGCCGGTGGCCGACAAGCTCGGCGCAGCAGTTGGCGCATCTCGCGCAGCGGTAGACGCTGGCTATGCACCCAACGACTGGCAAGTTGGCCAAACAGGCAAGGTGGTCGCTCCAGACTTATACATCGCAGCGGGCATTTCCGGCGCGATCCAGCACTTGGCAGGGATGAAAGATTCCAAAATCATCGTCGCCATCAACAAAGACGAAGAAGCCCCGATCTTCCAAGTCGCAGACTACGGCCTCGTTGCTGACCTCTTCGACGTGCTGCCGGAGTTTGAAAAGGCTCTCTAATCATGAGCGAGGCCGCCGACTTCCAAATAGAGATCGGCGGCCTCAGCGATGATCGCGTAATAGCGCTGCTTCAAGCCCATCTGGAATTGATGCGCTCGCAGTCTCCGCCAGAAAGCACACATGCGCTGGACATTGACGGTTTACGTCGACCAAACATCACCTTTTGGACAGCGAAACTAGATGGTGAACCCGTCGGCTGCATTGCTTTGAAGGCGTTGGATGCAACCCATGGCGAGATAAAGTCGATGCACACGGCCCAAGCAGCACGAAGCAAAGGCATAGCCCAAGCAATGTTGGCCCACCTGGAGGCCGTTGCTCGCGACCAAGGAATGCACCGGCTCAGTTTGGAAACAGGAGCGCCCGATGGTTTTGCGCCAGCCCGCGCACTTTACCAGCGAGCCGGATATGAAATCTGCGGACCATTTGGAAACTACGCAGAAGATCCGTTCAGCGTATTTATGACCAAAAGCCTTATGTAAATCACACGGGAAACAAGACCATGACCCTTAACAAGATCGCCATTATCGGAGCAGGTCAGATGGGCTCTGGAATTGCCCATGTTTGCGCTTTGGCCGGTATGGACGTGTTGCTCTATGATATCGAAAAAAGCCGAATTGAATCCGGTTTGGCGACCATTGCAGGCAACTTGGCGCGCCAAGTCTCGTCGGAAAAAATCACAGAAGATGACCGCGCGGCGGCGCTCAAGCGAATCTCTGCGGCCGAAACACTGGAAGCGCTCGGCGATGCTGATCTGGTGATTGAGGCTGCGACCGAGAACGAGGCTGTAAAAAAGGAAATTCTCAAACAGCTTTGCCCCGTCATGCGCAAGGACGCCATTCTTGCCACCAACACATCATCAATCTCCATCACGCGGCTGGCGACGATCACCGACAGGCCCGAAAAATTCATCGGCATTCATTTCATGAACCCGGTACCGGTGATGCAATTGGTTGAGCTTGTGCGCGGCATCGCCACTGACGCGGACACCTTCAATGCAGCCCAAGAATTCTGCGACCGTCTTGGCAAAGAAACCGCCGTCTCCGAAGACTTCCCCGCCTTCATCGTCAACCGCATTTTGATCCCGATGATCAATGAAGCGATTTACACGCTCTACGAAGGGGTTGGCTCAGTCGCCGCAATCGACAAAGCCATGAAGCTCGGCGCAAACCACCCGATGGGGCCGCTGCAACTTGCCGATTTCATCGGCCTGGATACCTGTCTCGCCATCATGCAAGTGCTGCACGAAGGCTTGTCCGACACGAAATATCGCCCCTGCCCGCTGCTGGTAAAATATGTCGAAGCAGGATGGCTCGGTCGCAAAACCGGCAAGGGCTTTTACGATTATTCCGGCGAAGAACCTGTACCAACCCGCTGACCATGCAAAAGATCGGCTTAGGCGGTGGCTGCCACTGGTGCACGGAAGCGGTGTTCCAGCCCCTGCGTGGCGTGGAGAGCGTCGAACAAGGCTTCATCGCCTCCACCGCGCCCGACGATACTTTCTCGGAAGCTGTGATTGTGACCTTCGATCCAGATGCAATCAGTCTTTCCGATTTGATCGCTGTTCACCTCGCCACCCACGCCAGCACGTCCAACCATTCGATGCGCGGCAAATACCGTAGTGCAGTTTATGTGTTTAGCGATGCCCAGATGGAACAAGCGCAATCAGAACTGGACGAACACTCGCGTAAAACTGGCGCAGCTTTCGTGACCAGTATTCTGCCGTTCGCTCAATTCAAGCCATCAGCGCAGAAGTTCCAAAATTACTACAAGACCGATCCCGAAAGACCGTTCTGCAAAGCCTATATCGACCCAAAGCTGGCAAAGCTCAGATCAAACTACGCCGATCTTCTCAAAAACGAGATCACTCGTAGCTGACCAATTCGAACTCAATTCCGTCCGGCCCATCAAAATAAAAGCGCCGACCCGGCTCATAATCGGCGTGCAAACGGGTTGAATATCCAGCGGCCTTCACACGTCCTTCCATTGCGTCAAGATCATCTACGATCAACCCCACATGGTTCATGGCGGCGCCGGTCTCATAGTCTCGTTCCTGCTGGCGCTTCACGCCGTTACCCGGCGAATAAACTGCAAGATAGTCGTCGTCGGTGCCGACGTGGCAAGTGTAACCGATGCCATTCATTGCAGAGCCTTCCCACCTGATTTTCCAGTCGAACAAATCGCAAAGCGCTGCAGCGGTTGCCCGTGAGTCGTTCACCGTAATGTTGATGTGTTCCAGCCTTGCTGCGGTCATTGGGTATTTCCTTCACTTGATTTTGCATCGTTGAACCATCACCGTAATCCCTCAAGTTAACTTGAGGTCAAGGCCCGCGATGCAAAAGAATCTGCCGCGATATCATCAGCTCACCATTGGTCAGATTGCAGCTCGAACAGGGTTGGCGGTTTCCGCAATACGCTTCTATGAAGAGCGCGGCTTGATCGTTGCCGGACGGAATTCTGGTGGTCAGCGCCGTTTCGCGCGTGCCGACATTCGCCGCCTGTCATTCATCATGATTGCACAGCAAATGGGATTTTCTCTTGAGCATATTAAAAAGGCGCTCGCGCCAATTCCGCTTCATAAGGCGCCAACGAAATCACAGTGGAACAAACTCGCCCGAAACTTCCGCACCGATCTTGACGAGCGAATCGAAGCCCTTACTCGACTGCGCGACAAGCTAGAGGGATGCATCGGATGCGGCTGCCTCTCGCTCGATACCTGCGCACTCTACAACCCAGACGATACCGCAGCAAAGCGTGGCCCTGGACCAAGGCTAATCATCGACAAATAGTCGTTACATGGCCGCGCGAACCAGCCGTTTTGCATCCTCACCTGCCCACAGCGCGGGGCCGTTCAACACACCCAAAACGCACCCCTCGCCGTCAATCAATAGCGTTGCAGGCAAACCAAACGCCAGGCTCGCCTGTTTGAGGGTGAAAAGGGTATCGACCGTGCCGTCGTGATAAAACCCCAGCGTGTCCAAGCCGATTTCATTATAGAAATCCTTGGGCTTTTGCGGCTCTCCTTGATCAACACTTACTGCCACCACTTCAAAACTGTCCCCGCCAAGCTCTGCGTCAAGCGCCTGAAGGTCCGGCATTTCCTTGCGGCACGGCGCACACCACGTTGCCCAGAGGTTCATCAAAACCGTCCGCCCGGACCAATCATCGATTCCGCGCGTAGTCCCATCACCATCTTTGAAAGAAATCGCGGGCAGTTTTGTCGGCTTCTCAGACACATTGAATGCTGCCACTTCACCCACCGATGCAGCCGTCAGTTTGGTGCGTAAATCATCTGAAATCACACACTCGGCTGCGGCTGTCTCCATCTCCTCCTCCGGTTTGCCATCACCGCTGAAAAAAGCGTATAGCCCACCGGCAAGCGCGAGGCAGGCGACACCGACGATGACGGGCAAAAGCAGACCGTTGGACTTGGCAGATTGGCTCATGAAAACCTCGCGAAAACTTCAAACTGGATGGCAACAATGGCCGGTGGCGAAAACAAGATGTGGGGCGGACGCTTTTCCGCTGGACCCGACGCAATCATGGAAGAAATCAACGCCAGCATTGGCTTTGACCGCAAGCTATATGCCCAAGATATTGCCGGTTCACGCGCACACGCTGCGATGTTGCACAAACAGGGCATTTTGTCAGCGGACGATCATGTCGCAATCGATCAAGGATTGGTGACCATTCTTGGCGAGATTGAAGCCGACACCTTTGTCTTCTCTCGGGCGCTTGAAGACATTCACATGAACATCGAAAGCCGCCTGCGTGAGTTGATTGGCCCCGCCGCCGGTCGCCTCCACACGGCAAGGTCGCGCAACGATCAGGTCGCGCTTGATTTCCGACTGTGGGTGCGCGATCAGTGCGATGCAATCGCCGCGCAAATTGAGACGCTCATCAAAACGTTTCTCACCCGCGCTGAAGAACACGCCGATACAGTCATGCCCGGCTTCACCCACCTCCAGACGGCTCAACCCGTCACGTTTGGACACCACTGCCTCGCCTATGTGGAGATGCTTGCCCGCGACCATTCCCGCCTAAAGGATGCCCGCGAGCGGATGAACGAAAACCCGCTTGGCGCTGCCGCCCTGGCAGGCACCGGCTTCGATATCGACCGCCACGCCACCAGCACCGCCCTTGGCTTTCGTGAACCGACGCGAAATTCCCTCGACACCGTGGCCGACCGCGACTTTGCGCTGGAATTCCTCGCATGTGCCTCCATCTGCGCTACACATCTTTCCCGATTGGCAGAAGAGATCGTCATCTGGTCGACACCCCAATTCAATTTCGTTCGCTTGTCCGACAAATTCTCCACTGGCTCATCCATCATGCCGCAAAAGAAAAACCCGGACGCCGCCGAACTCGTCCGTGCCAAGGTGGCCCGCATCAACGGCTCGCTCGTCTCGCTGCTGACGGTGATGAAAGGCCTGCCGCTGACCTATTCGAAGGACATGCAGGAAGACAAAGAGGTTGTCTTCGACGCGGCTGAAACGCTGGAACTCGCACTCGCCGCCATGAACGGCATGATTGCCGATATGACGATCAACAAAGACGCCATGCGCGCGGCTGCCGGTTCAGGGTTTTCCACAGCGACAGACCTCGCCGACTGGCTGGTGCGTGAAGCCGGAATGCCCTTCCGCGATGCCCACCACATCACTGGCAGCGCCGTAGCGATGGCAGAGAAGCAAGGCTGCGATCTGGCTGAACTCTCGCTGGAAGACATGCAGTCTATCGACGCCGCAATCACAAATGATGTTTTCAACGTGCTGACGGTTGACGCAAGCGTTGCCAGCCGCACCAGCTTCGGCGGCACCGCGCCAGAAAACGTGCGCAAGCAAATCGTCTATTGGAAAGAGCGCCTAGGCTAGGCTTTCGCAGCGACAGCCTCCACTTCGACAAGCAATCCATCACTCGCTAAACTCACGCTGCCTAGAAAAGTCGCTGCTGGCTTGTGCGAGCCCATATAGCGGTCCCTGATCTCGCGATACGCCGCCACACATTCCGGCCCGTGAGGCACCGCGAACACAGTGATCTTTACCAGATCAGAAACATCCATCCCGTCCGCTTTCAATACATCGATGAGATTGTCGAAACACTGCTCCAACTGCGCTTCAAACCCGTCGCGCACAGTGCCATCTGCGCTTGCTCCCACCTGCCCCGAAATATGAAGCCATCGCGCACCTGCAGGCACCGAAGCACCTTGGGAATAGTTGGAGGCTGGTGCTGCCATGCCGTCGGGATTGAAGGTTCTGATCATGCGGAGTTTCCCTTAAATGTCGCGGTTTTCATCCAGCACCATGCGGATGCGTTGCAGTTCGGGCAACAAGTCCACCACCCGTTCCCAGTCAATTTTCTCGCCCAATGCAACAATAGAGGGGGCAAGCAATCCAATCGCCTCTTGCTGGAAAGCGCGACCTTCGTCAGTGATAAAAACGACTTTGCTTCGCCCGTCCGTTTCATGCGGCGCTAAGCGAACCAAACCGCGCTGCGAAAGCTTGGAAAGTGTGTTGGTCATTGTCCCTTTGGATACCTGAAACGCGCTTGCCAAAGCCAGCGGCGTCTTGCCATCGCCCAGACGAACCAAATGATTGAGCACAGAAAAATGGGAAACATGCAGCCCATCAGGAAGGCGCTTGTTGAACAACGCTGCGCTCAATTGCTGGATGATTCCCACTTCGTTGAAGAATTGAAAAACCTGTTTTCCGGTTTCGTCCAAACTAGACCCCTGTGATTTTCGCCTCCAACGGCCAACGGGGGCTTGGGGGAACGGACGCAGCGTAGCCCAATCGCGCCAACATTTGAACGGTGCCACCCTGCGGTGCCAACAGTTTGTGTGTTTGAGCGTAGAGATCAGCCATTTCGGGATACTCTTGAAGCGCTTGGCTTAACGGCTGTGTCGCAACGCCCTCAGCCGTCGCTGTCAGATTGAGCCTCACCCAGTCTCGACCCGCCGCGATCTGGTCAAGCCGCGTATTGCCCCGCGTAACCGACCACACATGCCCCATAGCGGTGTCAGCGTTGGCCAGCACCGCCTCGAACCCGGCCTGGAATGCCTGCGACGACGCATCGAGAGCGGCCTCGCGTGTCATCAATCCAGCGGAGTGAAGCACTTCAAACATTGGGCCGGAAAAATCGATGCCATCCGGGTTGGCCTCTACCTCTGCCTTGCCTATGCGAAACAGATCAACGCTTTCCTTAAAGGCGCGCGGTGTTTCGGTTTCAATCACGAGCGCATCATGGGTGATGCGCCGTATCCGCTTGATGCTCTCCGGCTCAACACTCGCTATCGAGCTTGTCCCCCACTTTGCGGCAGCAACAATGCGCTGCGCAGCTTCGTTGGGCACAGGACGAGTCATATCGTATGGCTCCTTCAGAGACCGACGGTCTAAGACATGAGCAAAGAGGGGGTCGCGCGCGACTGTATCGTCTTTAGTAAACCTTGCTACAGCGACAGGCCGACCGTCCAAAACCTCGGCACTTTCACCTTCAGGAAACAAATCCAGATCAACACGGAAGCCCTGCTCCGCCGCCGCCATCGTCATGACTTCCAGAAAACAACCAAGACCAATCGTGATCTGACGGTTCAGCGGGTCTGTATGCGGCAACATCTTGTTCTTATCGACCGTTAAAACCACAGTATCGGCTTGCGATAGATCAACCAGCCACGGCTGACGGTTGTGCGGGTTTGGCGCGAGAATAGCGAAGGACAGCGCCCGTTTGCGTGGCTCGGAGTACAGCGAGCCGGCTTGCGCCCATGGTTCCAAGGCTTTGGTTGGGACCCGAAGAGCGACGGCGCCAACTGTGCCCCCCGCAGCCAAGATCGTGCCACCACCAACCAAAGCGAGAAATTTACGTCTGTTCATGACAATCATCCTTATAGTTCTATATCAAACTATATTAGTTTGATGTAGAACTATTGTCAATCGCCTCTTGCCGCAGGCCAAACCTCTGACCAAGCCTCTGGCCAATCGCCAAAAACATGATACATAGGCTGCATTCTGATTGTGAACGGCACCGAGCTTAACCCATGACAAGCCGAACCGCCCTTGTTGCAACTCTTGTGGCAGCGCTAATGCTGACCGCATGTGGGCGCCGTGGTGACCCGTTGACGCCGCATGAGTCTGCCGTCAAGCAGGCTAAAGAAAACGAGCAACCAGCACCCGAAAAACCAGAAAATAACCGTCCATTCATCCTCGACGGCCTGCTGCAATAGCCCGAACCACCGCGCTCAACCTCAAGAAAATCCGATGAATCATTTCGACTACCGCGACGGCATTTTGCATGCCGAAAACGTGAGCTTGCCTGACATAGCAGCAGCCGTTGGCACGCCCTTCTACTGCTATTCCACGGCCACGCTAGAGCGCCACTATCAGGTTTTTGCCAAAGCCTTTGACGATGTGCCCTCGCTTGTGTGTTACGCGATGAAAGCAAATTCAAATCAAGCCGTTCTGAAAACTCTAGCCCGCCTCGGCTCAGGCGCTGACGTGGTTTCAGAGGGCGAATTGCGCCGTGCCATTGCTGCCGGAATTCCGCCGAAAAAGATCGTCTTCTCCGGCGTTGGCAAAACCGCCCGTGAAATCGACTACGCACTAGAAGCGGACATTCTGTGCTTCAACGTGGAATCTGAGCCTGAACTGGAAATGCTGTCCGCCCGCGCTATGGCAATGGGCAAGACTGCCCACGTTTCATTTCGCATCAATCCAGACGTTGATGCAAAAACCCACGCAAAAATCTCGACCGGCAAAAAGGAAGACAAATTCGGCATTCCGTGGAAAGACGCCACCCGCGTCTACGCCCGAGCTGCTGAACTCGGGGGTGTTAAGGTAACCGGAATCGACATGCATATCGGTTCGCAGATCATCGAATTGGCACCCTTTGACGACGCCTTTTCTCGCCTCACAGATCTCGTTGCCGCCCTGCGCAGCGAAGGCCACACAATCGACCATGTGGATGTGGGCGGCGGCTTGGGCATTCCCTATCACGAAGACAACAATCCACCACCAAACCCGGACGACTATGCAGCCGTTGTGAAAAAACACGTTCGCGATCTTGACGCGATGGTGATGTTCGAACCGGGGCGCCTGATTGCGGGTAATGCCGGAATTTTCGTCACGGAAGTAATTTATGTGAAAGAAGGCCAGGATCGCTTTTTCGTTATCATCGATGGCGCGATGAACGACCTGATCCGCCCGACGCTCTACGACGCGCATCACGAAGTACGCATGGTATCAGCAACAAAAGGCTCCAACGCGCCTCGCATAACTGCTGATATCGTAGGGCCGGTTTGCGAATCTGGTGATTATCTGGCCAAGGCACGCGAAATCCCCATGCCTCAGGCGGGCGATTTGTTAGCTTTTGGCTCCGCAGGTGCATACGGCGCGGTGCAGGCAGGAACTTACAACACGCGTCTTCTGGTGCCCGAAGTACTGGTCAACGGCGACGAATTCCACGTCATCCGCCCCCGTACGTCATACGAAGAGCTGATCGGCCTCGATTCCATACCCGAATGGCTGGCTGATTAATCTCAAAGACCCCTTCTGCGGCATAGTTTCCTGTCGGCGATCACATTCTCGCCAACGCCTCGCCAACGCCTTTTTTGATGATATGCTAAGGAGTTGAAGCGGCGTGCCCCGCCCTTCCGAAAGAGCTAGGAGGGTTGCGTCTTGCGTGATGATACCGAAACCGTTCGGACCACCGAGAAAAAACTGAAGAGCGCCCGCTCACGTGCAGCTTTTGCGCTCGCGTGGGAACGATTTTGGCCACTGATTCTGCCCTCCCTCGGTATTGTGTCGACCTTCCTCATCATCTCTTGGTTCGGTCTGTGGCCGATGATGCCCGACTGGCTGCGTCTTTCAGTGCTAACCGTTCTCGTTGCGGGTCTCATTCTAACCCTGCCTCGCCTGCGTCATTTCCGCTGGCCCAACGAACAAACGGTGACGAACCGTATCGAGCAGATCTCCCGTTTCCAACACCGCCCCGTAACTGCGCAATCCGATGCACGTGCCGACATGGGCAACACCAACGATCCATTCGCGAAGGCTCTGTGGGAAGAACACCGCAAGCGCATGGCAGCTGGCTTGGACAAAGCCCGCTCCGGCTTGCCCGCTCCCGATGTGGCACGCCGAGACCCTCTCGCCCTGCGCTCGATCTTCGTGCTGGGCTTGTTCGTAGCTTTCTTTGCAGGCCGCGCAGATTTGGGCGGCAACATCACCGCTGCTTTCAAAAGCCATGAGGCAGTCGCCACTAACACCGCCCGCATCGACGCCTGGATCAGACCCCCTGCCTACACCAATCGTCCCCCGGTTTTTCTCAGCCGCTCCAACAATGCCAATCAAGCACCGCTGGCAACGTCGCCCAGAGTGCCTGAGGGTTCGCAACTCGTTTTACGTGCGCTGCAATTGGATAACCCCCGCCTGACTTTGCTGACCGCTGAAGGTGAAGTTGAAATCGCGCCGGTCGTTCCCGAAACCAACGAAGGGATCGAGACCGTTGAAAACACAGACGCCAAACCTGTCGCCACGTCCAACGGCGCAGTGAACTTCAGCCAAAAATTAGTGGAACCTGGAACACTTATTCTCCGCGACGGTTCCTCCGAACAAGCACGATGGGAATTCTCGATTATTCCTGACGAAAGCCCAACAATCACATTCGCAAGCGACCCCGTTCCCTCTGATCGTGGCGCGTTGGAATTCACCTATGAAATGCAAGATGATTACGGCATCGCCTCCGCTTCAGCCGAGGTTGAGAGCCTGGTTGAGCGCAACCTCGATGCACGCCCGTTGATCGAAGCGCCAGAAGTTGTGCTCACCGTGCCGGGCCGCCGCAAAGGCGCCGTGACGGGAAAGACAAGCAAGGACTTCTCCGCCCATCCGTGGGCCGGATCGCAGGTCCGCATCACGCTTGAGGCAACCGACGACGCCGAGCAAACCGCCAAGAGCGCCTCGCGCGATCTCGAATTGCCTGGCCGCATTTTCGTCAAGCCACTCGCCAAAGCGATCGTCTACGAACGCCGTCGCTTGGCGCTCGACGCCAACGCCCAACGCGATGTGGCCGACATGCTGAACGCTATTACAACAACACACCCGGATATTTTTATCCCGAACTTGTCTCACTACACGGCCCTGCGTGTTGCCTACCGCCACATCAAACGGGCCGAGAATGATGATGGCTTGCGCGAAGGCTTGGACCTTTTGTGGGAAATCGCGATTGCCATTGAAGACGGCACTCTCAGCCAAGCACAGCGAAATTTGCGCGACGCGCAAGAGCGGCTGTCGGAAGCGCTGGAACGCGGCGCATCAGACGAGGAGATTTCACGCCTCATGGACGAGTTGCGCCAAGCGATGAACGAATTCATGCAGGAACTGGCCGAACAGGCCCGCAAAAACCCGCAGAACAATCAGGCTTTCCAGCAAAACGAAAACATGCAGACGCTGCGCCAGCAAGATCTTGACCGGATGATGCAACAGATCGAAGACTTGGCGAAATCCGGTTCCCAAGACGCCGCACGAGAATTGCTTCGCCAGCTTCAGCAGATGATGAACAATCTGCAGATGGCCCAACCCGGCCAGCAACAGCAGCAAGACCCGTTTTCCCAGCAAATGAACGAACTGTCAGACATAATGCGCCAGCAGCAAAATCTGATGGATCAGACATTCGACATGCGACGCCGTCAGCAGCAGCAGCAGGGTCAACAAGGCCAGCAACAGCAACAGGGCCAGCAGCAGCAACAAGGTCAACAGGGCCAGCAAGGCGAGCAGCAACAAGGCCAGCAGGGCCAGCAACCAATGACAGCGGAGGAATTCGCTGAAGCCATGCGCCAGTTGCAGGAACAGCAAGGTGAACTGCAACAACGCCTTGAGCAGATGCAGCAAGCGATGCGCGATATGGGCATGGACCCCGGAGAAAGCATGGGCGAAGCCGGTGAAGCCATGGGCGAAGCCGAGGGCAATCTTGGCGAAGGGCAAACGGGTGAAGCAACGGGCAACCAAGGCCGCGCCCTTCAAGCAATGCGCAACGGCGCGCAGCAAATGATGCAGAACATGCAAAACCAAGCTGGTGAACAAGGCCGCAGCGGCGAGCGTGGTATGCACGGTGAACAAACCCGTTCGGACGCAGACCCACTAGGCCGACAAAGCCGCTCCCGCGGCCCTCAACTGGGTGACGACACGAAAGTGCCAGGCGAAATTGACGCCCAGCGCGCCCGCGAAATCCTGGAAGCCATTCGTCGTCGTCTCGGCGAAACCGCACGGCCAAAGCTGGAACTGGATTACCTGGATCGCCTTCTGCCGACACGTTAGACAACAGCTTATCCCACCTGTACCAAGCCCCGACGACAGGCAAAAGTGAACGCTAACGACTGGATGTCTGACTAATCTGCAACCACCAAGCGGTAGCCGCAGTCTTTTTCTTTGCATTCGAGCAGCGCTGCATAGCGCTCACCCCAAGCACCGCTCTTCAAATCTGCCTCCAACCGAGCAAGCCCCTCGCTCACATCACCGATCTTCCAAAAAGAAGACATTGATCGCCGCACGCGCTTGTCGAGATAAGCCGATGGGCGACGCCAATAGCCTGCGAGAAAGCCATCACTGCAATCATGGGGTATTGGCACAGGTGAAATCTCAACTTCACCAAGCCATTCACCATACCGCTGTAACGGCGGCATCTGGTCCTCGTCCAGCGTCACCAGCGAGGGGAAATAATCGTACAGCCAAAAATCACGAAACGCAGGATCGTAAGTCAAAAAGACAATCGGGCCCCGCGTCACCCGCCGCATTTCTTCTACACCACGGCGTTGGTCCACCCAGTGGTGGATCGTCAACACAGCCATCGCACCATCAAACGTCTTATCATCGAACGGAAGATGCTCAGCGCTCGCTTGCACTAACACCGCATCAGACGTCCCACGTTGCGCAATCATTTCGGCAGAGGGCTCCACGGCGGTGATTTGCCGCCCGGCAGGCTCATACGACCCGGCTCCCGCTCCTACATTCAGCACGGTGCGGACATCACCCAGCGCCCGTTCAATCAGCGCAGCAATACGACCATCCGGCTTGCGCAATTCTGCATAGTTCAGCCCGATCGTATCGTAGAGCGTCTTCACGCCTTGAACTGTTCGCGCAGAACAAATTTCTGGATCTTTCCGGTCGAGGTTTTCGGCAGCTCTTGAAACACCACCGTCTTCGGCATTTTAAAGCCAGCCAGATGATTCCGACAGAAAGCCAAAACGTCGTCCTCGCTTATCGAAGAGCCAGGCCGCACTTCCAAAAATGCACAAGGCGTCTCGCCCCATTTCTCGTCTGGCTTAGCCACAACAGCTGCGGCCAGCACATCAGGGTGCTTGTAGAGAACACCTTCAATCTCCACCGACGAGATGTTTTCACCACCGGAAATAATAATGTCTTTCGAGCGGTCCTTGATTTGCACATAGCCATCCGCATGGCGCACCGCGAGATCGCCAGAATGAAAATAGCCACCAGCAAAAGCGGCATCCGTCGCTTCTGGCGCATTGAGATAGCCCTTCATCACCACGTTGCCACGGATCATGATTTCGCCGATTGTCTCGCCATCGGCAGGCACCGGTTCCATCGTTTCCGGGTCCATTACTTGAATGTCTTCTGTCACCGAAAAGCCTACGCCCTGACGCGACTTCTTCGCCGCAACCGCGTCTGCATCAAGATCGTTCCAATCTTCCTGCCAAGCACATTCAACCACATGGCCGTAAGTCTCCGTCAGGCCGTAAACATGCGTCAATCGAAAGCCCATCGCTTCAATGGCATGCAGAACGGATGGTGGCGGTGGCGCGGCGGCGGTGTAGACATTGATCGGCCAATCAAAAGGCCGCCGCTCTTCCGCGCTCGCGTTGATCAACATGGACAGAACAATCGGCGCACCGCCAAAATGCGTAACCTTGTGCTCCTCAATCGCCGCAAACAAATTTTTGGCCGTGATGTTGCGAACCAGCACGCTCATACCGCCATTGGCCGCCAAAGCCCAGGCGTGGCCCCAGCCGTTGCAATGAAACAGTGGCACCACGTACATGTGAACGGGAAACCCGTTCGGGTCTGGCGCGGAAAACGGCCATGACGCAATCGTGCCCATAGCGATCAGATACGCGCCGCGATGATGCACCACCACACCCTTGGGGTCGCTCGTCGTGCCGGACGTATAGTTCAGCGAAATCGCGTCCCACTCATCGCCCGGCAGGCTCCAGTCGAAATCCGCCGAACCGGCACTAAGGAATTCTTCGAACTCCATCTCCCCAAGCCGTTCGCCCGACGCTTCGTCCGTCTCGGTGTCATCAATGTCGATCACCAGCAGATCGTCCCGCCCCAGATCGGCCAGCGCTTTCTTCACCTCCGGCGCGAAGCGGGTGTCCGTTATCAGAACTTTGGCGTTGCCGTGATTCAGGATGTATTTAATGGTCGCCGCATCGAGGCGGATGTTTATGGGGTTTAGAACAGCCCCCAGCATCGGCACACCGAAATGCGCATCAAAGATTGCGGGAATATTCGGTGCGATAATCGCCACAGTGTCGTTCTTGCCGATGCCCTGCGCCGCTAGCGCGGAAGCCAATCGGCTTGCCCGCTCATACACTTCGCCCCATGTGCGCCGGATGCTGCCGTAAGCATAAGCTGGCCGGTGCGGATAGACTGTTTTGGCCCGCGTGAAGAAAGAAAGTGGCGACAGCGGCGTGAAGTTCGCCAGATTGCGATCAAGATGGGTATCATAGGGCGAGCGATCCATTATCGGCACTCCAGAAATTCGATCAGGAGCCTTTCAATAGCCAGTCCCCAGCCGCACTCCAAGAGGTTTTACAATCCGCTGCCATCTCCAAGGCTAACGTCGCGCGTGGCCGAACGGATGGAGACAGAGAACCCGGCCATCACATCCACCAAAGCCATCAGGGTCAAAATGAAGAACGTGGAACTAGCTGCACTCGGCACCAGCAGGAAGAGAACGATGTAAAGGATCAAGACGACCGTGGACAGCAGATGGTCAATGATCGACAGCCGCCCGATTCGGGTGGCCTTTAGGATTTCAAGAAACAAAAAGAACAAGCCGATAACGATCATCAAATCGCTCATCGTCATCGACCAGATCACGCCCGACACCATTTGAATGGAAAAGACCTCGGCGCGCCATCCGGGAATGCCTTCCACACCGACCCCGAACACCAGCACATTGTAGACGATCAGCGGAATGGCCATCAGGGGGAAGGTGGAAATCATGATACGTTCGCTTGATCTGGGGCTGGTTCGGCCCGAACCATGGCAAAGCAATCGCGGCATATCAAACGAAAAGGGCCGGTTCGTGAGAACCGGCCCTTTCGAAATGTATATCGTACAGCTCGCGTTTACACGGAATCTTTCGGCTCCAGAATCTGGCGTCCACGATACATGCCTGTTTTCAGGTCGATGTGATGCGGACGGCGCAGTTCGCCAGAATTTTTGTCTTCGACATAGGTCGGGTTTTTCAGCGCATCGGTCGAACGGCGGTGGCCGCGCTTCATGCGTGTGATTTTACTTTTGGGGACAGCCATTGTCTTGCTCCGTCAAATGCGTCTTGGTTCGTGCCGCCTTCAACCATCACGCAAGAAGCGCAACGCCGATTTTCATCAAACCGGCAGGCAAGCCATCGATCCTGTAAGGATTTCGCTGGTGATATACCCCAAATGCGAAAGAACGCAAGGCTTTTTGACTCGTTTGATGAGCAGTGTGCCGCACCCGTCACCGCAAGCAGCCAATATAAGCGCCAGAAGCCCGTGCGCGACGTTCCACCAGCCTCGCAAGCCGGTTCATGCCCCTGCTTGGCTTTCGCGGATTGCGCAGTTTTGGATTGGGCAATGTGACGGCCAGCAGAGCTGCCTGACGACGCGAAAGCCGTTTGGCGCTGCGGCTGAAATGATGTTGCGCCGCCGCTTCGATGCCGTAGATCCCCGGCCCCCACTCCGCAATGTTGAGGTAGACTTCCATCACCCGTTTCTTGCCCCAAACGAAATCAACCATCATCGCCAACGGCACTTCCAGCACTTTGCGAATGTAGGAACGGCTGGACCACAAATAGAGGTTTTTCACCGTCTGCATGGAAATCGTGCTGGCCCCACGCACCTTTTCGCCCTCCAGCACATCATCAAGAACCAGATTAACCTGCGCCCAATCCACCCCATCGTGGGCGCAAAACTGGCCATCCTCCGACATCATCACCGATTGCCAAAGGACGGGTGAAATGTCTTCGAATGCAACCCAGTCGCGCCGCACGGGCTCACCTGACACCCGCTCCGCCAACATGAGAGTGGACACCGGCCGCACTCCAGTGGGCTTGTAGATGAGCGTCAGAAACACAGGAATGGCGATGAGAATGGCCGCAACAATCGCCAACCGCTTGATCGCCCACCATAGCCACCCACGAACGCCAGACGGGCGGCGCAACAATTTGACCGCACGCTTGTTGTCACCGGGCAAAACCGATACGGGCGGCGGCGCCTTTTTGGCTTTAGCCTTCGGCTTGGGCGATTTCGCGCCCTTGGCGCTTCGCTTTGCTTGGCTCTTTTTCGCAGGAGCTTTCGCCACGCCGCCATCATTCCTTATCTATTTGACAAGTGTCATAGCCAGCACGCTCAAACGGGGCAATGACGCAAGCTACATATCGCGCCGATTGGTTGACGCATCTGTCCCGGCAGGCCATTTCAGGGGCAGCAAAATCGATGGATCGACAGACCCGATGAAATCCACATTCGAGACCGAACTCAAGCGCTGCGCGACAGCTGTGGAAGCCCATCTGCAGAACGTACTGACCGACCAATCACAGGCTGGCGAAACCGTACGCCCGCCCCGCCTTATGGCAGCTATGCGCCACGGTGTGCTGAACGGCGGCAAGCGTGTGCGGCCCTTTCTGGTTTTGCAATCCGCAGCTCTCTTCAACGTGCCCGAAAAGCAAGCAATGGCAACCGCCTGCGCTTTGGAATGCCTGCACTGCTATTCGCTGGTTCACGACGATCTGCCGGCAATGGACGACGATGATCTGCGCCGTGGCGAGCCAACCGTCCACATTGCCTACGATGACGCCACCGCCATTCTTGCGGGGGATGCACTGCTCACTCTAGCCTTCGACATGGTTGCGGGCGACACGCATATCGACGATCATCAAACCGCCCGTGATCTTCTTTCTCTGCTGGCCAAAGCCTCTGGCCTCGGCGGCATGATCGGCGGGCAGATGCTCGATATAGCGGCAGAAAGCGAAACGCCAAACGAAGCCGATATCCGGCAATTACAAGCCATGAAAACCGGCGCGCTCATCCGTTATGCCTGCGAAGCGGGGGCCGTGCTGGGAAAAGCAACAGCGCAAGACCGCCAACGCCTGCGCCGTTATGGTGAAGTGATAGGTTCGGCCTTCCAACTGGCAGATGATTTGCTGGACGTCACAGCAGACACACAAACCATGGGCAAGGCTACCGGCAAAGACGCTGACCGCGGCAAGGGAACGCTGATCGGCATCCACGGGATTGATGCGGTCCGCGCCATGCTGGCGCAACAAGTGGCAGAAGCTCAAAGCCTGCTGGAACCGTTCGGCAGTAAAGGTGAGATACTTCGCGAAACCGCTGGTTTCATCGCAAATCGCAACAATTGATGACAGGTAAGCCACGCCTTGCTAGGCTGTCTAAAAGACTGGACACTTGCCGCCGCGCCCTGCGCCAAAAGGCAAGAATGAAGAGAGCAAACCAAACGTGACCTGCGATCCTTTCACCGACCGTGCCCCCCTCACCGAAACGCTGGGCCGCCAGAAAACCGTCGGCGTGAGCGTTGGCGGCGTCATGGTGGGCGGCGGCGCGCCTATTGTCGTGCAGTCTATGACAAACACCGACACGGCAGACATCGACAAAACTGTCGAACAGGTAGCCGCGCTCCACCGCGCAGGCTCTGAGATCGTCCGCATCACCGTCGACCGCGACGAATCCGCCGCTGCCGTGCCGAAAGTACGGGAGCGGTTGGACCGCCTTGGCGTTGATGTGCCGCTGGTTGGGGATTTCCACTATATCGGCCACAAATTGCTGACCGATCACCCCGCCTGCGCCGAGGCGCTTGCCAAATACCGCATCAATCCAGGAAATGTCGGCTTCAAGGCGAAAAAAGATAAACAGTTCGGCGAGATTATCGACATCGCCAACAGATACAACAAACCGGTACGGATTGGCGTCAATTGGGGGTCGCTTGACCAAGAATTGCTGACCAGGCTGATGGACGAAAACGCTGCCAGCCCCGATCCGGCCTCTGCCGAAGCCGTGATGCGCGAAGCGATCGTCCAATCGGCGCTCCTGTCCGCCGCAGAAGCAGAACGCCTCGGCATGGGACGCGACAAGATCATCCTGTCGGCCAAGGTCTCCGACGTTCAACAATTGATTGCTGTCTACGCCGATCTCGCCTCGCGTTGCGATTACGCGCTGCATTTGGGCCTCACCGAAGCTGGCATGGGCACAAAGGGTATCGTCTCATCGTCCGCCGCACTCGGCATTCTACTCCAGCAAGGCATTGGCGACACAATCCGCATTTCACTGACGCCGGAACCCGGCGGCGATCGAACCCGCGAAGTGCAGGTGGCGCAGGAATTGCTGCAAGTCATGGGCTTCCGCGCGTTCATTCCCGTCGTCGCCGCCTGCCCCGGCTGTGGCCGCACAACATCAACCACGTTTCAAGAACTCGCAGCAAAAATTCAGGGGCAGCTTCGTGAAGCCATGCCGGAATGGCGGGAGAAATATCCCGGTGTTGCAGATTTGAAGGTCGCCGTCATGGGCTGCATCGTCAACGGCCCCGGCGAGAGCAAGCACGCCGATATCGGCATATCCCTTCCCGGCACCGGCGAAACGCCGGCAGCCCCCGTCTTCATCGACGGCAAGAAAGCGGTAACACTGCGCGGCGAAGGCATTGCAGAAGAGTTTGAAGCCTTGGTTCATAACTATGTCGAGACCCGCTTTGGCGGCGGCGCAAAAAGCGATGCTGCGGAATAGCATTGCCGTTGCTCTGGGCCTTCTGTGCCTAGTTTCGACAGCCCAAGCGAGCGAAGACACAAAGGCCAAATGGACAGCCGATCGTGTCTGCAAAACCATCGAAAATGCGGCGGCCGCTCACGACGTGCCGAAAGACTTCTTCGCTCGTTTGATCTGGACGGAGAGCCGTTTTGACGTCAACGCGCTAAGCCCCGTCGGTGCGCAGGGCATCGCTCAATTTATGCCCGGCACGGCGCAAGAGCGTGGCCTCGCAAATCCTTACGACCCCGAACAAGCCCTGCCTGCATCAGCGGCACTTCTGCGTGACCATAAAAACCGTTTCGGTAATTGGGTCATGGCCGCCGCCGCCTACAATGCAGGGCCAGACCGTGTGCGCCGCTGGATTGAGGGCAACTCGTTCATGCCGTTTGAGACGCAAAATTATATCGTTTCGATCTTCGGCCTGCGGATAGACCGCTTTAAGGACAGCAAGGCAAAAGCAACCATTCCCAAGCTCGCCAAAGGGCGCTCATTTAACGAAGCTTGCCGTGGCCTTCCAATCCGCCGAACCCGCGCCAAGCTCGGCCTGCTTACCGCAGCGTATCAACCGTGGGGTGTGCAAGTGGCTGGAAACTTTTCGCAAAGCCGCGCCATCAATTCGTGGCTGCGGGTGCGCGCAAAACTGGGTTTGGTGTTGGATGCTTCTGAACCAAACATACATCGAATACGCACACCGCGGGGCATGCGTTCGCGCTATGCGGTGCGCCTTGGCGCATCCAACCGCACGAAGGCAAATGCATTGTGCAAAAAGATAAGAGGTGCAGGCGGTTCCTGCATCGTGCTTAAAAACAAGCGCCGCTAGCTCATCAATTCTTCAAGCGGCGTTTGTTCACTGACTTGCGGCCCGACGATCTCATCATCGTCCTGCAAATCGACCCGCGCGAACCAGACATCCTCAGCCAAAGCCTTTGTGCCATCGGCCATGATCGCGCTGGATTGGAACAGATTGCGCCCCTCTTCATCTTGAGCGTTTTCCTTCAGATCAAGCTCAATCTCGGACACACCCATTTCGTCCAGCGTGAACAATTCACCATCCTGAACCTTGGCGTCTCCGTCATCGACCCAAAGGTTCAGGCCATCGCGTTCATCGCCCGAAATCACACTGTCGCCATTCGCGTCCCAGACGGCCAACTGCTCGAACCCGTGTTCGAACTCTCCGCCTTGGTCGCCAAACAGGCGCGTGCCGTTCATGTCCTGCGCCGCGCGGCCATCGGCATTGTCGACAAGCAAGCCATCACCCGTACCGTCTAGCCATTCAATGGTTTCCGACAGCCCGTCGCCATCCATATCAAACTGAACGATCTCGCCAATCTGCGAAACGCCGCTCTTATCCTGCGCTGTCGTCTCGCCCGTCACATTGATTTCACCATCGCCAGAGAGATCAATCACGATGGGCGAAACCGCAGTGATTGCTGAGGTTATATCGATCAGACCGTCGTTGAATTGAAGGAATTCGATTTCAGTCAGCGTGTCGGTGCCCTGCGTTCCGACATTATCAATCACAGTCACAGAGCCATCGGGATTTTGGTGCACAGTGTAGTTGGCACGCAGACCATCATAGCCGGCAATGTCACTACCCAGACCGCCGATCAGCGTGTCATCACCATCCTCACCCCAAAGGGTGTCATTACCGTCTCCGCCATCGATGATGTCGTTTCCGCCAGCAGTAAAAATCAGGTCTGAACCGCTGCCACCGTTGATTGTATCAACAGCCGCATTGGCGCTGTTGTTGTCGAAAATATCGTTGCCGCCCCCAAGATCGGCAGTCATGCCAGAATCTGCACCAAAAATTCTGTCGTTGAAGTTGGAGCCGGTCACAGCTTCGATGCTGCTATAGCTGTCACCAGCAGAATCGCCTGTCTGGCCGCCCGGTCCGGTGTTCGCGTAGACGTTTCCGCCTGCGCCATCATCAATGCCGAAGGCATCGGTAGCATCAAACAACGCATCAACGCCCCCCGTTGCTCCGGCAAACGAGACCGTGTCGAACCCGTCTCCACCGTCGATCACATCAGCTCCACCACCGCCAATCAGCGTGTCGTTGTCATCGCCACCCGACAGAGTGTCGTTACCAAATTCACCGTTGAGAAGATCATCACCGCTGCCACCGATAAGGGTATCGTCGCCCCGCCCGGTGTAGATCGTGTCATTCCCCGAACCACCATCTACAACGTCGCTGGCCGTACCATTCACATTATTATCGAAGACATCGTTGCCCGCACCCAGCGAGGCATTCGTGCCGCCAATCGTGCCATAGATGCCATCATCAAAATCCGAGCCGATCACATTTTCGATAGACGTATAGCTATCGCCTGCCGCGTCACCCGTTTTACCGCCTGCGGTGGAATTGGCCTGCGCGCCTTCCAGCCCGCCCGCGTCGCTGGCCTCAAGCAAAACCCGCACGCCTGCTGTCGCTTGCGAGAAGTCCAACGTGTCGTAGCCGGAACCACCGTCAATCGCATCAGCGCCCGCACCGCCGGTGATCACATCGTCGCCAACACCGCCAAAAATCGCGTCATCGCCATCGCCGCCGTCAATCACATCAGCGCCGCCATTTTTTTGTGTTTGCACGCGCACGGATACAAGCTCCGACCCGTTGCTGCCGCCGGAAATATTGGCACTGTCGTCGCTCAACCACGAGACAATCACATCGCCGTCGGCATCCACAATCGCGGTCAGCGGTGGAACGTCAAGGTTGTCATTCCCCTCGACAGCCGCAGTGCCGATCTGGAATTGGGAACCATCTTTGGCACCTGTGGCAGTCAAGAAGCGTCCATTGACCACCATCAGCGGATCATTGTCCTGATCTCCTTCGCGATACCAGGCCACAAAATAGCGACCATCCGGCAGCGCAACCGTGACTGCCGGGGACAATGAGGAAACACTAGCGTTGTTCACTTCGAACGCAGTTCCGGCAGTCTGTGTAATGGGATCAACCAATACCGCATCAATATCGGAACCGTCGAATTCGTCTTCTAACCAAGTCACCAGAATTTTGCCGTCCGCGCCGCGCACCATCTGCACAGGTGGCAAGTCATAACTGTCATCACCCTCGACAATCGACGTGCCGAGCGAAAGCTCAGAGCCAATGGGGTTGCCAAATTCGTTGATGAAACGACCCTTCATCTCCATCGCGGCATCGCCATTGCCCTTTGCCTTAGAGAAGTAAGCGATGAACGCACCACCATTCTCAAGCGCAATGACAACCGGCGCGCTCTGCTCGTCCGCCGTTGTGGAATTGACGACAATTTCTTGGCCAGCAATGTTGTTCAGCGGATCAAACAGCGAGGCAACAACCGCCGATTTGTCACCATCCACGTTCAGACCGTCATGGGTAACCCATGAAACGAGCACCTTACCGTCATCCAACAGAGTTGCCGTCAGCGGATAGGAATCAAGACCATTGTCGCCATAAACACCGGAAACACCGATGCGAATCTCCGAAGCGGTGAACGTGCCGTCAGGGTTGATCATTCGCCCATAGACATACGCGTCTGAGCCGCCGGAATCGCCTTTATCATACCAGGTTGCGAAAGCACGTCCGTCATCCAGCGCCACGACGGCTGCACCAGACTGCTCGCCCTGAGTGGTTTCATTGATAATGAACTCGCTGACCTTGGTGCCATCCGGCTCGTGAATCATACCGATAACGGCGTTCTTATCGCCGTCGCGATCGTCTCCCTGATTGGAATTATAGACCGTAAGGATCGAGCCATCCTTCAGAAGCGTCAGCGAATAGGGCGGCATATCGCGGTTGTTGTCACCTTCAACATTGGCAAGGATTTCATCGATTTCCGATGTAACCGGCGTGCCATCCCCTTCAAAGACGCGCAGCTTCAGACCACCACCATTGCCGTTCACACCATCGTTGGTCCAAAGCGCGGCGTAATTGCCATCAGCAAGAGCAAGGGTAACCGGCGAACCTTGGTCATTGAGGCTGGTCGTGTTCAGCACGGTCTGAGTGGTTGATACTGTGTCACTGATCGGTCCGGGCCGGTCACCGAAGATAATGTCATTGCCCGCGCCGCCGTCGATTGTATCGGCGCCGTCCTGGCCGTTGATCACATCATCGCCGCCGCCGCCATTGATCGTGTCGTCTGCGCCTTGCCCGTAGATGTATTCGCCTTCATCGGTGCCGTTCAGCGGGTCAGCAGCCGGAGTGCCAACGATTTGCGCAGCACTCACCGGCTGGCCCCACGCAGAGTCCGCCTGCGGATTGATGGTCAGCGTGCGCGTCGTGCTTAGACCACCCGAATCGGTGGAACGAATGGTGACGGAATAGTTTGCGTCAGCCGCGTCGATTGTCGCACCAGTAGCCACAATCAATTGATCGCCCGAAATGTCAAAGTTGCCGGAGGGGTCCGAAATGATCGTATAGGTATGGGTGTCAGAGAAATTCGCATCGACTGTAGCGAGATCAGCCACAACACTGCCCACCAACGCGTTTTCATTCACGCCCAACACTCCGATTGGCAAGTTGCCACTGCCAAAATGGTTGAGATTGTTGCCAGACACTACATCAACAATGTCATTCGTACCGCCAGCGCCAAAACGCCAATCAGCCACAAGTCCTGTCGTGCTTGCGGGCAAGTCAACATTCACATTAGCGGCAATCTCAGTCTGCAGCAGTGCTTGATTAAAAATCCGTGCATCATGCAGCGAACCCTTGAACACCTGAGTGGCCTCAAAGCCACCACCGGGTAAATCCTGATCGACACCAAAGGCCAATTGACCGCCCGTATAGATTGTCTCACCGGACGACACACCAGTACCATCGCCCACCTTGATGCCGTCCACATACATTGCCCACAGTCCGCCCGAATTATCCCAGACGAAGGAAACGGTATGTGCAGAGCCATCGATTAGCGGTGAGGCATCCCAATTAACGGTTCGGAAACTGTCATTGATCGCAAAGCGCAAACGCGGGACTCCGGCGTCATCGGTAATCCGCAGATCAAAACCGTCGTTTGCTGATCCGGTGACATAATTCATCAACGGAATACTGGTTAGGCCAGAAGTGTCTGAGACCGCAAAACGTATCTCGGCGGTCAGTTCATTATTCCCACCAAGGATCGCATTCGCATCGTCCGGCAGGTACCAATTGAAGCTACCGCTTTCATTGATCAGCGTCGCGCTCTCGCCCTCGGCAATGATCGCAGTCGGCGCCAGATTGTTCGCTACATCCAGAATGTCGATATCAAGGGTGCGCGATGTGGTCAGTCCGCCCCGATCTTCAGCTTCAATGTTCAACGTATACGTTTGCGTCACGTCTTCATCGAACGTCGCACCAGAAGCCACCCGCACCTCGTTGCCCACGATCTCGAATAGGCCACCACCGCCGCCTGTCAAAGTGTAGGTGAAAGTGTCATCCGTATCAGGGTCGTTCGTCTCAAGCGTTGCAACCACGGTTCCAGCTGTTGAATCTTCGGCCAAGCCGATGTTCTTCTCCGGCAACCCGGCCACAAAGCTACCGCCAGTTGCAGTTTCCAATGTGAGGTTGTTGGTTCCCACCGATGACGAAATTGTCGTCGAATTGCCATCAAAGCGCCAGTTGGAAATCAACCCAGGCGTTAGCGAAGACACGATTGTGTTGGCTCCAGCAGAGATTTCACCCGCTGTGCGCACTTCATTAAACAGGCGGATATCATACAGCGTGCCGGAAAATGCTTGGTTGGCTTGGAAACCGCCGCCAAGCGAGGCTTGCTCGTTGCCGAAGACTAACTCGCCACCACCGCTCAAAACCGCACCGGTTTGATGGCCCGTTCCACTTGCTACCGACACGCCATCGGCAAAAATCTCCCAACCGCCATTGCTGTTCGTCCAAGTGAACGAAACCGTATGTTGCCCACCATCCAGCAGCGAGGTCGCATCCCAGTTTGTGAAAATCTGCTGGTTGTTGATCTCGAAATAGATAACCGCAGAATTGGGTGTAGCAACGGGGTCAGGATCCATCGCCGGATCGGGGTAGACGATTGCCAACTGGAATTCGTCGCCCGCTTCGCCCGTGTGATAACTAAACAACGGCACATCATTTTTGCCCGTTACGTCAGAAACTGAAAACTGCGTTTCAGCTGTGAATTGCGTGAGGCCACCCATCAAAGCGCCGCCATCGTCTGCGATAAAGTAAGCCGCGTTGCCACCATCGGTATTGATGGCAACCCCTTCGTTGCCAACAATGATGACTCCCGTTGGGGCCTCGTTTTCATCACCGATGCGCACGGTGAATGTCTCAGTGCGTGTCAGAAGATCGGAATCGGTCACCGTGATCTCGACCGGATATTCGCCCACGGTTTCGTGGTCAAACACGGCCCCCGAAGCAACCTGCAATTGCCAAAACGAACCGGTATCGACAACCTCGAAAAAGCCCGAGGGATCGTTGGTAATCGCATAGCTGAACGTATCACCTGTATCCACATCAGTGGTCCGCAGCGTGCCGACAACATCGCCCGCAGTCGCAGTCTCCGGGATCACCAGACCCTCTTTTGGTGTTGATGCCGTAAAGCTCCCACCGGTTGTCTGCTGCAACGTCAGAGCATTGCCCGTGACGTCGTTGCGCACAAAGCCAGTTTCGAGTGCGTCGCCAAAAACCCAATTCTCGCGCAAACCCGGCGTTGTGGGTGCAATGTAGATGCCCGTTGTTGCGGCAATTTCCGTAGGCGTGCGGATCGTGTCCCAGACACGGATGTCCTCAAACGAACCCTTGAAGACCTGACTCGAGTCAAAACCACCATTGGCAGCATCTTGCTCCAGCCCGAAGACCAGTTCGCCACCGCCCACAATCGTGTGGCCCGGATTAAGCCCTGTGCCGGAAC
This sequence comes from Pseudahrensia aquimaris, assembly GCF_042676045.1. NCBI lineage: Bacteria > Pseudomonadati > Pseudomonadota > Alphaproteobacteria > Hyphomicrobiales > Ahrensiaceae > Pseudahrensia > Pseudahrensia aquimaris. Next base: position 155,142 of record NZ_JBHTJV010000002.1, on the reverse strand, counting down.
CTGCAAGCGCCCCGTCAAAATAGAGTGCCCATGCCCCGCCTACACTGTCCCAAGTAAGGGCGGCAGAGTGAGTGGAACCGTCCAGCAGCGGACTGGCATCTATATTGGTAACCGCATCGCCCGTACCAACTTCAATACTAATGTGCGGATTGCTGTTCGCATTGCGGATGAAAAGGGATATTTCATCGCTCGGCGCACCTGCAAAATAGCTCAACAGCGGCAATACGAACACGCCCGAAACATCCTCAATCGTGAAGCGCGTCTCGAATGTGAACTGCGTCAGACCGCCAAAGGCCGCGCCGCCATTATCGGCAAGGAAATAAGAACCGTTGTTACCATCGTTGTTGATCTCGGTGTAATTGAAGCCACGCAGATCAAGGTCGCTCGGCGCATCGGGTTGGGCTGTTATGGTCGCGGAGAAGGTGGCTGCATTGGACAAGGCTCCATCATTGTCACGCACCGTATATTGGATCGGCGTGACCGGCCCGTCATAATCCGGCTCGGGGCGGAACAGGATCGCGCTGGTTCCGCTGAAATACCACTCGCCTTCGCCAGCAATGACGAGACTTGTACCGGGCGCAGCGGTTCCGACAATTTGAACGGTCGAGAAATCAAGCGTCCCATCAACATCAAAGTCGTTGAACGCAACATTTCTGCCCGCGCCCGTTGAGTCTTCCAGCACCACCACGCTGTCATTGATCGCAACAGGCGCGTCATTGATAGGATTGATCGTCACACCGACGGCTGCAAAGTTGCTGACATTGCCCGCGAGATCTTGCACAGAATACGCGATCGCGTTCACGGCGCCGTCGAAGTTTAGCTCAGGCGTAAACGTGATTGCACCTGTGGTAGAATTCACACTCCATACGCCTTCACCCACCACCGTCAACGAGTCTCCGGGATTGGTCGTTCCGACTATTTGGACCGTAGCGGGATCAAGCGCACCTTCCGGATCATTGTCATTGCTCAAAACGTCAATCACAACGAATAAATCTTCGTCTACGAAGGCCGTGTCCACATTGGCAGTCGGAGAATCATCAACCGGTGTGATGTTGAAGGTAATCGTTGCTGGATCAGAAAGTGCACCATCATTGTCGCGCACCACATACTGAACCGGCGGCACCGCACCGTCATAATTCAAATCAGGTGTGAAAGTGATGGAACCAGCAAGCGTGTCGACAGTCCAGATGCCCACTCCACTTTGAACCAGCGAAGCGCCAGGTGCGGCAGTGCCGACCAATTGCAGCGTTGAGAAATCAACGCTGCCATCCACATCAGCGGTATAGCTCGCCATCGCAAACGTGGCCGGCGAATCCTCATTGGCCGTGTAGTTTATGTCGAAGGTCACCGGCGCATCGTTTACCGGGGTGACATTTGTGGTGATGCCCACAAGCGCCGCGCTTATGGGCGACGTGCCACCAGGGGACGAAGTATCCAGCAATTCGCGCGTTGCGCCATTTGTGAACGCACCTGCATAACTGTTATCCAAGGCGCGAATGGAAACAGCAATCGGTCCGCCGTTGAAGTTCAAGGCTGGCAAGAACCGCACAAGCGCCGTATCTGCCAGCACCAGACCGTTCACACCAACAGTGCCAATATCAAACCAGTTAGCGGCTCCGTCAGTCGAATATTGCCAGACGCCCTGCGATGGCGGCGCATCGTTGGATGTCACGACAATACCCGCGAGCGAAGCACCTGTATCAACATCACTGAACGAACCACCGAAGAGGGACGCTACCGTTTCGCCCGCCGGTGCAGCCGTGTCTTCTGCGATGGCCGATATAAAGGCGTTGGTCGTGGTTGGGCTGTCATTGACCGGGTTAATCACCACATCCAATTGCCCGACGTTTGAGATTTCGCCATCGTCGTCGCGGATCGTATAGGTCTGGCTCGTAACCGTGCCTTCATAGTCGGGTTCCGGCGTAAAACGGATAATGCCCAACACGGTGTCAACGCTCCACGTTCCTTCGCCAGCAACAATCAGCGGATCACCCGCATTGACTGTCCCACCCAGTTGCACTGAAGCAAGATCGACCGTGCCATCAACATCAGTCGCAGCTAAACCGACCAAAAAATCAACATCACCGTCTTCGGCAGTGCTAGAGGAAGCATCCTGCACCACCGGTGCATCATTCACTTCCGTCACCGTCAGCGAAATGGAAGCGACGTTCGAAACCGCGCCTTCAACGTCCTGCACAGTGTATTGTATCGGCGTTACAACACCGCTGAAATTCGATTCCGGCAGGAAGGTGATGCGGCCGTTGCCGGCGGTTACGCCCCAAATGCCTTCGCCAGCCACTGTCAGCGATTTGCCCGGGAAAGGCGCGCCGACAATCTGCACAGAGTCCGGATCAATCGCGCTGTCGACATCCGTGTCATCACCCAGCACATTGATGGAAACCAGCGTATCCTCATCGAGCACACCGCCATCATCAACTGCCACTGGCGCATCATTGACGGCCACAATCGTATGACTAATCGTAGCCGGTAACGACGCCTCGCCACGGTCGTCGCGCACGATATAGTCAATACTGGTGACTGGGCCGTTATAGTCTGCTTCCGGCGTGAATGTGATTTCACCAGCAACCAGATCGACGGTCCAAACACCTTCGCCAGCAACAGTAAGCGGCTCGCCCGCATTAGCTGTGCCGACAATTTGTACGGTGGCAGGATCGACAGATCCATCGGAATCCACTGCCGCTGCCACAACGTCATAGGTGATCGAATTGTCTTCGTCCCGGCTCGTCACATAATCCTGAGCAACCGGCGCATCATTAGTGTCACTCACAGTCACACTGACGAACGAAGCATTGGACACAAGCCCTTCAACATCTCTCACCGTGTATTGAATGGACGTGGCAACACCGTTGAAATTCAGCTCGGGCGTGAATGTAATTGTGCCAGCGACTGTGTCCACGCTCCAGACGCCCTCGCCCATCACCGTTAGAGGGGCACCATTGGACGGCGTTCCGGCAATGCGGATCGTGGCGGGATCAAGCGCGCTGTCCACATCACCATCATTGGCAAGCACTGAAATCGTAATAGTTGTATCTTCTGGAGTAGAGACAGCATCGGCAGCACTCACTGGCGCATCGTTGACAGGCGTGACAGTGAGAACGATCGACTCGGGCGAAGAGGCCAACCCATCATTATCACTGATCGTGTACTGAACCGGCGTTACACCACCATTGAAGTTTGCCAACGGCGTGAACGTGATCGAGCCCGCACCTTGATCTATGCTCCATGTTCCCTCTCCCGCCACGGTCAGCGGTTCGCCAGGATTGGATGTGCCCACAAACTGTATCGTTGTGGCGAGAACCGTTCCATCGACATCTGTTGCAGCAGATACCACGTCGAAGGAAAGTGTCGTGTCTTCAGCAAGACTGCGCACAAACGAAGCGCCAACCGGTGCATCATTCACTTCCGCAATCGTCACCGAGACCGTTGCAGGATTGGAAACAGCGCCAGCGTTGTCGCGCACGGTGTATTGGATCGGCGCAACAGGCCCGGCATAGTTGGCGGCAGGTGTGAAAGTGATCGACCCATCGGGCAAAATTGCCCATGTTCCAACACCCGTTTCCGTAAAGGGATCGCCCGGGTTAGCCGTGCCAACTATCTGGACTGTAGCCGGATCAACCGTGCCATCTATGTCCACATCGTCTGCCAAAACCACAATGGTGACGTTGCCATCTTCAAGTACGGTGCCAGAATTCGCAGTCGCAGTCGGGGCATCATTAACTGGTGTTATGGTAGCCGTCAGCGTTGCCACGTTGGAGATCGCGCCGAGATCGTCACGAACCGTATATTGGATGGGCGCGACCGCTCCGTCATAGTCTGCTTGCGGCGTGAAAGTGATCGTGCCCGCAACTCCATCAATGCTCCAGACGCCTTCGCCCGCAACGGGCAATGAAACACCCGCCGCTGGTGTTCCGACAATCTGGATTGATCCTAGATCAATCGTGCCATCAAGATCGTCTGTAGCGGCTGCAATGTCGAAGACAGTCGAAGTGTCTTCATCGCCCGTCAGCGCGATATCGCCCGCTGTTGGCGCATCGTTTCCAGCACCTATCGTGACCGAGACCGTCGCGCTGTTGCTCAATGCACCATCGCCATCACGGACCGTGTATTGAATAGGTGTAACGACACCGGCGTAATTCGCCTCAGGCGTAAAAGTAATGCGGCCATTGCTTGTATCGACCGTCCAGACGCCTTCGCCGGATACCACCAAAGGGTCGCCCGCAGCACTTGTTCCCGTGATGCGCACACTGGCCGGATCGAGCGTGCCTTCAACATCGCTGTCGTTCGCCAAAACATCGATGACCACCGAGGAGTCCTCAGCAACACTGGCGACGTCATTAGCAGCCACCGGCGTATCGTTTACCGCATTCAGCGAAACATTGACCTGAGCGCCAGTCGAAACCAGGCCCTCAATATCCGCCACCACATACTCAATCGGCGCAACGGGTCCGTTATAATTGGCTTCCGGCGTAAAACTGATCGTGCCATTCACCCCATCAACCGACCAGACGCCTTCGCCAGCCACTGTGAGTGGATCACCTGCGACGGCGGTACCAACGATCTGGATAGACGCCGGATCAAGCGCAGAATCGATGTCACTGTCATTGTCCAGAACCTGAACAACAACCACGGTATCTTCATCACCCGATTGCACATCGGCAACCGCTTCAGGCGCGTCGTTGATCGCGGCAACGACGACGAATTGCTCGCCGGAAACCGTGCCACCATTGCCGTCAGAGACCGTATAGCTAATCTGATCCACGCCGGAATAATCGGCGTCTGGGGTATATGTAAGCGTGTTGTCGCCGTTGATCGTAACCGTGCCATTGGGCGACGAAGCCGCAGTAACCGTGAGGGCGTCGCCTTCGATATCGTTGGCAAAAGCCAGAACGTCGATATTGGCAAGCGTAGTGTCTTCGCCCGTGTTTTGCAGAGTCGGCGCGCTTGTGGTGGGAGCGTCGTTGACCGACACAACAACGATGTCAACGCTGGCTGTAGTGGTTCCACCATTGCCATCATCCAGCGAGTAGGAGATCGTATCGGCGCCGAAATAGTTTGTATCCGGGGTGTAGACCAGATCGCCGTTGCCATCGACGATCACCTGACCGTTTAGCGCAATCGCACCATTCACAATGATGGCATCACCATCCACATCGCTGGCCGCTAAGAGAACATCAATGGGCAGGCTCACGGTATCTTCGTCAGTCGTGGCAACCGCTATCGTTCCAGCATCGGGTGCATCGTTTACGGCAAGTAAAGCGCCGCTCAATTGCGCAGGGTTGGACAGCGTGCCCAAATTGTCTCGCACCGTGTAAGACACTGGTGAGATCGCACCGTTGAAATGCGCTTCCGGCGTAAAAGTAATTGCGCCAGTGGCGGCATCGATACTCCAAACGCCTTCGCCCGCTACCGCGAAAGAATCGCCCGGATTGATCGTTCCAACAATCTGAACGCTGGCAGGATTGAGCGTTCCATCGAGGTCAATGTCATTGGCAAGCACATCGAAAACCAGCGCAACATCTTCCGTGCCACTCTCGCTATCGTCAGCAGCGATCGGTGCATCGTTGTCCGCCACAATGACCACCGAAACGGTTGCCGGATTGGATACTGCGCCGTCTTCATCTTGGACGGTATAGGTTATGTCCGAGACAAGCCCCGTATAATTCGCTTCCGGAGTGAAGACGATCTGGCCTGTCGCGCCATCGACCATCCACTCGCCTTCGCCCGCCACCACGAGAGTATCACCTGGATTGGCCGTTCCTGTGATTTGAATGCTGCCAGGCACCAAAATGCCGTCGCTGTCAGAATCGTTGATCAAGACATTGATAGCAACGGAGCCGTCTTCCACCACTGTATTGGCATCATCAACAGCAGAAGGCGCGTCGTTGACCTCTTGGATAGTGACCGACACTTGCGCAGGCAATGAAACAGCACCTTCATCGTCACTCACGGTGTATTCTATGGGCGTAACGATACCCACGAAATTGGGAGCCGGCGTGAAGGTAATCGAACCACCCGCATTGATGCTCCAAACGCCCTCGCCCGGCACAGAAAGGCTGTCACCAGCCGCCGCCGTGCCAACAATTTGAACCGTCGAGGCAATCAGGACGCCATCAACATCACTGTCATTGTCCAGCACGTTAATGGTAACCGAACCATCCTCAAAAACGGTATCAGTGTTGGAAACCGCAACTGGCACATCATTGATCGAAACGATGGTGACAGAAACCAGCGTGCTGTTGGTCGCAGCGCCACCATCGTCCAAAACGGTGTAGCGAATGTTGGAAACAGAGCCGGCATAATTGGCCTCCGGCGTGAAAATGATGGAACCCGTTGTTGTGTTGATGTCCCAGACACCCTGCCCGGTAACCACCAGTGAATCTCCCGGATTGGCGGTGCCCTCGATCTGGATGGTGGAAGCAACCAACGTTCCGTCAATGTCGATATCGTTATCCAGAACTTGAATGGAAACAGAGCCATCCTCGTTCACTGTAGCATCGTCACCGATGCCTGTTGGCGTATCATTTTCGGGCGTGATGGTGACGGTCACAGCCGTTGGTGCCGAACTCAAGCCTTCGATGTCGGAGATTACGTAGTTGATCGGTGTAACAGTGCCATCATAGTTGGCGTCTGGTGTGAAGATGAGCGAACCAGCGCCTGTATCAACCGTCCATATGCCTTCGCCCGCAACAGTGAGGCTGTCACCCGCCGCTGCCGTGCCAACGATCTGTAAGCTTGCAGGGTTGAGCGGGCTGTCGATGTCCACGTCATTGAGAAGAACATTGATGGCAACCGCACGGTCTTCACCCACCACAGCGGTATCAGCAGTACCAACAGGCGCATCATTTTCAGGTATGATGGTGACGGTAACACTGGCAAGATTTGAAGCCGCACCTGCACTGTCACGCACGATGTAGGAAATTGGGTCAACCAAACCCGCAAAATCGGGCTCAGGCACAAAGACGATGGAGCCTGAACTGATCGACCAGACACCTTGCCCGGCAACCGTCAGCACATCGCCAGCCGCAGCTGTGCCAACAATCTGAAGGCTTGAACCTAGCAGCGAATTATCGATATCAGAATCGTTGCCTAACACGGCAATCGTCACGGAACCGTCCTCGCCCACAAGCGCAGTATCGTCCGCGGCCAATGGTGCGTCGTTCACACCAATCAGAGATACGGTGACGGCAATTGGATCTGTCAGCGCACCATCATCATCGGCAATCGTGTAAGCAATTGGGGTCACGACACCGGCAAAGTCAGGCTCCGGTGTAAACATGATTGTGCCGTCGACCAAAGACAAATCCCAAACGCCTTCGCCAACCACAACAAGACTATCACCTGCCACCGCTGTTCCAACGATTTGCAGCGTTGCCGGATCAAGAGAGCCATCAATATCGCTATCGTTATCCAGCACGGAAATGACAACACTGCCGTCTTCCAGCACGCTGGCAGCGTCATCAACGCCAACAGGACGATCGTTGATTTCGTCCACGGTTACGGAAACGCTCACCGGCTCGCCTGCCAAACCATCGACGTCGGCAACAGTGTAGAAAATTGGATCGGGCGTTCCGGCAAACGCCACTACCGGTGTGAAACGAATGGTACCGGTGACGAGATCCACCGACCATTCGCCCTGTCCAGCAACGATCAGAGTATCACCTGCCGCAGCCGTTCCGACAATTTGTAACGTCGCTGGGTCCAGTGCGTTGTCAATGTCGCTGTCGTTAGCCAGCACATCGATAACCACCGAACTGTCTTCGTCCACCCGCGCAACATCGGCGGTTTGAACCGGCTGATCGTTGACAGGTGTGACTTCGACCGCGGCAACAGAAACAACTGAGCCACCATTTCCATCTGCAACCGTAAACGTAATCGTTGCGGTGCCGAAATAATCAGCTGGCGGTGTAAAAAGAAGAGTGTTGTCACTCCCATTGATTGTCACGACGCCAATGTCGGATGACGCCTGAGTCACAGAAAGCGGATCACCGTCTTCATCACTGGCAAGGGTCAGAACGTTAAAAACAATAGCACTGTCTTCCGCAACCGTGCGCTGCGGCTGCGCTTGCAGCACGGGCGCATCGTTGACAGGCACAACCTCAATCGAAAGATTGCCTTGGGCAGTATTTCCTCGGCTATCGGCGATTTCGTAGCTGATGGTGTCAAAGCCGTTGAACAGATTGTCGGGCGTATAGTCCAGCGTGCCGTCAGAATTGACCGCAACTTGACCGTTTTGCGCACTTGCCGAAAGCACCGCTAGTGGATCGCCGTCCGGATCAAACGCCGCCACTAACACATTGATGTCGGATACCGCTGTCTCCTCCAGCGTAACCACCTGCGATGGCGTTCCTGCAAATGGCGCAGAGTTGGATTGCCCCGTCGATCCACTGCCGCCTGTCGATGTGTCTTCCGTTGGCTTTGGACTGTCCAACGCAACAGGCGTGGCAGGGGGCACTTCCAGTATATCGGAGTCACGTGAAGGCGTCGGGCCAATCGGCAGCGTGGTGCCTTCAATCTCTTCTTCTTCTTCGTCCTCAACCTCTGAAAGAGGGTCACTAGGCGCGATCAAATTACCCAGCAGATCATCGTCGCCGCCTGAACCGCTTAGCGCACCCTCACCCTGCGCATTGGCAAGCATGGACGATGCGCGACCAAGCTGAAAGTTTGGCTGCGCAGCGCTGGCACCGGAAAGCGGCTGATCAGCCAGTCTATCGAGCGAAAAGGCGCGGCTGGCCAGCGTCGTCGCAGCAGCCACAGTGAACAGCACCGAGGCCGCAGCCGCATCATCCGTGACAGATTGCGCAGGCGCGATGGGCGCCAGCACCGGTCCTTGGTCAACGGCACGCGCATCGCGCACCATCCACTCAAACGACGTCATCATCATCTGACGGTCAGCCGTATGGATAATAACGGACACCCGATACGCCTGACCTGTGATCACATCCTCGGCAATCGTACCTTCAATGCGCATACGCGCAGTATCGTAGTTCAATCCTGGCGGGAGACCTGTGATCTGGATTGTCGCCATGTCACCGATCAGATGGTCGGTAAGGAACGAACCAATGTCAAAATTCACCTCGGAACCCAGATCATCCATCTGATTGGGAACAAGCTGCGATCCAATCTCCGCGACCGGTTGCCGATCTTCGATGCGCACCTTCATCACTTCAGTATTCCAGTGACCGTCATGAAGAATGAAGGTCACCTCATCGATGCCACCGCCATCGTCTGGCGGAAAATAGGCGATCTTGCCACCCGGCAGCACCGAAACTTCACCCTTCGCGGCCCAAGCCTTGGATACGGCCAACTCATCAGCAACGGGGTTTGTATAGAGATCATGAACATTGATGATCGTTGCATCATCACGCTCAGCCGTAATGGACGACACAGAACTGTTTCCGTCGTCATCGGCTTCCGGTTCGGGCATAGCCAACCCCTCGGTGGGGGAAGACAGATCAAGGACAAACGACCCTGTTTCACGCTGGAAAGTGGTGGTCTCACCATCTTCGTCCTGCATCACCATAATGTCGGCAAAACTGATCGCTCGACAATCGTCGAGGATTTCATAGGCCATGTCCGTCCACAAAAGGGCGGAATAGTTAGGCGTCATTTTCCAGCCGTATTCAGCCGAATGACCGGGCACAGAATAGGCGTACCCTCCTTCAAATTCCTCGCGAGCGAGTGAAGGTATCTTGCCCGACGAGTAACCCATCAGTGCAAACCCCCGCCAACGGCAGCCAGATGCTGCACACTATGACGTGCACTTGAAAATGCGAGTTCGTAAGCTGCGAGTTCTTTCTCATGAATTGCCTGTTGCAACGCGATACTCGCCCGCGTCAGACGAACCTGCTCGTTCAACACATCCGTTACCGAACGGAACCCGGCTTCAAATTCACGACGCGCTCCCTCAAGGCTCTTCTCGATTGCTGCAACCTGCCGCTGCGCAATGGCAACCCGGCGCTTGGCAGAACGGTATGTGCTCCACTGACGCTCAACCTGGCGGCGCAACTGACGGCCCTGTTCGAGCGCACGATAGTTCGCTTCAGCCGCCTCGTGCCGCGCAGCATCAATGGTGGGTACGGTAGAAAGATCCAGCAACGGCATCCGCAGGCGCACGCCGATCGTATAATCATCGTCTCTATCCGGTTGCACGGAATCGTAGAGATATTTGTCATAACGCCCGAAAGCGCTGATCTGCGGGCCGAACTGGCCACGCACAACCTTGGCATTGCTCTCGCTGGCCAACGCCGTATGACGCGCAGCGTTAAGATCAGGATTGTAAGCCAACGCCGATTCAACAGCCTCTTCGACCGTTTTCGGCAGTAGCTTTTCGATGTTCTGGAGCCGAAGATGTTTCGCCGCTTCCCTCGCCGTAACGCTGCGATAATCGGCTTCCAATTCTTCACGGGAACGGCGGGCAATATCCAACTCGGCCTTTGCGCTCTCCAGATTGGCCTGCGCGATAGCAATATCCGTGCGGCTGGCATCACCGCCTTCAAACAAGCGCCGCGAAATATCAGTGATGCGCTTTGAGGCGTTCACGTTCTTGCGCAGAGCCTGTTCAACCTTCCGATTGAGACGCAGATTGATGTGGGCCGCCACAGCTTCAAGCGCTGCACGATGCTCTTCAGCCAGATAAGAGAAGTCCGCAGCACGGCGCACATGCTTGGCCTGACGGTAAGTGTTGAGATTCACACCGCTGGTGAACAGCGGCACAGCCGCTTCCAGCGACAGTTGAATCTGATCTTGATCGAACGACCCCTGCGTCACCGAATTGGTGCGCGCCTTGCTCGCTTCAGCCGTAAAATTGATTGTCGGCAAGAACCCAGCAAGCGCAGCAAATTCACGCGCCTTCTCGGCGTTGGCCCGCTCAAGCCGCTGGCGCGTAGCATAACTACCACGCAGAGCTGCCGAGATGCTGTCGGATACGGTCGCCGTGCCGCGCAGTTCCGTGTTGAAATTGGCGCTGTGCATCATGGAGGAACGCAGTGGTTCGCGCTTTGGCAATTGGAAAACAACATCACGCGATTCCAAAGCGTCATGGCTGTCACGAAACAGGATTGTGTCGACCAAATTGTCCTTCAGATAATGCACGCCTTCACGGAAGCCTTTGCCCAATTCGCGCAAGGGGAACCAGCTTTCCTTCTCGTGGATTTCAAAGCCAGTCGCAGGCTCAACGTCACCAATGACTTCCGTTGGCAACACAAAGCCGGATGTCGTCCGCAATTGCTCTTGCGGCTGCACAACAGCCGTCGAAGACCCGCGCAGAAGTGCGGAGCCGTTGTTCTCGCCAAAAGCGGGAAGGGAAAGTGCAATGCCACCCATCGCAAGCGACAGCGCAGCCGTGCCCGCCAGCACAGTCTTGCGACTGCACTTTCTTTTTTCCCCCGGTATCGCCCCCGATATCGGTTTGCGATGAACCATAACAACTCACTCACTCAACGCGATCCGACACATCGGATCTCTTTGCTTTCAACCCCGGCTAGGCGCATCCTTTGTGGGATGCACCCTTTCTCCGGTGTCACTCTTGCCAAATTTCACTCGCGATCCGGTTGGCAAATTCACTCAATTTTTATCCATCTCAACGTTCCCTGAACGCCCGACGGAATGAATCCATCAGCGGCTTGGTCAGATAGGTAAGGAAGGTTTGAGAACCTGTGTGGATGTAGACTTCGCCCTGCATGCCAGCTTGCAACTTGGCGCGGTTGGCAGCGTTCTTCTCGCTGTCATCAAAGCGCAGACGGGCTACAAAATACTGTTCGCCAGTCTTTTCGTCCTGCTCAGCATCCGCAGACCGATACACAACGCGGCCTGTCAGTGTGTCGTCCAGACGGCGGTCAAAGGCTGTGACCGCAATATCCGCCTCTTGGCCGATGCGAACAAAATCAATATCAGAAGGTTGAACCCGCGCTTCCACCAGCAATGGGGCACCTTCCGGCACAATTTCACCGATCACGTCGCCACTGCCAAAGACACCGCCTTCGGTGGTAACTTTCAAGCTCGTCAAATTGCCGGAGACCGGCGAGCGAACGACCATATCGCGCAACGTAGCGCGCGCGGCTTTACGTTGATCTTCGATCTCGGCAAGCTCGGCAACGATACGAGCATATTCTTTTGACGCAGCATCAGATTTCGCAGCCTTTGTGCGCTCGATCTGAACATCAATCTCTGCCTTCTGTGTGCTGAAGGCAGCGGCATCGAGTTCCATAGCTGCAATATTGCCTTGCAGTTCGGCGATCGATCTTTGACGGTCCCGCAATCGATTGCGGGGTACGTAGCCGGATGATGCGAGCGGCGCGAGACGGCGCACCTCTTCGCGGGTCAATTGAAGAAGCCGCTTTTGCGACTCGATACGCGCACGGTGTCCTGCTTTTTGCTGCACCAACGTCTCCGCCTTGCGCTCCAACGCTGCGATTTCTTTATCGAGCAAATCGCGGCCGGAGTTATAGGCATCTCGCTGGCTGTCCATCAGCGCATCGCGCGGCGGTTCCACACCAGCGGTCGTGAGCTGGTCAAACTTGCCACCAATGAAGGCCGCAATCGCATCGTGAGAGAATGTGTTGGCAACCGATGGCGCTTCTTGGGTGCCCCTCAAAGCCAACGGCTCGATATTGGTCAAAACGTCGGAACCGCTGCGCCCATCAAGCGGATTATTGCCAAGGCGTAGACCACCCAGATCAGGGTTGGCGACAGGATCAAACCCTGTCCCGCCCAACCGCTCGGCCTGCAAGCGCGTTTTCAATGCATTCAGCGAAGCATACCGTGCTTCCAACCGTGAAAGATCAGCTGCTGCTTTCGTTTCATCCAACTCAAGCACAGCCTGTCCTGCTGTGAGATACATGCCTTCACGCACCAAAATGCGTGAAACGCGACCGCCAGTCGAATGTTGAATGAGCTTGTTGCGCCCCTCCGATACAAGCGTGCCGGGCGTGATCACAGCAGATTCAAGATGCGCAAACGAACCCCAGAAAAAGAACACGATCATCGTAAAACCGATCGACCACAGACCAGCGCGCACGATGGGCCGGCTGTCCACCTTCGCGTTCACATTCCATTCGATTTCGCGGGTTTTGCTCTGTGTCATCTAGCCACTCTCCACCCGAACATGCCCCGACGACCGGGGGCGGGCTGCGTTGAGAGATTCAAAAGAGACTTCCGGCTTGGTGTACGGCGATGGGACGGTTTTTGTTGCAGGCGCATCGCGATCATCCTCTCGCCGCGCACGCCACTGCCCTTGGTTTTCCTTAAACGAAACAACCTGGCCCTCATTGAGCGTCAGAACGTAATCAGCCACCTTCAAGATCGAGCGCCGCTGCGACACCACGATGGAGGAAATGCCCTCCGTCTGCGCCTGAGCCAACGAACGAAGCAACGAATCCTCGGCCTTCTGGTCGAGGTGGGCGTTGGGTTCATCGAGAATCAACAGTCTGGGGCTTGCAAAAAACGCCCGCGCCATTGCGAGCTGCTGCTGTTGGCCGCCAGACAATTCATGGAAGCCGGGGCCGACTTCGGTCGCATAAGCCTCAGGCAGTTTCACGATCTGGGCGTGGATATTGGCCTTACGCGCAGCGGTTATTATTTCATCTTCTTCAGGCTCGGCCACATAGCGTGAAATATTCTCGGCAATCGAGCCGGGGAAGAGGCTGGCGTCCTGCGGCACGTAACCGATTGATTCGCCTTTGCGCTCATCGGGCCACAGCGCCAACTCAAACCCGTCCAAACGCACGGAGCCGGATGTCGGGTGCAGCGCACCAGCCATTAGTTTTGCAAGCGTTGTTTTGCCAGCGCCCGTCGGACCAATGATGGCCAGCACATGACCGGATTGCAGTTTAAAGCTGACGTTTTTCAGGATCGGCAAAGTCCGCGAGCCGGACTGCACTTCGTATGTGACGTTCTCAAACTCGACATCACCTGTAGTCAACTGAGGCACCACCGCCGACTTTTGCTCAGTCTGGCTCGCGATAAATTCATGCAATGTCTTATAAGACGCCCGCGCATGGGTGATACGGTCCCAAGCGCCGATCACTTGCTCCACCGGCACAAAAGCACGACTGGAAATCAGTGAGGCTGCGAAGATCACGCCACCTGACAAATCCCCAGCCAGAACCAGATGAGCGCCCCAAGCCATGATGATGATCTGCAAGCCCTGACGCACGGTGCGCGACAGCCCGAAAAAGAACGCCTGCACCTTTGAGGATTGATCGGCAAAGCTCATAGCCGAATCCATCTTGCCGCCCCATCGCTGCAGGAACGCCGGGAACAGGCCCATCGCGCGAATGTCTTCTGCCCGCGTCACCAGCGCCTGCGAGAAGCCCACAGCGTCCGAATTGCTACGCGTTGCTTCTTCCGTATCAGACAGGCTGAGCGAACGATTGGCCCATGCCAAACCGGCCAGCATCAATATACCGATGAGCGTGATGACACCCAATTGAATGTGCAGCATGAACAGCAGTGCGAGAAAGACCGGCGTAAAAGGCAGATCGAACAGGCCAATCATGGCGCGGCTCGATAGGAAGGTCCGCAGCGAGTAGAAATCACGCATAATCTGGGATTTACGGCCCGTGGATTCGCTCGCATGGATCAACCCACTAAACAGCTTTCCCGCAGTGTCGGTGACAAACTTTGCTGACATGCGTTGTGCCACCATCGAACGCACAGCCTCGGTCACGCCCAACAGCATCAACGCCGCCAACGCAATCAAGGTGATATAGAGCAGGGTTTCGGTGCTGCGCGATACCAAGACACGATCGTAAATCGCGATCATGTGCAGCGGCATAGCCAGCAGCAACACGTTGGCGGCAACAGAGAACACAAACAGCCATTTGAAGTTACCCAAAAGGCCGCTGCTCAAGGATGTTCCGGAGGACTTTTTCACAAAAACTCGGACTCACGCGACAAATACATGCGCCCAAGCTAAGGAAATATGGATAACAAAAGGTAAGCGTTTGCTTTTTGGTAAGATTAATCAAACCTTAAGCAGGCTCACGCTCTATTTGAAAAAATTGCTTGATTTCATAGTGTTAGGAATTTTGGCACCAAGGCGCGAAAGTATGCTTGGCGCAAGCTGCAATTGGTCCAGCGGGTCTTGCGAACGAATCAACTCGCCTTTCCCGAAATAGTAGAGCGCAAAATCGGTTTGATCTTCGCCCACGCCACCATGATGCCCCCGATCACTCTGCCCATGATCGGCGGTCACGATCACTTCGTAACCCATATCCAGCCATTTCGGCAAAAACACCGAAAGTTGAGCGTCCATGATCGCGCAGGCATTGTCCATGTGCACATTATCGTGGCCAAATCTGTGCCCCATCGAATCCAGCGTGCACGTGTGAAGCAAGCCGTAGTCGATGGAATGGCGCGCGCACAGCATTGTGAGCGTTCCGAAAAGATCGGTGTCGCTCGGCGTCATTTGGTTGTCGTGCCCGTAGCCGCTCATCGAATGGAACCGCCCGTGATGGATTGGCCCTTCCGGCTCGTCATATTCCAGATCAAACACCGGATCGAACGGATAGCGGTTGAAAAATTCCGACCAATAGGAATGCGCAACAGCGCCGCTCTTTCCACCTACATCTGCAACACAGGAGAAGATATCCGGCTGCTCCAACCGAAACCGCACATCGTTGAGCAAAATACCGTGCTCCTGCGGCGGCACGCCTGTGTGGATGGAGGCATAGCAAGGACCGGACATTGAAGGCAGGCTGGCGCGCATCGATGTCACCTGCGCATCGCCGTTCTTCACCCAGCCCTCAAGATTGCCGAAATAGCGTCGCCAGTTTCGGTACGGCACGCCGTCGAGAATAATCAGCAGCAGTTTCGATTGCATCGCTTATCGCCCCTCAAGCCAACAGACGGTTGGCCAACTCGTCCAGCGCCATTGTGTAACCCTTGATCCCCTGCCCGACGATCACATGGTCGGCGCGGTGAGAAACATAGGAATGATGGCGGAACTCCTCCCGCGCATGAATGTCAGAAATGTGCACTTCGACAACCTTGCCCTCAAAAGCGTTGAGCGCATCGAGGATGGCAATCGATGTGTGGCTATAAGCACCGGGATTGATAACGATACCGTCAAAAACATCCCGCGCCTGCTGGATCCACGTCACCAACTCACCTTCATAATTCGATTGGCGAGCCTCTACAGTCAAACCCAACTGCTTGCCTGCCTCAATGCACATCGCTTCCACATCAGCCAGCGTATCGCGGCCATAAATTTCCGGCTGGCGCAGGCCAAGCATGTTGAGGTTCGGCCCGTTGAGCAGAAGGATGGATGATGGCATGGCATAAGGCTCTCTGTCGGTTTGGCCACGCACCAGCGTGTTAGCCCACGTTCAACGAAACATCATTCGCAAGATGTTTGCGGAACGATGCCAGCAGTTGTGACTGAAGGAAACAGCTCTGCGAGTTTGTCTTTGAACGAAACATTTATTAGTCGCATTTCTTCGCCCACTTTTCCGTAATGCAATGAAATGAAAAGCGGAGCACTGTCTTTCACCGACGCTGCAATCAGGTGCATTTCATAAAAGCCGTCGACCCTCGACATTAGAAACACCGAGGCGTCCAGATATTCCGGGCCGTCTAGGTAGCCCAAGGCACTGCTGATCGTCGCCGGTGCGAGGGAAGTGTTCCAGCTGAAATTAGTGCGAACCACGTCGGTTGGCTTTGTCGCCCCTTTTGAAAGTATCGCGGCGCGAAGGGCGCAGCTTTGCTCGTTCGCAGATGCCGCCAAGGCAGGTGTAGCCGCCAAAACCAAAAATCCCATCAGGACCAAAACATAGCGCATGGAGAACCTCATTCCTACAATTTGGCAAAAACCCTCGCAGAAATCAGTCCTTAAAACCAGCCTGAAGCTGCTGCTGTCACAATAGGGTTTGGCGCCAATATGTCACTTGCGCGAGCCCCTCCAGCCCGTTAAGCCGCGCAATGCTCTTCAACCGGTGAACCCGAAGCCAGTGTCCCTTCAGCCGCGCAATCACACACAAAGCCAAACGGTCGAGATCGAGGTCACGCTTGATTACGTTTTGCCGTCGCCCTGCATGATCTTGATGCAGATCGAAGCGACAAACGACGCTGTGCAAACAGTGTTGGATGCTAAGCTACACATTGAGGGAAGCCCGAAAACATCTGTGATGGCCGCGCATGATGGCATTGGTCTGCGCCGCTGGATCGAAGCATCAAGAGTTTTGGACTGCACTTATCAAGCAAAGGTCGCGGTTGCGCGAAAGGAACCCGACATTGGATCGCTCAAGGCCAACAGCCTCAACGAGATTTCAGGCAACACGACCGCCTATCTATTCCCATCACGGTATTGCCCGCTCGACCCGTTTTTCAGCTTCGTTGAAACCACCTTCGGCAGCGTTCCTTCAGGTGCAATGGTGAACGACATGGCCGGATGGATTGCACAAAATCTAACCTATGACGCCAACGCCACCACACCGACCACAACCGCGCAGGAAACCTTCACGAGCCGCCGCGGCGTTTGCCGAGACTTTTCTCACGTGCTCATCGCTTTTTGCCGCGCAGCTTCAATCCCGGCACGAATAGCAAGCGTTTACGGGCCGGATGTTAACCCACAAGACTTCCACGCCATCGTCGAAGTGTTCCTTGAAGGTCACTGGCATATGGTGGACCCGACAGGCATGGCGCGATCAAACAACACCGTGCGTTTGGGCATCGGCCGCGACGCGACCGACATCGCCTTTCTCACCGGATTTGGCGCCATGCAATTGCGCCATCAAAGCGTTAGCGTTCGCCAGTCCGCCCCAATCCGTGCACCTGAACCAACAAGCTGTTGAACCCGCAGACAAAACAGATAAAGTAGCGCGATGGGGAACCCGGACAATTCATTGGCAAAAGCCTTTTTCGATGAGATGCGTCTCGATCAAGAGCGGGTGCGTGCGCCCTATCAAGACTACAAGTCATGGTTTGACCAGCAAGACCCAACGCGACTGAACAAGAAGTCGAAAGAAGCCGAAGCATTCTTTCGCCGCACCGGCATCACCTTCAATGTCTATGGCAACGCATCCGCGCAAGAACGGTTGATCCCGTTCGATCTCGTGCCGCGCATTATTACTGGCCGCGAATGGAGCCGCCTGTCACGCGGGCTTGAGCAGCGCATACGTGCCATCAACGCCTTCCTGCACGACATCTATCATCGGCAGGAAATTATCCGAGCGGGTCGTGTCCCGATCGAAATCATCGCCAACAACGAAGCATTTCTTCCACAAATGATCGGCGTCAATCCGCCCGGCGGCGTCTACACCCACATCGTTGGCACCGATATCGTTCGAACCGGCGAAGACGAATTTTTCGTGCTGGAAGATAATGCCCGAACGCCCTCCGGCGTTTCCTATATGCTGGAAAACCGCGAAACGATGCTGCAGATGTTCCCCGAACTCTTCACGTCAAATCGCGTTCGGCCCGTCAGCAATTATCCCAAGAATTTGCGTCGCTCGCTCGCTGCCTGTGCGCCGGATGGGTGCAGCGGGAAACCCTGCGTGGCCGTGCTCACCCCTGGCATCCACAATTCCGCCTATTTTGAACACTCATTCCTTGCCGACCAGATGGGCGCAGAATTGGTCGAGGGACATGATCTGAAAGTCGTTGATGGCAAAATCGCTATGCGCACGACCCAGGGCTATCAGGTCATCGACGTGCTCTATCGCCGGGTTGACGACGACTACCTCGACCCGCTGAATTTCAACCCCGATTCCATGCTCGGCGTACCGGGCATTATGGACGTCTATCGCGCCGGCAACATCACCATCGCCAACGCACCCGGCACCGGCATTGCAGACGACAAAGCACTCTATTCTTACATGCCGGAAATAATCGAATTTTACACTGGCGAAACCGCGCTGCTGAAGAACGTTGAGACATGGCGCTGTTCGGATCCAAGCTCGTTGCAGTATGTTTTAGACAATCTTGCAGACTTGGTGGTGAAGGAAGTTCACGGTTCCGGCGGCTACGGAATGTTGGTTGGCCCCGCCGCCTCCAAAAAAGAACTCTATGCTTTCGAGGCCAAACTAAAGGCCAATCCTGCCAACTATATAGCCCAGCCAACGCTGTCGCTTTCCACTGTACCTATCTTCACCAAGAAGGAACTCGCACCCCGCCACGTGGACCTGCGTCCCTTCGTTCTGGTGTCGCCCAACGGCATGGAAATCACGCCCGGCGGACTGACACGTGTAGCGCTGAAATCCGGTTCGCTGGTCGTCAATTCCAGCCAGGGCGGCGGCACGAAAGACACTTGGGTGTTGGACGACTGATGGCGCACGGAGGACAATACAGTGCTGGGTAAAACCGCTGGCGGCATATACTGGATGTTCCGTTCACTGGAGCGCAGCGAGAACACCGCGCGTCTTTTGGAAGCCGGGTTCCGCATCGCGCTCACCCGCTCCAGCGACAGCGTGAGCGAATGGAAATCCGTCGTCACCACAGCCGGTGTGCGCCGCGCCTTTGATGCGAAACATGATGCATACACGGCTGCCAATGTAACGGACTTCCTGCTGCGCGATGCCAGTAACCCATCAAGCGTGATAACGGCGATTGAAAACGCCCGCACCAATGCCCGCATGGTGCGCATCGCCATCACCACCGAGTTGTGGGAAGCCGTCAACGAAACCTGGATGACGCTAAAAGACGGGCTGAAGCGCCCCGTTCGCGAGACCGACCTTCCCGCTATTTTGGGCACCATACGCCGCCAGAACGCGCTCGTTCGTGGCGCGCTTCATGGCACGATGCTGCGCAACGATATCTACGATTTTGCACAAGTCGGCACGGCGCTGGAACGCTTTGACAACACAGCACGGATTCTCGATGTGAAATATTACACCCTGCTACCATCAGCCAGTTTCGTCGGCTCATCGCTCGACAATGTGCAATGGGACATGATCCTGCGTGCCGTATCCGCCCACCGCGCGTTCCACTGGATCAACGAACAGGAGATGACCCCCGGATCGGTGGCGCAATTCCTCATTCTTGACCGACGCTTCCCCCGCTCGCTCGCCTTCTGCGCCACAAACCTGAAGAGCAACCTTGATTATCTGGAAAAAGACTACGGTTCCCGCCTACCGTGTCACGATATGGCTGACAGTCTGAGCGAACAGTTGCGAGACAAGGAAATTGGCTCAATCATCAACACCGGACTTCACGAGAGCATTGGCAATTTCATCCGCGAGAACAACGCCATCGGGGCGCAGATCGAGCGTGACTACAGGTTCGTTGGTTAGATCCATGCAACTCATCATCAGCCACACTACAACATATACGTACGAATCGCCCATCACCTCTGCGCTCCAGCAGGTGCGTTTGACGCCGAGAGATACCCCGCAACAAAAGGTCCTTGATTGGGCAATCACGGTTGAAAACGGCGCAGCGCAACTCGAATTTTCCGATCACCACGACAACTTCACCAAGCTTGTCAGTGCCGAACAGGGCGCCAGCGAAATTCGCATCACAGCATCTGGCACCGTGGAAACAAACGACACCGCTGGCGTGCTGGGCAAGGTCTACGGCACGGCACCTTTATGGCTCTACAAACACACGACCCCACGTACAGACCCTGGCAAAAATATCCGCCGTCTCGCCAAAAGCGTTGATACGAGCGGCGAGACGCTTTCGAGCCTGCACGCCTTGTCCGCCGAAATCCTCTCTCTCGTTCCTTATGAGACAGGCAAAACCTTCTCAGGCACCACCGCAGAATTCGCACTCGCAAACGGCCACGGCGTTTGTCAGGATCACGCGCAAATTTTCGTCGCCGCCTGCCGCTATGCAGGTCTACCAGCGCGTTATGTCAGCGGCTATCTGATGATGAACGACCGCGTTGACCAAGACGCCAGTCACGCATGGGCCGAGGCGTGGCTCGATGATCTTGGCTGGGTTGGCTTCGATGTTTCCAATGGCATCGCGCCGGATGAGCGTTATGTCCGACTGGCCTGTGGTTTGGATTCCAAAGACGCAGGCCCGATTTCGGGCATAAGACGCGGTGCAGGAAGTGAATCCATGATTGTATCCCTGCAAGTCCAGCAGTAGAAAGCATCTCGCATCGCACTACGCGGTGGGAATCACCTTTCAGGATTTTCAAATGACCTACTGCGTCGGCCTTCGCCTCAAAAGCGGTCTTGTCTTCATGTCTGACACACGCACTAATGCTGGCGTCGACAATTTCTCAAAAACCAAAAAGATGTTCACCTGGGAAGTTCCCGGCGAGCGCGTGATCACCATCATGACGGCAGGCAATCTGGCCACCACCCAGTCGCTCATCAGTCTTATCGAAGAACGCTCCAAAATCGCCAGCGACCGCAGCGCCACGATCCTTCACGAACACTCCATGTTCCAAGTCGCCCGCCTCGTCGGCGATACGCTCAAAGAAGTCATCCGCGAGAGCAACAGCAATGACGGTATGAAGGGCGCATCAAAGTTCAAAGCGACGGTGATCCTTGGCGGTCAGATAAAGGGCAGCGACCCGACGCTTTTCCTCATCTACCCAGAAGGCAATTTCGTCGAAGTGACGACGGAAAACCCTTTCTTCCAGATCGGCGAATTGAAATATGGCCGCCCCATTTTGGTGCGCGCCTTCGACGAGAGCCTCGATTTCGACGAAGCCGTCAAACTCCTGCTGATCTCCTTCGATTCCACCCTGAAGGCCAATCTGTCGGTCGGCATGCCGTTTGATCTTCAAACCTACGAAAAGGACACGTTCAAAGTCCGAAGCGAGGTGCGTATCGAAGAAGATGATGCCGCTTACGCAGAGATTTCAAATTCGTGGGGCGAAGCGCTGCGCAGCGCGTTCAAAGAGTTGCCAAGCTATAAATAGGGCGCAGACACACCACCCATGTCGCAAACACTTCTTTGTCGTTTTGCTGCCAGCCCCTAGGCTGATGGTCAAAACAGAACAAAGACAAAGTCGCCCATGCAATTTGAAGGCATCTACACGCCAGTTGTAACGCCCCACAACGACGATCATTCCATCAACGAAGACGCCTTTGCAGCCGTTATCGAACACCTGATCGCATCGGGCGTTCATGGTCTCATCATCGCAGGCACAACGGGCGAGTATTACGCGCAGTCGATGGAAGAGCGCTTTCACATGATGGCGCTGGCCAAGAAAATCATCGGCACACGCCTGCCCTTGATCATAGGCACCGGCGCGATCCGCACGGAGGATTCTATTCTCTATGCCCGCGAGGCCAAGCGCATCGGCGCGGACGCTCTCTTAGTCGCGACCCCGCCTTACGCATATCCAACAGGCCGTGAGATCGCGCTGCATGCGCTTGCCATTGACCGCGAAGCAAATCTGCCTGTTATGCTTTACAACTACCCCGGCAGGATGAGCGTCAATATGGACGAAGAGACGCTGGACCGTCTGGGCCGCTCACCAAATTTTTGCGCCATCAAAGAATCCTCCGGCGACCCCAACCGCCTGCATATGCTGGCCCGCGATTATCCGCACATTGCTCTATCGTGTGGGATGGACGATCAGGCGCTGGAATTTTTCGCTTGGGGTGCCCGATCGTGGGTCTGCGCCGGTTCGAATTTCGCGCCCGCAGCACACATCGCACTCTACAAAGCCTGCGCCATTGAAGGCGATTTCACCAAGGGTCGCCGCATCATGACCGCCATGCTGCCGCTGATGAGCGTTCTGGAACAAGGCGGCAAATTCGTTCAATGCATCAAGCATGGCGTCACCCTGCGCGGCATAGATTGCGGCCCACCCCGCCGCCCGCTTCAGCCGCTCAACAAGGAGGACAAGCGACAGCTTGCCGAAGTCATCAGAACGCTTGACGCCGCCATCCAACAAATCGAAGGGGACACCGCATGAGCGACCTTCTTACCCGTGACGACTATGCAGCCATCGCGAAAGATATGGACTTCCCCCGCACCGCCTTCATCGACGGCAAGTATCGCAAAGGCAGCGGCACACCTTTTAAGACGATCAACCCTGCAACGGGAGAAACACTCACCGAAATCACCTCATGCGATGCGGCAGATGTGGATTTCGCGGTCAGCAAAGCACGCGAGGCTTTCGAGCAGGGCCATTGGTCAAAAATGCATCCCGGTGAACGCAAGGAAATCCTGATCCGCCTTTGCAAACTCATCACCCGAAATGCCCGCGAACTGGCAGTTATGGAAAGTCTCGATTCTGGCAAACCCATTCGTGATTGCGTTCAGATAGATCTTCCAGAGACCATCCACACAATCAAATGGCACGCTGAGGCTGTCGATAAAATCTACGATCAAGTCGCCCCCACAGGCGAAGACGCTATGGCCATGATTTTGCGCGAATCCATTGGTGTCGTCGCTGCGATCTTGCCTTGGAATTTCCCGCTGCTGATGCTCGCCTGGAAAATTGGGCCTGCGCTCGCAACTGGCAATTCGGTGATCGTCAAACCCGCAGAGCAGACATCACTGACGGCCCTGCGTGTAGCCGAGCTAGCAGCGGAAGCAGGCATCCCCCGCGGCGTATTGCAAGTGTTGCCCGGCGATGGTCCAGCCGTTGGCGAGCCTCTCGGACTGCATATGGATGTGGACATGGTCAGCTTCACCGGCTCCACAGAAACAGGCCGCCGCTTCTTGCGATATGCAGCAGATTCAAACCTCAAGAAAGTTGTTCTAGAATGCGGCGGCAAAAATCCGGCCATCGTTCTGGACGACGCAGAAAATCTTGATCTTGTCGCCCAACACGTCGTCAACGCAGCTTTCTGGAACATGGGCGAAAATTGCTCAGCCAATTCCCGCCTCATTGTTCAAGCCTCCGTCAAAGACGCGCTCATGGAGCGCGTCACCGCCCGTCTGCGCGACTGGAAAACAGGCGATCCGCTTGACCCGCAAAATCATCTGGGAGCGTTAATCGACGCCGAACACGTTAAGAAGGTCTCTTCTTATCTGAAAAACAAACCCAAAGGCCCCTTCGTCGAGCCGACCATATTCGAAGTCGACCGCAACGACCCACTCGCCCACGAAGAAATCTTTGGCCCCATCCTTTCCGTCATCACGGTCGCAACCCTGGACGAAGCCATTGAGGTCGCCAACGACACCGATTATGGCCTCGCCGCCAGCGTCTTTACGGCCAACACCCGCAAAGCCATGACAACGGCTCGCGCCATTCGCGCAGGCACCGTCACTGTAAACTGCTACGGAGAGGGCGATATCTCGACGCCCTTTGGAGGCTATAAGCAATCTGGCTTTGGCGGACGAGACAACGGCATCCATGCCCACGACCAATACACGGAATTGAAAACCATATGGGTTGATCTCTCCGACCCTGCCAGCGGAGACAATGTCGGATGAGCATCGCGCAAGAACCCGTCCGCCTCCGCCGCGGCGGACGTTCCTCGCGCCGCGAATTGCGCTCTGCTCACGACACAACCATGCTGCCCGCGTTGAAGCGCAATCTTCCGCTGGTAGAACCGTTGAACGACGAGCAGATTGCCAAGATTGATAACGCGTCGATGGATATTCTCGAAGAGGTCGGCGTTGTTTTCCGCGACCCGGTTGCGATCGAGGATTGGCGCAAAGCGGGTGCAAAAATAGGCGAGGACGACCGCGTTCATCTTGATCGTCAAATGGTGCGCGAATTAATCCGCACCATCCCGGAAAACTTCACCTATCACGCACGAAATCCAGCCAACAATCTGCCCTTCGGCAAAGACCACGCAATCTTCGTTCCCATGACAGGTGCGCCCTATATGCGCGATCTGGAGGACAAGCGACGTGGCCCGACGTTGAAAGACTTGGGAGATTTTCACAAGCTCGCGCACATGCTGCCGGCTATGCATTCCACCGCCCATCACATTGTTGAACCGATGGATCACGTGGTCGCCCACCGACATCTGCGCATCACCTATTCATCCATGAAACACTCCGACAAGACATTCATGGGCATGACCACCAGTCCGAAAAACGCAGAAGACGTGATGGACATGTGCGCCATTTTATTTGGCGAAGAATTTATGGAAACCCATGCCGTCACTACTGGCAATTGCAATGGCAATTCACCCCTAGTGTGGGACGAAACCATGCTGGGAGCGATGCGCGCGTTTTGCAAGCGCAATCAGCCGGTCTTGTGTTCGCCCTTCGTGTTAGGCGGCGCGAACACACCCGCATCAACCGCCGCCGCCGTCGCTCAACTGAACGCCGAAGCACTGTCTGCCCTCGCCTACACGCAGGTCATCCGCAAAGGCTGCCCTGCAATCTACGGTCACTATCTTTCCACCGTATCGATGAAGTCCGGCGCACCGATGGCAGGCACGCCGGAAATCAGCTTGATGAACTTCATGATAGGTCAAATGGCACGCCACTATCGCGTGCCGTGGCGCACGTCGAATACCTTGGGCGGCGCGAAGACGTTTGACGCGCAAGCCGGCTACGAATCGGCCTCCACCATGATGGCGGTGCTGATGTCCGGTGCGAATTACATGTGGCACTCCGCCGGTTGGAACGAAGCGGGAATGCACTGCTCAATGGCGAAATTTGTGGTCGATGCTGAACAATGCGCGATGGGCTACCGCATGGTCGAAGGGGTTCAATGGGATGATTTCGACGAGGCGCTGGCTGCCGTTCGCGACATCGGCCCCGGCGGTCATTATCTTGGTCATCCCCACACACAGGAGAATTTCCAAAAGGCGTTTTTCATGCCCGACATGTTCGACAACAATTCCATCGAACAATGGATTGCAGACGGCTCCAAAGATATAACCGAACGCGCTTTGCTCCACGCAAAGAGCCTCCTCAACGCTTACGAAGAACCCACACTTGAAGCTGCTACAAATGAAGCGCTGCTGGATTACATCACGCGGCGCGAGCGGGAAATTCCGGCGGTTGATGCGCTGAACGACGAGTTCTAGCTGCCGCCAATGAAAGTCACCCGCCAACCCTTCGACCCCGGCCCCGCCGCATGGCTTGAAATTTTGCCAGCCGCGTCCGCGCCAACGCCGCTTGAAGGAAAGCAAACTGCCGATGTGGTGGTGATCGGCGCAGGCTTTGCCGGCCTCACCGCCGCCCGCCGTCTCAATCAATTGGAACCGAAGGCCAAAATCATTGTGCTGGAAGCCCGCAGGGTTGCGGAAGGGCCAGCAGGCCGCAATTCCGGCTTTATGATTGACCTTCCCCACAATCTCGCCTCCAAAGACTATGCGGGCGTAAGCGACACGGACGCTGCGCAAACTGCTATGAACCGCGAAGCCATCGCCTACGCCGCCCAAGCCGCCGAAGAACTGGCTATGAGCGATGAAGCCTTCACCATAAGCGGCAAAATCAACGCTGCCGCCACGGAAAAGGGCGATAAACATAACCGCGACTACGCCATCCATTTGAGCAAACTCACCGAAGCCCACGAAATGCTGGATGCCGCTCAAATGCGAGCCATCAGCGGCTCGTCCTACTATCGTTCCGGCCTGTTCACCCCCGGCACAGCCATGCTTCAACCCGCCCTGTACGTGCGCCATCTAGCGCGTGGGTTGGTGGAAAGCGGCGTTATGCTATGCGAAAATTCGCCTGTTATAGAAATGCGTAAATCAAACCAGAATTGGCAGATCATAACACCCAAAGGATCACTCATCGCGCCCCGCGTTGTGCTTGCCACGAACGGCCATGCGGAAAGTTTCGGCCATTTCCAACGCCGCCTGATGCACATTTATCTCTACGCATCCATGACGGAAGCCTTGTCACCAGAATCCATCGCCAAACTGGGTGGCTCCGAGCGTTGGGGCTTTACGCCAGCAGACCCACTTGGAACCACAGTGCGCAAAATCTCTGGCACCGGCGGCACCCGTATCGTCGTGCGCAACCGTTTCACATGGTCGCCCAAGCGCACCGTTTCCCCCGATAAACTCAACGCCATCGCCCCCGCCCATGACCGGTCTTTCACCGAACGTTTCCCAAACCTCAAAGATGTCAAAATGGAATATCGTTGGGGCGGCCTTTTGTGCCTAAGCTGGAACACCGTTCCTGCTTTTGGTGAAATCGACGACGGCTTGTTTTCCGCTTGCTGCCAGAACGGCCTCGGCACAGCGATGGGGACGCTTTCGGGCAAACTGATTGCAGAAATGATGATGGGCAAATCGTCTAACAGCCTACGCGCCATGCTTGCCTATCCAAAGCCTAAGCGCTTGCCGCCAGAACCCTTCGCATCGTTGGGCGCAGAGGCCACGCTGCGGTGGGGTGAGTTCAGGGCTGGACGCGAAATGTAACGCCAATGCCAATTTGTCGCACTCTGCACTGTACCTGTCACAGTGACCCATCTGGACTGCCCGACCATTTGCTGCCAGCTTATATGCGGAAAAAACAAGCAGTTCGGGAGACTTGCCATGAAAATAACCAAAATCCTCTTCGCCGGTGCCATCGCACTCAGCGCAACCACCGCCTATGCCGAAACACTCCGCTGGGCCCGCGCAGGCGATGCACTGACGCTCGACCCTCACGCCCAGAACGAAGGCCCCACGTCGGCCCTGGCCCACCAGATCATGGAGCCGCTCGTGATGCGTGACATGACGGGCAAGATCGTACCCGCACTCGCCACCGAATGGGGGCCCAGCGCCGAAAACCCGAATATCTGGACGTTCAAACTGCGCGAAGGGGTGAAATTCCACGACGGTGCCGACTTCGATGCTGAGGACGTTGTCTTCTCGCTCAACCGGGCGATGACGAAGGATTCCGACTACAAGGAATTGCTGGCATCCGTGAAAGAAGTTCGTGCTGCTGACAAATATACGGTCGAAATCGAGACCAACGGTCCCAACCCAATCATGCCAAACAACCTTACCAATATGTTCATCATGGACAAAACGTGGGCCGAAACGAACAACGCCGTCAAAGTTCAGGATTACGAGGGCGGCGAGGAAACATTCGCAGCCAAAAATGCAAACGGCACCGGCGCTTACATGCTGGTTTCCCGCGAACCGGACACCAAGACCGTGCTGAAAGCCTTCGACGGCTATTGGGGCAAAGGCGAGTTTCCGCTGGAAGTGACCGAAATCGTCTATACGCCGATCCAGAACCAGGCGACCCGCGTGGCAGCCATCCTGTCCGGCGAAGTTGACTTCATCCAGGACGTGCCAGTGCAAGACCTTGAGCGCGTGAATGCAGCCGACGGCTTGCAGGTGAAAACTGCTCCGCAAAACCGCGTCATCTTCTTCGGCATGAACGTCGGCGATGCCGACATCACCGCTGACGATGTGGAAGGCAAAAATCCGCTCGCCGACAAGCGCGTGCGCCAAGCCATGAACATGGCGATCAACCGCGAGGCGATCAAAAAGATCGTTATGCGCGACCAGTCGATTCCCGCTGGCATGATCGCGCCGCCTTTCGTCAATGGCTGGACGGCAGAGCTTGATGCTGTGCCCGCAACCGATATCGAAAAAGGCAAAGCACTGATGGCCGAGGCTGGCTATCCTGACGGCTTCTCTATCCGCCTCGATTGCCCCAACGACCGCTACATCAACGATGAAGCGATCTGTCAGGCAGCAGTCGGCATGCTTGCGCAGATCGGCATAAAGGTGCAGCTCGACGCCAAGCCGAAGGCCCAACACTTCCCGCTGCTCAGCAATCTTGAAACAGATTTCTACATGCTCGGCTGGGGCGTTCCTACCTACGATTCAGAATACGTGTTCAACTTCCTCACCCACACGAAGGGCGAGAAATACGGTTCTTGGAATGCAACCCGATATTCCAACCCGGAACTGGACGCGAAGATCGTGTCGCTCGCTTCCAACACGAATCTGGAAGAGCGCAACGCGACAATCGCCGACATTTGGAACACGGTGCAGGATGAGACGCTCTACATCCCGATCCATCACCAAGTGCTGAATTGGGGCATGTCGTCCAAAGTCGACACTATCGTCGCGCCCGACGACGTGGCACATTTCAAATATTTCAAAATGTCGAAATAGTCTGACGCCAATCAAAGCCGCCGGTTCTTCTTCGAGCCGGCGGTTTTCCCGTTTTTAAGAGCCCGAAGGAAATCCCATGATCAAGTCACTCGCCGCTGCCTTGCTGGGCGCAACCATCATGGTCACATCTGCCCACGCCGCCACCTTCAAATGGGCTTCAACCACCGACCCACAAACGATGGACCCGCACGCGACGAACTCCGCGCCTGTCCTCGGCTTTTTGAACAACGTCTATGAAGGCCTCGTGCGCCGCTCCAAGACGATGGCAATCGAAGGAGCGCTGGCTGAAAGCTGGGAGCCACTTGGTGACACCGGCTGGCGCTTTAACCTCCGCAAGGGCGTGACATTCCACGACGGCTCGGCTTTCACCGCAGAAGACGTGCTTTTCTCCTACCAGCGCGCATCGGGCGAAACCGCCGACACCCGCTCGTGGTTCGCGCCGGTCTCCGAAGTGAAGGTGGTGGACGATTTCACCATCGACTTCCTCACCAAGGCGCCAAACCCGATCTTCCCCGATTCCATCGCCAACTTCATGATCATGGACAAAGGCTGGAGCGAAGCGAACAACGCCACTGTGCCCGCCAAAGACACCGAGACCCACGCCACGCTAAACACCAACGGCACGGGCGCGTTCAAACTGGTTGAACGCCAACCGGGCCTGAAAACCGTTCTGGAACCGTTTGAAAACTGGTGGGGCACGCCGGAGCACAATCTCACCCGCGCCGAATTCACCCCCATCCAGAATTCAGCCACCTCCGTCGCCGCCCTGTTGGCTGGCAATGTGGACATGATCAACCCTGTGCCCATCCAAGACGCAGCGCGGCTGAAACAATCTGAGGGCATCAAAGTGATCGAAGGCATTGAAGCGCGCGTCATCATGCTCGGCTTCCCCCATGCAGCCGATACGCTGAAATACGGCGCCGATGCGGGCAAGCCCAATCCGTTCAAAGACGTACGCGTGCGCCAAGCCGTCGCCCATGCGGTCAATGTCGACGCAATTATTCAGACAATCATGCGCGGCGCAGCTCAACCCGCCTCGCAATTGGTCAGCCCCGCCATGCGCGGCTATTCCGAAGACCTCGGCACCCGCCCGGCGGTCGATCTGGAAAAGGCAAAATCACTGCTCACGGAGGCAGGCTATCCCAACGGCTTTTCCTTCGGCTTAAAATGCCCCAACGACCGCTATCTGAACGATGAGGCCGTCTGCCAAGCCGTGGTCAGCATGTTGGCGCAGGTCGGCATCAAGTCAGAACTCGACGCCATGCCCGTTCGCACCTACTGGCCGGAACTTCGGGCCGACAATTTCGACATGTATCTGCTCGGCTGGTCCCCCGGCACGTTCGACGCGGAACATCCGATCCGCTTTCTGGCCCACACGCCCGACAGCGAAAAGAAACTCGGCAGCTGGAATTTTGGCGATTATTCAAACGCTGAAATTGATGCCATGCTGCCGCAGATCCAGTCGGAAATTGACGATGCAAAACGCCAAGCCATGCTGAATGCCAGTGCGAAAATCATGCAGGACGAAGTCGCCTACGTGCCGCTTTACGTACAGCCGCTGATCTGGGGCACCCGCGATACCGTTTCGCTTACCCAGCGTCCGGACAATTTCCTCATCCTGCGTTGGGTGACGAAAAACTAGGCGGCGGGACCGGGGGCGCGAAATATGCTGGCATTCATCATCAGGCGGGTCTTCCAGTCCTTCGTTGTGCTGCTCGTCGTCGGGCTGGTGGCGTTCTCCATGTTCCGGTTTGTCGGCGACCCGATCGACAACATGCTCGGCCAAGAGCGAACAGATGCCGACATTGAACGTCTGCGGGGCGAACTGGGCCTCGACCAGCCTTTCATCGTGCAATACGGAAAATTTCTGCAAAACGCCGCGCAGGGAAATTTTGGCATTTCCTATCGCCAAGGCCGCCCGGTCGCTGCAATCCTCAAAGAGCGCGCGCCCGCAACGCTGGAACTCGCATTTGTCTCCGGCATATTGGCAATCTTCTTTGGCGTAGTGCTCGGCGTTTTCACTGCCATCAAACGAGACGGAATAGCCGCCAACGTGATCATGGCAACATCGCTCATAGGCGTGTCGCTGCCAACATTTCTGATAGGTATCTTGCTGATCTATCTCTTCGCAGTAGAACTTGGCTGGCTGCCCAGTTTCGGACGCGGAGACACGGTGCAGATCGGCGGTTGGACGACAGGCTTTCTCACGTCTTCAGGCCTTAAGGCCATCATCCTGCCCGCCATCACGCTCGGCCTCTATCAAATGACGCTGATCATGCGGCTGGTCCGATCTGAAATGCTGGATGTGCTGCGCGCCGACTATATCCGTTTCGCCCGCGCCCGCGGGCTGCGCGACCGCACACTGCATTTTCGCCACGCGTTGAAAAACACGCTCGTTCCGGTCATCACCGTCACCGGCCTGCAACTGGGCGCAATCATCGCCTTTGCCATCATCACGGAGACCGTGTTCCAATGGCCGGGCGTTGGCTTGTTGTTCATCAACGCCATCCAATTCGTCGATATTCCAGTCATGGCCGCATATCTCATGCTCATCTCGGTCATGTTCGTGGCGATAAACCTGATCGTCGATATTCTCTATTTCAGCATCGACCCACGGCTGCGCGTCGACCGCTCGGCGGGGCACTGATATGACAGATACTCTCTCCCGCCTCTGGCAAAGCGATTTCGCTTGGTCATTCCGCCATTCGCCCGTGGCTATCATATCGCTCGGCGTTGTCCTGCTGCTCGTGTTGGCCGCAATCTTCGCGCCTCTCATCGCGCCCTACAATCCTTTCGACCCCGGCTCGCTGAACCTGATGAACGGCTTCTCAAGACCGATGGAGCCAAACGCTTTCACCGGAGATGTTTTCTGGCTCGGCACGGACGATCAGGGCCGTGATGTTTTCTCCACCATCCTCTACGGCATGCGCATCTCACTGTTCGTTGGGTTTGCCGCAGTATCGTTTGCACTCATTCTCGGCGTCACACTTGGTCTTCTTGCGGGCTATGTGGGCGGTTGGACAGAAACGATTATAATGCGGGTCGCAGACGTGCAACTTACCTTCCCCGCCATTCTCGTCGCCATGCTGATCTTCGGCATCGCCAAGGGCATCACGCCGGTGGACATGCGCGATGAAATGGCAATCTGGGTGCTCATCATTGCCATCGGCCTGTCGGACTGGGTGCAGTTCGCGCGCGTTGTGCGCGGCGCAACGCTGGTGGAGAAGAACAAGGAATACGTGCAGGCCGCCCGCCTTATCGGCCGCAAGCCCGGCGCCATCATGCTGCGCCACATCCTGCCAAACGTTCTTTCCCCCGTGCTCGTCATCGCCACAATTTCGCTGGCGCTTGCCATCATCGCGGAAGCCACACTCTCCTTCCTTGGCGTTGGCGCACCACCGACACAGCCGTCGCTGGGCACGCTCATCCGTATCGGCCAAGGCTATCTGTTTTCAGGTGAATGGTGGATCATCCTGTTCCCATCAATCACGCTTCTGGCGCTTGCGCTTTCCGTCAACCTGCTGGGCGATTGGCTGCGCGACGCGCTCAATCCAAAGTTGCGCTGATGTCTGACACATTGAGCAATTACCCGGTCCTGTCCGTGCGCGACCTGTCGGTCTCCATCCCGACGCGCAACGGCGTGCTGAAGCCGGTGGACGAAGTCTCCTTCGACATCGCAGCTGGTGAAATCCTTGGCGTGGTTGGCGAATCTGGCGCGGGCAAGTCCATGACCGGCAACGCCGTCATTGGTCTGCTCACCGCACCCACCCACATTTCCGGCGGTGAAATCTGGCTTCAAAACGAACGCATCGACCACTTAAAAGGCGAAGCCATGCGCCGCCTGCGCGGCAAGCATATCGGCATGGTGTTTCAAGACCCCCTCACCTCGCTCAACCCGTTGCTCACCATCGGTGACCAATTGCGCGAGACGATATTGGAACATCTCGACGCATCGGAATCCGAAGCCAATCAACGCGCCATCGAGGGCCTGCGCGAAGTTGGCATTCCCGCCGCGGAAGAACGCATCGACGCCTATCCACACCAATTCTCCGGCGGCATGCGCCAACGCGTTGTCATTGCACTCGCCCTTTGCGCTGAACCCTCACTCATCATCGCAGACGAGCCGACGACCGCCCTTGATGTCTCCGTCCAAGCCCAGATCATCGCGCTGCTGCGCAGGCTATGCCGTGAACGCGGGACCGCCATCATGCTCATCACTCACGACATGGGCGTGATTGCCGAGACAGCAGACCGTGTCGCTGTCATGTATGCTGGCCGCATGGCGGAACTCGGTTCCGCCCGTGAAGTTCTGTCAGCACCAACGCACCCCTACACAATCGGCTTGATGGGTTCGACGCCACTCGCCTCCGCAGGCCGCGACCGTTTGGTACAGATCGAAGGTTCGATGCCACGCCTCGACGCGCTGCCCACCGGCTGCGCCTTCAACCCACGCTGCACACGCGCGCAAGACAAATGCCGCACCGACCCACGACCGCGTCTGGATGCCCATGAAGGCCGCGCCGCCTGTTGGTTTGCCGGAGAGGAAAAGTGATGCCCAGCCTCGTTTCCGTCAAAGACCTGATCCGCATTTTCGACGTCTCCAAACCATGGCTCAACCGCCTTATTGAGCGCCGCGAAAAGGCAATGCTGACGGCGGTGGCTGACGTAAGTTTCGAGATCGAGGAAAAGACGGTTTACGCCCTCGTTGGCGAATCCGGTTCCGGCAAATCGACCATCGGCAAAATCATCGTCGGCCTTCTGCCGCCGTCTTCCGGTTCGGTGGAAATCGAAGGCGTGGACCTCTACCGCGAGCAAGACGCCAAAGCGGTGGACCATATCCGCTCTGATATTCAGATGATCTTTCAAGACCCCTATGCAAGCCTCAATCCCCGCTGGCGGGTGCGCGATATCATCGCCGAACCCGTCGCCGCGCAGGGTGGAAAGGTGGATGGTTTGGCGGAGAAGCTGCTGGAACAAGTGGGCCTGTCCGCAACAGACGCTGGTAAATTTCCTCACGAGTTTTCAGGCGGCCAGCGTCAGCGCATCTGCATCGCCCGCGCGCTCGCTTCCGAACCGCGCCTGATCGTCTGCGACGAGCCAACCTCGGCATTGGATGTGTCAGTGCAGGCTCAGGTGCTAAACCTGATGAGCGATCTGAAGGACGAATTCGGCCTGACTTTCCTTTTCATCAGCCACGACCTCACGGTCGTGCGCCACATGGCCGATGTTGTTGGCGTGCTCTATCTCGGTGGACTGGTGGAAGAGGCCGCTCGCGACGAACTCTTCGACGATCCCAAACACCCCTATACCCGCATGTTGCTTGCTGCTGCACCGAAACTGGATGGCTTTGGCCGGGAGGCAGACCTTCCCGAAGGCGAAATCCCCGATCCGATCAACCCGCCATCGGGTTGCGTCTTCCATCCGCGCTGCCCCATTGCCATTGATCGCTGCAAGAGCGAACGCCCCGCTTTACGGCCTGTCGGCAAGGCTCGTGTCGCGTGCCATCTGGCTGAATAAGCGGCGAAACTCCCTTGATCTGGGTCAAAGACCTATGTTCCCTTCCATGCTCAACTGCTTCATGGAGGATACCGCCATGTCTGCATCCAATGCGCCGACACCCATTCAGCCGATTGATACATTCACCATTCAAACGATAACGGGCGATGATGTAAAAACAGCTCTGAGCAACGGCTTGGCTGACTTCAAAATCACGCCACTGATCAGCATGTTTTTCGGGCTTATGATTGCCCTGTTCGGCATCGGCTTTTCGGCAGGGCTTCTGCTATTTGATCAAATCTGGTTGATTGTCGCCGCAGGTGTAGGCTTCCCATTGATCGCGCCTTTTCTGGCCGCAGGCTTCTACGAAATGTCCCGCCGTTATGAGAGCGGCGAGCCGTTCATCTGGAGCGATATTGTTGGTGTGATCTTCCGCCAACAGCGCCGCGAATTCGGTTGGATGGCCTTTGTGATGCTGTTCGTGTTTTGGGTCTGGGTCTATCAAGTTCGCTTGCTGCTCGCGCTGTTCCTGCAATGGACCTCGTTTTCCTCGCTCGACGGTTTTTTGGTCACCATCTCAACCACAACCAACGGCTTGCTGTTCATCGGCGTTGGCACAATCATCGGCGCCGTTCTTGCAACAGTACTGTTTTCGATCACTGTCATCTCCATGCCATTGCTGCTGGATCAGGAAATTGACTTTGTCTCTGCCATGATTCTGAGCGTGAAGTCGGTGATGGCGAATCCACTTGTCATGCTGGGTTGGGGCATCGTCATTGCAGTCATAACATTCATCGCCATGCTCCCCGGCTTCCTAGGGTTAATAATCGCCGTGCCCATATTGGGCCACGCGACGTGGCACCTCTATCGCAAGGTTCTGATTAAGAGTGTCTAGCTCTTGCCGTGCGCCTTCGCGGTGCGCTCGTTGATTTCACGCAGCGTTGAAATTTCCACCGCTGTTGGCGGAGGCGTTTCTTCCACCGCCTCGTCAAACGAAACCTGCCAGCCGCACGTCTCCTGCACTTGCTCGCGCGTAACGCCGGGATGCATTGAGCGAACGATGAATTCCTTCGTGATCGGATCGGGCGTCCAAACAGCCAGATCGGTAATCAGCAAGGTCGGCCCTCGAGTGGTGATGCCCAACCGCTGCCGATGGTCTCCGCCCTCGCCATGGCCAAAACTCGTAAAGAAATCGACAGCTTCCACCATCCCACGCAGGCTCTGTTTCATCGTGATATAGATTTGCCCTGATGACGAAGCGATTTCCGGCGCTCCCCCTCCGCCTGGCAATCGCGTTTTTGGATTGTGATAATCCCCAATTACCGTGGTGTTGATGTTGCCAAATTTGTCCAATTGCGCAGCGCCCAAAAATCCAACCGTGATGCGCCCGCCTTGCAGCCAATAGCGAAACATTTCCGGCACCGCGACGGTGGTGAGTGCCGTTTCGCACAATTCTCCGTCGCCAATGGAAAGCGGCAAAACCGATGGCGCAGTGCCAATCGTGCCGCTTTCATAGATCAGCGTAATGTCTGGTGCGTGAGTCAGCCGCGCAACGTTACAAGCAGCCGACGGTGCGCCGATGCCGACGAAGCAAACGTCCTCATTACTGAGCGCCCGTGAGGCAGCAATTGTCATCATTTCGGTTGGGGTGACATTGCTCACGACGAAACCCTCAACTTTGCAACACGCGTGGCGAAGTCCTCCGGCGAAGCCTCCAACACGTTCAATCGCATCCAATCAAGAAACCGCTTACGGTCAGAAGCAATGTCACCCCATTCCAAGTAAGCGGTGTTATCACGGTCGTAGTAGCCACGGGCATAAGACGGATGCGCACCGCCCGGCACATGCGCCACGGCAGCTATCGTCCAATGCGGCAGGATCGTAACGTTTGGATGCACGTCATCGAAATCCTCAACGATTTCCTCCACCGTCACAACCGCTCGCTTGGCCGCCAAAACCGCTTCTTTTTGAACGCCCAAAATACCCTCTATAAGAACATTGCCCTTTCGGTCGCCCCGCTGCGCATGGATAAAAGTCACATCCGGCCGAACGGCGGGAACGGCTGCCAATACCTCGCCGGTGAATGGACACGTCACGGACTTGATGTTCGGGTTCACCTCTTTCAGCCCCGCACCCAAATAGCCACGGAAAACAGCCATCGGCAGGTTTGCCGCACCCGCCTCGTAGGCGTTTGCCATCGCGGCATGGGAATGTTCTTCAATTTCCAGCGCCTGAGGCCAACCGTTCTGGATCGCGTCAGTGATGCGTCGCAGCAGCCCCACGCCGGGATTGCCCGCGTAGGAAAAAATCATTTTCCGCACCACCCCCATGCCGACCATCTGGTCGTAAACCAGATCAGGAGTCATCCGGATTAGGGTGAGGTCTTTGACGCCCTGACGAATTACCTCATGCGCCGCTGCGTGCGGAATGAGATGGGTAAAGCCTTCAAAAGCCGCAACATCGCCATCGGAGATATTGCCAGCCACCGCTTCGCTCAAAGGTATAATCTTTGACATGTTATGCGTTGTTTCCCCAATAGCACACTGCGCACACTTCCAATGACAATAGCGCTGGCAAGCCATAGTGCAACGCGAAAGCAGGCGAAGAAACACCGCATTCAGCTTTGCAATCACACGTAAACTACCCTTACACTTGCGGCAGACACTGGTGCGGATAGCCGTGCCGGAAAGAGTGAATTTTTAATCTGGGAGGATACAATGAAAAAGACACTTGCAAGCCTAACACTGAGCGCCGTACTTGCCTTGAGCGCAGCGCCTGTCGCGTCCATAAATGCATGGGCCGACGATGTGAAAGCCACAGCCGTTGCTGGCCATCCGCCCGTGTTTCGCTGGGTGAAAATGATCCCGGAAGTCTTCGTTCCAACAGTCCAAAAGGAACTTGAAGGTTCCGGCCATACTTTCACCGTCGATCTGCAAGCCGGCGGTGCCATTGCAAAGGTCGGCGAGGAGTTGGAAACGGTTGGCGAGGGGCTCGCCGAAATTGGGACGGTGCAAGCTTTGTTCGACCCCGCCAAATTGGCGGTGCAGAACGTCACCTACTACACACCCTTCGTCTCGTCCGATGTGAAACAGATTTCCAACATGATGGACCGTTTGCACAAAGAAGATGCACGTCTTCAGCAGGCTTATACGGACAACAACATCGTCTATCTTGGTGCGCCGATTGGCATTGACGATTACCTGCTGATGACCAAATTCCCGATCAATTCGCTCGCTGACTTGGACGGCAAGAAAATCGCGGCGCCGGGTGCGGCCATCAACTGGCTCTCTGGCACAGGCGCTGTCGGCGTTTCCGGCAATTTGACGACCTATTACAACGAACTGAAAACCGGCGTGTATGACGGCGTCATCGTCTTCGCTTCCGCCGCCGTTCCCGGCAAGCTCTACGAGGTTGCGCCAAACGTCACCCGCATGGGCCTCGGCGCACAATTCGCGGGCGTGCTCGGCGCCAACAAAGACTGGTATGACGCCCAACCGGAAGCCGTCCGCATGGCGCTTCACAAAGGCGCGGACGCCGCGAAAGACTGGTACAATGACGACCTTACCAACTTCGCCGCCAAGGCACTGGAAATCATGGCCGCCAACGGCGCAACAGTTGTTGAAGCGCCCGAAGACATGCGCAAGGCATGGGCGGCTGGCATGGACAACGCCGCCAAGGCATGGGCCGCTGATCTCGATGGTAAAGGCGTGAAAGGCACCGAAGTGCTGTCGCTCTACATGGAAGAAATGCGTAAGGCTGGTGCCACGCCGCTGCGCAATTGGGACAAGGAATAGCGGCACACACCTTCCGTGGTTCACCCCGAAGCACCGCCCGCACCCAGCCCAGCCGAACAGGGTAGTGGCTGGGATGCGGTATTCGCTTGGCTCGACCGCATCACGCAGATCTTCAACGTCGCCGGAACAGCGCTTATCGTGGCGCTCATGGTGTTGATCGGCGCTGATGTGTTCGGGCGACAAGCCTTTAACGCGCCCATATCGGGCGTGCCGGAAATGGTGTCACTCTCCATCGTCGCTATAGTCTTCCTGCAAGTGCCGCAGGCTCTGCGATCGGGCCGGTTCACCCGTTCCGATGCGCTGCTGAAACTCGCTTGGCGCAAAACACCCCGCTTCGCCAAGACTCTCGAAATTGTTTTCGATGCTGTCGCCGTAGGCATTCTCGGCGCTCTGGTTTACGCCGCGTGGCCCCTTTTCGTGAAGGACTGGCAGCGCAACACATTCGTTGGCGCGATGGGCGATTTCACCGCGCCAGTCTGGCCAGTGAAATTGATTTTAGTGGTCGGAACCGTGCTGCTGATCGCCCAGTTTCTCGCCCGCATCGTAAAGCTCACCACAGGCCGTGTTAACGGAGCCAGCGAATGACCCCGTTCGACATAGGCATCGTCTCGCTGGCCGCCATGGTCGCGCTTGTCATTGCCGGTCTCTACGTTCCCATTGCGCTGATGGCATGCTCCTTCGTTGGCGTATGGGCCATCAAGGGCTCGCCACTTCTCGCATCCAAGTTGCTCAGCCTCGCCGCCACAAACACCATCTCGTCCTATTATTTCGGCGTGGTCCCATTGTTTGTTCTGATGGGGTTTCTGGTAGCCGAATCCGGCATAGGACGTGACGCATATGACGTTGCCAACGCCGCATTCAGAAAGCTGAAAGGCGGCCTCGGCGTCGGCACGGTCGGCGCGAACGCAATCTTCGCAGCCATCACAGGCATCTCTATCGCATCAGCCGCGATCTTCACAAAAATCGCTGTACCGGAAATGGTTCGTCACGGCTACACTAAGCGCTTCGCGGCGGGCATCGTTGCCGGATCATCCGTCCTCGGCATGCTGATCCCACCATCGCTGCTGCTCATTCTCTATGGCGTGCTGACCGAGCAATCGATTGGCGATCTTTTCCTCGCGGGCATTTTGCCCGGCATTGTCATGGCAATCCTCTTCGCCCTGGGCGTTGTCGCCATGGCAACCTTCGCACCCGGCTTTACGGGAAGCCCGCGTGAGGGCGACATTCCAGCCCTCCCCGCCAGAGCACTCCTGTTCAAGGCTGTGCCCATTGCGTTGCTCATCTTGCTGGTACTGGGTGGCATATATGGCGGCCTGTTCACGCCCGTCGAGGCTGGAGCCATCGGTGCCATCGGCGCACTGGTGCTTGGCCTCGCCAAAGGCACGCTGGGCTGGCGTTCATTGTGGAACGTGCTCGTGGAAACAGGCTTGGTCACAGCCTCCGTCTGCTTCCTCATCATCGCCGCACAAATGTATTCACGCATGCTGGCTTTCTCGGGCGTTCCAGCAGGTTTTGGCAATCTGGTTGCAACAGCAGATATCGGCCTGTGGAGCGTGCTGCTGCTTTACTGCGCGGTAATCATCGTGATGGGCATGATACTCGACTCATCCTCCATCCTGCTCATTCTGGTGCCCCTCATGCTGCCCGTGATTGCGCCGTTAAACGTCGATCTCATCTGGTTCGGCATCGTCACCATAATAGCCGTCGAAATCGGCCTGCTTACGCCGCCTTTTGGCATATCGGTTTACGTTATCAAATCCGTGATTGATGACCCCGAAGTCAGCCTGTCGGAAATCTTCGCCGGTGCAGCACCCTTTGCTCTCATCATGCTGGTTGTTCTCGGCTTGGTGCTGGCTTTCCCACAACTCGCAACCGCTCTTCTTTAGGAGGTTCCCATGCCACGCCGTATCGTTGATCTATCCGTCCCGCTGGAGGCTGACATAGCCTCCGACCCACCACCCATGCTGCCCAAGATCGACTATGTGGATCACAAACAATCGGCAGAGCAGGTGACGCAATTCTTTCCGGGTTTGACCACCGATCAACTGCCCGGTGGCGAAGGCTGGGCTGTCGAGACACTGACAATCTCCACCCACAACGGCACACATCTTGATGCGCCGTACCATTTCCATTCCACGATGAACAACGGTGAACGCGCGATCACCATCGACGAGGTGCCGCTGGAATGGTGCTTCAATCCCGGTGTGAAACTGGATTTCCGTCATATGGAAGATGGCTATGTATGCACCGCCGCTGACGTCGAAGCCGAGCTGAAGCGCATCGGCCACGACTTGCAGCCCTTCGATATTGTGGTGGTGAACACGTCCGCTGGCGCACGCTACGGACACGACGATTTCCTGATGAAAGGCTGCGGCATGGGCCGCGAAGCGACGCTCTATCTGCTGGAGCGCGGCGTGCGTGTAACGGGCACAGACGCTTGGTCGTGGGACGCGCCGTTTGGTTACACGGCGCAGGAATTTGCCAAGACTGGCGATCCGTCAATCATCTGGGAAGGTCATCGCGCAGGTATGGATATCGGCTATTGCCACATCGAAAAACTGGCAAACCTCGAAGACCTGCCCCCCAACGGATTCGAAATTTCTTGCTTCCCTTGGAAAATCAAAGGCGCATCAGCCGGCTTTACCCGCGCTGTGGCGATCTTCAACGAATAGAACAACACCGAGATAAGGAGGCGAGCAATGGCCCGCAAAATGGACAAAGTCATCATCACCTGCGCCGTCACCGGCGGCATCCACACGCCCACCATGTCGGACGCTCTGCCGATCACGCCCGACGAGATCGCCACCCAATCCATCGAAGCGGCAGAGGCTGGGGCGTCCATCATCCACTTGCACGCTCGCGACCCCGAGACGGGCATGCCAACGCCGGACCCGAACGTGTTCATGCAATTCCTGCCGCGCATAAAACAATCCACCGATGCGGTCGTGAACATCACCACTGGCGGCGGCTTGAACATGACGGTGGAGGAGCGTCTCGCAGGCCCAATCATGGCCGAACCGGAAATGACCTCGCTCAACATGGGGTCAATGAATTTCGCGCTGCACCCGCTCGCCAAGAAATACACAGACTGGAAGCACGATTGGGAAAAGCCGTTTCTGGAAGCCAGCGACGACTTCATCTTCCGCAACACGTTCCGCGACATTGCCTACATCCTGAGACATCTCGGCGAAGGCTGCGGCACAAAATTCGAACACGAATGTTACGATATCGGCCACCTCTACAACCTCGCCCATTTCGTCGATCAAGGTTTGGTGAAACCGCCCTTCCTTGTGCAATCCATCTTCGGAATTCTGGGTGGCATTGGTGCGGACGTGGAAAACGTCATGTTCATGAAGCAAACCGCCGACCGTCTGTTCGGCGATGACTACGTCTGGTCGGTCCTAGCCGCCGGTCGTTTCCAGATGCCCTTCGTCACCCAAGCCGCGATGATGGGCGGCAATGTGCGGGTTGGTTTGGAAGACTCGCTCTATATCGGCAAAGGCAAACTTGCCGGTTCCAACGCCGAACAAGTGCG
The DNA here is from genome assembly GCF_042676045.1 of Pseudahrensia aquimaris. NCBI lineage: Bacteria > Pseudomonadati > Pseudomonadota > Alphaproteobacteria > Hyphomicrobiales > Ahrensiaceae > Pseudahrensia > Pseudahrensia aquimaris. The sequence continues at coordinate 113,413 of NZ_JBHTJV010000002.1, read as the reverse complement.
AAAAATACGCGACATTCTTGAACAGCTTGGCCTCGAAATCGCCACCCCAGCCGAAGCCCGCGAAGTGCTGGAGTTGAAGGGCGGCGACATGGTGAAATTCTAACGCCTACAGAAAGGCAAACCGATGAGCGACAATGCTGGACTGCCCGCCAAGGCACAGGTGCAATTTGATTGCCACGGCAAAGCCACAGGCAAGATGCGCAACGACTTGGAAGTGATGATGAAGCTGCCCTTTGAAGAAGGGCCGTTCAAGCTTGCAACAGACGAAGGCTCATTCCACGGTGGCGACGCAACCGCCCCGCCCCCACTCGCCCTTTTCGTGGCAGGCCTAACAGGTTGCATCATGACGCAAATCCGCGCTTTCGCGAAACGCATGGACGTGTCGCTACAAGACCTGAATGTAGAAACGCGCGTTGTGTGGGACTGGGAAGCCAAGGGCCGCATCTACGAAACGGCACCACACAGTTTTGAAATCGACGTGATGATCGACAGCGATGATGAGCGCACCAAAGTCATCGCGCTCATAGAGGCGGCGAAAAAGGGATGCTTCTTGGAACAAACCCTCGGGCGCTCCAACACCATCCGCCACCGCATGAAAACACCGGACGGCTGGATCGACGTATAAGCCGAGTTTCTGCTGAAAATCTGCACAACCTTGCGCAACATCTCCTGAGCGTTACCACACAGGCTGCAAATTGGCTTGCCAAAACGGCGGTCATGAGATCGCATCCAATCCAAATTTCGCACCCCGATAGGGTTCCCGACAGTCTGCGCAAAGACGGCTGGTGGCTAGAGGCGCGCGTGGCCAAAGAGCCGGATGCGGTCGTGAAGCACTTTCATGACCCAAAGGACACCCCCGATGAGCGACACAGCAACAGCCATCGCACGCAACCCTAGCAGAGCACTCGCGCCCAACTGGCCCTCCCTCGCAGCAATGGCAATTGCCCTTGCGGCAGGCGATTTCCTGCTGTGGCATTCAACTCCCATCTTATCGTTTGCCCTTTTTCTTGGCGCGGTAATTGCCCTCCATATTTTCCTGCAAGGCCCCAAGGCTTTGCTCAAAAAATCACTCTTGGCGTTGGGCGCTTTCGCGGTGGCCGTAATCCCTCTTCTCGAGGCCGCAAATCCGCTCACATACGCGATAGCCATCCTCGGCACGTTCGCAGCGACAATGATCTTGCGCGAAAACAACCCGCAAACCTGGGTGGCTCGTTTGGACGCATTTGCAAGTAATTGTCTGCGCGCTCCCGCACGCATTTTCTTTCTCATCTCCCGGCTTAAACAATCCGGCAGTGAAAGCACCAACTCGCTCAAAGTCCTTCTCGTCTGGCTCGGCCCACTGGCGATGGCTTCCGTTTTTATCGCTCTGTTCGTCATCGCCAATCCGGTGTGGGAAGGCTGGCTTATAGCATTCGATATCGGCGCGTTTCTCGAAATAATTTTCAGCGAACGCACTATCTTCTGGGCGGCACTCGCATGGTTTGCGTGGCCATTTATCGAACCCAAACTGCCATTCAAACGCTACTTTGCGTCCGCAGCGATTATTTTTTCGTTCTTCGCTAAGGAGAGCGATAAGCCCGCTCAAACCAATGCCGCATTTTTCCAACGTTGCCTGATTCTGTTCAACGCAGTTTTCGCCGCACAAACGCTGCTGGACGTTACCTATCTCTGGAGCGGCTTCGCTCTGCCGGAAGGCATGTCTTACGCCTCTTACGCCTATCGCGGTGCGTATCCTTTGATTTTTGCCGCTCTGCTGGCAGCCCTGTTTGTCATCGCAGCCATGCGTCCGGGCGGACCCGGCGAGCGCAGCAAAACGGTCAAGTGGCTCGTGCTCGCTTGGGTCGCACAAAACCTGATGCTGGTCGCATCATCGCTGTTCAGGCTGGAACTCTATATTGCAGTTTTCGGGCTTACGTATTGGCGCATCGCAGCATTGATCTGGATGGCGCTTGTGATGGCAGGTTTGGTACTCATCGTTGTGCGCTTTGCACTGGGTCGAAGCACAGGCTGGCTCATAATAGCCAACGTTTTCGCGCTAGTTGTCACGCTCTACAGCACCAGCCTGATCAACTTTCCCGACACAATCGCACGATACAATCTATCGGAACGTCATCTCCAAGGATCAAAGTCCAACGGCAGGGTGGACCGAAGGTATTTGCGCAAACTGGGCGCGTTCGCATTGCCGGCGGTTGTCGAAGCGAAAGCCTCGCCCAACTTAAACTCAGAACAGCGTCGAAGAATTCTCACCGTAGAATACAACTTGCGCCGCGACATGCTTCACCCTGAAGATTTGAATTGGCGAAGCTGGTCCTTCCGCACACAGCGCTTGAAGTGGTATCTGGAGGCAGAAAAAAGCACGATGCCAACACGCGAATTTGAGACGAGACCCAATTGGGCAAACTGACCATGAAACACATACTCATTGCGGACGACGAACCGCACATTGCCGATGTCATAGAGTTCGCCCTGCAAAACGCCGGCTACCAAACCTCACGAGCCGCCGATGGCGCGTCCGCGTTGAAGGCTTTCAACGAAAAGATGCCCGATTTAATCGTCCTCGACGTCGGCATGCCCGTTATGGACGGGTTGGACGTGTGCCGCACGATCCGCAAAACATCGGACTGTCCCATCCTGTTTCTCTCCGCACGCGACGAAGAGGTGGATCGTATCGTGGGCTTGGAAATCGGTGGCGATGACTATGTGACCAAACCATTCAGCCCCCGCGAACTGGTTGCCCGCATTGGCACAATCCTGAAGCGCGCTCGGGTTGCGGAACCTCAGGACGCCACGGCTTGCCATGGCATCATCACCGTTGACAGAGAGCGCCGCGCGGTGCGCGTGGGCGGCGCGGCAGTCACACTGACCAGCACGGAATTTGATATGCTGGCCCTGCTCCTCTCCCGTCCCGGCGCAGTCTACAACCGCGCTCAATTGCTGGACCAAGTCTGGCCCGACAACATCCATGTTTCCGACCGCACCATCGACAGTCACGTGCGCAACCTGCGCAACAAATTGCGCGACGCCGGGTGCGCTGATGCCGTGCGAACTGTCCACGGCGTAGGCTTTCAGCTGGACCGATGCGAGGGCAAGGCTTGAGTGCACCGCAGCAAAAATGGCGTCCAGCCCTGTGGATGGTCGTATTCGGCGTGCTAATGCTGGTTGCGCTTCTACCGCTCGTCGGGCTCGCATTGATCATCGCTTTTGAAAGCTGGTTTGACGTTCAATTCCGGCTGCGCAGCGCCGCTGGCTTGTTGGGGCTGGCAGCAGGCAGCCTGACAATGGCCGCCATTGTTGGCGCGGTCTTCGTGCGCACACTGGTTGGCCCGACACAGGAGCTGATTGAGCGAACCAGCGAAATCGACAAGGGCGCAGACGATGCCTACCGCCCGCTAACGCACAACGGAACCCGGGAAACGGCCACGCTGGCGCAGCGATTCTTCACACTGGCGCAACGCCTGTCAGACCGCTCCAACTATCTCACCCTCTTCACCACGCATCTCAGCCATGAATTCAAAACCCCGCTCACCAGCATCATCGGCGCCGCCGAGCTGATGAAGGATAGCGCCATGAAAAAGAGCGAGCGGGAGCGTTTTCTCACCAACATCATCACTGACGCCACCCGCCTCAACACATTGTCGTCGCGACTGCGCGATCTCGCCCGTGCCGATGCCGTCCAGGCCGGCGAACCCTGCAATCTGCTCACCGTGCTTCAGCAAGCCGCGCGAGAAGCAGAGATTGAACTAGAGAGCGACGGGGTGGGCGAGCCAACAATCGCCATATCCCAGGAAAACGCTCTGATCGTTTTCAGACAACTAACAGACAACGCCGCCCAAAGCGGCGCTTCCATGTTCAAGGTTTCCGCACGTGAGGGTAGCCTGCTTATCGGAGATGATGGCTCACCAATCCCGGACGATGCCCGCGCAAATCTGTTCGATCAGTTTTTCACAACCAAACAAGCGCTAGGCGGCACGGGCATGGGGCTTGGCATCGCCAGAACAATGCTAAAAAACCACGGTGCAGATTTGCGATTGAGTGACGTGCAAGGCTGGAAGTTTGAAATGCGGCTGCCGCTTTGAGTGGCTCAATTTCTCCAATCATTCGTTGACCGCAAGCTGCAACAGCGCGACATTCTAATGTCCGTATCCAACCATCCAGCAACACCCTATGCGCATCACCAACATCAAAACCCATTGCTTGAGCCAGACGCTTGAAGGCAACGAACGCTTCGATAGCTCCTTTTCAACGTTCAAAGAACGCGCTGCCTGTCTGGTAGAAATCGAAACTGATAGCGGCCTGATCGGCTGGGGCGAATGTCTGGGACCAAACAAGGTGAACGCGGCAATCGTCGAAGCGATGGCTCCAGCCCTGATAGGACGAAGCGCACTGGACATCGAACCGATCTGGTTTGACCTTTACAGCCAGTGGCGCGATCAGGGTCAGCGCGGAGCCACGATGACCGCGCAATCCGGCATAGACATCGCACTGTGGGATTTGGCAGGGAAGCATTTCGGCGTACCCGTTCACGTTTTGCTCGGCGGTGCGCACAGGACAGATGTTCCAGCATACGCGACAGGCGGCTTCCGCCCGCACGGGCGCGACCGATTGCAAAAGCTGGTTGAAGAAACCGCGAGCTATGTCGCCGAAGGCTTCGCCGCGACAAAAATCAAAATTGGCTTTGGAACAGATGAAGACGAGGCCGTGATCCGCGCTGTGCGCGACGCCATTGGCGACGCTCATTTGATGATTGATGCCAACCATGGCTATGACGCGATTGAGGCCATCGAACTGGGTAACCGCGTTGCAGATTGCCGCATCGACTGGTTTGAGGAACCCGTTGTGCCGGAACATCTGGAAGCCTATTGCCGCGTTCGCGCAGGTCAGCCAATTCCCGTCGCCGGTGGCGAGACGTGGCACGGGCGCTTGGCGCACAAACAGGCGATAGAGATGGAGGCTGTTGATATTCTCCAGCCGGACGTTGCCGGATGCGGCGGCATAACTGAAATGCGGAAGATTATCGCACAGGCGGAAACCGCAGGTATCCGTGTCGTGCCGCATGTCTGGGGCACCGGCATCGCCGTGGCCGCCTCGCTCCACATGCTGGCTACAATCCCACCCCAACCGGGACGGCACACGGTGCGCGACCCGTGGCTGGAATTCGACCGCACCCCACACGCATACCGCATGGCCGTGCTACACGAACCCATTAAGCACAAAAAGGGCCGCGTGGCCGTTCCCGATGGACCCGGACTTGGAATCGAGATCAACCGTGAAACACTGGAAGCATTTCGCGCATAGACTATAAAAAACCGACATATTTTGCGGAAACTCAAAAATATCTATATATCATAATCAGGCTCTGGCCAGCGGACAGCATCGCTTGTTGAAGCGAAAAGCCAATAGAAACGGGATCCTCTTGTGAGCAAGTCACCGGCAAAGTTGAAGCTGATCAAAGATGATCAACCCGAAGATTTAAGCGCTTCCCAAAGCCCTGAATCGATGACCAGCCGAGCCTACACAATACTCAAACACGACATCATTTCTGGCAAGTTAAAAGCTGGCAGCAAGCTGAAGATCGAAGAACTGCGACGCCAGTACGACGCTGGCACCAGCCCGATCCGCGAGGCGCTAAGCCTGCTGACATCCGATCATCTGGTGGAGCGCATAGACCAGCGCGGCTTTCGCGTCTCGTCCGTCAGTGAAACGGAATTCGCTGAACTGCTAAAGACACGCTGTTGGCTGGAAGCAGTTGCCTTGCGGGAATCCATCCAGAATGGTTCGCAAACGTGGGAGGAAAGCGTGGTGCTGGCCAATTATCGTCTTTCGCGCATTCCCCGTTCACAATCGAGCGAAGTTTTCATCGACAACAGCGAGTGGGAAACCGCGCACAAACATTTCCATATGACACTGCTGGCTGAATGCGGCTCGTCCATGATGCGAAAATTCTGCGACCAGCTTTACGATCAAAACATACGTTATCGGCAATTATCCGGCAAATCTGCCTATCCGTCGCGGGATATCGCAGCCGAACACAACGCCATTGCTGACGCGGTTTTAGCCCGCGATGCTGACAAGGCGGTGCGATTGCTGGTCAATCACTATCAAAAGACCAGCGGCTTCCTCGCGCAGCAATTGGCGGAGGACTAAGCCTCTAGCGGTGCCAGAACGAAGTCAAAATCGACCTTGTAGTAAGGCCCGTCGATGCGATCCTTGATTTCCAGATCATCCGGCAGGTCATCCGTTCGGGTGCGCTCTTCGTAGTCCATCACCAGCTTTTCACGCACACCGAAGACCGCATCTTCATCGAGATATTGGTCGTCGCTGGGGAAGACCTCCGTCACCAATTGGCGATAGCCCTCGGCGACTGCAATGAAATGCAGGTGCGATGGCCGCCACGGATGACGGCCTGTCGCGCGCAGCAATTCACCAACGGGCCCGTCTTCCGGCACAGTGTAAGGCGCAGGGCGCACGGTTGAAAACAGATACCGACCGTCCGCGCCAGTCGTCATGCGGGCGCGCAGATTGTATTCCGGCTGATCTTCGTCCTGGCCAGAATAAAGCCCGTTATCCGCCGTCTGCCAGATCTCCAACACAGCTCCTTCGATTGGCTTGCCGTCTGTTGATGTGACAGTGCCACCAACGACGATGAGGTCGCCGTCGTTATCGCGCTTCATGTCGCCCCCAACGGGCAAATCTGGCGCTCCTAAAACGTGGAATGGACCGAGCACGCTCGACGGTGTGCCTGTGTCGGGCGAATTGATCATGTCGACAATCGAAGAAAGCCCCAAGACATCGGAGAACAAAACAAACTCATTGCGTTCCGGCGTTGAAATTTCACCCGCCGCATAAAGCAGTTCCAAACCCTTGCGCCATTCATCGTGGGTCAGGTTCGTCTCCCGGGCGAAATCGTGGATATGTTCCACCAGCTTTGTCACCACAAACCGCACACGCTCATCAGTCTCCGCCCCGATATAGTCGATGAAAGCCTGGGTGATCGTATCCGTGGTAACTGTACGCATGGTGCGTCTCCAAAACTCTGCTTAGCCCAAAATGCCTATCGACAGCACGGGGTAAGCGATCAACAAAATCAAAACCAGCAGCATGATAACCGCGAACGGAAATGCGCCAAAGAACACGTCTTTCAGCGAAATCGTCGGGTCGTTCAAACTGGTCTTTATGACAAAACAAGATATGCCAAGCGGTGGGGTCAGCAAGCCGATCTCAGCGCCAATCACCGTGATGATGCCGAACCACACGATGCTCATGCCCATGGATTCCACCAGCGTGATGAACAACGGCACCACGATCAGAATGATCGAGGCGGTGTCTAGAATGGTACCAAGAAACAGCATCAGAATGACGTATATGATCATCACTTCCACAAACCCGAATTGATAAGTCTGCAACGCATTGTTCAATTCGTTTGGCAGACCCGCATAACCGAGCATGCGGCTGTAGAGCGAAGCCATCGCGATAAGAAACAGGATCGACGCCGTGATGTGGCCCGTCTCGATGGCGGTCTCCCACAATTCACGCCACGTGATCGTCCGGCGAATGAGAGCAATAACCAATGCAGCCAGCGCACCAGCCGCACCAGCTTCAACGGGCGTCAGCCAACCTGTATAAATGCCTCCAAGCACAATCGCGATCAGCGCGGTGATCGGAACAGTCTTGTCGAGCAGTTCATAGGTGGTCAGCGGAATGTCTTCTGCATCGTTGATGCCTTCGCCCAAATAGGAGGGAAACATTTTCCCCGCGAAAAGAATCCAAGCGATATATGCCGCAGTCAAAATCAAACCCGGCACGATGCCAGCCAGAAACATATCGCCCACCGAAGTTTCGGAAACGAAAGAGTAAATGATAAGCATCGCGCTTGGCGGAATGATCATGCCCAGCACGGATGAGCCCGCCACCACACCAACCGCAAAGCGCTTGTTGTAGTTCAGGTTGCGCATTTCCGGCACAGCGATCTTGGTAAAGACCGAGGCCGAGGCGATGGACGATCCCGTCACCGCCGCAAACACCGCGTTTGCCCCCACCGTCGCCATGCCGATGCCGCCCAGCAAGCGGCGGAAGGCGCGGTTCAGCACGGTGTAGATATCACTCCCCAACCCCGCTCGCGAGACGAGCAGCCCCATAACTGTGAACAGCGGAATCGTAGCGAACGAATATTCCGTCACCCCATCACTGACCGCAACTTTCAGAAAATTGAATGCCAAGATCGGCTTGCCAGAAATCACCCATATTGAGACGAAAGACACCAGCCCAAGCGCGATGGGAATATACATTCCCAGATAAACCATCGTCACAATTGCGATGACCGACAGCGTGCCGATTTCGACAGGGGTCATACCGGGCTCTCCCCATCATCAACGAGCGCCGGATTGCGGTTTCCCAGGATGGTCTTGAACAAAAAGATGATGGCACAAAGCGTCACACTGAACGCGATGGACATTTTGGCTGGCCACCACGGAGCCGTAAAAATGCCCGGTGTCCCGAAGTATTCGCAACGCCCAAAGGCGGCAGCGATGCGGGCGAACAATCCGCCATCAACCTGCCCACCAAATTCTGGCCCGCTGATAAAGCCGCAGGTCTCGATCGATTCAATCGCCTCCGGCCAGATAGTCCAAGCGATCAAAGCCATGAAAATGCAGGCAGCCAGATCAATCGCCCGTGACAACCAGCTACCAATGCGCGGAAAGTTGGTCTCTGCCAGCACAAGAAAACCGTCAGAACGCGTCAGCCGATTGCTGCGCACCACATCCGGCAATTGAAGGAAGACGATCAGAATGAGCGAGAAGATCACAACCTCGACGACACCACGCAGCGGAGCGTTGAATAGCCCGCGCGCAATGACGTCGATGTTCATAATCAAAACAAGCGCGAAGATCACCAGCGTGCCGATCGTGTTGGCAACGATGGCAACGCCGGTGAACGGCGTGTAGAGGCGGCGGATTTGCGCCCGCATGACGATAAGCCTCGCCGCTTGGCCGACTAAAGCTCAGCCGCCCAATCGCGCACCGGCGTAAAGCCAGCCGCTTTGAGTTTATCTTCATAAGCTTTCAGCATTGCCGAGCCGGGGGCGCCCTTTTTGTCCAACGCCTTGGCCCATTCGACCGCGATATTCGGCATGCCATCGGCCCAGGCCTTGCGGGACGCGGCGTCCATTTCGACAACTTTTCCGCCACCGGCCTTATAGGCTTCCAGCGATTCACCCGCACGATCCATTGCAATGCCTGCAACGTGATCGCGGTATTCAACGGCCACTTTTTGGAGCACTTCTTTCACTTCATCCGGCAGCTTGGCCCAAACGTCCTTGTTGACGGTCACGGTCTTGGAATTAACCGCGCCTAAATCAGCCTTCAGCATGTAGGGAGCAACTTCTGCGATCTTGAATGTCTTGGCGGCTTCCGGCCAAAGCATCGCACATTCCACAACGCCGGTTTGCAGCATGTTATAGAAGTTCGGCAATCCGCCGCGCACACCGGCTGCGCCCTCAATACCTTCCAAATAGCGCAGATTATAGCCCGCGCCCGCAACCTTCTTACCTTCCATATCAGAGAGGCCCGCAATCGGATCTTTGCAGAACATCTGGTAAGTATCGAGCACCACGCCAGTTGCCAGATAGACCTGATTTTCCGCGTCAAACTCCGCATTGATTGAGGGAAACTCTTTTGCGATTTCATCCACCGCTTTGGCAACCGCGCGGGCGTCTGACGCGATGAATGGAGTGACCGCCGAAATGCCTTGGCTGGGCAGCGCGGAATTGTGGAAGATCGTTGTCACGATGCCGATATCGCCAAGGCCCAGCTTGATGCCTTCCAGCACGCCGCGGGGTTTGACGATGGAACCGCCATAGGACTCTTGCCAATTGATTTTGAATTTGCCGCTTTTTGCCAGCTCTTCATTCACACGCGGAATGAAAAAACCGGAAAACTCCTTCACCCACATGGAGCGATCAGGATAGCCATCAATGGCGATCATGTTGATCGTTTCCTGCGCGCTAGATGGCGCGCTGCCCATGCCAACAACTGCAGCAGTGGAGAGCGCAAGCGCCATTACAGCGCGGCGGGTGAGTTTCATGAATGCAGACATTGTATCCTCCCAGATAAATCGGAACTTGTTGGTCGTTCAGGCAGAAGCGGAAACCCACTCCTCGTCGATAATCGTCCCGGCTTGTCGAAACAGCTTGGCCAATGGGCAGAACTTTGCAACCTCAGCCGCAAGCCGCACTAAATCGGTATCGCTGACAGCGTTGGATGTGATCACTTTCAGCGCGATGCGTTGAAACGGCACGTCAATCTCTTCCTCCAGCGTCACGCCACGACGGTCGAAGTCGCAGACGGCTGAAATGTCCAGCTTGCCTATATCTAACCCGAGCGAAGCCGCACATTTGTGACCGATCACATTCGTACAACCGATAAGCGCGGCCAGCGCCGTGTCCGTCGGTGTTGGTCCCAAATTGGTGCCACCGCGTTCAACTGGCTCGTCAATCTTCAACCCCGTATCGCGTACCGTGATCTCCGACAGCGAGTGCGATGGACATTCGCCCTGAACACGCAGCTTAACGGCAGTTTTCATTCTAACTTCCATGGCTCAGCAACTCTCCCGCGCGATCATGCGAAGCTGCACACTTCGTTAAAGTCAAAACGCGGCAGTCGCTGGAAAAGAGCTGTCTCATCGGCATAGCCAATATTGAGCAGAAAGTTCGATTTCAGCGTTGTCCCAGCGAAAAATTCCTCGTCCACTATCTTGTTGGAAAAGCCGGACATGGCACCGATGTCCAAACCAATGGCGCGGGCAGCAATCATCAGATAAGCGCCCTGAAGCGTGGAATTGCGATAGGCCGTGTCGTGGCAATAAGCTTCATTGCCATCAAACAGCGGGCGGCGGTCGTCGTGGGGAAATAGCTTTGGCAGATGGTGCCAAAATTCCGTATCCCAAGCGATGATACAGGTCAGCGGTGCACCCATAACCTTGGGAACATTGGCGGGCTTAAGGGACTTCGCCAGCCGCTCTCGCCCCTCTTGGCTCTTCACCCAAATGAACCGCGCAGGGCACGTGTTCATGCTCGTCGAACCCATTTTCACAATGTCATACATGCGGTGAATTTGCGCGTCGGTGACAGGCTTATCCTGCCACGCATAGTGCGAGCGGGCGCGGGTCAAAATAAGATCGAGAGCAGGCTGGTCGAGGGCGCTGATTTGATCACGCAAAGCGCGGATATCGTCTTGAGCGGAAACGCGCTGACCATCCAAAGCCATATCACTCATGCTGCGACCACGCTTATTCGCCCTATCGAGAGCTTAAAATACCCAGATTAGGCAGGATTGGTCAATTTATATCGATATTTTCTTTTGATGTGCCTTGGTCTAGTCTGAAGCCTCATAAACACCGAGAGACATCGCCGATGCCAAGCTGGGAAGAATACAAAGCAGCCTCAAAGAGCAGAGGCTCGCTTGCTATGGAATTGTTCGTGGTCGAATCCACCGCCAGCGCTCCGGCAGAGCAAATGCAGGCTGTTTTGCCAGCCCATCTCGACTATCAAAAACAGGTCGAAGCCGCGGGCAATCTTTTCCTTGCCGGGCCGTTATCAGACGATACCGGCGAACTGATGCAGGGCACTGGCATGATCGTCTACCGCGCGGCTAATCTGGACGAGGCAAAGGCGATTGCTGACGCAGACCCCATGCATGCGCAAAACATGCGGACCTATAAAATCCGCAAATGGCTGGTGAACGAAGGCTCTTTGCAGTTTTCAATCGCGCTGTCTGGCCAAAAGGTGACGATGGGTTAAACGGTTTCAATCAAGATGCCGAACACCCCATCAACCACCTTGCGATTTATGCTATCAGCCTCCCCCTGCTAGGTCTTCTCACATGAGCAATCACCTCATCGACGGTTTGCTGGCAAATGCCGACCCGCTCGCCACTTTCGCCAAGCTGAAAAATGGTACCGCATACTCCTATCGTTCGATTTTTGAGCTGTCGGCTCAGCTGGCAAATGCGTTGGTCAATTGCGGCGTTGCAAAAGGCGACCGCGTCGCAGTGCAAGCGCCTAAATCAGTCGAAGCAGCCATGCTTTACATCGCCTGCGCGCGCATGGGCGCAGTCTTTCTTCCCCTCAACACCGCGTATACCGCACAAGAGGTGCGCTACTTTCTTGATGATGCCAGCGCAAAGCTCTTCATTTGTGATCCTGCATCAAGCGAAGCGCTTAAGCCCATTGCGGAGGAATGCGGCTCGCGTCTGGAAACTCTTGGCGTTCCCGGTGAAAGCAAAGACAGTGGCTCGTTTTTCGCACTCGCACAAACCATGCAGCCAACCTTTGAAAACGCGGCCTGCGGACCCGATGACCTCGCCGCAATTCTCTACACATCAGGTACGACGGGTCGCTCTAAAGGCGCTATGTTGAGCCATGACAACCTACTCTCAAACGCGCGCGCGCTCACCGATTTTTGGCGTTTCACATCCGATGATGTGCTGCTGCACGCGCTACCGATCTTCCACACCCACGGCCTGTTCGTCGCACTGAACGTGGTGATGTGCTCCGGCGCGTCCCTCATTTTCCTGCCTGCCTTCAACAACGACGACGTGATAGACGCCCTGCCCGCCGCAACGTCCATGATGGGCGTGCCGACATTCTACACCCGCCTGTTGAACGACGATCGTTTCTCCGCAGATCTCGTCTCCCACATCCGCCTGTTCGTCTCCGGCAGCGCTCCTCTTTTGGCCGAAACCCATGTCCAATTCGAGCAACGCACGGGCATGCGGATTCTCGAACGCTATGGCATGACCGAAACCAACATGAACACGTCAAATCCCTATGATGGCGAACGGCGCGCGGGCACGGTGGGTTTTCCTCTGCCCGGCACGCAATTGCGCATCGCTGATCCTGATACAGGGCAAGAACTCCCCCAAGGCGAAGTCGGCGTAATCGAGGTGAAGGGACCGAACGTCTTTTCGGGCTACTGGAACATGCCGGAAAAGACTGCTGAAGAGTTTCGCAAGGACGGCTTTTTCATCACTGGCGATCTCGGCAAAATCGACAAGGAAAACTACGTCCACATCGTTGGCCGCGCCAAAGACCTGATCATTTCCGGCGGCTACAACATATATCCAAAAGAAATCGAACTGCTGCTGGACGACCAACCCGGCGTTCTGGAATCCGCCGTTATCGGTGTGGCCCATCCGGACTTTGGCGAAGGCGTTGTGGCCGTCATCGTGCCGTCAGACCCAGACTTTGATCCGGCTAAAACGTTAGAAACGATCAAGTCGCAAATCGCCCGTTTCAAACAACCCAAGCACATCGAAGTTCTCAAAGAACTTCCCCGCAACACGATGGGCAAAGTCCAAAAAAACGTGCTGCGCGAAAATTTGAAGGGCGTGTTCAACGCGTAGTGCCGCAATGACAACAAGCCGAGCGCTCCCACAGGTAATGTGACACTTCGCAGGTTTCACAACCACCACTATTGGGTGCACTCTGGGGATCAGTTATCCCCAAGGGCCAAACCGCATGACCACCCGCAGCTTTCCCGAAGATTGGCCCAACCCTCACACAGCCAATCATCCGGATGCATCCAAACCGACAGACAGTGAAATCATCGAACTAGCATGGTGCGACGACACAACCTTCGACAGCATCAAAGCCCAGACAGGCTTGAACGAAAACGAAGTCATCAAACTCATGCGCCAATCCCTTAAACCAAAGAGCTTCCGCCTATGGCGCAAAAGGGTCTCAGGCAGAGCGGCCAAGCATTCAGCGAAGATTGACGGGAGCGCATAAGTTGAATGCGCAATAACTCACGCACTCTCTTCGCGATGAAGACTCAATAGAACATGAAATCACCGTCCGTCAGCGTGACGGTTGAATTGTTGACGCCGTTTATCTCGACGAAGTTTGAAGGCGCACTGGCTAGGGTCAGGCGCACGCTGGAAGTTCCGTTCCCACTGATTGTGAAATCGGAAAACTCGTCAGCCACAGCCGAGTAAAAGCGCAAATAGTCTAGACCATCCTGATAATCGTGAATTGTGTCCTGGCCAAATTGTACTTCAACAAAGCGGAATTGATCCCGTCCTGAACCACCATAAAGATCGTCATTGCCGGTGCCACCGAGAATCGTGTCTCGCCCTGCACCGCCTCGCAGATCGTCGTTACCAGCATCACCGCGCAAATAATCGATGCTGTTGGAGCCCCACAAAACATCGTCGCCACCGTCACCGGCAAACCGCGCACGGCCGTTTGGATTGGCTTTCATGATATCGCCAGCCGTGGACGAACCGATAAACGTTTCAATAGATGCGAAGAAATCACCAGCGGTAGCGCCGCCGTTCAAATCCTGATTGTTGAGGTAAATTCGAACGCCGGTCTCACTAGACCGCGCATCAAAAGCATCCATTCCGTTGCCGCCAGAGAACGTGTCATCGCCTCCTGCGTCGATAATGAACTTGTCAGAACCCGCATTGCCATTGAGAACATTATCGGAGGCGTTGCCGCGACCAACATGGTTTCCGGTATCGGTGAAAATCAGCTTTTCGACGTTGGCAGACAGTGTCAGGTTGGAGACTGTTGCGTAGACAATGTCGTATCCATCATTGGCGTTTTCGACGATCCGGTCAGCAGCGTTTTCCACCCAGTAGCGGTCATTGCCTGCACCCCCGACCATCAAATCCCGGCCGGCACCACCGTGCAGCTCATCGTTGCCGTCTCCGCCATTGAGACCGTCATTGCCGTTTGAGCCGTAAAGAACATCGCTGCCGTCTCCGCCGAACAAGCGGTCGCTGACATCACTTCCGTAGAGGTGATCGCGGGCATCGGTTCCAATTTGCCTGAACGTCGTAGGCGTTGCCAAAACAAAATCATCGGCACCGAAATCGTCTGGCGAAAGGCCGTTTGTGTTAAACCAAACGACGGTGACATCCTGAACACCATCGTAAAGTTTAAGTGCGGTGTTTTGATAACTGCTCTGAGTCAGGAGATCTTTGACAAGATCAATGCTGTAAATATCAAAAGCCCTCAAATCCACCTTGTTGCTGCCGTCAGGGGTGAAATTTATTATCTGGTCTTGTCGTCTTCCCGGCGCTGCACCGTGAATGTGAATGGTGTTCTCGCCTGATCTCAAAAAGATGTTGTTGAAGCCTGCTCCTGGATGAATGTCGGCGATGGAGGCTGTTTCCGTAGAAGTCGTGATAGAGTCATCTCCGTCTTCCCCATAGACGGTATCTTTCTCCCCAACGACCAGTTCAATTCTATCGTTTCCAGCCCCGCCATAGATGACATCAATACCACCTAGGCTGTAAATTGTGTCGTTGCCGTTGCCACCGCTGACAAAGTCGTTACCGCTGGTGTCGGTCAGCCTATCATCGCCATCCCTGCCAAACAGCCTGTCGTTGCCCGCACCGTCGTTGACTACGTCGTTGCCACCACCGCCATCCACGATGTCGTCTCCAAAACCACCGGAGACAACATCGTCTCCACCGCGGCCATAAAGCACATCGTTTCCGGCTAGGCCGAACAGTGCATCGTCAGCGTTCCCACCGTAGATCGTATCGGTGCCATCGCCGCCATAGACATTGCCATAGCCCGGATCGTTGGCACCGCTGCCAGCTACGTAGAGGAAATTTTCTCCGCTTTCACCGTATAGGATGTTGAAGCCAGCATCACCGTAAACAGTGTCATTACCAGAACCAGCTAGGATTGTATCATCACCATCGCCACCCCGCACGATGTCATTGCCATTGCCGCCCCGCAGATCATCGTTGCCAGCGCCCCCACTGATGGTGTCATCGCCTTCGCCGCCCCGCAGAGTATCGTTACCAGCATCTCCGCGAATGGTATCGTTGCCGCCATGTCCGTAGACTGAATCATCGCCCGCGCCACCATTTACGACGTCATCACCACCAAGAGCTAAAAATGTATCGTCACCACCGCCGCCATTGAGCAGATCATCGAAGTCACTGGCGGTGATTTTTTCTACACCGGCACCACCGAATAAGGTAACCTGCCCTCGCGCGTCTCTTGATCCTGTGAGAAATAAGTCACCGGCACCTCCCGTTATTTCGACGTCAAAACCTCCAGGGGTCTGTAACTTAGCATCGTTGTCGCCCATTGTTATCTTCAGATTGCCCGACGACTGGTCGCTTCGAAAGCTGAAATCCTCAATCCCATCAACGTCCATTCGCTTTGTGGCATCAGCCAACCAACCTTCATCGATGTTCAGGTTCAGCGTGTTGCCTAGCGTTCGCAGCTCAAGGCGATCGGTTCCGTCTCCACCGGAAATGGATTTGACGAAGCCGATCATTTCAAAAACGTCGTCTCCACCGCGCCCGTTCACCGTTCCAACCGTGGACGTTCCAAAACCACTGGTCTTGAAAGTCTCGCCCCTTTCAGTGCCAAAAATTCGTTGGTTCTCCTCGGGCCGGAAAAAATAGAGGAGGGAAGCAAACCCGGTATCAAGCGGAACAGCGCCGATTCCAGTTGTGATGGTGAAAAGCTGATCGAAATCCAGAAGCTGGGAATCCAGTTCACCCGACGACGACAAGCTAAAAATCACTTGGACAGCCCCGGTCTGGCTCGTAAACGGCATGTCGACCTTGATGTTCAAGGTCGTACCACTGGCCAAAAGCGAAGCTATTTGGTCATCCTTCATGGGAACGCGCAACACCCTGCCGCTGCCGTTCTGCAAAACCAGGTTTTCGACGTTCTCCAATAGCGGCAGATACAAAGAAGGCGCTCGCCCAGTGTCTCCACCATAGTCCACCACAAAGCGATCATTACCGCCCAATCCATCAATGATCGTGCCGCGAGCAGCCCCGTTTTCCAACAATGTATGAGATATGTTGAAGACATCGTTTCCAGCCGTGCCGGTGTAATCACCTAGGGTGGTGATGTTGTAGATAGCCATGAATTGAGTCCGCCAATCGTTCAATCGTGAAAGCCACTATACAAAATACTGCCGATTGGAACAGCCAAGCGCCGTCTTGTGGTGAATCACACTGGATATCAACGCGACATCGGGCGTGTTGAGCGTCAGCCACACTTTGAACTCCGCAGTCAGGGCAACGCGTTTCAGTTTTGAT
Source organism: Pseudahrensia aquimaris (assembly GCF_042676045.1). Classification (NCBI taxonomy): domain Bacteria; kingdom Pseudomonadati; phylum Pseudomonadota; class Alphaproteobacteria; order Hyphomicrobiales; family Ahrensiaceae; genus Pseudahrensia; species Pseudahrensia aquimaris. Next base: position 96,338 of record NZ_JBHTJV010000002.1, on the reverse strand, counting down.
GCAGCTTTGGTGGATGCCGCCAAATGACGGCCTTTTCCTTTCAAAATGATACTTGGCGGTATGTTCCGGCACTCAGCGCCATGCATGGGGCGCGGGGAGTGTCGCACTCTATTCCCCTACTGCTGCACAAAAGGTGCGCAGTGATTTAGAAATTCATGGGAGGTATGAATGCACAAGTTCCTGATAACCACCGCGTCCGTGATGGCGCTGGTCGCATCGAGTTCAGCTTTGGCGGCTGACAAGATCAAAGTAGGCGTGTTGGCAACACTCGAAGGCACCTACACCGTGCTGGGGGAGGAAGGCATTCGCGGCTTGGAAATAGCCTTGAAGGAAGCTGGTGGAAAGGCTGGCGGCAAAGAACTGGAAATCATCACCCAGTCCACCGACGCGAGCCCAGACAGCGCGGTTCGCGGCGTTCGTAAACTGGTTGAGCAGGACAAGGTTGACCTCATCATCGGCCCGCTTTCAGGCTCTGAGGGCATCGCGCTGCGCGATTATGCCAAGACCCAACCACAAGTGACGATCATCAACGGTATTTCCGGCGCACAGGAGACCACATTCGTTGATCCAGCGGAAAACTTCTTCCGCTTCAACATGGATGGCGCTCAGTGGGGCGCTGGTCTGGGTGAATATGTTGCCAATGAAAAGGGATGGAAAACGGTAGCGTCAGTCGCTGAAGATTACTCCTTCGCTTACACAAACTTCCTTGGCTTCGCCTTGGGCTATTGCAACGCGGGCGGCAAGATCGTCGAGCGGCAATGGGTGCCATTGGGCACGAAAGACTTCGGCTCCATCATCGCCGCTCTGCCAGACGATGTTGACGCAATCTATCTGGGCCTTGGTGGCGGTGACGCCGTCAACTTCCTCAATCAGTATCAACAGGCCGGCGGTGATGCCAATCTGATTGGTGGCACCATTATGGTGGACGGAACGGTTCTGTCTTCCAAAGGCGACGCCAAAAACGCGCTGATTGGAACGCCTTCGTCTGGCCCGCAGGCAGACGATTGGGACAATCCAAACTGGCAGAAATTCGTCAAAGCCTATCAGGACGCCTTCCCGCCGGATCAGCGCTTCCCAACGCCAGCTTTGATGTCCACTGGCTACTACAACGCCACAAATGCGGCTCTCCAGTGCCTGAATAAGACCAATGGCGATCTATCCGATAACCAGAAGGCATTCCGCATGTGCCTGTCCACGCTCGAGCTGGATGCACCGAACGGAAAAATCAAACTGGACAACAACCGTCAGGCCATCGGCACCAATTTCGTCACCGAAGTGGTGGAGAACGCCGATGGCACGCTTGGCAACAAGCTGATGAAGGTCGTGGAAAACGTCAATCAGACGCTCGGCGTCGATGAAGCGGAGTTCAAGAAGCTCGGCCTACCATCACGCGATATTGTCGACTGCGACTAATCGCAGATGACAGACTGAAGCGGCCCCGGGCGGAGACTTTGCCGTCCGGGGCCTCTTTGTGAGCAAGCGAAAAACGGGGACGTAGGATGGGCGATGTGAAGGGCATGTGGATTGGCGAACACTGGCGGTCGGGCCGTCGGTCAACGCCCAACATAAACCCTTCAGACACAAACGACATCGTTGGCCAGTATGCGGAGGGCGATGCCTCCGACGTCAATGCGGCCGTGTCAGCGGCGGTCGATGCTGCTCCCGCATGGGCTGCAAGCACACCACAGCAACGCCATGATATTTTGGCGCGAGTGGGTAATGACATTCTCGCTCACCAAACCGAGATTGGAACCCTACTCGCTCGTGAAGAGGGCAAAACGCTGCGCGAAGGCGTTGGCGAAACTGTGCGGGCCGGCAACATCTTTCTTTTCTTCGCCGGAGAAGCCTTACGGTTGGGCGGCGACAAACTCGCTTCGTTGCGCCCCGGCGTGGAGGTGGATGTGATGCGTGAACCTGTCGGCGTGGTCGGCATAATCGCACCGTGGAACTTTCCAATTGCCATACCCGCATGGAAAATTGCGCCCGCTTTGGCCTTCGGCAACACGGTTGTCATGAAGCCTGCTGAATTGACACCAGCATGTTCGTGGGTAATCGCCGACACTCTTGAGCGCGCAGGCCTTCCGGCTGGCGTGTTCAATTTGGTCATGGGGCCGGGCAATATTGTCGGCCATGCCATGCTTGAAGACGCACGCATCAACGCCATCACGTTTACCGGATCGCAAGCAACAGGCGCGCGCGTGGTGGAAGCCTGCGCCCGCCACATGCGCCAGGCCCAGCTTGAAATGGGCGGTAAAAACCCTCTCGTGGTCTTGGATGATGCTGATCTCGACCAAGCCGTCGATTGTGCGATAGACGGTGCGTTCTATTCCACCGGCCAGCGATGCACCGCATCTTCAAGGCTGATCGTGACGCAGGATATTCACAACCGGTTCGTTGAACGCTGCGCAGAGCGCCTGCGCGCACTCAATGTGGGTGATGCGCTTGACGAGAAAACGGATATTGGTCCAGTCGCCAGCGAAGCTCAACTAGAGCAAAACCTGAAGTATGTCGACACTGCCCGCCGCGAAGGCGGCTCCATTCGCTTTGGCGGCGAGCGCCTCGATAGAGGGAAGCCCGGTTTTTATATGTCTCCCGCTCTCATTACCGAAACCACCCCTCAGATGACAATCAACCGCGAAGAAGTGTTTGGTCCCGTCGCATCGGTTATTCGAGTGCGCGATTACGATGAGGCGCTCGCCGTTGCCAACCACACGCCCTTTGGTTTGTGCGCGGGCATCTGCACGACAAGTCTGAAACACGCGACCGATTTTCGCCAGAAGGCGAAAGCAGGCATGGTCATGGTCAATTTGCCAACCGCGGGCGTCGATTATCATGTTCCGTTTGGTGGCACGAAAGCGTCCAGCTATGGGCAGCGGGAACAAGGCCAATACGCCAAAGAATTCTACACGCAGATCAAAACTGCCTACACCCGAGCTTAGCTGAACCCCAAAACTTACAACGGCATTTCGTAGCTTTCGATCCGATTTCATACCTCATAGTCTTTTTTGAAGCTGTTTTTGCTTGACCAAACTCCTCTTTGCCCACGAGCATGTAGGTGCTCCCGGGCGAGTGAGCACCTTTACTTTGGGAGGAGTTGGGTATGAGTGGCGCTATATCAGTCCATCACGGCGCGTTCGGCCGTGCGGCTTTGTATAACTTGAACAAGCCGATTATCACGCACGCCCACCGCGAAGCACATCTGATTTTCTGGCTGGATGGCGGAGAGGGCCAAATCACCCTGGGCGACAAATCTCACAGGATCGACCGCAACAGCGCTGTGGCTGTTTCGCCGTGGGAGCCTCATAGTTTTGAAATCGACGATCCGGAAAAACCGCTAACGACCCTCACGCTCTATATAAAGCCGATGTGGTTTTTGGAAAACAACCGATCGGCTGAGCCAACACTGGCCTTCGGTCGCCCCCTTATCGACGTGACCTCGCCGGTTGCCACATGGGTCGCCCGGCTGACCTCCCTCTTAATGGAGCCCGAAGGCTCGGAAATGTTTGACGGATTCCTGTTTGAAACAACGCGCCAGTGCTTCGAGCAAAGCTGGGGAACAGGAAATCGGCAAAACCGCATGAGCCGATTCAACGAACGGTTCCTCGACTATCGCGTTCGCCGCTCGATTGCGCTGATGCAGGAAAACTACTGCGAAGCGATGGAGATTGATTGGGTAGCCAAAGAATCCGGCTTGTCTCGGCCGCACTTCTTCAAGCTGTTCAAACGCCAGATGGGCATCACGCCCAACCTTTACCTCAACACGTTACGGGCCGAGCGAGCAATTGACGAACTCATGCAAACTGACAAATCCGTTACAGAGATTGCCTATGACTTGGGCTTCTCCTCACAAGCGAGTTTCACCCGCTTCTTCACAACCAATGTTGGCATACCACCGAGCGACTATCGCCGGGTTGGACTTATAGCTTAATCCCGCACTTCGTTCGCAATTAAGGAGGTGCTTGCTTTTGCAGGCACCTTTTTTGTTGGTGGGCGTCCCGTTCAAGACCCCTTACAAAGAAGGCCACAAATTTAATTTTGGCGATGCGAAGCCAAGCGACAAGACTGTGAGGTATGAGGCTTACACAAGAACCTTCCTAACCTGTTCGTCTTGGCCGATCTGACGCGCAGCGTTGGTTGACCGGAGAAACAGGGAGGACGCATGAGAAGGAACCGGACAGTCCGGGGTGGCATAGCCCCCTGCCCGATGGCACCTCGGCGTCAGGCTGTTCGTTGAGGCGCTTCATCGAAAGCAACCCAATCTGGTCTGCGATCATCTTCGTGATAGTCGCGTTCGTGATCTGGATGATTTTCGCCGTCTGGCCCGCTTGGTTAGTGGACCTGATCGGGCGCAAGAAAATATTTCTCAACGCTTTGTTCAACGGCGTCACACTTGGTGCGCTCTATTTCCTTGTGGCTTCCGGTTTCACTCTGATTTTCGGCCTCATGCGCAACGTCAATCTGGCGCACGGCTCGCTCTATCTACTCGGCGGTTACATCGGCTACAGCGTGGCCAACACGACCGGCTCGTGGTTGCTGGCCTTCCCCGTCTCATTCATCGTTGTCGCTGCTTTCGGCATTCTCCTGCAGTATTTTGTCTTCCGCCGAATGGAGGGCGAAGACCTGCGCCAGACGCTGGTGACGATTGGCATTTCCATCGTCATGGCGGATTTGATGCTGTGGTATTGGGGCGGTGACTTCTACAACATCCAGCCGCCCTCATGGCTTTCCGGCCCCGTCGAGACGTTCTTCGTCACGGGCGTGAAGCGTTCGTCGGGCGAACTCATTTTCATGAAATACCCAATCGTGCGCCTGGTTATTTTGGGAGCCGCCATCGTTATCGGTGTTGTGATGTGGCTGATGCTGAACCGCACCCAGATCGGAATGCTAATCCGCGCAGGCGTCGATGACCGAGACATGCTCTCGGCCACCGGCGCACGTATTCAGCTCGTGTTCGTAGGGGTTTTCGCGTTCGGCGCAGGACTTGCGGGTCTGGCCGGTGTTGTGGGTGGAACATTTCAAACCGTCGCGCCCGGCGAAGACATACGCTTCCTCTTGGCCTCTTTGGTCGTAGTGATTGTCGGCGGAATGGGCTCCATTCCCGGTGCTGCCATCGGCGCGCTGCTGATAGGGCTGGCGGAGCAATTTGGCTCGGTTTACGTGCCCACGTATGCAGTCGTGCTGACCTTCCTCATCATGGTGCTCGTGCTTGCTTTCCGCCCTCAGGGCCTGTTGGGGAGGGCATAGGCGATGAGCGTATTGGACCAGCCCGGTTCCGGCATGAATGGCACGCTCACCGACGCTGCGCGCAGCAACGATCAGGCTCTTTCAGCCTCTTGGTACGAGCGCATCCCAACCGCTTACTGGATCATCGGCGCCGTGCTTCTATTAATGCCGCTGGTCGCTTCCGGCTTTGTTCTCAACCAGATTTTCGGCTGGTCATTCATCCTTGGAATGATTGCGCTGTCACTGATGTTCCTCGCTGGATATGGCGGCATGGTTTCGCTGGTTCAGATGACCATCGCTGCCATCGCCGGATACATGGTCGCAATCTTCGGCGTCAGTTCGATTGATACGATCTCGCTGGGCTGGCCGTGGTGGATCACCATCCCGCTGGCCCTCATGATTGCAGTGCTGTTCGGAACGGTTGTCGGTGCGCTCGCGGTGCGCACCGAAGGCATTTACACGATCATGATCACGCTGGCGATCGCATCGGCCTTCTTTTACTTCACACGCCAAAACTACGGCGTGTTCAACGGCTTTTCGGGCTTTAACGGCGTGCTTCCACCACAACTTTTCGGTGTTGATTGGCGGGGCGATCTGGCCTTCTACTACCTGTCGCTGTTTTGGGCCGTTTTGGCCTACATCGTGGTGCTGTACGTTTCTCGCGCGCCTTTCGGCCTGACGCTGCAAGGCATCCGCGACAACCCGCGGCGCATGGCAGCGCTCGGTTTCAACGTCAACGCCCACCGTATTGCGGCCTATGCTTTCGCAGCCTTGATCGCAGGCATTGGCGGTATTTTGCTAACCTGGCAGTCCGCGCAAATTTCGCCCGGAACGGCGGGAACAGGTCCGGTGATCGACATTCTGGTGATCGCCGTGATCGGCGGCTTGAACCGCCCCATCGGCCCGTTCATCGGCGCATTGATTTATGTGGTGTTGAAGACTTTCGCCATCGACATCCTGACCTCACTGGGAATGTCGGGCGACCGCTTCCAGCTGCTCGTTGGCATCTCCTTCCTCCTCATCGTGTTCTTCTCTCCCGATGGTATTTTGGGCCTGTGGGAAAGATGGCGGGAAAGCCGTGGGCGCGATCCTTTGACTGGTGAAAACCAGAAGGAGGCCCCATGAGCGTCACCGCGATTGACCCCACCCGCAGTGTGTCAGACCGCCTTGAGGCCACGGGCACTTCCAACGCCTTGGAGCTTCGCGGAGTATCCAAGTATTTCGGTGCGCTGGCGGCATTGCAAGACATCACCCTGTCCGTCCGCCCCGGCGAACGCCGCGCAGTGCTTGGCTCTAATGGCGCGGGCAAGACAACGCTGTTCAATTGCATCACGGGCGACTTTCTGCCGACCCACGGCAGCGTTCGTTTTTTCGGGGAAGACGTGACAGAATTCGCCGCCCACGAACGCATCCGCCGTGGCCTGCGGCGCACGTATCAAATTTCGCTCCTATTCACCGGCCTGTCGGTTCTCGACAACATTTACCTTGCCTGCTGCGGCGTTTCGCGAAACAGGTTTTCTTTCCTGCGCCCCCGCCGCAACGATGCGCTGATGGCGACGGCTGAAGATTTGGTGCGTGTTGTGCATCTGGAAGATATCAAGAACACGAAGGTTTCCGCACTCGCTTATGGGCAGCAAAGACAGCTTGAAATCGCTATGGCGCTGTCCGGCGCGCCGCGGTTCATCTTGTTTGATGAGCCAGCCGCAGGGCTTTCGCCGACAGAGCGCTCTGAACTGATCGAAATCCTGACGGGCCTTCCCGGGCACATGGGCTACATCATCATAGAGCACGATATGGACGTGGCGCTGCGCGTCTCTGAACAAGTCTCGATGATGCACAACGGGCGCATCTTCAAAGAGGGCAAGCCCGCTGAGATTGAAGAAGATCCGGAAGTGCAGGCACTTTATCTAGGGGGTGGCCATGACTGACGCCCGCTCCGCCTCCCCCATTCTCGAGGTTAAAGACCTCAACGTCTATTACGGCCAAAGCCACGCCCTGCAAGGCGTAGACCTGACCCTTCACCACGGCGTCCTTTCCGTTGTTGGTCGAAACGGCATGGGCAAAACCACCCTGTGCCAAGCCATCATGGGCATGGTGCCGATCTCAGGTGGTTCGATCTCCTTTGCGGGGCAATCTCTGGCAGGCAAAACATCCGCAGAGCGTGCGCGGGCAGGCATCGGCTACGTTCCTCAAGGCCGCCGACTGTGGCCCTCGCTGACAGTCGACGAACATCTTAAATTGGTGAGCCGCTCCGGCGAGGCGTGGAGCATCGAGCGCATCTATTCGACATTCCCCCGGCTGGCCGAACGGCGCAACAATGGCGGCGGGCAACTTTCGGGTGGTGAGCAGCAAATGCTGGCGATTTCCCGCGCACTCCTGCTCAATCCGAAGCTGCTGGTGATGGACGAACCGACCGAGGGTCTTGCGCCCGTGATCGTCGATCTGGTTGCCGATATGCTCATCCGTCTTGGCCAAGAGGGCGATATCGACGTTCTCGTGATTGAGCAGAATATTGGCGTCGCAACGTCAGTCTCGGAACAAGTTGCAATAATGGTCAATGGACGCATCAACCGCGTTATGGAAGCGGGTGTGCTGGCCGCTGATCGTGATCTTCAGCAGGCGCTGCTCGGGGTTGGCCGTCATGCTCATGACGAAACGCCCGATCCCCGCTCGGACGAAAAACCAGCCTCAGGGCAATCTGACACCAAAGGGCCGCAGAAGGTCTTTGTTTCCAACCCCCGCGTGCCAACGCGCTGGAGCGCTGCTGTTCCCGTTCGGGTGATTGAAGGCGCAGCCCGCACCATGACCGATGTGGCTTCGGCAGCTTCGAAGACGAAGCTCCAACCCTTGTCGGCCCGCATCCAAGGCAAAGGCACCCGTGTTCTCATCGTCGGAACGCTGGACACAAAAGGCGCGGAACTTCGCTTCATCCGCGATCTGGTGAAAGCACAGGGGCTGAACGTCCAACTCGTGGATCTGTCCACATCAGGCAAACCGTCTGGCGCCGATGTTCCGCCGCATTCCATCGCCGCCTTCCATCCGCGCGGCACATCCGGCGTCTTTACGGGCGACCGCGGCACCGCTGTTTCGGGCATGACGCAAGCCTTTGAGCGCTGGATGGCCGCACAGAATAACGTGGCCGGCATCATTTCCGCAGGAGGTTCAGGCGGCACGGCTCTCGCAACGCCTGCCATGCGCGTCCTGCCCGTCGGCGTGCCTAAAGTGATGATCTCCACCGTCGCTTCCGGCAATGTGGAGCAATATGTAGGCCCGTCCGACATTCTGATGCTGCATTCCGTTGCCGATGTTCAGGGGATTAATTCCATCACCCGCCAAGTGCTGACGAATGGCGCACAAGCCATAGCCGGCATGGTCAAAGCACGAATGAGTGCCGCAAATGATGTGGTCGACAAGCCCGCTATTGGCCTGACCATGTTTGGCGTGACAACACCGTGCGTGCAGCAGATCACAGCCGCCCTTGATGAAGACTACGACTGCCTCGTCTTTCACGCCACAGGAACTGGTGGGCGCTCCATGGAGAAGCTGCTGGATTCCGGCATGCTGGCCGGCGTGCTTGACCTCACCACCACGGAAGTATGCGACATGATGTTTGGCGGCGTCTTTGCAGCCAACGAGGACCGCTTCGGCGCGTCAATTCGGGCTGGATTGCCCTATATCGGCGCGTGCGGCGCGCTCGACATGGTCAATTTTGGCGCGCGGGACACGGTGCCTGCGAAGTATGCAGACCGGCTTTTCTACGAACACAATCCGCAAGTCACGCTCATGCGAACGACACCGGAAGAGAACACCGCAATGGGCCGCTGGATTGGCGAGCGGCTGAACGAAATGACCGGGCCGGTGCGCTTCTTCCTGCCGGAAGGTGGCGTGTCCGCATTGGATGCGCAGGGCCAACCCTTTGACGATCCCAGCGCGCGAAAAGCCCTGTTCGCCGCGCTGGAAGAGACTGTGCGCCAGACTTCAAACCGCCAGTTGATCCGCGTTCCCCACAACATCAACGATGCCGAATTCACCGAGAAAGTGATCACCACTTTCCGTGGACTTTTCGGCTCCAGAACCATGAAGGCCAGTTGATCCATGCACGACCGTTCCCAACTCATGAAACGATACCGCGCCATGCGCGATGCCGGAGAGCCAATCATTGGCGGCGGTGCCGGCACGGGACTTTCCGCAAAATGCGAAGAAGCAGGCGGCATTGACCTCATCGTCATCTACAATTCTGGCCGCTACCGCATGGCAGGTCGCGGCTCGTTGGCTGGTCTGATGCCTTACGGCGATGCCAACAGCGTCGTGATGGAAATGGCGGGCGAAGTGCTGCCAGTGGTGAAGAACACGCCCGTTCTGGCCGGCGTTTGTGCCTCTGACCCCTTCAGACTGATGGACAAGTTTCTGGACGAGGTGAAAGCGGCTGGCTTCTCCGGCGTGCAGAACTTTCCAACCGTGGGCCTGATCGACGGCACATTCCGGGCCAATCTGGAAGAGACGGGCATGTCTTACGGTCTTGAGGTCGACATGATCGAGATGGCAGCTGGCAAAGACCTGCTCACCACGCCTTACGTTTTTTCCACCGACAACGCGACTGCAATGGCCAAGGCTGGTGCCGACATCATCGTCGTGCATCTGGGCTTGACGACGGGCGGCTCCATCGGCGCGGAGACCGGCGTTACATTGCAAGACGCCCCACGGCTGACCGACGAATACGCACAGGCCGCTTTGGACGTGAGCCCTGATGCCATCGTGCTGGTGCATGGCGGCCCCGTGGCAATGCCGGACGACGCCGAATTTGTCCTGCGGAACACGAAACACTGCCACGGCTTCTATGGCGCTTCTTCAATGGAGCGTCTGCCGACGGAAATCGCGCTGACCGAACAGACAAAGAAATTCAAGCAGATCAGCATCAAAAACTGAGCCGACTGCGGGAACGAAGAGAGGCCGAAAAGGCCGGGAGGAAATGAAATGACTGGAGAATTGATCGGACAATTGGTGTTGTGGCTCATCGCAGCCGTCATCGTCATCTTCATTCTCTATTGGGTGATGAACTGGCTCTACCGCCGGTCGACCAAAGAGGTCGCTTTTGTGCGAACCGGTTTTCTGGGTGAGAAAGTCGTGATCGATGGCGGTGCCTTCGTCTGGCCGATCATCCACGACATCACACCCGTCTCCCTCAACACTCTGCCGCTGGGAGTGACCCGCGAACGCGAAGAGGCGCTGATCACCAAAGACCGCATGCGCGTTGACGTGGATGCAGAGTTTTATGTGCGCGTCGCGCAGGACAGAAGCTCCGTCTCGCTGGCGGCCGCAACGCTGGGACGACGGACGCTGGAGCCGGAACGCATCCATTCGCTCTTGGCTGGTAAATTTGTGTCCGCCTTGCGCTCGGTCGCTTCTGAAATGTCCATGCACGAATTGCATGAGCAGCGCGGAGAATACGTGCGTCGCGTGCGCGAAGCCGCCCAGGAGGGTTTGGACAAAAACGGTCTCGAACTTGAGTCTGTTGCGATCACCGATATCGACCAGACAGATATTGAATACTTCAATCCCTCCAACACGTTTGACGCCGAAGGTCTTACCACGGTGATCGAAAGCATCGAGAACCGCCGCAAACTGCGCAACGACATTGAGCAGGACTCCATGATCCTCATCCGCGCTCGCAATCTGGAAGCGGAAAAGCAGGCGCTGCAGATTGAGCGCGAAAGCGAAGAAGCGCGTTTGGAACAGGAGCGCGAAGTTGAATTCCGCCGTGCCCGCCAACGCGCAGAACTCGTACGAGAACGCGCTGAGCAGGAGGCAGCCTCCGAACGTGCGAGCATCGAAAGCCGCGAGGCGATCGAGCGTGCAAGGATTGAAAACGATCGCCAGATTTCAGAAGCCCGCATCGAGTCCGAGCGCGACATTCGCCAAATGGAAATCGAACGGCAAAAAGTGGTGGAAGAGGCTGAGATCGTCACCAAGGAACAACTGGAAAAGGCGCGCATCACTCAAGAGAAAAACCTCACTGAAGAACGCATCAAGACGCGGCAGATGACCGATGCTGCCGAAATCACGGCGAAAGAGGCCATCGAGAAAGCCCGCATCGCACAAGAGAGAGTGATCACTGAGGCGCGAATCTCAAAGGAGCAGGAACAGCAGGCACGGGAAATCGAAAAACAGCGCAGCCTCGACGCAGCCGACATTGAGGCGCGCGAAAAAATCGAAAAGGCACGCATTTCGCAAGAGCGTTCCGTGACCGAAGCACGCATCGAACTTGAGCAAAACACCCAGCAACGCGAGATCGCCCGCAACCTGGCCGTGCAACAGGCCGAGATTGAAGCGCGTGAGGCATCTGAAAAACTGCGCATCGCACAGGAGCAAGTGATTTCATCCGAGCGTATCGCTTCCGATAAATCGGTGCGTCAGCTTGAGATTGAGCGTCAGAAGGTCCTTGAGGAGGCTGAAATTGCCTCTCAAGAGGCAACAGAAGCCGCTCGCATCGCTCGTGAAAAAGCGCTGGCTGCACAGCGCATCGCGTCCGAACAGGAAACACGGGCGTTGGAAATCGAGCGCCAGAAAGTGCTCGAAGCCGCTCAAATATCAGCGCGCGAGTCCACCGACGCAACACGCATCGCGCAGGAAGAGCGCATCCGCGCGCTCGAAATCTCGCGCAACAAGGCTGTCGAGGAAGCCGAAATTGCAGCCCGCGAAAGCGTCGAGAAATCCCGCATCGCGCAGGAGAAACAAATCACCTTCGAACGCATTGCATCGCGCGAAGAGACGGACGATCGCGAAGTCTCCCGCAAGGCAGCATTGGACGCTGCAGAAATCGCGGCACGCGAGGCAACACAGGCCAAGCGCATTGCCCAGGAAAGAGCGACAGCGGCCGAGCAAATCGCCTTCGAAAAAGCCACACGCGAACTCGAAATTGCCCGCAACCAGGCAATTCAGGAAGCCGAAGTGGCCTCCACCGAAAGCGTGGAAGCTGCCCGTATCGCCCAGGAGAAGAAGCTGGCGGTTCAACGCATCGAGAAGGAAGAAGCGACGCGCGAGCGCGATGTCGCCCGCGAGAAAGCCGTGCGCGAAGCGGAACTGGCCGCCGAGGAATCCACAGAGGCCGCCCGAATCGCCAAGGAGAAGAAAGTTGCAGCAGAGCGGATCGCTTACGAGCAAGACCTGCGCGAGCGCGAAATTGCACGCAACCGCACCGTCGATGCAGCCAGCATTGCGGCACAAGAAGAGGTCGCTTCGCGCCGCATAGAGGAAGAGGCGAAAACCAAAGCCAAGGAAATCGAGAAGGAAGCGGAAATCCGCTCCCGCGAGATTGAGAAGAACGAAGCCATCGAAAGCGCTGAAATCTCCTCACGCCGCTTGGTCGATGGCATGCGCATCGAGAAAGAACAGGAGACAACCCAAGAGAAAATCGCACGCGACGAGAAAATCCGCGCTCTGGAGATCCAGCGCAACAAGGCCGTCGACGCAGCACAAATTGCTGCCGACGAGGCCGTCGAAGCGGCTCGTGTTGCCAAGCAGAAGGTCGTCGACGCCCATCGCATCAAGGCAGAGCAGGAATTGGAAGCTGTGCGCATCGAGCGCAAGCGTTCAATCGAGCAGCTGGAAATTGCCCGGGTCCAAGCCCTGCGGGAGGCTGAAATCGCTTCCAAGGAAGAGGTCGAACGGGCGCAAATCTCGTCGGAACTCGGCCTCGACGAGGCACGCATCAACCATCAAACAGAGCGCCGTCGCCGCGAGGTGGAACGCGAGAAAACGGTGGAGAGCGCCGAGATGGACAAGGCCATCGAACTCTACCGCAAGTCGCTTGATAAGAGTGCCGCTGCTGCTGAGTCCGAGATCGCCCGCGCAAAGGCCATTGAGGCCGCTGAGAAGGCCAAAACGGCTGGCGAGCGGGAAATCGCCGAGCGTCGCAAGACTGTCGATGTGACTTTGGCTGAAAAACAAGCAGCGGAGAAACGCATCGCCGCTGAAGCCGAGAAGGTTCGCGCCGCCGTCGAAGCGGAGGCTCAAAAACTTATCAACGAGGCCGAAAATGTTCTCACAGACGAGGCACGCCACTCACTCTTCAAGCGCAAAATGCTGGAGCATGTGGAAGGCATCGTCTCCGCCTCCGTCAAACCGCTGGAGAAAATCAACGACATCAAGATCATGCAACTTGGTGGCTCCGGCACCGCCGGCCTCGATTGGGCCAATGGCGGCGGTGGCGGCGGCGGCATGAACGGTGGTGGCGGTGGCGGCAGCCCAACGGACGAAGTCATGAACTCTGCCCTGCGCTACCGCGTGCAAGCGCCCATGGTCGACAGTCTGCTTTCAGACATTGGCCTGGACGGATCAAACATCTCACGCTCCACCATCTTCCGCGATGCAAGCGACATGACGCGTGCGGTCTCGGAAGCCAAAAAGCTCAAAGGTGACGGCGACGGTGGCAAGCCCGCCGGGAAGGATGCGTCCTGATGGCCCGTGTTTATGTGTCCAGCGTGATCAATGCTCCAGCCACCAAAGTGTGGGAACGGGTGCGAGACTTCAACGGGCTGCCAAACTGGCATCCCCGCATCCGCGACAGCCGGATTGAAGATGCGCTTCCCGCCGACAAGATTGGCTGCATCCGCAATTTCAACCTGCAAAACGGCGACAACATCCGTGAGCAACTTGTTGGCTTGTCAGACTACGATTTGTTCTTTTCCTACTCCATGCTCGATGGGCCCATGCCGCTTTGGGACTATCTGGCGACGGTGCGCCTGACGCCAGTGACCGATGGCGAGCGCTGCTTCGCTGAGTGGTCGGCGGAATTCGAATGCAAGGCAGACGATGAAGCCGATCTTGTGTCCGGCATCGGCGGCAATGTGTTCCAAACCGGCTTCGACGCCCTCAAACGCCATTTTGGAGGGTGATGGCGTGGTAAAGGTATCCCGATCAACGATTCTACAGCATCCGGTTGATGCCGTCTGGGAAGTCATCCGAGACTTCAACGGACACGAATGGTGGCATCCAGCCATTGCCTCCAGTCGGATCGAGCGCGGTGAAGATGCCGACCGCGTCGGTTGTGTGCGCCGCTTCCGTCTGGAAGACGGCTCGGAATTGCGCGAACAGCTTTTGACCTTGTCGGACATGGAACAGAGCTATTCCTACTGCCTGCTCGACACGCCAGTTCCACTTTTCAACTACGTCTCACACGTTCGCCTGCTTCCGGTCACGGATGAAGACGCCACTTTCTGGCACTGGGAAAGCCGCTTTGACACGCCAGCGGGACGGGAAGCGGAGCTATCCGAGCTAGTCGGCGAGGGAATTTACGGTGCCGGATTTGAAGCCATCCGAGCCCACCTCGACAACCAAACGAGTGAAGGACATGCAGCATGATCGCCGTTGAAACTTTCCCCAATGCACAAGAGGCATCGGCTGCATTGCGCAATGATGCGGTCTATCTCGCTGGCGGCACAATCGTCATGAACGCGGTCAATTATGGCCGATTGTCAGGCGAACGCATCGTGCGGGCCACCGATCCCGCTCTGGCCCGCATCACGCGGTCCGGTGACCGCATAGAAATTGGTGCAGCAGTCACGATGGCGGAAGTCATCAGCTCGCCGGATGTCGCCTTGCTCGCGCCAGCCGCACGCGCTGTCGGCGGCCCTGCCATTCGCAACATGGCAACCGTTGGCGGAAATCTGTTTGCCCACCACCCGTATGGCGACTTTGCCGTCGCGCTCTTGGCGCTGGATGCGAAGGTTCAAATCGCAGGGGGCGGGGAACAAGAATTGGAAGCCTTTCTCGTCGGGCGCGACTCGTTTCGAGGCTTGGTGACCGGGGTAACGATTGCTCAACCCAGCGGTGTCGATTTCCGGTTTCGCAAGGTTACCCGCATCAAACCAAAGGGCGTCTCCATAATGTCGATTGCCGCCTGTCTCAATCAGTCGGCTGGCCGTCTCTCAAGCCCGCGCATTGCGTTTGGCGCCATGGGCACCACGCCGTTGCGTGCAAAGAATGTCGAGCGGGCGCTTGAGGGCGTGTCGCTTGATGCAATGAGCATTAAGCCCGCGCTGGATGCGTTGCGCAGCGATTTTCAGCCGCCGGACGATCCCATTGCCTCCGGCTGGTATCGCAGTGAAGTGGCGCCCGTCCATCTGCGGCGGCTTTTGTTGAAAGAGGAGGGCTAGACGATGGCCAAAGTTCCAGTCCGGTTTACCCTGAATGGCCGCGAAACCGCCTTGTTTGTCGATGGCGGAGCCAACCTATTGGAAGTTCTGCGGCGCGGCGCGGGCGATCTGTCGCCAAAATACGGCTGCGGCCAGGGCGGATGTGGCGCTTGCACGGTCATCATCGACGGCAAAAGCCAATTGTCCTGCCTCACGCTTGCTGAAAGCGTCGAGGGCAAATCCATCAGTACGACAGGCGGGTTGCAGAACGGCCCCGATCTGCATCCTTTGCAGGAGGCATTCATGGAGCATTTCGCAGCCCAATGCGGATATTGCACGTCAGGCATGTTGATGGCGGCAAAGGCTTTGCTCGACACAAATCCAAATCCCAGCCGAGGCGAGGTGATAGAGGCGCTTGGAGGCAATCTGTGCCGCTGCACAGGTTATGAGCCGATCATTGATGCGGTGCTGACCGCGGCGCAGCGCACGGGCCGCAGCTATGGCGCCACCGGTTTTGGAGGCACACGCTGATGTCCACTGTAGAGTTTCGCAAAGATCTGTTTGCTGACGAGCGGCCCGAAGATCTCAACGAGATTGGTAAGCCGAAGCAGCGGCAGGATGCGCTGGGCCATGTCACTGGCCGCTCGACCTATTACGACGACCACCTCTACGACGGCATGCTGCACATGCGCATTGTGCGTTCCACTGAGCACCATGCCCGCATTCGTTCAATCAATCTCAACGGCGCGGACACAATGCCAGGCGTGGTGCGGGTGGTTGAGGCCAAGGATGTTCCCCACAACATCAACACGCTGCTATCGCTCATCAATTTTGGCCGCGATGACGAGAAGCTGCTGCAAGACACCAAGGTCTGTTACAAAGGCGAAGCGATCGTTGCCATCATCGCTGAGACGGAATTGCAGGCGCGCAAGGCATGCCAAGCTGTGCGGGTAGAGTATGAGCCGCTGCCGTTCGTGCTGGAGGTTGAAGACGCGCTGAAGCCGGAAGCTCCAGTCATCAATGAGGAATATCCCAACAACACGTTTGACTATTACGATCTCTACGATCACCAAAAACTGCGCTTCGGCGATGTGAACGCAGCCATGGCGCAGGCCGATCACATCGTCGAGGGCGAGTATCAAATGTCGCCCATTGAGCAAGCACCGATGGAAACCTGCGGCGCGATTGCTGTGCCCGAAACCAACGATCGGTATCGCTGTCATACGGGTTCGCAGGCTTTGTTCTTTTCGCTTGGCGTCACCGCAAAACTGCTCGACATGCCTTCAAGCCGTCTCCACTTCATCGGCGGCACGGTTGGTGGCGGCTTTGGTGGCAAGGTGGATTCGCTGAATGAACCATTGGCTGTGCTTGGCGCAGCCCTAACGGGCCGTCCAGTCCGGTTTGTCTGGGACCGTGAAGAGGAAATGCAGGTCGGCGCACCGCGAGGCGCGGAACGCTGGCGCATCCGTGACGGTGTGATGAATGACGGGCGCATTGTTGCGCGGGAGTTTACGGGCTTCTTCGATTCCGGCGCCTACACACGGCTGTCTTCCTATGCCGTGGTCAAAGGCACAGCTCACCTGCCGGGGCCGTATACGATCCCTAATGTCGCCTCCAACGTTTACTGCGTTTACACCAACCGCACGCCAGCAACGGCCATGCGTGGCTTTGGCATAACGGGCGTGGATTTCGCCATTGAATGCCATATGGACAAGGTGGCCGAGACGGTCCGTATGGATCCGGTCGAACTGCGGTTGAAAAACGCTTACCGCGATGGCGACATGAAAGCCCACCGCCGCAAAGCCAAGAACTGCGCGTTCATCGAATGCTGCCAAGTGGCCTCGCAAAAGGGCAATTGGCAGATCGGGCCGGAATACATGGCCATGTCCAGCATGATCGGCGGTGGCGAGGGCGAACGCGGCTCGATACCGCCGACGATGATCGATGAAGAAGGCAAGATCGGTGAGCGCAAGCGGGGTGCGGATATCTCCACCGCTCCATCCAAGAAAGGGCGCGATTCCGGTCGCGCGCCAAGCGTCATTATTGAGCATCCACCGACGCAGGCGATGGGAGAGCAAGCCGCAACACCCATACAATTAGGCCGATCCCCCAAGTCGGCTTCGCAAGTGCCACCAACGCCAACGCCAACACCCAGCGCACCGATGGCTGCGCCGGTTCAGCAGCCTATGGTCAGTCCAACCCAGCCAGCCGCGTCGCTTTCTCCGGTCGCGGAGCCACCAATTTCGCCTGCCTCACCACCGCAGCCACAACGGTCGGCATTTGCGCGCAGCAGCGGCGATGGAGCATCAGCACCGCCCGCACCACCCGCAACAAGCCAACCTAACAATGTGTCGCAACCACCGGCGTTCTCTCAGTCATCCAATACAAGCGAGCCATATAAACCGAGCGAACCGTTTTCGCGCGGCACGCGACGGCCCGGCACATCGCCGTTCATCTCCGGGAGAAGACGATGACCTGGCACAAGGGCCGCGGCTTCGCGGCAATCAATTATCCCATCGGCATGAACCTCGGTGGCGACCCGTCGCAGGCGCTGGTTCATTCAACACCGGATGGCAAATTCATGGTCACGCTGTCTGCCATTGATCTCGGCCAAGGCATGAAGAGTGTCACCCGCCAAATTGCGGCGGAGACGCTCGGCGTGCCGCTTGAAGATGTCTATGTAGATACCGCCGACAGTGACACCGGCCCGCACGACATGGGCTCGTTTGCCTCGCGTGGCACGCACCGCATGGGCAATGCCGTCATCCAAGCTGCCACCGAAGCGCGCGGCGTGATGATGGAGGCGGCCGCTGAAGAACTTGAAGTCTCGCCCGCCGATCTCGAAACAGACGGCAAGGGCAACATCCACGTTAAAGGCGCACCGTCCCGTTCCATCACTGTCATGGAAACATCCCAAGCCGCCCAGTTCCAGCAGGGGCGAACACTTGCCGGACGCGGCATATTCCTAGTTCCTTTGTCGGAAGTCGATCCCGAAACAGGCGAGCAGACGCCGGTTTCCTGCTTTGCCCATGCGGCGGTGGTGCTCGATCTGCAGGTAGATGATGAAACGGGTGATGTTGAAGTTCTGGAGGTGAATTCCGCCTATGAAGTGGGGCGCGCGCTTAACCCCAAATTGGTGGAACAGCAATTGATTGGCGGAGCATGGATGGGCATTTCCCACGCTCTCTATGAAACCACCGAACCCTACTACCCAGCGCGTGACAACCGACCGACGGACTTCAACAATTACCTGATGCCCGGTCCGGGTCAGGTTGTCCCGCATAATATTGCAATTCTGGAACGTCCTGCTGAAGGCGCGCCATTTGGTGGCAAAGGGCCGGGTGAGATGTGCGCCAACCCGCTCCTGCCCGCAGTCGCCAACGCGGTTTACAATGCGGTCGGCGTGCGGTGCGACACGCTTCCCATCACGCCGGAGAAAATTCTGCGCGGCATACAAGCCAATGGCGGAGCGCGTCCGCAGGGTCGGAACTGGGGAGCATAAATCTTGGCAGTGCAGCGTTCCATCGTCGGCATCGACAGCCCGCAAAAGCTGCAGGCAGCGCTAAATGGTGCGCAATATATTGCAGATGCTTCCCTTTCTACAGCAGGCTATTTGGCGCTGGCGCTCGGCAAGCCCTTGCTGCTGGAAGGCGCTCCGGGTGTCGGTAAGACCGAGGCAGCGAAAGCTATCGGATCGATTTTGGGACGTCGTGTTATCCGCCTGCAATGCTTTGAAGGCATAGACGCTTCGGCGGCGCTGTATGAGTGGAACTACCCCCGTCAGATGCTGGCCATCCGGCAAGCAGGAGATACTTACGTCAACATTTACGGCGACGAATTTTTGCTGGAACGGCCCATGCTGGAAGCATTGCGCCATCCGCAAGACTGCGTTCTTCTGATCGACGAAATTGATCGGGCGGATCAGGAATTTGAAGCCTTCCTTCTGGAATTCCTGTCGGATTTTTCAATCTCAATTCCCGAAGCAGGAACCATTCGCGCAAGCGGACAGCCTGTTGTGCTGCTCACCTCCAACCGTACCCGCGACTTGCACGAGGCACTTCGGCGGCGCTGTGTGTATCACTGGATTGACTATCCCGATGCTGCGCTGGAAGCGGAGATCGTGATGGCGCGCGCCAGCACTGTCGTTCGCACTACGGCAGACGCAGTCGTTGCCGCCGTCGGGCGCTTGCGGGAGCAACCCTTGGTGAAACCACCCGGCGTGGCAGAAACGATTGAATGGGCGGAGGCAGCCACCTTGCTGGCCAGCCAAGGCCAACCGTGGCCCGAAGCTTTCCGGCAAGCGATCGGTGTTGCATTGAAGGATCATGACGATCTCACCTATGTGCAGCCGCAATTGGACACTCTTTTGCAGGGAACGGCGGCATGAGTGACATTCGCAACTCCACCATGCCCCGCGCTGCTCAGGCCTTCGTTGAGTTTGCACAAGTGCTGCGCCAGAACGGCTTTGCCGTCGCGCCGGAACAGACGGCTGCGTTCATCGAAGCCATCGAGCTGTTGGGGCCACGCGGGCTGGAAGACATTCGCAACGCAGGTATCGCGATGCTTTCCATCCCCCGTGCCCGCTGGGGCGAATATGACGGTCTCTTCCGGGCTTTCTTTATGGGGCAGACGATTTCCGCACCGGCCACTTCGGAAGATGATGACGAGGGCGTGGAAGCCTTTGAGCCACGCGATGGCGAGCGCGATGTGGAAATTGACACTGAAGACAGCGAAATTGGCACCGAGGCAACGCGGGCGGAAACGCTAACCCAGCGAAGTTTCAGTCAGCTTGGCGAGGCGGAAGCTCTGCGCCAGTTCGCTCGCCATGCACCGTCGAGACTTCCAAGGCGTTTTTCCTTCCGACGCCGCAAGTCCCGTCACGGTGATCGGCCGGACGTACGCCGCGCCATGCGTGAGGCTGTGCGCCGCGATGGTGAATTGTTTGAACTGCCCAAAACCACCCGAAAGATGCGCCAGCGGCCCATCACACTGCTGATCGATGTGTCAGGCTCCATGGCGGAACAATCTGAAGGCACAATGCGTCTTGCACATGCCGTCGTGCAGACGGCAGACCGGGCGGAAGTGTTTACCCTCGGCACACGCCTGACACGCATCACGCCCGCCCTTCGCCACCGCAACGCGGAGCGGGCGCTGGAACAGGTGGCGGGCGTCGTGGCAGATTTTGATGGCGGCACCCGCATCGGCGATGCGCTGGTTGCGCTGCTTGCTGTGCCGCGGTTTGCCAGCAGCTTGCGCGGCGCCTCTGTGGTGATCGTGTCGGACGGTTTGGAGCGCGGCGATGCGCAAGCGATGGTGGATTGCATGGCGCGGATCGACCGAATGGCATGGCGCGTCGAATGGTTGTCCCCACTAGCCGCCGACCCGGACTACGAGCCGCGCACGGAGGCACTCTCGGCCTCGCTTCGCTACATCGATAACCTCGCAGACGGCAGCACAGTTGCCGCTATCGCATCTCACATCTTGATGCTGGCAAGCCCCAGCCGCTTTCGGCGCAGATTTGGGAGAGCCGCATGATAGACGCCCATCACCATATCTGGCTGCAAAAAGATCTACCCTGGCTGCTTGGGCCGGAGCAACCGCGCATATTTGGTCCTTACGCGGCAATCAAGCGCGACTACACGATGGCTGAATATCTCAGCGATATCGAAGCAACTGGGATCAAGAAGTCGGTCTATGTGCAGGCCAATTGGGCACCCAACTGGGCGGCAGATGAAGCGGCTTGGGTGCAATCGGTGGCCGATGAAACCGGCTGGCCGCATGCGATTGTCGGTTATGCGGATTTCACGGTTGACGATGTGCGCCCCCAACTCGACAAACTCAAAGCGCAGCCATTGATGCGCGGCATCCGCCAGCAATTGCACTGGCACGAAAACCCGCTCTATTGCTTTGCACCGAACCCCAACCTGCCGTCTGACAAGACGGTTCAGCGCAACATTGCGCGGCTGGCCGAATTTGATTGGTCGTTCGACCTTCAAGTATTCGCCTCGCAAATGGACGCTGCCGCAGACCTCGCCGAAGCCTGCCCGGATGTGACCTTCATTTTGCAGCATGCGGGAATGTTGGAGGACACGTCCAAGCAAGGACGGGCGCAGTGGGAAACCGGCATGAAACGGCTCGCCCAATGCGACAACGTCGTTTCAAAATTGTCGGCCTTCGGCACTTTTATTCATAAGAACGATCCGGATTTCATCCGTGACATGGTCGAGACGACCGTTGGAATTTTTGGAGCGAAACGCTGCCTTTACGGCTCCAATTTCCCAATCGAGAAGTTGTGGACCAGCTATCCGGAATTGTTCGACGCGTTCCAACAGGCTGCTTCCGGCCTGCCCAAAACGCAACAAAAAGCCATTTTCAACGACACTGCAGCGCGGGTCTACCGCATCTGAACGATTAGCTTGGGAGGAGCAAAAAATGCCATTGGAAATTCACGTACTCGACTATGGCGACATTGAACTGGAAACCAGCTTTCTCGTGCTTGGCCACGAATGTGGACGCACCCGGCGCGTGCCTGTCTATGGTTTTCTGATCCTCGGCGGCACCTATCCCGTTTTGGTGGATACTGGATACCGCGACAACGCCATCATGGAATCGCTCGGCATGCGGGGGCTGCAGTTCCACGACAATATGATCGAAAACCAACTCGCCAAACACGGGCTGAAGCCCGGGGACATTCGTTACATCTTGCACACGCACCTTCACATTGACCATGCGGGGAAAGATGACCAGTTCCCGATGAACACAACTGTGGTCATCAACCGCCGCGAGATGGAATTCTCCGTCTCCGGCATCATGTATCCGCAATACCCCAAGCCCGATATTCAGCATCTCGTGGAGCGCATTTATGAGGAAGAAGCGATGCGGTTCCTCGATCTGGAAATCACGGGTGCGGAAGAAATCATCCCCGGCGTTTGGTGTGAGGCTGCAGGCGCACATACCGAAGGGTCAATGAATGTGATCGTGGAAACTGCGGAAGGTCTGGCCTGTATTTGCGGTGATGTGATCTACGATTTCAACGACCAGATCGTGAACCATGTGATGACCAATAATTACATGGAGCCGCGTGTGACGGGCAACCACTCCCAAACCAAGCGCGAGGAAAAGGCCGCAATCAAGAAGCTGTTGAACAACTACACCTTCCTGCTGCCCATCCACGACCGCCCCGCGAAAATCCAAAACGCTCAAGTGGTCGGCCGTTTGGGTATGCAGGTGCCCGGCCCGATGACCGAGACGGTGCCGAACCGCAACTGGTTCCCGATGTAGGTGCCGCCAATATCGTAATCTGCAAACTCTTGAAAGCGAAGGGGCGAAACCGTGAGCCACGAAGCGATCTCATCAACGTTTAAAGACTTGATCGACACAAATGCGCCAGTCCAGCAATTGGGAACCGGATTTATCTTCACGGAAGGTCCGATCTGGCATCCGGTGGAGCAGCATTTGCTCTTCTCCGACATGCCGGGCGATGTTCGTCGCCGATGGGATAAGTCCGGCGTAGCGGAAGTTGCTCGCCCCTCAAACAAGGGCAATGGCATGACCTACGATGCCGCGCTCAACCTGATTGTCTGTGAACACTCGACATCATCGGTCGTTCGCTTTCGGCCTGATGGCAAGCGTGAAGTGCTGTGCACGCATTTCGAGGGGCGCGAGCTGAACTCGCCCAATGATGTTGTCGTGAAGAGCGATGGCTCAATCTATTTCACGGACCCCACCTACGGACGCATGGAACATTTCGGCGTGCCCCGCGATACCGAAATGGGGTTTCAGGGCGTCTATCGACTGGCGCCAAACCATCGGCCAGGCGACGAGCCGCAATTGGTCTCCGACCGCTATATGTTCGGTCAGCCCAATGGACTTTGCTTTTCACCCTGCGAGCGGTGGATGTGGGTCAACGATACCGACCAAGCCAATATCCGCATGTTTGATGTGGCCGCTGACGGGTCGCTGACCAACGGACGCCTCTTCGCATCCGGCATCCGCGATACCCAAAAAGCAGGTCTGCCGGATGGAATGAAGGCAGATGAAAAAGGCAATGTCTGGGTCACAGCCCCGGGCGGAGTTTGGGTTTATTCGTTCCATGGCGAATTGCTAGGCAAGTTGTCCGTTCCAGAAATGGTCGCCAACCTGCATTGGGGCGGCGAAAATTGGGATACGCTGTATCTGTGCGCAACCACCTCGGTCTACTCTGTTTCAACCAAGGTTCGCACCCGCCGCGAACCCTTCATGGCCCATTCGCCCAATGCGCCGGCCGCGCACGCCAACGCCGCTGCAAGCGGAACCGCCTCGCAGGCGAGCAGCGCTGATCCCGCTTTGCGCATTGATCCCCATCGCACGGCGCTGATAATTCAAGACATGCAGAACGATGTCATCATGGACGGCGGCGCTTTTGCAGACAGCGGCTCTCCCGAACACGCCAAGCAGCAGAACGTCATTGAAAATTCCCGCCGCCTCGCCGATGCCTGCCGCCGTGCTGGCGTGTTGGTGTTGCATGTTTGGTTTGTGAATGAGCCTGGCCATCCTGCAATGAAGACGAATTCGCCTTTGCTGGAAGGCATGCTGGAGGCCAACGCCCTTGTTCGCGGAACGTGGGGCGTGGCGCCTGTTCCGGGCTTGGAGCCGCAAGGCAATGATCTGGTGGTTGAGAAAATCACCATGAGCGCATGGGAATCCGGTCGTTTGGAAAATTACCTCAAAGGTGCCGGACGTGACACGATCTTGTGTACCGGCGCTTGGACCAATATGAGCGTGGAGCACACTGCCCGGACAGGCGCGGACAAGGGCTATTTCATCATTGTGCCGCAAGACGCCTGTTCCACAATGAACGCCGATTGGCACCGAGCGTCCATCGAATTTGCCATGACGAATGTAGCCACCGTCACCAATGTCGACGCGGTGATCGCTGCACTGCAACGCTAACGCTGCAAACAGGGAGGAGACGATGAACCAATTGAACTTCGAAGGCCGGGTCGCCGTGGTGACCGGGGGCGCTCAGGGCATTGGCCGCGCCGCTGCCGAACACTTGTCCAAAGGCGGCGCCACCATCGCCATCTGGGATATGGACATGGACGAATCCATGGAGACCGCGGCTGCTATCAACGGTAACACCCGCGCTGTTCAAACCGATATTTCCAGCTGGGAAAGTGTAGAAGCCGCATTTGAAAAGACGATGCGTGATTTCGGTCGGGTCGATATCGTCGTCAATTCGGCAGGTATTGCGGGCTCTAACGCACCCGTCGCGGAGTATGATGTCGAAGAATTCAGCCGCATCGTCGCTGTAAACCTGCTTGGCACATTTCATGTGAACAAGGTCGTTGTACCCGGCATGCGCGAACGCAATTACGGTCGTATCGTGAACATTGCTTCCGTCGCAGGCAAAGAAGGCAACCCGAACGCTTCCGCGTATTCATCGTCTAAAGCTGGTGTGATCGGTTTCACGAAATCACTGGGCAAAGAGCTTGCGGACGTGGACGTTGCTGTGAATTGCGTAACACCCGCAGCCGCACGAACCCGCATTTTCGACCAGATGAGCGAAGAGCACATCCAATACATGCTGTCAAAAATCCCGCGCAATCGCTTCCTGGAGGTGGACGAAGCAGCAGCGATGATCGCGTGGCTTGCCAGCGAAGACAACAGCTTCACTACAGGCGGCGTCTTTGACCTATCGGGCGGGCGGGCCACCTACTAGCCAACTTATCGCCCCCAAATACTCGCCCCGCCCCCCGCGCTCAAAAATCATATTCATTTTGCTGGCCAGCAAAACACCTGCGTTAGACCGCAGAGCATAGCAATTAGAAAAGCAACAAGGATAGAATGATTGGCGGAGAGACAGAGAGACTCTGCGGATCGGCGATCTGGTAGCTGACGGTCAGCCAAGGCGGCGCGCCGCCATTGTCCAACAGAAAACGGGCAATCTGCGAACCGTGCAAATTCTGCTGGGTCATTCAGAGCCTGAAAGCACTGTGCGATATCTGGGCGCGGACGTTGACGATGCAATTTCGATGTCTGAGGCCGCCGATTTGTGGTGCGCGGCTTGTTTGATGTTTCAGTGAAAATCTCGGCTTTTGGGGATGATGCGGACGTTGCGGGGATGGCGGCCTTGATTGACTACAATGGGCTTTGCTTTTTCTATCGATGATTGGCGTGATGTGTAGCGTTTGGCATCGGGGGAATCGATGGGCCATCCATCGCGCTCGACCTGCGGGTGTAGCACTTCGTCAGCGCGTGAAAGCGGTATGATATTGGCGTTGGAAACGCCGGGGTTCCGTCTGGCGCGGTCAGTCTCAATACCTAAATCACCCTCCGCCGTTTCGCCTCGTGCAGCCAATCTTTCTATCTTGCGTTTCATGGAAGAGACTTCCGGCAGGGGCGATTTTACATGGTCTGCATTGGCAAACTGAAGCTCAAATTCATCGTCTGATAGCGCGTCAAGATCGGCAGTTCGGTCGATCAGTTCCTGTGCAACGACATGAATAACTTCCCCCTCGCGCTGCACCTTGCCGCGCACAGCCATAAGCCGCGCACTCATTACAGTGCGGCGATATTTGGCCAAGAGTTTGCTCCACACGACGATGTTAGCCGTGCCTGTTTCGTCTTCCAGCGTGATGAAGACAACGCCCTTGGCAGTGCCTGGCTTTTGGCGAACCAGAACGACACCGGCAATTGTGACCCATTCGTTCTGGCGGGTCTTGAGCAGGTCTTTCGTCTGCAAAGTGCGGAGCGGTTTGCGCCATGCCTGTTTGGGGTCTTGGCTCTTAATGCCCTTGTCATAGAGCGGGCGCAGCAGCGCCATGGGGTGTGCTTTGAGTGACAGGCGGTGGGTTTGATAATCAGCCACCACATGCTCGCGCAGAGGCATTTCAGGCAGAGCCACTTCTGGATCATGACCCAAGGCGCTCGCATCAGCGGCTTCAAACAGCGGAAGTTGTTCGTCGCCCCCCATGCCCCGAACAGCCCAAAGAGCCTGCCGCCTGTCCATCCCCATGGAACGGAACGCATCGGCAGAAGCAAGCCGCTCCAGATTGGCAATAGAAAGCCCGGTGAGACGGCGCGCTTCATCAGGTGACCCAATGTGGCGCGTACGACGCGCAATGAACGCCTCCATATCCGCTTGCTTCAAACCTGTAACCTGCCGGAAGCCGAGGCGTATCGCAAAGTGCCCGTCTTCTTTTTCAGCTTCCAGCGCATTGTCCCAATGCGAATGGTTCAGATCGACGGGGCGCACTTCTACACCGTGTTCGCGCGCATCGCGCACGATCTGTGCAGGTGCATAAAAACCCATCGGTTGAGAATTAAGCAGGGCCGCACAAAAGACATCGGGGAAGAAGCATTTCAACCAGCAGGAAACATAAACCAGTTGCGCAAAGCTGGCGGCATGGCTTTCGGGAAAGCCGTAGGAGCCGAACCCTTTGATTTGCTCAAAACAATTGGCTGCAAATTCGGCATCGTATCCGCGCTCAATCATTTTCGTGACCATTCGCTGCTGCAACAAGTGGATGGTTCCCACATTGCGGAAGGTCGCCATGGCGCGGCGCAGCTTGTTGGCTTCTTCGGGTGAGAATTCAGCGGCGTCGATGGCGATCTGCATCGCCTGTTCCTGAAACAACGGGACACCAAGCGTGCGCCCCAGAATTTTCTCAAGCTCGTCGCGTTTTTCAGGAAACTTGGTCGGCCAAGGATAGACGACTTTTTCGATACCGTCCCGTCGCTTGAGATAAGGGTGAACCATATCGCCCTGAATGGGGCCGGGGCGCACGATGGCCACTTCAATCACCAGATCATAAAACGTCTTCGGCTTCAGGCGCGGCAGCATGTTCATCTGCGCCCGGCTTTCAATCTGAAACACGCCGAGCGTGTCGGCACGCTGAATCATCTCGTAAACCTGATCGTTTTCCTGATCGATTGTCGCCAGATTATAGGACAGGCCGTAATGCTGTTTCACCAGATCAAAACACTTTGCAATGCAGGTCAGCATACCCAATGCCAGCACATCGACTTTCAGGATGCCAAGTTCGTCAATATCGTCCTTGTCCCACTCGATGAATGTACGATCATCCATCGCCGCGTTGCCGATGGGGACCAGTTCTTCCAGCGGGTCTTCGGTCAGCACAAAGCCGCCCACATGCTGGGAGAGGTGACGGGGGAAGCCAAGCAATTCCTGTGTCAGGTCGACCGTCATTTTGAGTAACGGATCGGAAAGGTCCAAGCCAGCTTCCCGTATTTGGTCTTCGGGAATTTCCTTGCCCCACGATCCCCATACGGTAGACGCCAAAGCGGCGGTCACGTCTTCTGAAAGTCCCATCACCTTACCCACTTCACGCACGGCAGATCGGGGGCGGTAGGTGATGACGGTAGCGGCTATCGCGGCTCGGTGGCGGCCATAGCGTTCGTAAATATACTGGATGACCTCCTCGCGGCGTTCATGCTCGAAATCCACATCAATATCGGGCGGCTCCTTGCGTTCCTTGGACAGAAAACGCTCGAACAAAAGCGAAGATTGTTCCGGGTCCACGGCAGTAACGTTGAGGTAATAGCAGACGGCCGAATTGGCGGCTGATCCGCGCCCCTGGCAAAGGATGTTTTTGTCCCGCGCCCATTTCACAATATCATGGACGGTTAGGAAATAGTGCGCGTATTTCAGGTCTGCTATCAGGGTCAGTTCCTTGTCGAGCAGAGCCTGCACCTTGGGCGGAACATTACCCTTGAACCGTTCTTGGAGACTGTCGGCAATCAAGTCTTCCAGATGCTTTTGCGCTGTCTTTCCCGCAGGCACGGGCTCGTTGGGATAATTGTATTGCAGTTCATCAAGGTTGAAATCGCACAGCGCCACGATCTCTTGTGTTGCAGTTATGGCTTGCGGATAGTCCTTGAACAGACGCGCCATTTCCTGCGCTGGCTTCAAATGTCGCTCCGCATTCGCTTCCAGCAAGAACCCCGCCTCACCGATCTGACATCCTTCGCGAATACACGTCACCACATCCTGCAATTTACGGCGATCAGGGTGATGGTAGAGCGCATCATTGGTAGCGACGAGCGGGATAGATTGTTCGGAAGCCAAAGCAGCGATAGAGCGCATGCGTTTGCGATCATCGCCGCGATAAAGGTGATTGAGAGCCAGCCAGACGCCGTTCTGGCTTGCTTGCTTGAGTTGTGAAATCATTGTCGTCAAGTCATTACGCCGAGCGTCAAAGTCGGCCGGCGGCAAGACGATCAAAACCTGTCCCTCACAGCGGGCCACAAGATCGCTCAGCGCAATATCGCATTCCCCTTTGGCAGCGGAGCGCTTGCCATCAGACAGCAGCTTGCAAAGGCGACCATAAGCTTTGCGGTCGGATGGGTAGCAAAGACACGAAAACCCGTCCGTCAGTTCGATGCGAGCGCCCACAAGCAGTTGCACCCCCTCCCGCTTAGCTTCCGCATGGGCGCGCACGACACCCGCCAGCGTGTTGCTGTCCGCTATGCCGATGGCCGTGTGGCCAAGCGACTTTGCCTGAATGACCATTTCGCCAGGATGGGAAGCCCCGCGCAAAAACGAGAAATTTGTCAGGCATTGGAGTTCTGCATAGGCTTGCCCACCATCTGGTGACGCAGCTTGCTCCGCTCCGCTTGCCTTGGGTCGTTTGAACGGAATGGGCGGGTTTTCGGGAGGACGTGACACAGCAATGGCTCCCTAAAACAAGCCGTGCACGAACCAGCGTATCGTTCGCACGGTATCGGGTTGGGTTTGCTCGTCGCCATCATCGCTTGCCGCTTCTTCCGTCTCGATCGGATCGTCTCTAATGGAACGAAAAATCCAATAGCGCCGGCCTTCGCTGTCCTCCACATCGTAGTAGTCACGGAAAGTCGCGCTGGATTTGGTTTTGAGATCGTCGTGCCACCATTCCGGCAAGATACGCTCCGGCCCCCGCGCCCGGATCACCCGGCGCATCACACGCCGCCAGACAAATTGTGCAGGCGGGCTGTCTGGAAGTGCGGCTGTCACCTCCGCAGGCTCCGGCCTTGGCAACAACCGCAAGGGGCGTGGAGACCAGACGGGCTGCACCGCTTTCCAAGCCTGCCAATCAACGGGTGTGGTGACATCAACAAGCCGTTGCGACCGTTCCGGCACATGGCTTGTGCGCGGGGCGGGCTTAAAAACAGCCTTTCGAGCAACACGATTGCCAACGCTATCAGCAAATGCCGCAAGCGATGCGCTGGTCTGCTGGGCCTGTTCAGCGTCCATCATGTCATGCTGGTTTATGTGAACAGGCTCTGCGCCGATTGCTTCCAGCACGAACAGGTCGATCCCGTAACCGCAATCAATGTGGTCTAATCTGTCATTGAACAGACGGCGTATGGAAGCGGGTTTGTTGACGGGTTGTGAAAGGGCGACATGGGTTGACCCCAGCCCTCCGTCGGCACGGTATCCTATCAGCTGAAACCGTCTTGCCCCTTGGCCAGCTTTGGCCAACAGGGCGCAGAGTTCCGGCAAAAGCTCATCGAGCACAAGGCCAATCGCACCCTGTTCAAGCGCCAATTCCGGGCATGGCTTTGTGATGCGAAACTGCTTTGGCTCTTGAATGTATCGCAATGGCTCAGCCACCGCGCCGCAAAGTTGATCCAGCCGCCATTGGACAGAACGCGCCGCTCCCTGTGCATCACGTTTGCTGCGCGACTTGGCCGTTTCCCGAAAGCGCCGTTCCAGTGCAGAGCGCGGCAAAGGCCTTACATCACCGATGCGTTTTAACCCCAACCGTTTGAGCAAAACGACCGTATCGTCTTCCAGCCGCAAAGCTTCGACCGGGAGCCCATCCAGCGTGTCCGGCTCATGATTTCGCGGCAGGATGTGCACCTTCGCGCCACCATAATGCCCCAACGCGTGACAGGCCGCAGGCGTATCGCCAAACGCAAGGTATGTGGTGAACCCCATTCTGCCCAGCCGGTCGGCTATATCCTCGGCCATCTTATGTTCGCCGCCAAACAAATGGTCACAGCCCTCCGTGTCCAGCAGGAAGCCGTCTGCCCCATGAAAGGACACTGCGGGAGAATAGCGCAGCATCCAGCGAGCCAGCGTTGAGAGCGCTGCGTGATCTGCCGCAATGTCGTGCTGCTCAACCCGAAGCGCAGGCATCATCGTGCGTGCGTCGGCCAGTTTCATATCCGGCCATAGACCTTCATTTTCAGCGTCCGGCCCAACCGCGCTTATGCGTGTGCCTTTCGCACCATTGGTCACAAGAACCAGCGGTCCTTGCGGGCGGGCGTCAGCCAAAACTTCGCTTTTGGCCGCTTCATCCCACCATGGCTTTGGCTGGCCCTCCCGTCTGTTTTGGACTTTCAGAAACCGTTCGATGGGAAAGTAGGGAAGTCTCACGAAAAGAATGCGTCTGGTCATCCCAGCTAATCCTCCATGGGTAGGATGCGTTGTTGGTGATCTGGTCTTGCTGCATTTCAGGCATCGTTCGGCCGCTGCGAACTCTTGGCAGCGCCACGCGCCATGTGGGAAGGCCGGGGCCGAATGGGTCCAATGGATCTTCTTCACCCTGACACGGAGCTATCTGCCAGCGCGTCAGCGCCGCAGACCCGCGCCCGCTATCGGATTGTGCGTTCAATAACAGGCAGGGGCGATTATGGGTTTTGCACAGCATGGAAAGGCGACGCGAGCCCACAAAGGTCGGTCGCGGCCCCTCACCAATCACAGCTGCCACACCGTCTGTTTTAAGCGCCTCTTCCATCGCAAAATGCAGATGCAGAGGATGATTGACCTTCGCAAAGATGATCTGTGCGGGGGATATACCGTAGCGTTCGACGCCATGGGCGTAGAGCTGGCCAAAATCACCCACTTGGTCCGAAGTCACACACCAGATAATCGGCTGTGACGAACGAAGCCGAGCCAGCAACCCAAACGAAAAACCAGTAAGAGACGGCATGTCAGTGGAGCGCAACGGCTCCACTTCATGCAGTCCCGCGTGGCTCAGCCCGCCAGATGGCAAGCAGGCATCAATCCGTTCAACACCAGTCTTCCATGCGTTATGATTGGCGTCATCGCCTTCGGCAATAGTGGGAAAAAAGCCCTCAAAACCTACCTTTTCTAACTTCTTTTCAGAACGCTGCATAACCACCTCTCAAATCAGAAAGATGATTATGTTCCTATTTTGTTCTCATTACGAGTCATAATTTCCTATCTCAAAACCAAAGGTCTGCTTTTGCGTTCAATATAGTAAAGCCAGTGCGCCCGCTCTCGACCAGACTCGCACCCAGCATCTACAGAATGTACCCCCTCACTGACGAAAAAGTCTGCAAAAACTGTTCCGATCAGACAAAGTCGAAATCGCTGATCTCTTCTTCCGCCATGCCCTTTAAGACAACCGAGATTTGGAACTCCTCAAGGGCGAGCATTAAGTCCATGCCTTGCTGGCTTATCACCAAGCCATCAGTGCCCGTCTCCGAAAAATTCAGTTTGTCGGTGTTGATATCGAAATCCAGTACCGTGTCGTTGCCAGACCATCTCACAAATTCGAATACGTCTTCACCTTCACCGCCGGACAAGACATCGTCACCCCACTGACCATTGATAACATCATCACCGGCACCGCCGTGCAGTTTGTCAGCGCCTAAACCGCCCCGCAAATCATCGTCGCCTTCGCCTCCTCGTAAAATGTCGTCGCCGCCGGAACCGATCAGCTCGTCATTTCCTGTGCCGCCATTGAGAATGTCATTGCCAACATCGCCAAACAGCAAGTCGTCGCCTGTCCCACCCAAAGCACGGTCATCGCCTTCGCCTGCCCAGATGGAATCGTTACCGGCCCCACCTCTGATAGTATCGTTACCCTCATCACCAGCCGCGCCGTCATCACCGTTGCCGAGATAAATGAGGTCATCGCCGGCGCCGCCGACAAGAAAGTCATCTCCGCCTAAACCTTGCAATATATCGTCCAAGCTGGAGCCGTTCAGTGTGTCCCGCTCTTGAGTGCCAAAAAGCGTCACGCCATCAGGCGCTTCTGTGGGCGGTTCAGGCACATCGGTTTCCGGCTCCATTGGTTCTGGCTCTACAGGCTGCGTCGGTTCGACAGGTTCCGGCTCCACTGGGTCGGGAGCGGTCGCCTCATCCACGCCATTGAGACTGGCCAGATATCCCGAAACAAAAGTCACATCCATCAGACCTTGCTGAACCGTATATTCGGTCACCGGGACGTTGAAAAAGTAGCCGTTGAAACTCTCGGTAATGGGCGAGTCGATGCCTGCGGGATAAATGGCTGATTCAACGGTATCGGTATAAAACCCCCCAAATTTTTTCACGTCCGCCCCGCCATAAGCCACGATACCGGGAGGCGCATCGCGGCCCAGAGTATCCGCGTCAACAACCAGAAGCTCCCCTGGTTGCCGCACACCGTTTGGCGCAAGATCGGAAACGCCGGTGAGATAACTCATGTTCAGCGGATTTGCGCCTAGCGCGAACTGAATTTCGTCTTGCGCCAGTTCGAGGTATTTCTCCTCGCCTGTTAACGCGTGAAGCCTTGTGTAAATATCGGCTGCATAGCTTGGCTGGGAGTGCGTCGCGCCGAATCCATAGCCAACGAAGGGGTTCCAAGTTTGCCCCCACGCTCCCCTGTCGAATTCCTCCAGTTCACGGACTTCATCAATCAGGTCTTCGATGCCCCGTTGCGCAACGGCTTGGTCCACTCCATCCAGTTCCGTGCGGCTATAGGTGAACGCCGCTTCATACTGATGCTCGGTGAAGTCGATCTCAGCCACTTCCTGCGTGTAGTTCGTGGTCGCCAGATAAAGCTGGTTGTAAGCCTCGTCTCCTGTTGCGCGATAAAGCTCTGCCGTTGCGAGATTGCGCGCAAGGCTCTCCTCCGGCGCTGATAGATTTGCCTCACCAATGTTGTCTTCAGCCCACGCCATGGCGCGCTCTGCGGCTGAAAGGTATTCCGCTGCTCTCACCTCGTCATAAGCTTCCACAACAAAAGCAGCTTTTGCCGCGGTGGCTGCAAATTCCCAAGCTGTCCAAGGGTCGGCTCCATAGGCATAGACTTGCTTAGCTTCACCCCATGAACCTTCAGCGAAGTCCGGCGGACCATTGGTTTCAAGGCCGCCCAGCACACTTCCATCATCCCGTTGCATACGCATGAAAAAATCGACGTTCCAAAGAGCTTCATCCAAAATATCGGGCAACGCATTGTCCTGTTCAGGGATCGACAAGCCATTTTGCTCGGCGAACTCTGGCGCTATCTCCACCAACTCGATGAGTTTTCGGCTTGCCTCCAAGTGCTGTGGGCGACGATCAAAATCACCCGCGTCGTGCCACCCACCGAACAGATCATCTACTGTTTCGCCTGTGAGGTTTTCCGCGAACTTCTCAAAGGGATCTTCCAGACTAGGATTGTAGCCCTCTCTCGATTGATCAATCCGTACAGTGGTGATCTGGACTTCTGTGCCCTCAGGAAGTGACGCCGGGCGCGTCCAATCTGTGAACTCTTCTTCTAAGGCGATGCCGCTGCGCTGATGATAAAATCCGCTCGCGGCGACATCAAAGACCTCCGCCCAGTGATTGTCGTCAATTGTGAAGCTTTGAGAAATCCCGACGCCTTCTACGTTTATGTGGAATGTTCCGCTGCCCTCGAAAGCAGAAAAATCCAAAGCGAAAACGTCTGTCTTGTTGAAGTTTTGCGCAAAGTCCGTGACTTCCGTTGCTGCAACATCAAGCGTGGCCGTGCCTTCAAAAACCGCCTCGCCGGTGCTTTCGTCAATCAAAGCAAAAGCAGTCCCTTCCTCAAACTCCGCCGGAGCGTCTCTATCGCGTGCTGCATCAAAGCCATTCCATGAGGACAGATAGGCGGTCTTGACCACATCGTCCGGGTCATAACCCGTTAGATTCACATGAACCGCTTCGGAAACTGTAGCGTCTCGATCAACGACCAGTTCGAGCGTTTCGAACTGGTTATCATTGAATGCAATAGAAAGCGTATCGCCGTCTGCAACCGGCCTGTTCAGTTTGAGAAAAACGCTCTCGATGGTGGCAAATTCCGCATCGAAAATGCTCTCCCCTACCCGCGCAGTCTCCTCGATATTGGCTTTGCGGGACACCGTATCAATTGCAATCTCCTCGCCGTTGAGCGTGATTGTCCAACCAGTGCTGTCGTCCAAAGCGCCGGACGTGAACAGATCGGCAAGGGGCGAGGCTTCGAATTGATCGATGGCCTGAAAGTATTGCCCATCAGGGGTAACCCGCCCAAGGGGTTGTCCATTCTCATATATCCATTGGCCGAACTGATCCGACGTAACCCCATCCGGCAATTCCGTTGTCTGGGCAGCATCGATCACCCGACCCAGCTCAAAACGAAGCTGAATGGTATCGCTGCCGACCGTCGAAAGCTGAAGGTCGGTATTAGGGTCTTGAACGAAGAATTGCGGCGAAGCTGACATGCGAAGTTCTCCAAAAACTGCCAGCACCCGCACCAGATGGAGCAGTTTGAAGATCGCATATTCAAATCAATTTGGATGAGACCGCTATTTGAAACGTGATTTTGGAGAATTATTGCTGCCACAATGTTGCTCACCAGACCAAGTTGCCAATAGCGTTTGGTTGAAAGCCCTCCTCAATTGGGTTCATCACTTTTTCGCTGTATGGCCTAGCCGAGGCGATAGACTTTCGGTCGTTCAACGGCAGTGCTGAGGTTGTAGAGTTCGGCAATAACATCTGATCAGCCATCACAAACCAAGAACTCGTGTGCGCTTCTGACGCCGTGGACGGCTCTCTCACACCACCTGCGCAACGGTGGTTGGATTAGGCTGGAAGGAGAGCAGATATGAAACAAGTTACTACGATCGGATTGGATATCGCGAAGTTGGTTTTTCAACTTCATGGAATTGACCGTGAGAATGATCACCGAGGGCACTCAACCGCCCGAACTCACGTGTCGCCAACTAATCCACACAGTCATTCCGATGGACTGGGATCAGCAAGATCATAAGTTCGGCATCAACTGAGATAGCCAACCCAACTCGGTCAGCCTCACAACCAAGCCAAAAGCTTCGAGACGAACTAGGGGCTAGCCAGGCGCGCCAACAATTCTGGGCAGCGATAATCCTTGGCACTGAAACCCGAACACCGCATGAATAGCTTACCCGCCAGAACCAAACTGGACCCCACCAACCAGGCGAACAGAGACTGCCTCTAGATATCCGTCGAAATGAACCTCGTTTTGAAAACGGAGACGAAACCACAATAGCTAACCCTCGGACACTGCCCAGAATGTGCTTAAAAATACCTAACTAATTGACATTAAAAAGTAAATGGCGGCGCATTCAGTCCGCTGCGAACTCGTCTCTGTTTTGCGATAATGTCGGGTTTACAGGGAAATTACAGGGAAATTTATGTCTTTCAGACCTGATCGATAGTGTCCGTCGTCAGGGTTTTTGGAACAGATCGCGGCTTAGATTAAGCGAGAGATTGGCTCATCTGTTGGTTGATATTAAGCGGCTTGGTTGCGGTAGTGCAAACGCCGCTGCTTGAATGTGTCGCGTTTGATCCTTTCACGTTCGAGTAGAATGGTTTGGGCGCGTCCGAAGTAGACGTCTGCGGGCGTGAGGTTTTTCAGGCTCTCGTGGTAGCGATGATGATTGTAGTGCTCGACGAAGCGCTCAATGCTGGCGTTGAGATCACCTGGCAAGAAGTAGTTCTCCAGCAGGATGCGGTTCTTCAGGGTCTGATGCCAACGTTCGATCTTGCCCTGCGTCTGCGGATGATATGGAGCGCCACGAACGTGATCCATGCCTTCGTCCTTCAGCCAGTCAGCAAGTTCGCCCGAGACGTAGCTAGCACCATTGTCGGACAACAGACGTGGCTTGTGGCGAACTGCAACCTGATTGCAACCGGATGCCTGCAGGGCCAGTTCCAGCGTGTCGGTCACATCGCTGGTCTTCATCGTCGTGCACAGCTTCCACGCCACTACGTATCGCGAGAAGTCGTCGAGGATCGTTGACAGATAATACCAACCCCAGCCCACGATCTTGATGTAGGTGAAGTCCGTCTGCCACATCTGGTTGATGGCTGTGGTTTTGTCACGGAACTCGTCTGCCGCTTTGATGACAACGAAGGCCGGACTGGTGATGAGATCGTGGGCCTTGAGCAACCTGTAAACGCTGGCTTCTGATACAAAATAGCGTTGCGTGTCTGTAAACTGAACGGCCAGTTCACGCGGTGACAGTTCCGGCTCGTCCAACGCCATGTCGACGATGCGCCGCCTAACATCATCCGGAATGCGGTTCCACACGCGCAATGGCTTGGGAGAGCGGTCTTCCAAGGCCTCGGCACCGCCGGTCAGGTACTTATCGTACCAGCGGTAGAACGTAGTGCGTGGAATGCCCAGTCTGTCGATGGTCTGCTTCGTGGGTAGATGCGACTGTTCCACCAGCCGGATGATCTCAAGCTTCTCGGATGCAGGATATCTCATTCTTCGTTGCCCCCATCCCCGATCATGCTTTTTTTGAGAAGACGCAACTCCAGCGTTTGTTCGGCAACCACCTCTTTCAAATCACGCGCTTCCCGACGCAGACTTTGAACTTCACCGGTGTTGGCTTCACGGGTTGTATCGCCCGCCAGACGCTTCTTGCCCGCTTCGAGGAACTCTTTCGACCAGCTGTAATACTGGCTTTGGGCGATGCCTTCCTAACGGCACAGTTCGGCAATCGAATCCTCGCCGCGCAAACCGGCTAGCACGATCCTGATCTTGTCTTCAGATGAATACCGCTTGCGCGTCTTGCGGCGGATGTCCTTCACCGTGCGATCAGCAGCATCGGTATGGCGTTCGGATGTATGTCTCATTCTTCACTCCTGGTCGGTGAAGATGAGCCAAAAACTCTCCCTTAAGCAATCAGCTCAATTGATCCCATGGGCGCTGACGGGGAACAAGAAGACCCATGGTCCTGCGGTTACCGCAGCAAAGGTAACGGGAATTGTTGCGCTTTAGTTGCTAGTTGAACTCACGTCCACGGCGTACGCTCTCCCAAAATAAGATTTTTAGGTCGCGGGCCTTTAAGCATCCCTGCTTGATATGCAGGCCAGAGAGGCCAAGGGAGACTACATACTCGCGCAAAACTAGATGATCGCAATTGATCAAGGTCAACTTCTCTCTCTTTGGATGAGCAACAATCCATTTGTTTGCCGCAGGGTATAATGGATTGGAGAAGTTCTATGCCCCAAATGATGAAAGCAGCCATTTTCGTCGAGGCTGGACGCATTGTTCTCGAAGACAAGCCAGTTCCTGCTGTGGGTCCGAACGATGCCCTAATTCGCATCACCACAACAACGATATGCGGCACCGATGTCCATATTCTCAAAGGGGAGTATCCCGTTGAGAAGGGTTTGACCATCGGACATGAGCCGGTGGGAATTATCGAAAAACTGGGATCAAGCGTTGAGGGATATGAAGAAGGGCAACGCGTTATTGCGGGTGCCATTTGCCCCAGCGGTTATTCAAATGCCTGCCTAGATGGGCTGTGCTCTCAGGATGGACAAATGCATGCCCATGGTTTGAAGCCAATGGGTGGCTGGCGGTTCGGCAACACGATTGATGGATCACAGGCGGAGTATCTGCTTGTTCCAGATGCAATGGCAAATCTTGCACCCGTTCCAGACGGACTGACGGACGAACAGGTTCTTATGTGTCCAGACATCATGTCCACCGGCTTTGCTGGAGCGGAGTCTGGCAACATCAAAATCGGAGATACGGTCGTGGTGTTTGCTCAAGGACCCATTGGGCTCTGCGCAACCGCGGGCGCAAGATTGCGCGGCGCAAGCACCATCATTGCTGTCGATACAGTGCCGAAAAGACTAAAGATGTCCGAGCAAGTGGGCGCTGATGTCGTCATCGATTTCAATAAAACCGATCCGGTTGAAGAAATTATGAGGCTGACGCAAGGCCGTGGCGTCGACGTGGCGATTGAGGCACTGGGGCTTCAATCGACCTTTGAGAGCTGTCTGCGCGTGTTGAAGCCTGGCGGAACATTGTCGAGCCTTGGGGTGTATTCTGCGGACCTGAAAATTCCGCTCGCTGCTTTCAACGCGGGGTTGGGGGATAATAAGATCATCACATCACTGTGTCCGGGCGGAAAGGAGCGCATGCGTCGTTTGATGAATGTTGTCGCTTCAGGACGCGTTGATCTGGGTCCAATGGTCACTCATCGCTACGCGTTTGACGACATTGAAGAGGCTTATGACTTGTTTTCGAACCAGCGGGACGGTGTCTTGAAGTTGGCTCTTACGCCCTAGGCCTATCAAATCGGCGTCACTATCGCATTAGCACCGGAATTGCGACCGATGGCTCCCAGCGCCGCCCAGCGCTTCACGACGCGTGTGGTTGATACAGAAGCAGGCTCCCACGGCAAGGATTGAAGGCGCACCATAAGCGAGGGAGCCAATATGGTGCGCCTATATCCGCAGCGAAGAGGCCTTGGGCTCACTTGGCTTTGGATATCTTGATGCTCTTTGTCTTTGGCGCGATCTCAGCTGGTTTTTTCACAGCGATGTCCAGCACGCCGTTGTCGAACTTTGCCGAGACAGAGTCCGCGTCGATATCGAATGCGAGCGGAAAGGATCGAGCAAAACTTCCATAGGAACGCTCAACGAGCTTGTAATCTTTCTCGTTCTCCTCACGATGCGACGACTTTTCGCCGGTGAGGGTCAGCACATTTCCGGAGACAGAGACATCAATATCTTTCTCCGCAACGCCTGGAAGTTCAGCGGAAAAGACAACGCTGTCGTCCGTTTCTCGAATATCGATTTTCGGAACAATTTTTCCCGTGCCGTCCAAAGATTCATCGTTGTTAAAAGAGGGTATCGCGCTGCGAAACTCATCAAATACTCGCTCAATCTCCTTGTGCAGCGAGTTGATGCCCAATGAGGGCTTGGCACCGGTCCCGAAAACTGAGGGAAGAGGTGAATGGGTCATTTGTGCTCTCCATCGAAGGTTGAATTGAAAGGGCTATGCGCCACGTTGGGAACCTAGATGATGGTGACACACGCTTTTTGAGCTAAATCAATTCGGCCAATCGGGAGCTGGCTTGCCTATGGTGAATTGAGCAGAAAATGCTGCCGGTAAAATGAGACCAGTTCGTTTCTCGGCCCCGGGATTATCACTGTTTTTGAAGATGCCGAGATTGACGGCAACTTGCTCTTCCCGGCTGTGAGAGCCCGGCAATTGAGTTTGCAGCGTAATGCGACAATTTATTGAACGAGCTTTCTTAGAAGACTTGACCAATATCAAACCCAAAATTTATGCGTCCGATAGTTTCGCCTCACACGATGTACAGAACGGAGGAACGGGTGATGTTCAGAACAATTTTTTACATAGGCGT
The DNA here is from genome assembly GCF_042676045.1 of Pseudahrensia aquimaris. NCBI lineage: Bacteria > Pseudomonadati > Pseudomonadota > Alphaproteobacteria > Hyphomicrobiales > Ahrensiaceae > Pseudahrensia > Pseudahrensia aquimaris. The sequence continues at coordinate 56,634 of NZ_JBHTJV010000002.1, read as the reverse complement.
ATTGATGGTCTCAATCACCACCGCATTTGCGCAGGAGAAAAAGAGCGATTTCGAATTCAGCAATGATCGATTTTTGGCGGGTGCTACAGTGGTTCAGAGCAATACGGGCGTGGACGATCTGTTCATGTTTGGTGAAACCGTTCGAAGCGAAAAAGATATCGTCGGTTCGGCACATTTGTTCGGACGTAAGGTGGAAGTGTCCGGCACTGTTGGCGGCGATGCCTATCTTGCCGGCATGGACGTAACGCTGGCAAGCAAAGTGGCGGGAGACGCAAATATCAGCGGCTACAACGTAAGCGTTGCGGAAGTTGTCGGCGACCTTCGTGCATCAGGATCAAACGTAACGATTGCAGGTCCCGTCTCTGGTTACGCGTTGATTGCTGGAGACGAAGTGCGATTTGAGTCAGTGATTAAAGGTGATGTCAGTCTGACTGCCCGCGACATTGAATTTTCCGAGGACGCTCGCATTGAGGGAAGACTGATCTTCTATGAGGAAACCAAAGGGGAAACCACGTTTCCGGTCGGATTTATTGCTGAAGACCGTATAGAACGGCGCGAGTTTGCAGAATGGTCGAAGGCTGCTCAAGAGCTGGAGGTCTTCAATTGGCGCGAAGCATTGATGAGCTTCTTGATCTGGATCGTTGTGGTTGCCGGGATCGCTTCATTAATCGCAGCCATCATACCCCAGAAATTGGCAGACCTTCGGCGCACCATTCTCGATCGACCGTTCAGAACACTGTGGTTTGGCATTCTTGCGCAATCGGCCGTGATTGGTGTCACCATATTGTTGATCATGACGTTGATCGGATTGCTGTTGGCGCCAGCAACCATATTGGTAGCGTTGGTATGCGGTTTTGCAGGCTACGTCGTTGCGGCATACGCTCTCGGGGTGGCGCTGCTGAAAACCGTCGGGCGTGAAGAGCCCGACAGTGTTGGAACAAGAGCGCTGGCAGCCGGTGTTGGCGCGCTGACGGTTGGGCTGATTGGCCTAATACCATTCTTCGGATGGCTTTTTGTGTTGTCACTCGCTCTCACAGGAGTAGGCGCTATCGCCCTTTGGCTGTTTGAGCCGAAGTTTTTTGTTACGGCCCGGCTTCCGTCTGCATAGCGGGTCTGTCTGACCGGATTGCAACAACAATTGCTGGGGCCTCCATATGAATGAACTCGTTGGAGAATTGCTATTCCTCCAAGTTGGTCTTCCTCTGGCCGTGATAGCGATGAACACGTTTGTGCCCTCATCGACAAAGACGGCACTGTTTCTTCGCAGCGCAGCGATACTGCTGCTCCTCATGTACTTGGTCCTCGTGGGAGTGTGGCTGTTCCCGCCGTGGTGGACACCGTACTTGCTCATGGCGGTCCATGCCGTTGGAGTCGTCTACGCATATCAATCCCTTGAACGAAAGAATGAGGGCACTCGGCGTATCGTAAAGCGCACCGAGGTGCTTGTGAGCACGTTAGCGATTGCAGCGATTTGCACTTTTCTCTGGCCTGCTATTCAGGGGAGATCTCCACCCAGCCCATTGATAGACTTATCTATGCCTTTGGGACCGGGGAACTTTCTTGTCACTAGCGGTGGAAACAGCAAAACGATAAACGCTCACTTTCTAACCCTCACTCGGGACACGGAACTGGCACGCTCTTTGCGGGGGCAGAGCTACGCGGTGGATATTGTCGGATTGGATCGTTTTGGCCGCACAGCGGAAGGGATTTCGCCAGTCGCGCCGCAACGGCACGTCATCTATGGCACAGAAGTCAAAGCGCCGTGCAGCGGAAGCGTCGCTTTAACACGCTCAGGAGTCCCTGACATGCCGGTGCCAAAGATGGACCGAGACAACATGACCGGAAATTCCGTTCTTCTGGCGTGCGGGGATTTTTATGTTTTGCTGGCGCATTTAGCGCCGAGGAGTTTGACGGTGACAGAGGGTGATAGCGTTACGGTCGGCCAGACCCTTGGTCGTGTCGGGAACAGCGGCAACACGGCTGCCCCGCACCTGCATATCCACGTCCAACGGGAAATGCCCGCAAAGAACCCGCTTTCCGGCACTCCGCTGTTTTTTACAATTGAGGGGCGTTTCCTAGTGCGCAATGACAGGTTCGCAGTAGAGCGATGACCGCATCAATAATGTGCAATAGACGTTGGTTATAGCAGCTTTAGGAAAAACTATTTTTGCTGGATGGATTCCAGATAAGCGATGATCTGCTCGACTTGTTGAGAGTCAAACTCAAACATTGGCATGTCCGGATGGCCACTCATGATACCTTCTGCCAGCGCCTCTGCTAGCTGCGACACCGGATAGCTGCGCGACAAATACCTGAACTCGACAGCCTGACGATGCGGGCTTTTGCCCTTCGACGTCACCTCGTGACACTGGGCACAATTTGATTGCAGTATTTCCTGACCGGCAGCGATCATTTCATTCGCCTTCGCTTGCATTGGGCTTTGGGTCAATGCAAGCGCAGCGAGCAGTGTCAGATATCGTTTCATATGCACAACGCTAGTCCCTTTTTCCGGCAAAGCAATTGATCAGGATCAATCGTTCGCATCGGTCGCGTCCAACTCCAACGCACGCCGCAACTTGCGAATAAACTTCGCGCGAGCCTTATCATCCGCCGCCTGTTCGAATGCCTCGCGAAGATCAAACGAAAATTGGGCAAGATCATTGTGCCAATCGTATTTGATAGGCGTTTCTGGTGGTAGCCGGCGCTCCACTTCACGGAAGCGTGGCAACCTCTTCTCCCCCAACAGCTCAACTTCGTCGTCCAGTTTCGGGCACAAAATACGTTCACCATCCAAGCCACGCTCAACCAATTTGGTTTTCATGGCCTCAATTGATTCTTCCTCGCCATGCGTGAGGAAAATTGCTCGATGGATGGGCTTTCTCTCATTCACCCAACTCACGAGCTCTTCCCCGTCGGCATGGCCGGAATAGATATCAAGATTTTCGATTTTGGCCTGAACGCGAATTTCCTCGCCGTGAATCTTGACCATTTTCACCCCGCCGACAAGCAAACTTCCCAGCGTGCCCGGCACTTGATAGCCGACAAAGAGTACGGTCGCCGTTTTTTGCCACAGCCACTTTTTCAAGTGATGGCGAATGCGCCCGGCATCGCACATGCCGCTGGCGGCCAAAATGATGGCGCCACCCTTAACACGGTCAATCGCTTTGCTCTGTTCAACCGTTTCCGTGGGATAGACGTTCGGGTTCGCCAAAAGTTGCGGCCTCTCGCTCAGTTCTTCCAGATCGTCTGCATGTTTTTCAAAGACGCGCGTGACCCGAATGGCCAGCGGAGAATCCAGGAAGATTGGTTTTTTCGGTATCTCTCCCGCCTCCTGAAGGGTCAGCAAATCCATGATGAGTTCTTGGGTTCTTTCGACCGCGAAAATTGGAATGAGCAGCATTTCGCCATTTTCCAGCGCATGGCGAGCGATTTGCCCCAATTCGTCGCGGCGTTCTTTTGGATTTCGATTGATCCTTGCCTTGCCGCCATAGGTGGCCTCGGAAATCACATAGTCGAAGTTGGTTGGCGCATCAGGGTCAGGATGGAACAGTTTGTTGTCTGGCCCCAGATCACCGGAAAACAACAAACGCAAAGGCTTACCGTCATTGGTGTCGCCAGTCTCGATTTCCACTTCAATCGAGGCGGAGCCCAGAATATGACCAGCGTTCCAGAAGCGCGCCCTTACCCCTTCCCCCGGTGAGATCCATTTCTCATATTCGACAGCCTTTACCTGATGCAGCACCGCTTCAGCATCCTGTTGAGTGTAGATCGGCTCCACGTCCTTTTTGCCGTGTCGGCGCTTTCTGCGGTTGAGGTTTGCAACCTCCATTTCCTGAATATAGCCGCTGTCAGGCAGCATGAATGTCAACAGGTCACGGGTTCCCGCAGTCGCGTGAATGGAGCCATTAAAACCGGCTTTGGAGAGTTTTGGCAGCAATCCGGAATGATCGATGTGGGCATGGGTTTGCAGCACGAAATCAATCTTGGAAGCATCAAACGGAAATGGCTCATAGTTGAGGCTTTTGACTGTCTTTGGGCCTTGAAACAGACCGCAATCCACCAAGAAGCTGCAAGTCGGTGTTTTCAACCAATAGCACGAGCCAGTGACCGTTTGGGCAGCACCGCAAAAGCGCAGCGAAATTTCCATGCTGCCTGTTCCTCTCTTGTTGATATTTGAAACCAGCCGCTACCGCCCGGCCTGTCGATCAATAGTAAGGAGAGTAGCAGGGGCGCCTCGGTCCGCGATACGGCTGGAACGTGTTGTCGTAGGCTCGATAGGAACGATAGCGATTGAAGCACCAGCGGATATGGTCGCGGTCTCTACGATCTGACCGTCTGTATCTGGATCGCCGTGATTCAGCGATGATGCCGCCCAGAATGATTCCGCCAATGATACCGGCTGCGATTCCGCGGTTGCGGCGACGGCGGCGGTTATAGCGCCTGCGCGGGTTATAGCGTCTCGCGCCCCGACGGCGCTGCACTTGGATAACATCACCAGCACCACTGGCTGCAATAGGCGCAGCCTTAATGGCGAAGGCGTTCGCGGACATCGGTGTTGTGATGATTAGCGCAGCACTCAACAATGATGCCACCGCTCTAGAAGGCCATCTCATCATGCTATCCTCTCGTTTAAGTTTTGAAACTCAACGCTAAGGTTAGCTCAACCAGCATAGACGAATTTGACTGAGGTCAATTCAGCCTCGCGCCCAGCCTTTAGCGTGCAAATACCTGTTTGCGACGCCCAAAGGATGGCTGATGTTTTCGAAGTGGATCATCCCTGCTGGCCAATTGCCAAGTGTTGCTGCTGTCGGCTTCAGGCTGAAGGGCTAGCCTATGTCGCAGCCCGTTTTTCAAACCAGAGACCTGACCAAAATATACGGGAGCGGCGAGACCGAAGTCCGTGCGCTGGATGGTGTCACAATGGCTCTCTACGAGTCCGAAATGGCGGTACTTCTGGGGCCATCCGGGAGCGGGAAGTCGACGTTCCTGAACATCATTGGTGGGTTAGATCAGGCCACGAGTGGTACCGTTCATTATCAAGACAAGGAACTGACCGTACTCAGCGAGCGACAGCTTACGCGCTATCGACGCGATCATGTTGGCTTCGTCTTTCAGTTTTACAATCTGATCCCAAGCCTGACCGCTTGGGAAAACGTGGCCCTCGTGACAGAAGTTTCGCGCAATCCCATGACGCCGGGTGAAGCCCTCGCCATGGTCGATCTGGACAACCGGGCCACGCATTTTCCCGCGCAATTATCAGGTGGCGAGCAGCAAAGGGTCGCAATTGCCCGGGCCATCGCGAAGCGCCCGGAGGTGCTTCTGTGCGATGAACCAACAGGCGCTCTCGATTCCAAGACCGGAATCATCGTTCTGGAAGCGTTGACCCGCATCAACGAAGAGCTCGGCACGTCCACCGCCGTTATCACCCACAATGCAGGCATTCAGGAAATCGCTCACCGTGTCTGTTTTTTCAAAGACGGAAAGATCGAGCGTGTTGAGATCAATGACCAGCGCGTGAAACCGGCGGAGGTGGTTTGGTGATGATTTCTGCGCTCGACAAAAAGCTGTTGCGCGACCTGAGGCGCCTTTGGGCGCAATCGCTGGCTGTTGCGCTGGTGATGGCGTGCGGTGTCAGCACAATCATCATTTCCGTGGGTGCCTACCGCTCGCTGGAGGAGACACAGCGCGCCTTTTATGACCGCTATCGGTTTGCGACCGTCTTTGCCTCCGTCGTGCGCGCGCCGCGATATCTGGAACGAGAAATCAAGGAGATTTCTGACGTCTCGTCGATTGAGTTGCGAATTGTAAAGCCGGTGTTGTTGAGCGTTTTGGGGCAGACAGAACCAGCCTCTGGCATTGCAATCTCCATTCCCGATACACGCCCCTTGCGGGTCAATAAGCTCTACCTGCGCAAAGGTCGATTGCCGGAACCGGCTCGAAGAAACGAAGTGGCCGTCATCGAGACCTTCGCAAGGGCGCACAACTTTGAGATTGGCGACGGCTTTGACGTGATTATGGGAGGTCGGAGGCTATCCTTGACCATCGTAGGAACGGTCTTGTCCCCGGAACACATCTATTCGATCGGCCCTGGGGACATGGTGCCGGATGAAAAGCGATATGGCATTTTCTTCATGTCACAGAAGGCGCTCAGCGCACTGTTTGACCTGGAAAGCGCGTTCAACGATGTGAACCTCATTACACTTCGAGATGCCAACCTGGATAACGTCGTGGAAAGGCTCAACCGAATTCTCGCTCCCTATGGTGGAACCGGCGCCTACACGCGAGAGGAGCAAACATCCCATGCGTTTCTGGACTCTGAGTTCACGCAACTCAGCGCGATGGCGAAAATCATCCCACCGATTTTTCTGGGTGTAGCCGCCTATCTGGTCAACATGATCCTGTCGCGTCTGGTGGCGCTGGAGCGCGAACAAGTGGGGTTGTTGAAAGCGATTGGCTATTCGAACTTCGCCATCGGGTGGCATTACTCGAAGCTGATTATCGTAATCGCTTTGGTGGGTATCGTCATCGGAAGTGGCTTTGGGCTCTGGGTCGGCCGGGGGCTTACGCGCCTTTACGCAACCTTTTTCTCCTTCCCCTTCCTGATTTTCAAACAGAGTTTGGACCTCTTCGCCATTGCTGGCGGGCTAACAATAGGCGCCGCGCTCGCGGGTGGCGCAAAGGCAATTTATTCAATCGTCGTTTTGCCACCCGCAGTGGCGATGCGCCCACCAGCCCCTGCAAACTACCGCAACTTCTTGATCGGACAATTGCAAAGGTTGGGGTTGTTTTCCCAGCTTTCGATAATGGCCCTTAGACACTTGGTGCGCCGCCCAATTCGAGCAGCGATGACCACTGTCGGTATATCCATGTCAGTGGCGTTACTGATCACGTCCCTATTCTCATATGACGCAATCGACTCAATGGTCGACACGATTTTCTTTCGAGCGGATCGCCAGGATGCCACGATCCTCCTTGCCGCCGATGCGGCACCAAGAGCGATTTACAGCATCAAGAAACTGCCCGGAATTCTGCGCGCAGAACCGTTTCGACAAACTCCCATCATTCTGACTCACGAGAACCGCTCCAAGCGAATGGCGCTTTTTGGACTGCCAAAGTCCACTGAACTGTCTCGCATTCTGGACCCGCAGATGGAACCGTATCGATTGCCGACTAACGGCATCATTCTCTCTGAGTACTTGGCTGAAACCATGCAATTGAACGTCGGAGATACTGCGCGGATCACTCTTTTGGACAAAGAGCGGCGCGAGGTAGCTTTGCCCGTTATCGGCCTGTCTCAAGGTCTGGTCGGGCTTTCTGCCTACACAAGTCTTGAGGGGCTGAACCGATTGCTGCGCGACGGTCCTCGCATCTCCGGTGCTCATGTTACCCTGGACGGCGCAGACCTAGTGTTGATCTATCGAGAAATCAAAAACACGCCAGAAATTGCTGGGGTTGCACTGCGCGACTTATCGCGAATTCAGTTTCAAAATACGATTGAACAAAACATTTACACCCAGACCACGATATTCGTGCTTCTCGCTGTGATCATTGCCTTCGGAGTCGTCTACAATTCCGCTCGCATTCAACTGTCAGAACGTGCCCGGGAACTGGCGAGCCTGCGGGTCTTCGGTTTCACGCGACCTGAAGTCTCCAGCGTATTGATGCTTGAACTCGCCATTCTGGTCTTCGCCGCACAACCGATAGGATGGGTACTGGGTTACGGCTTTTCATGGAGTGTTACTCAAGGCTTCTCCAGCGATCTGTTCAGAATTCCTCTCCTGATCAACAGCGACACCTATGCTTACGCCAGCCTTGTCGTCTTCGCCTCCGCGCTGATCTCGGCGCTGGTGGTTCGTCGCAGAATTGATCGTCTTGACCTCATCAGTGTTCTGAAAACGCGGGAGTGAAACCATGCAAACGTGGCTGAAAAGAACTGGCATTACCGTCGTGGTCGCCGTCATAGGCTTAGGCTTTTACGAAGCCATCCGTGAAAGGCCCATCAGCGTCGATCTGGCTATCGTCGAGCGGGCTGACATGCGCGTTTCCATTAAAGAAGAAGGCCAAACGCGGGTGCAGGACATCTACAGTCTTTCAGCGCCGATTGCGGGACATTTGGATCGCATTATTCTGGATGAAGGCCAGGCAGTTTTGGCAAACACAACGGTCGTCGCATCCATCCACCCGCTGGATCCACCGTTTCTGGACCAGCGCACCGAGGAAGAACTGCGTTCTGCCGTAAAGGCCGCCCAGTCTGCAGTCGCCTTGGCAAAAGTTGAGCACAATCGCGCCAAGATGGCACTCCAGCTGAATCAATCGGAGTACGACCGCGCTGCGGAACTGGCAAAGAAAAAGGTGCTGCCACTCAGTCAACTGGAGAAGGCATTCAACGCTCTTGAGTTGCAAAAGGCTCAAGTCGAAAGTGCAAAAGCCGCCATCAATCTGCGGGTCGCAGAGCTGGAAAGCGTGCGAGCGCGGCAACGCCAACCACAAACCACCTCGACCTCACCAAGTGGCCAAGACTGCTGCATCCAGCTTCTAGCGCCTGTCGATGGCGTAGTTTTGAAAGTTATGGCCCGCAGCGAGCAAGCCGTTTCTCCGGGGTCGGTGATTGCCGAAATCGGGAACCCAAGGAATCTTGAAGTTATTGTGGATTTGCTTTCCGCCGACGCAGCCAAGGTAAAGCCCGGCACCGAAGTTCGAATGACGGATTGGGGCGGCGATACGGTCTTGATCGGAACCGTCAAAAGAGTTGATCCCGCCGCTTTCACAAAAGTCTCATCACTGGGAATCGAAGAGCAGCGGGTGAACGTCGTGATCGATTTACCCTCGCCACCGGAAAGTCTCGGGCACGGCTATCGTGTGTTGGTCGATCTGGTGGTTTGGTCACAAAGCGACGTGCTACAAGTTCCCATCGGTGCCTTGTTCCGCTCCTCAGGCCAATGGGCAACCTATGTCGACGATCAAGGCGTGGCGAGGCTGACGCTCATTGAACTGGGACAGATGACGGACGAGACTGCACAGGTCTTGCAAGGCTTGGAGGATGGTCAGCGCGTCGTTCTCTATCCCAATGACGCGCTAACGGACGGCGCAATGATCGAGCCTCGATGACGCGCTCTTGCCGAGCAACCTCGCTTATTCGCTACGCTCAGCTAGAGCCCGCAATTTGGCTGGCTGGCAAACGATGATTTCGTTGGGCTTTGGCAGATCAATCACTCCGTCCTTGCGCAATTTCGTGATCGTGCGACTGACCGTTTCAATGGTCAGTCCCAAGAAATCGGCTATGTCCGAGCGATACATCGGCACTTGAAAACGCATTAATCCATTTTCTTCAACAGCAACCTTGTCCAGCAAGACGACGAGGAAAGAACATATCTTTTCCAGCGCCGATTTGCGGCCCAGCATCAGAAAATGCTCCTGCATTGAGTTCATTTCGAAGGCGGTGTGCTTCAACAAAAGCTTGCAGAATTCAGGCTCAGTTTGAGAATTGGCGCTGCAGGCATTCTTGCGGTGGGCGCGCAATTTCACTTCGCTGACCGTTTCGCAGTCGTAGTGATAGCGACAATCATGACTTATACCGACGAGATCACCTGGGTAGCCAAACGATATGATCTGGCGGCGTCCATCGCAAAGAACTTTTGAGGTTCTAACGACACCCTCCAGAATTTCGTAGACCTGTACGGCTTCATCGCCTTCACAAAACAGCAGGCTTTCCTCCGGCAGGGAGCGTATTGCGGCACGCTCAAAGACCTCGGATGCCAGAAAGTCGCGGCTAACTCGACTAATGTCCGAATCGACATAATGATTTGGGGACGTCACGTACATATCAATCTCCAACTTTTCTGATTGCGTTGGAAACCATTTGAGCGCCTACATGTATCGCGTGTATCGCGCCTATGTATCAAATTGTATCAATTCGCGTACGCGAAGAGAGAATGAGGCGGAGCAGTGGTCGATCGTCGGAGTATCATCCTTGTCATTGATGACGACGAAAAGGTGCGCAAAGTCCTGCGACGAGCGCTAGAGGTTGATGGCTATCGCATTATCGAAGCGAGCAATGCAGAGGAAGCACTGCTTGTATTGGCAGAAAACGAAGTTGATCTTGTCACCTTGGATTTGCAGCTAGGCGCTGAAAACGGGCTGGATATCGCAGCACGAATTCGTGAAAAGTCGGATGTTCCTATCATCATGGTGACAGGCAAAAGCGACGTTCTCGACAAGGTTGTCGGGCTGGAGATGGGGGCGGATGACTACATCTCCAAGCCGTTTCATGTCCGCGAACTTCAAGCCCGCGTTCGCTCCATGCTGCGCCGACAAGCGCGCGTGAGGTCAACAAACGTTGATGCGGACATAAACTCCGCTTCGCATGCGAATTTGTACTCCTTCGACGGCTGGACGGCCGATGCAGACTCCTTTTTGTTGACTGCTCCTGACGGCAGCGAATGCGAGCTAACGACTACTGATTTCAAGCTGCTTTTGTTGTTTCTCAACGCGCCCAAACGCATTCTTTCACGCGATCAGATTATGGATCAGCTGAACGGCCAAGAGTGGACACCTCTGGACCGCACGGTCGACAATCAAGTGGCACGGTTGCGAAAAAAAATTGAGAGCGACCCCTCACATCCCAAAATAATCAAGACAGTGCGCGGGACAGGGTACATCTTTGCAGCAGCTGTAAAACGATCCTGAAAACCAATCCGATTGATCGAAGTCAAAAATCATTTTCGCTGATTTGCTAGCCAAGACTTGGCTGGGCACTCAAAAGGGAGATGTAAGATGATAAGAGATTCAGATCTGAAACGCCTCGTTCTGGACGAACTTCAGTGGGATCCGAAAGTTGATCACGCCCATATCGGTGTCACGGTCGCAGATGGTTCCGTCACCCTTCTGGGCCATGTATCGAGCTACGCCACTCGCTTTGCCGCCCTTGACGCAGTCAAGAGAGTGCGTGGAGTTAAAGCCATTGGCGATGAAATTGAAGTCAACATTCCAACCGAGCACCGGCACGACGACAGCGACATCGCCGAACACATCGCCCACGTGTTGGAGTGGAATGTATCCATCCCCGATGGCTCCGTCATCGCGACCGTCCAAAACGGGTTTGTGACGCTATCCGGCGAAGTCGATCACCAACACCAACGCGAACATATTGAGAAACAGGTGGAACACGTCGGTTCGGTCACCGGTATAGCCAATCGCATTAGATTGAAACCCAAAGCGACCGCCGAGAACGTCAAAGAAATGATCGAGAATGCTCTCCAGCGCAATGCCGAACTGGAAGCGAAAAACGTCTCCATCACGGTCTCCGGCGACACCGTAACGCTCGATGGCAAGGTGAAAGCCTACTACGAGCGCGAAATCGCGGAACGGGCGGCCTGGACCGCTCCCGGTGTCAAAAACGTCATAGATCATCTGGCTGTTGGTTAGCGGTGGCAGCATTATCCGCCCCTGAAATGCTGTCATCGTTGGAGCGGTCGATCCTCAATGGATCGACCGCTTCCCGTTTCATTCCCCTGACAATCAAAAGCTCCCAGAACGTCGCTACATCGGTGGTGGAAAGAAAGGATTGATGATTTGGAACACGGTCACTCCGAGGAGGAAATCAAGAGCCGTATAGCTACTGCGCCCAAGGCAAGCCTTCTGAAAGACTTCGTCTACGGCGGTATCGACGGGACTGTCACGACGTTCGCCGTAGTCGCCGGTGTTCAAGGCGCTGGCCTGCAAACGAATGTGATTTTGATCTTGGGAATCGCCAACGTGCTGGCCGACGGTTTCTCGATGGCTGTAGGTAATTATTCGGGCAACAAGGCTGAGTCTGATGACACGGCGCGCATACGGGCAATCGAGAAACGGCACATCAAAGAAGTACCGGACGGTGAGAAGGCAGAAGTCCGCGAAATACTCGCCTCGAAAGGTCTAAGCGGTGTCGCGTTGGAGCAAGCGGTCGAAGAAATCACCAAAGACGAAGATTCATGGATCAACATTATGCTGACGGATGAGTATGGGAGATCAACAGTTGAGGCTAGCCCTTGGAAGACCGCGCTGGCGACATTCGTTGCCTTTCTGGTCTGTGGCATTGTTCCTTTGCTGCCATTTCTGATTGGGCTGAATGATCCCTTTTTCAGCTCCGCTGTGGCTGCCGGCGCGGTGTTTTTCGGCATCGGAATGATGAAGAGCTTCTGGTCATTGGCCGCATGGTGGCGCTCCGGTTTGGAGACGCTGCTAATCGGGGCGCTCGCCGCCACAATCGCGTTTCAGGCAGGAAAGTGGGTTGAGCAATTTCTCTGACATTTGATCTCGATCAAGCGTGATCCAAACGTTTCATCTAATTTTTGATCAATGAACCCCGTCGGCAGCTTTAGGTAGGAGCGATCATGGCCAACAACATCAGCATGGGAGAGCGGATCGTCCGCGTCATTATTGGGTTAGCTATGGTTGCGTCAGCGGTTGTCTTCCCCAGCTCGCCATATTCCGTGTTCGGTTGGTTCGGACTTATTTTCTTGGCAACCGGTCTTCTGGGCTGGTGTGCAATCTATCGGATCTTTGGCATTTCAACAGCGGATCCCAAATAACTCTTCAGCGACAACCCCTCCCCCAAGCCTCCATTTTCTCAAGCCACGTTTTCCTGGCTCCGCCGTCCTTGCTTTCAATTGAACCAATGATTGTCGATCGCACGGGTTTGACCCCTGCGAACTTCAGAATATTTCTCTCAAGGCTTCGTAGACTGTGGGAGAAGTAGAAGAGACGATAAACCAGCGCAGGCATTCCCATTGTGACCACGACCCGCGCCGTTCGACCTCCTAGCTTCGCTTCCCAGCCCTTGCCGTTCGCCACGATACTGAATGCGAAAGATGCGCGTAGCACTTGCTCGATCCACGCCTTCACTAGAGCCGGCATGGATCCGAGCCACAGCGGATAGATGAAGACGAGATGGTCGGATTTTTCGATCAGGCGCTGAGCGTCGACCACGAACTCCGGCAAGTCCTCATCCGATTCCCATTCCACTTTCGACCGAAGGATTGAAACTTCCGTCTTGCCCAAATCAATGACATCAACATGGTGACCACCATCCTCCGCACCCCGTTGGTACGCCTCTGCCAGTGCGTGACAATAATGCTTGGTGCTTCCATCGGGATGGCCTTGGACAATGACGATCCGGCTCATGAGAAAACCTCCTTGGTTGCCTTGCGCGGTTCTGATTTTTTAGAAGCAGGAGCTTCCAAATTGAGCGTTTTGCGGACGGCGAGATATGCCATCAGGTCTGTTAGAGAAATCACGCCGAGCAGACTGTCACCATCAGCGACCAGATATTTTCGCTGGTTGTTTTTCACCATATCCTTCAGCAGCTGAGGGGCAGCTGTGTCCGGTGGAATTGTATTCAGCGCATCCGCGGCGACATAAATGTCGCTCAAGCGGGTCGCGTCCCAGTGTTCTTGATCGATCTTCTGGACCAATCCTGCTGTCACATATCCAATCAGTTCTTCGCCTTCTAGGACCGGCACAAATGTTATGTTTTTGTGCAGTATGACGTCGTCAACAAGCGTCCTAATGGTGTCTGAAATCTGTGCTGTCACAACGTCTCGGCTCATCAACGAACCTGCGGTCAGCCCCTTTAGAGTTGCCTCGACCTGCAATTGTTCGTAGCTGCTGCGCGATGCCTGAACGATGAAAAAACCGATCAGGATTTGCCACAGCCCGCCCAGAGAAGAGGTGGAAAATATCGACAAAACACCGGCAACAATCAGCAAAAACCCAAAGGCGTTTCCGACCGCGCTTGCCAATTTGGTTGCAGAAAGCAGATCTTTCTTGATGTGCCACAAAAGCGCTCTGAAAACCCGACCGCCATCGAGTGGGAATGCAGGCAACATGTTGAAAACCGCAATGACAAAATTGATCAGAACCAGATAGTTGGTGATCACCAAGAACGGAGTGGCAGAATCGCTCTGACCGAAAACCAGGTTTGGTAGTGAAAAGGCTGCGGCAAGCATCAAGCTTGTGAAGGGGCCGACAATGGCTATCCAGAATTCCGCTTTCGGGCTCTTGGGCTCACTTTCTAGTTCCGCCACGCCACCAAATATGAAGAGCGTGATGTTGTGAACATTGAGACCAAACTTTCGTGCCATGAAGGAGTGCGACAGCTCATGAAGCAGCAAAGACGCGTAAAGCCCCAGCATCGCAACCACTGACAACACAACATAAGTGAATAGAGTTTGTCCCGGGATTTGAATCGGAAAATACCACGAAGACAGACTCCATATGATGAGCGCTGCGATCAGCAGCCAGCTTGGATCTATCCGTATGTTAAAGCCTGAGAACTGAAACAGGCTGACTGCATTCTTGAACATCTCTCCACCCAGTTAGACCTGTTGGTCCGTTCAGTATTGTCCCAGACAGCCAGTCAACAATTGATCTTGCTCAAACGGTCAGCGCACTTCGTGTGACAGATTCCTTGAAAGCCCGTTGAACGCTTTGAGAGGAAACTAACTATGAAAACGCTGTTGACCATTCATGACATTGAGCAGCCTATTGGGTCGCTGAAGCCGGTGATATTGCTTGCCGAGGAACTTGGCGCTCATCTGGATGTTGTCGTCTTGGGTGTCATCAGAAATGTAGCCGTAGCGGCAAGCCCCGGTGTTCCAGCGGTTTATTTTCACGACGCAAATGATGAGCTGATCAACGAGGGAAAGGCTCGTGTTGGCGAAGTGCAGACCATGCTTGCCAAAACCGATCTCTCACATTCGGTCATGCTGGAATGTCGTGACGCGGCGCTGATCGAGAACGTAGTCTTGGGCCATGCTATGCTCGCGGACGCCACAGTTTTCCCGGATGGAAACGTCTTGAACGACGACGCCCTGAGCCGCTCGTTCAACGGGGCGCTCCTGCGCTCCGGTCGCCCCGTGTTGTTTTTGGGGCAAAAGGGCAAACCACTAAAGGATATCGGCACAGTTCTGTATGCTTGGAACGGCGAGCCAGAGAGTGCCAAGGCGATGCATCACAGCTTGAATTGGATTGATGGTGCGACCAAGGCCCATGTCGTTTTGGTGGACCCCGACGAGTATAAAGTCGGAGAAAACCCCGGCGATGATGTTGCTGCCTTCCTATCCCGTAATCATCTCGTTGTGTCGGTGGATCGCATACCCCGTGGCAGCCGAGACGTCGCATCGGTCTTGATGCAACATGCCAGTGACATTGGTGCAGACCTTATAGTCATGGGTGGCTACAGCCATTCGCGTTTCCGGGAATGGCTGATTGGCGGAACCACACGGTCAACTTTGAAAGAGGCAAATATTCCGATTCTAATGGCGCACTGAACGTGAGTGGAGCACGGCACCAGTCTTCAACGAACGACAGTCATTCAAAAATTTGGATTGGGCCCCGTCGATTGATCTTGATCAACCTGATCTCGCCAAAATACCGCAATGCTGCAGAAGCTTATAAGGAGCCCGCCATGAAATCCTTTCACGCTTTGATATGCTGCTGCGCACTCGCCACATCGCTCATTTGCAACGCTGCCATGGCCCAGCAGACAGACGCCGGGTGGCTTGAAGAGCTGCGCTTCGATATGCAATTCAATCACGATTGCGAGGTTGCCTATTTCCTCAATATTGTTGAACGAAATCAATCTGAAGGTCTGTTTGTCTCCGCCAGGGTAATGTGCGCAGATGGTCGTTCGTTCGATGCCTCGAAGAAAGCCAACGACGAAGAGTTTTCCGTTGAGGCCTGCGGGGTAGCAACTTGCGAAGCAACCATAGAGGGTCGTGACCAAAGCTGAGTGCTGACGCCGAGAAGGCCCCATACTGAAAACCATAACAATCGGCATCGCTTCTCCATCAGCTTGCGAATTTCCCTCATGCCGCTAGAGTTTGAAGACTGAAAACAGGCCTTCTTGCCATTCGGTTGGTTTGGGCTGGATTGCTTCTGAGGTGAATTATTGCGCTCGAAATCTGATAAGGATCTGGTCTCAGACTCCGAGCGATTGAAAGACTTCGCAGATGCGGCATCCGATTGGTTTTTCGAATTGGACGCCGATCTGCGCTTCACCTATTTATCGCCAAACTTCGAAAAAATCGTCGGCACTTCCATCAGCGAAGTGTTGGGAACTACGCCTTGGGAAGCTCATGGAAGCCGTGTAATTCCTGAAGAGGAACAACAGTGGCAGTCTCAGCTGCGTGCGCTGAAGGCGCATGAAGACTGGCGCGACCACGCCATGACCATCATACGGGACGATGGTGAACGTCGGGTCCTTTGCAACAGCGCAAAAGCCATCTTCGATGATGACGGCCAATTTGCGGGTTATCGAGGTGCCGCACGCGACATCACGCACACCGCAGCCGCAGGCGCACGCCTCAGTTCCATTATTGATGCAGTGCCAGACGCGATCATCACAATCGACGAAGACGGGCTGGTTCGATCCTTCAGCAAAGCTGCCGAAGCGCTCTTTGGCTATGATGAAGCCGAGGTGATTGATCGCAATGTCGAAATGCTAATGCCTTCCGAACACGCCAACCAGCACGATTCATACATGGATCGCTATAAGCGGACGGGCGAGAAGCGCATCATCGGTATTGGGCGACGGCTGGAAGCCCGGAAGAAAGACGGGACAGTCTTTCCGATCAATTTGGCAATTAGCGAAATGCGTGTTGAGGGGCGCCGGCTTTTTACCAGCGTCATTCAGGACATTTCGGAGTTGGTTGACGCCCAGACGCTCAGCGGCCGCGTTGGTGCGATTCTCGACCGATCCCTGCACGAAATCTACGTTTTTGGCTTTGAAGATTTGCGCTTCGTTCAGGTCAACCACGGTGCGCGCCAAAACATGGGCTATTCCAGCGGCGAATTTCGCCAAATGACACCAGTGGATGTGAAGCCAGAATATGACGAGAGCTCTTTCCGGAAATTGATTGCGCCCCTGCGCGAAAGAACGACTGAGCTACTGGTGTTCAAGACAAAGCAATTGCGCAAGGACGGCAGCACCTATCCTGTCGAGGTTCATCTTCAGCTGATGCGGGACGAGGATCCTCCGCTTTACCTTGCGGTTGTCCAAGATATCACCGAACGCGAGAAACGCGAGCAGCGGTCACGCCAAGCGCACAAGATGGTTGCGATCGGCCAACTGACCGGCGGCATCGCGCATGACTTCAACAACCTCTTGACCGTCATCATCGCCAATAATGAACTTCTAGCGGATATGCTTGAAGACGACCCTGACAAACGTGAGCTGGTAGAAGATGCCACAATCGCAGCCCAACACGGCGCTACTCTAACGAAACAATTGCTAGCCTTCGCACGGCAGCAACCTTTGGCCCCTCAGATAGTGGATTTGAACACGCTGATTGGCGACATGATGGACATGTTGCAGCGCACTTTGGGGGAAGACATTCTTGTCAGCACCATGTTTGAGAAACCGATCAACCCAGTCCTGATCGACGTGACCCAGACCAATAGCGCGCTGCTGAACCTAGCCATCAATGCGCGCGACGCCATGCCTAACGGCGGCGAATTGATCTTCGAAACCTCGAATGTGCACTTGGATCAAGATGCCGCAATGGAGCGTGGCGACGCTAACGCGGGGGACTATGTACGCGTATCGGTTCGCGACACGGGAACCGGCATGACGTCGGAGGTTCGAGACCGTGTCCTTGAGCCGTTCTTTACGACGAAGCCCGTTGGTCTTGGCACAGGATTGGGCCTCAGCATGGTGCATGGTTTTGCACTGCAGTCGGGCGGTTTCATCGAGATCTACAGTGAGGAAGGCTACGGCACAGCCATCAGCTTCTATCTGCCCGTCGACAAATCGTCGGGCGGCCAGACGTCAGAAACCACTGTCAAATATGCACCGACGGCACAAACAACAAAGACCATTCTTCTGGTTGAAGATGACGAGCGCGTTCGGCGCGTTACGCTCAAGCGCCTTATTGCTCTCGGCTACATTGCGGTTGAGGCCACGTCTGGCCAACAGGCGCTCGATATTTTGCGGGTCCGCGATGATATCGATCTGGTGTTTACGGATATGATTATGCCGGGCGGGATGACGGGCGGTGATCTACTGGAGATTGTTGCCAGCGATTATCCCGCGATCAAGAAGCTAATCGCATCAGGATATGCAGAAGATGGCATCATTCCAAACCATGGAACGAAGTGGCTTCATAAACCCTATTCGATCCAGGAATTGGCAGAGACGCTTTCAGACATCTTTGAGTGACGCCTTCGGTCCAATCGACGGTTCCTGATCGGGTCGGAAGCGTTCCCGATACTCTTGACCGTCTCCATATTCTGGAAACTCTTGATAGCAATCATCCCTGCCCTTCACAGGCTCATCATGCTTGATGGGGCACCAACGCTTTTCTGTTAGCGATGCAACTTCGCCCGCATAGGCGATCACGCCATTGGCATAAGCGCAGTAGAGGCAGTTCAGCTTTTCAAGCGCATTGAGGTAGGCGAGCTTATGCCGGTCAAACACAAGGAAATCCGCCCGACGGATTTTAGCGATTCCAAAGGCCGGAAAGCACACGGCGTGATAGAGTGAGACGAATAGGTCAAGCAACACGATTGGAATGATGAGCGAATAGATAAAGGGCAGCGTCTTGACGATCTGCCAACGCACCGGTCCGATATATTCCCTGATGCCGACCTTGAGATCCGCATCCCTGTTTCCAGATCCGCTCATATCGCAGCACTCTGATCGGACGACCGCTTCCATGGTGCAAAGGCGAGATAATACAGGAAGAGCAAATTCACGAATGGAATGAGGATTAGAAGGCTCAGCAAGGGATGAAGACCAGCCCTGCTCACTATTCTCCAGATCGGGACAATGATGATGACACTCAACAGCAGCATCCATAGCAGGCCGTAGCTGAGGCCAAACCCGTGGCCGTAACCAAATCCGAATGTGTCAAAATGGTTCATGTGCATCCTCCTTGTTGGTCCAACTTGATTTACAGTGTGGAGCAATGGGGAATTCAGAAATTGATTTCGCTCAACCGGGTTGAAAATGCTTAGCCTGTCCGACTACCCGGCCCAGAGGCCCGCTATCAGCAGTGCGGCGCAAGCGACAATGCCCCCATAGGGCACCCAAACGGGCACGATGAAGGTTCCCTCCGGCGCGGGTTCACCTCCCTTCTTGATGCGGATCAGTGCTGCACAAACCAACATGAAAATCGCCAGCGTGATCGCCGAAGTCCATTCGGCCAAGCGATCTATCGGGAAAGCCAGGGCAAGGCTTAGAACAATGGCAACCGAGACACCCGTTGATATCAACGGCGTGCGCGTCATGGGACTGATCTTGGCCAGAACGGATGGCAGAGAGCCGCGATTGGCCAAGCCGTAGATGACGCGGGCGGACATAATCAACTGAACAATGATGCCGTTCACCGTGGCGACGATGGCAATTAACGTGATGATGAGCGGCGAGAAGGGCGTGGTCTTGGAAAACACGATTGTGAGGGGGGCACGGTTGCCTGCAATTTCTTCTACCGGAACGGCTGCCAAGGAAGCCAAGATAACGGCGATGTAGATAGCGATGCTGGCAAAGAGCGTGATGAAAATCCCCCGCGACAGGGTTTTTTGCGGGTTCACGGTTTCTTCGGCGATGGAATCGATGTCCTCAAAACCGATGAAGGCGAAGAATGCCAGCAGACTGGAGGCGGCAATCCCGCTCCAAAGCGTTGGCGATAGAGATGTGGGAACAGCTTTCACCGCTTGCTCCACCAAATCATTGCCGCTCCACATTGATCCTACGACAATTGCGAGAAGCCCACCCACCTCTATCAGGGTGAGCAGCCCGGCCATGGCGATGGAGTTGCGGATCTCGACTCCCGAAACCAAGCCGGTTGCAAGAATAACCAAAATCAAAAGAGCCCAAAGCGGCCATCCAACCAATTGGGAAATATAGCCAACGGCACCGTGTGCGATGGCGGCGGAGGAGATAAGCCCAACCGCTGCTACAGCAAGGCCCACCAACAGGAACAGCTTGGAAGAATTAAAGCCTGTGCCCACAAAGTGAGCTTCAGCGGCAGCATAAGGCATTCGGCCTGTGAGCTCAGCAAAAGCAGCCGCAGGCAAAAGCATGACCAGCCCAGCGATGATGAACGACACCGGTGCATGTTGGCCGGAACGGGAGATAACCTCACCGACCAGGACATAGATGCCCGCGCCGACCGTGACCCCTAAGCCGTATAAAATAACGTAAGGCAACGAGAGCGTTCGCTGCAGACCCACCGAATTTATAGCTTTGTCTGTGCGAAAAGCGGACATGCCTTAATCCCCGCTCTAAATCGTCTTTTTGTTAGCAGCTTTCCAAGCTGCGAAACCTCCAGCAAGTGAGGAGACTTCCGCATAGCCCATGTCAGAAAGAGTCTTGGCAGCCAATGCGGATCGACCGCCAGTGCCGCAATACAGAATGACACGCGCTTCGGGATAGAGCGCTGATAAATAAGCAGGAGATTCCGGATCGGCATGAAACTCCAGCATTCCTCGTGGCGCATGAATGGAACCCGGGATAGCGCCCTCAGTTTCGCGCTCAAAAGAATCTCGCACATCGACAACCACCGTGTCGGGCGAATCTTCAAGATAGTCGAAGTCGCTTACGGAAATCGTATTGATCTCGGCATTTGCCTGCGCCAGCAGCGCTTTGAATCCCATTTTCAGCATGGACCTTGTCTCCTTTTGGATTGTGCCGGCATGCTATCGAGAGACAAGCCGCACCAATTGACCTGAATCAAGCAGGGAGTTTCATGGAAACGTCACCAATCTCATCAGCACCCAGCAGCAATCTGTGAGCCTCGTGCGTCGACAGAAAGACGCGGCCCGGTTGAAGTTTGGCCTCAAAGTCCACCTTGTTAAGGCCGTCCATCACCGGCCCCTTCACTTCTGCCAAATGCAAAGTCACCCCTGCATCACGCAGCCGCTCAATTAGATTTTCAAGACTTTCCAGAGCGCTACCGTCGATGAAGTTCACGGCACTCATGATCAAAACGAGATCTGTGACATCGGGATGATCCGCGACGTCCGCCAACAGTCGCGCTTCCAAAAATGCTGCATTGGCAAAATACAGACTCTCGTCCACGCGAACGGCCAAAAGCGATGGATAAGTTTGCACCTCGTGGCGCAATTCGTTTCTGAAATGCTCTGTCTTTCCAACACGTCCGACCACCGCAACGTGGGGTCGGCTCGTGCGCCAGAGGTACAGCGCGATGGACAAAATAGCACCCGCCACAATGCCAGCCTCGACCCCCAACAGAAGCACTGCACCGAAGGTCACCAGCAGCGACCCGGCATCAGCTTTGTTGTAAGTCCACGCGGTTCGTACAGCTTTCAAATCGATCAGGCTGCTGACCGCCACCATAATGATCGCCGCAAGTGTGGCTTTGGGCAGAAAAAAGAGCAGCGGCGTTAGAAAAACAACGCTGAGCGCTACCAGGCCTGCCGTAAAAATCGACGCAAGCGGCGTTACCGCTCCTGCAGTAAAGTTCACCAACGAACGGCTAAATCCACCCGTTACAGGATAACCCCCGGTAAAAGCAGCGCCGATATTTGCCGCGCCGAGCGCTACTAGCTCTTGGTTCGCATCAACCTTCTGGCGCTTCTTGCTTGCCAGTGTTTTGGCAACCGAAACACTCTCCAAAAAACCAACGACAGATATCAGGAAAGCCGCAGGAACAAGCTGGGAGATCACATCAACTTCAAACGAAGGGAGCGTCAGTGGCGGAAGCCCTGAAGGCACCTCGCCAACAATGCTCACACCGTATTGTCCGCCAAGATCGAACACCCAAACCAGCAAAATGGTGACCACAACACAAACCAATGGCCCGGCCTTGGCGATGGAATTCATAACCGGTTTGGGTAGAGGCGTTCGCGCCAACAAGGAAGGCAGGCCGCTTCGCCACACCAGCAAAATCGTTAAGGCAAGCATCGCTATCGCAAAAGTCGGCACGTTCAATTGCGCGATATTGGTGAACGCGTGTGCAAAGGTTTCCGTGATGAGATGGCTGCGGGGAATGTCAAAACCCAACAGATGTTTCAGCTGCGAAATGCCGATCACCAGCGCAGCCGCACTCGAAAAGCCGGAGATAACGGGGTGACTGAGAAAATTCACCAGAAAGCCCAAACGTGCCAAGCCCATGAGGAGCAACATCGCGCCGCTTAGGAATGCCAGGATGAGGGCGCCAGACACCATATCGACTGTTCCTACATCGGCAAGATCACCAAGCACGCTGGCGACCATCAGCGAGACGATCGCAACCGGACCAACGGCCAAGGTGCGGCTGCTTCCGAATACTCCATAGAGGATCAAAGGAACGATACTGGCGTAAAGACCCACTTGCGGTGGCAGGCCCGCGAGCAGCGCGTATGCCATGCCCTGAGGCACCAACATGATGGCGACAATCAAGCCCGCCAAACCATCATCTGCCAAGTCAGACCGCTTGTATTTCGGCAACCAGTCGAAAATCCCAATTTGCGACACGAACTTTAACGACTGACCAAGTTTCATCGCGCTGTCCTGCGATTACATTTCAATGAATGAAACAAGTCATAGGCAGAACTCGCCCATCTGAATTGACTAAGGTCAAAGGCAAAGCTGGCGGCAAATCTAGAGTCAGCGCGACAGAATTTTTCAGTGTGAGCGCCAAGCCAATGACGGAAGAAACCAAGCAAGAGAGCGAAATTGGGTCGTCGCCTCATCATGCAGAAGCCTTGGTGCTGAATTGCATGGATTACCGTTTGGTTGATGATGTGACCCGCTACATGGAAGCTCGCGGGATGCGCGACAGTTACGATCAAGTCATTTTGGCAGGCGCAGCGATTGGCGCGTTGACGTATAAGCGCAATGCGTGGGGGCAAACCTTCTGGGAACACGTCCGCCTAGCGCGCGAACTCCATGGCATTCGCAGGCTCAT
The DNA here is from genome assembly GCF_042676045.1 of Pseudahrensia aquimaris. Lineage (NCBI taxonomy): Bacteria > Pseudomonadati > Pseudomonadota > Alphaproteobacteria > Hyphomicrobiales > Ahrensiaceae > Pseudahrensia > Pseudahrensia aquimaris. Next base: position 33,745 of record NZ_JBHTJV010000002.1, on the reverse strand, counting down.
TGTCATTGACCATCGGGACTGCGGCGCGTGCAAAGGACTCATTGATATTCATTGCGCCGACGACCCGGAAGAGGAGCTCGCAGTTCATCGCCACTGGATGCAGAAATTGATCGATGAGGCCGCTGAGCGCGAGCCGGATCTGGTGGTTGAGGCCCTGTTCATGGAACTCGACGGATCAGTATCAGCGCTGTTTGGCAACAACGCTAGCGCGTAGTCGATCTCGCCCAGATTGATCAAAGTCAAAAACTCATCGTCGAGTCCGTCTATCCATCACAGTGACACAAGTCATCAAGCTTGAAATATGAGTGACAAGGAATTCGAAAATGACAAAGAGCATTTCAGCCTCCCCAACAGTCAAAGGGTTTTATGATCCTGCAACGCATACAGTCTCGTACGTGGTTTCAGATCCAGCCACCAAAGCAGCGATCATTATTGATCCGGTTCTGGACTACGATTCCAAGTCGGGCCGGACCAGCACGAAATCTGCGGACATTCTTTTGGACTACGTCCGGGAAAATAGTCTGACCGTTGAGCGCATCATTGAGACCCACGCCCATGCAGACCATCTCTCGTCGGCGCCTTATTTGAAGGAAAACCTTGGCGGTGAAATTTCTATCGGGACATACATCAAGACAGTTCAAAAAGTCTTTGGCGACATCTTCAATGCGGGCGCGGGATTTCTTCATGATGGCAGCCAGTTCGACCATCTCTTTGAAGATGGCGACACCTTTGAAGTTGGAAACCTCAAGGCTCGCGTAATGCATACACCGGGTCATACGCCAGCTTGTTGCACTTTCGTCGTCGGAGATGCCGCGTTTGTAGGAGACACTCTTTTTATGCCGGACTACGGCACAGCGCGGTGTGATTTTCCCGGTGGCGACGCAGGGACGCTCTACGATTCGATTCAGAAGATTTATGCCCTGCCCGACGAAACACGCTTGTTCATGTGCCATGATTACCAGCCCGGTGGACGGGAACCGGCTTGGGAAACGACTGTGGCCGAAGAAAAAGCGTCCAACATTCACGTTAAGGATAGCACAACACGTTCGGAGTTCATCGCCATGCGCGAAGCCCGCGATAAGACGCTCGATATGCCGGTGCTGATACTGCCATCCATTCAAGTGAACATGCGAGCAGGCAATTTTCCACCGGAAGAGGACAACCACAAAACGTATCTGAAAATCCCGGTCAACGCGCTTTAGGAGAACGGGCATGATAGCAACGCAGTTCACGCCAGTATCAGCGGTCATCGGCGGTTCAATGATCGGCTTAGCCGCCGTGATGACGATGGTGCTGCTCGGGCGCATCATGGGCATCAGTGGCATTCTCGGCGGGTTCTTCAGCCCAAGCATAGGCAGCGAAGCAAACTGGCGCGTGCCGTTCGTCGTTGGAATTGTGATAGCTCCAGTGATCTATTGGCTGTTCAGTGGGGACATCCCTCAAATACAGATACCAGCAGACATCTATACAATGGCTGGAACTGGTGTCCTTGTTGGCTTTGGCGCGGCGCTGGGCAGCGGCTGCACGAGTGGTCACGGCGTATGCGGCATGGCTCGGCTTTCCAAACGATCATTTGTCTCCGTGGTTACTTTCATGTCGACTGCCATCGTCACCGTTTTTGTAACACAGCACCTTATGTGAGGACGCCATGAATTCCATCAAAATTGGATTTGCAGCTTTTCTTTGCGGGGCGCTTTTCGGTGTTGGAGCGCTTGTGTCCGGCATGTCCAACCCGGCAAAGGTCATTTCATTCTTCAATATATTCGGAGATTGGGATCCAAGTCTCGCCCTCGTAATGGCCAGCGCGCTTGGGGTGACTTTTCTTGGCTACAAGGCTGTTTTAGGAAATCAGGAACCAGTCCTCGCTGACAAGCAGATGGTGCCAACGTCGACGCAATTGGACAGCCCCCTCATTGCGGGTGCTGTCATTTTTGGAGCTGGATGGGGTATCGGCGGCCTCTGCCCCGGACCTGCTCTAGCCGCATTTGGGATTGGTGGAACCGGTGTCACCACGTTTGTTTTCGCCATGCTTTTCGGTATCGGTTTTGCCAAGTTCATCGCACGCAACAGGGTCTATGCTTGAACAATAAGGCCGCTTGATCGAAATCAAGTTGAGCGCATTTCGCAGCGTCATCATTGCAGCAGTATCTGATCCAGTGCGAGCAATGCCATGGCTGTCGCCAAAAAGAAAAGACCATCGAAAACGATCACACCGTTAAAGCACACGCTGTTGCGCAAACACTGTGACGCAAAGAAACTTGCCTTCAAGACAACGGACGACTTAGCGCCGTTGAGCGGGATGATTGGCCAAGAGCGTGCTTTCGATGCACTCCACTTTGGCACCGAGATCGATCACTTCGGTTACAATCTGTTCGTGTTGGGGCCAAGCGGAACGGGCCGTCATTCAGCCGTCAAATCATATCTCGAAAAGAAGGTCGCGCAAGAAAGTGCGCCCGACGACTGGGTGTATGTTCATAACTTCGATTCAGCCCACCACCCGATCGCGATGAAATTGCCAGCGGGTAAGGCGATAGCATTTCGCGCCGCGATGGAAGAACTGATTGATGATCTCTGCCGAGCCATCCCTGATGTTTTCAATTCTGATGAATACCGAGATCGGCGCAGAGCGCTAAATTCTGAGTTTGAGGAAAAGCAGGAGAACGCATTCTCAGAGTTGAACGAGAAAGCGAAGGCGCAGAATGTGGCCATTCTTCACACACCCATGGGTTTTGGGCTGGCACCGACGAGCAATAGCGAGGTCATTAAACCCGACGTCTACAATCAACTTCCAAAAGAAGAGCGAGTCGCAATAGAGGAAAAAATCGCAGTCTTGCAAAGCGAGCTTACGGCGGTTCTAGAACAACTGCCATTGCTTCAAAAAGCGCACCGCGACGCATTGCGGCAACTCAATGCAGAGATGACTGCCGCCGTCGTCGACACTTCAATCCAAGCGATTGGCAAACAGTTTCAGGGCATTGAAGTGATCGAAAAGCGATTGGCCGTTGTTCGATATGACTTGATCGACAACACGGAGTTGTTTCTTTCCGATGACGCCCCGCCTGAAGGGGATATCTTTCCTAAGAACCTCATCACGCAAAAGCACAATCCCAAGTACAATCGCTACCGCGTAAATGTAGTCGTTGCGAACGATAGCGATGGGGATACCAAGGGTTCACCTCTCATTTTTGAGGATCATCCGACGCTTGCCAAATTGATTGGACGGGTTGAACACCTCTCTCAGTTTGGGGCGCTGGTCACTGACTTCACCATGATCAGGGCCGGTGCACTGCATCGTGCCAATGGCGGCTACTTGGTCCTTGATGTTCGAAAAATTTTGAGCGAGCCCTTTGCATGGGAAGCCCTGAAGCGAGCGCTGAGGGCAAAAGAGATCAAGATCGTCTCTGCCGTTGATGAGATGGGTTTCACCAGCACCGTGTCGCTGGAACCGGAACCGATACCATTGGATGTAAAAGTCATCCTGATCGGCGAGCGGATCGTCTACTATTTGCTTTGCGATCTAGATCCTGAATTCGGTGATCTTTTTAAGATCGAGGTTGATTTTGACGATCAGTTGCAGCGCACCGACGACAATGTTGAGCTTTATGCCCGCTTGATCGCCACCATCGCGCAAGCGCACAAGCTAAGGCCACTGAACGCAGATGCGGTGGCTACCGTTATTGAGCAAACTGCACGTCTAGCGGAGGATTCACAAAAGCTCTCGCTACGGGTTGGCCTCATCACAACACTTCTTCAGGAAGCAAATCACTGGGCAGGCATTGATGGAAGACAGACCATCGCAGCAAGCAACATTCAACACACCTTGGATGAACAGCTTCGCCGCTCAAGTCGCGTTCAAGAGTTAAGCCAGGAAGCAATTGAGCGCGGCACTCGCTTGATAACGACCGACGGTTCGGAAATTGGGCAGATCAATGCCTTATCGGTTCTCACAATTGGGAAGTTCGCGTTCGGTCAACCATCGCGCATTACGGCAAGAGTGCGAAGCGGTGCCGGGAAAGTCATTGATATTGAACGTGAGGCCAAGCTTGGCGGACCGCTACATTCCAAAGGTGTTTTAATTCTATCCGGCTATCTGGCAGCACAATTTGCCAAGGATGTTCCGCTATCACTTTGGGCATCGCTGGTGTTTGAGCAATCCTATGGTGGTGTGGATGGCGATAGCGCATCATGCGCGGAACTTTGTGCTTTGCTTTCTGCGCTATCTGAAACGCCCATCAAGCAAAGTTTTGCGGTGACTGGATCCGTGAACCAATTGGGAGTCGTTCAAGCCATTGGTGGCGTCAATGAAAAGATCGAAGGTTTTTTCGATATTTGTGCGGCTCGTGGCCTGACCGGTGAACAAGGCGTTCTGATCCCCGCTGCGAATGTAAAGCATCTCATGCTCAAACAGGAAGTTGTTGATGCCGCTAAAGCAGGCAGCTTCGGCATTTATCCGATGGAGTCTGTTTCCGATGCTATTGCTCTGCTGACTGGCGAAGATGTGGGAGAACGAGACAAGGATGGAGCCTTTCCAACAAACACTATCAATTTTCGCATAGAGGCTAAACTCAGGCACTTCAGCGACCTGCAAAGGAAGCAGCAACGGGGCGAGGAAGAACAAGCCTCATGAAGCGCGCCTCACCCACGAAAATCAGAAACCGAATTGTGGTCAGCCTGTTTGCCACCGCGCGCAACAAGGCCACAATTTTTTCAAGCGCCGAAATCGCAACAATTATGGATTTCGACTTCAGTGCCATCTTCATCGAGGAGGAGCAGGTTTTTGATCTGGCCGAATATCCGTTCGCAGTGGTCCAACGAATGGGCGGTTCGCCCCCTACGTCGATCACACCGCAAGACATGCAAGTTGCGTTCCGGCGAGAATCCAATGCCTGCCAACAGTCTTTGAGCGAACTGGCACTGGCTGCGAAGGAACCTCTGCCGTTTAGCGTGCGACGCGGAAGCGTCTTAGGAATTCTCACAGCAGAACCACAAGTCAGCTGCATTGCACTTCCGCGACCATCAGCACCTGGCGCATACCGCGCTTTATTGGATCAAGTGAGGAGCGTTCAAACCTTAACGCAATCAGTTCTGATCGGGCCAACAGAGCATCGTAAAGGACTTGCGGGCCCCGTCATTGTGGTTTTGGAAGAAGGTATCAATCATGAAATTCTTGTCGCTCATGCTGCGAAGGTTGCGCAGAACATCAACGTTCCGATTCTCGCAATCACCATTGGCAACTCGAACAATATGCCGACTCTGCAAAGTCTCAGATCATATTTTGGAGACGACCTAGTTTTCGACATCACAAATATTCGCCAGTCTGACCGGGAATTGCTGAAGCGTTCAGTCGCGGCAGCGGACGCTTCACTGGTGATTGCCTCATCAAGCGGCCAATTTGGGAAGAATAGCGAGAAGGCACTTCAGTTGCTTCTGGCAACAAAGTCCGCCCTTCTAATGATCGGGGACGAAAGCATCAAATCGGAAGAAGACGGCAGACCAGATCCAGTGTAGTCGCGCTAATCATTTCCGCTTATCGAGCAAAGCGACCGGACGTGCCGTTCGATGGGTTTCGCTTGTTTCATATTTCACCAACCATTCACGACCTTTCAGCATCAGGTTCCAATAGACCCAAGGCAGCATTTTCTCTTTCAGCAACCAGGCGATACGAGAAGGCTTCGTGCCGTCAATGAAGGGGAGCGTTGGCATGATCTTGCCACCATATCCAAATTCGGCCAGCACGATTTTGCCCTTCTCAACCGTGAGCGGACATGAACCGTAGCCGGAATACAGAGCGCGTTCAGGGGAGTGATGGATGGCGTTGAGGATGTTGGTTGCAACGATTGGCGCTTGGGTTCGCACCGCTGCTGCCGTCTTGGCATTTGGCGCTGAACAAACATCTCCCAGCGCATAGACATTGTCATATCGCACGTGCTGGAGCGTGTCGGGATCGACTTCAACCCAGCCGGCTTCGTTAGACAAAGGACTCGAACGTACAAAGTCTGGCGCCGTTTGCGGCGGACAAACATGGATCATGTCGAAATGCCGATCTTCGGTTATGCTCGTTCCATCATCGAAAACCATCTCAAATGTTGCAGTCTTACCAGGACCGTCAATCGCCACAAGATTTTGGCCGAGGCCCAGTTCAATCCCGTATTTGTCGATGTAAGCGTCCAGCGCAGGAACGTATTCAGGGATGCCAAACAGAACGTTTCCGGCGGTATTGAACTCGACGTTGATGTGATTGAGACAACCACTTCGACGCCAATAATCACAAGACAGATACATCGCCTTCTGAGGCGCACCAGCGCATTTGATTGGCATGGGCGGCTGCGTGAAAAGCGCAACGCCCTTCTTCAACCTTTGAACCAACTCCCACGTGTAGGTCGCAAGACCTGGTTCGTAATTTGACGTGACGCCGTTCCTGCCCAGCGTCTCGCTCAGGCCCGGAATTGCCTTCCAGTCCAGCTTGAGCCCAGCCGCCACGATCAGTGTCTTGTAGAGAACTTTTTCGCCATCTTCTAAGATCACAGCATTGTTCTGAGGTTCAAAACCAGCGGCCGATGCCCGGATCCACCGCACGCCGGCTGGAATAAGCCTGATCTCATCACGGATGGTGAGATTGTTGTCAAAAACGCCGCCGCCAACCATAGTCCAGCCGGGTTGATAATAGTGCTCTGAACGCGGCTCAATGAGCGTGATGGCCAGCGATGGCTCCCTGGCCAAAAGGCTCGATGCCACAGCAATTCCACCAGCCCCGCCCCCAACGATCACCACATCGCGCGTGGTCGGATGGCCTAGATCAAGCGGTGCATCAGTGTGCTCGCTTCGCCCCTTCGCAGCGCTATGGGTCAAGTTGCTTTCCACCAGTGTCGGTCGCAAGTTTGACAAATTGTATCCGGCCTCGCGCGCAAGGGAAATGATCGCATCCGCATCGCTTTGCGGCGCCTCGGCCAATGCCCACAGTGTTGTTGAGCGAGTTCCCGTGGCGCAAAATGCAAGGATGGGTTGGGGAAGCTCCTTCAAGGCAGATCGAAAGGCCTCAATCTTCTCTGTCGTCATCTTGCCTGCGACCACCGGAATATGACGATAGGCGACGCCGAGCTCCGTCGCCCGTTTCTCAATTTCCAGTGAAGTCGGCTGCCCCTCTTTTTCGCCATCGGGTCGATTGTTGATGATAGCGACGATGCCCTCTTCATGGGCCTCATCCACATCATCGAGACCCAATTGAGGAGAGACAAAAAGAAACGGCGTGAGACCAATGCCTGGCATATCAAAACTCCTGATCAACTGAATTGCACACGGCTGGAATGATAAGTTTTGGCGGGATAAAACAGATCGCCATACACGCCGCCTCGCTTGTAACTGCAAAAGCGGATCATCTAGCTTTTATCGCGAAACCAACACCGAACACTTCGCATGGCGCACCACGCGAGAGGCCGTGGAGCCAAGAAAATAGTCCTTCAGCCCCGGACGATGCGACCCGATTATGATCAGATCTGTGTTTTGTTTCTCAGCAAATTCCAAGATAGACGAAGCCGGATGACCTATGAGAACCTTCGCTTGAACGTTAGAGCCAGCGTCGCTGGCAAACTGTTCTACCTGCTTCAAAGCACGTGCACGGTTTGCCGTCAGCAGGTCTTCCGGCAATTGCGATGCGACGTAAGACGGAACGGGCTCCATGACATGCAAAATCGTAATGGTGACTTTGTCATCACCAAAACCCTCGACATGTGCGAGCGCTCCTTGCGCCCATTCCGGATGAGATAGATCAATTGGAACAACAATATTGCGGAACATGACGGGCTCCCGTTGTGAATTTATCCCACAATAGGCGGCTCAATTCGCGAGGCAGTTGAGCGAGATCAATTTTCACTCGATGGAGGTGAATGGTTTTTCATGGCTGCATAGGCGATGGCATAAGCCTTCCAGAATCAGAACCGATTTAGCCGCTATTGATCGCGGAAATAGCGACCCAGCAGCCAAATCTGCCTCAAGCCTGACGTCCGCTTTCACTCCAAAATCCGCAGCACCTGAACAACCGCTTTCGGCCCACCACAAACTGATCTTCGGCACAATAAGCTGGATTGGTTACTTGCACAGTGAAGCGGACTAGAACGGCGGGTCGTCGCGCACTTGGTTGAGCGTTGCGCCTTTGGTTCGGGCAACCGTGATTTCGCCAATTTCAGCGGAGCATAGATTGAGCGAAAAGCAGGCTGCGCCTGCCGGCGGTGCTGTGCCCTCGCCGGGACCGCACAGCAGATCACGGTTGTCTTCGGTTTTGCCAAGCCGCCACATGCGCACGGTTGCATCATCGGGAACCGACCATTCGCCGCCGCTCTTGCGGGCCTGACGGCAGGACATAATATCCCCGTCAATGCTGCATTGCTGTAGCCGCTGCATGGACGCTATCCGCCCGGACTTTCGTTTCACAGTAATGAAGGTCATGCCCATGCCGTTATCAGCAAAGACGACAGGCGATGTGCAATTTGCCTGCAACATGGCCGTGGCCACTTCTTCCGACATGTTCGGGTCGATGGCGGTATCAGGCACCAGCGAATAAATTCCCGTCAGCGGAAAGACCGCGTCGGCTGGCGTGGTGATTGGCTCCTCAGCCAAACTTCCGGACGCGGAAAGCGCAATAAACCCGACTGATATTACTGTTTTGCGCATTTCAATTCCTCCACGATTTCGCAGTTTGTGCATGGGACTCCATAGTCGGCGCTTTTGCTGGGCAGCGTTCCGCCAGGTTCCTGAAGATACATCATCAATGCATCTTGGTTGCTTCTAAACTGATGGCTATTGCCCGCAACTGCGCCACGGCTCATGCAATTCGGCCCACCGACCTTGTTGCCGGATGCGAAAACATTGCACGCGCTTTGCAACATCGTTTTGGCATTTATGTTGTCCTCGTCCAGGCAACCCTCTTGGACAGAGCAAGCCGCCAAAGGCGTTCCATCCGCAAATGTCGGTTTAGGAACCACAATCGCTTCCACACCCTTACACATAGCTGCCGAATGCGGCTGCTGCGCGGGTTTCGCGCCCAGCGCTGATGACAGAACGCTGACTTGGCGAATGATGGAAAACACTTTCGGATCAGCCGAGCCATCAATCATCGCCATATGGGGTTGGCCGTCCAGTTGGATGAGGCCGTAGCCCTTTGCGCCCGCTGCGATGACGCCGCTGACCTGAACCGACTGTCCGGCAGACTTGACCAAGGCGGCGCAAACCGCGCTGTCCGTGTCGGCGGCGCATCCGGCATAGTTTTCAACGTTCAGCGTGCCGGAATCGTCTGCCCCTTTGAGCGTGATCGTGCCGCCGCCGACGGTCTTGGCAAGCTGATCCAGAAGCGTTCCCGCATCATCCTCCGACCATGGTACGGTGCCTGATGCCGCAAGACCCAGCGAATCCATCAGCGCTGTGGCACTGGCGCAGTCGTTGACCTTGCCGTCATCGGTTGGGTTCGCGCCGACGGCTTTGAGAATATGGCGCAGCGTGGTGTACCGCGCCCCTTGCGGCACAAAGGCTTCGACGCGCGCGCAGGCTTGCGCCACATCGTTCCGAGAAGGCGCAGGCGCGGGCGGCGTTGGCTTATCGGAAAGATCGGTCATCGGCCCTTCGCGGAAGGAGAAAACCTGGCCTTTATCGATATCCGTACTGTCTTTGTTACCCAACCTCAGCAACAAGCGACCGCCGCGCGGAAACATTGAAAGCGCCGCATCGTAGGGTCCAAACACATCGGGCCAAGTCATCTGTCCTGTCCACGCCTCACTATCGGCCTTAACGGTGAACTCGGTGCGCAGGCTTTCGTCATCCTTGTCCATTTTTTCTTCAAGACGGCCAAATGTATCGTTGGCTGGTCGGTAATCTCCGTCCAGTTTGAAGCCCTGCATGACCACCTTGAACGTCTCATCGTCAATTTTTGTGATGTCCATTTCATAGACAACCGAGGTGGATGCGCTTTTAGAAACCCAGGGCCCCGCAATCGATGCGAGATAGGGCGCGGTCGATGGCTCGAAATCGAGTTCATCCCAGTTGTCGATTGGACGGATAGCGACGGACGCGCCGCTGCCGTTGGCATCGAGCTTGACGGTAGCCGCGCCCTCGCCTTCCAGCGTCAGTTCAAGTGTATGATTGAGACTTTGGCTCTCGCCTTCAGCATTTTGAAACGTGATGGCTCCACGGAAAGAGCCACTGCCATCGCCTGCTCCGATAAGTTCACCCTTGCCATAAGCCGGACCGCCCTTGTCGAGCGTTTCGCACATGGCTTGCAAAAGACCCGCGCCGGGCCCGCAATTGGATTTGTAAAATGCCCGCACTTCCACGCCGACACGGGTGCGGTCGATGGGTGTGAATTTATATTGTAGCTTAGGAAAGGCGGACGATTGGTCCTGCCAGAAGCCAGCCAATTGGCCCACGAAAATGTTGTTCGGATTGACACCTACCTTAAAGTCGCGGGCGAAGGTGTCGAAACCCTCGGGGCCGGGCCAGCCGGGTGCAACCTTCAAGACCGGGCTGTCTTTCTGGATGCCCACACGCCTTATGGTCGGGTCGGATACAAGGCGGCGCAAGGCGCTGGTAAACGGCAGGCCGCTTGGTGTCAGTGCTGCAAAGCCTTTAAACATAACCTCGCCGTTTTCGCTCGCCTTAGCGGCCTCACAGATTTGCTGCCAGACCTCACCCGGACCCGGGCATTCGGCATCGGGCAGCATGCGGGCACCAAAATCGTATTCCATCTGTCCCCGCGATGAAATGTCGGAACGAGGCTTGCGCTGGAAGAAAAAGGAAGCTTTGTCAGTCTCAAGATTGTAGCGCTGCTCGTCGATGAAAAAATCCGCCGACCCTATGGGCTGACTATCATAAGGGATGCCGATAGAAACCGTTCCCGGATTGGTCAGAACACGCGGATCACCGCCCAAATTGCTGTTTTCCATCAGGTTGATGGTCAGACGAGCCTGCTGGTTCTGGCTGAGGTGGATGCGGGCAATTTCCGTTCCGTCCCGCGCTTTCAAAATGCCGGAATAGAGCGGCGGGTTGTTGCCGGTGCGGATAACAAAAGCGTCCGCATCCAGATAGCCGCCGTTTTCCAAGGCGAACTTACACACATGCTCCCAAGCCTCTCCCCTCGCTTTGGTAAGGGGGCGCAGGCAGTCAACAGGTGCGTTGACACCATATCTGAAAAACAGTCTCGGCTGCTGACCGCGGGGATCAAACATGATGTTGAGATCATATCGTCCGGGCAAAAAACTGTTGTAGTACAGAACACCCGGCGCGGTGATTTGAGCTTGCGCCGTTGACGCGCTTAACAAAGCCAAAAGCGCCAGCGCCAATGCACATAATGTGCGGCAAAGCGAAAGCAATGGCTGGGCGAAAGTTCGTGCAAGCTGGGCATGGGGCATGGTCGTCTCCGGTTAACGGATGAGGAATTTGCCCAACGGTATTCGCTCCGCAAAAGCGGCGCGTCACTCAAATGGGTGACGCGCCATAATGCTAACCTGAAGCACATTTGTGGCAATCGGCTGCCGCCTTTGGCAGCGCCCCTTGCAGGAGAGCCCCATGCGCGCCCCGAAACTTCAAGCCGCCGCCAGTATTCTCGCCGTCACCGCAATCGCACTCGCCAGCGGGTCCACGATGGCACAGTTGAAAGTGCCCACCAAGCCTCTGGCCGTTCCCGCAAATCAACCGTCCAGCAACTCCAGCAGCCCTCTCTCCGTAGACCCGAACTTTCGCCCGGAAGTGAAAACGCCCCAGATAAACGGCAACCGTCTGGTCAATCAATTAGGCAATGCAAACAATGCAGGCGCAAACGCTGTCGTGCCCGTGGACGGAGAGGGGCTGGTCGGAGAGTGGACGGCGACCGAAATCACGCGTTTCGTCAATTCAAACGCACGAACCAGTGCTGCAAACGGCGGCTCCATCATCAAGATTGAAGCGGACGGCAATGGTTTCGCGTCATCAACGCTTGGCACAAAGATTACGCCTCTAAGCGGCGGCTATGATGCGCTGATGGCACGTTTCGATGGCAAGATTGTTTTGACGCAAAGCGACATTCCACTGCCCACCGCGCTAAACGGCAACCCAAACGTTTTCTCCGCTGCGTTTGCCGACGGCTCCACGCAGGAAATGTTGTTGAGCGGCAATCAGCTGTTTGTTCTAGAAGGCGCGCTAGTGGTATCCGGCACGGTGGCATGGAGCATGCGTACCTACCTGCACACGGGCAAGGCCGCTGAAATGGCGAACGTCACTCCTGTCAATCCCGTCACTCCTGTTAATCCCGTCACGCCTGTAAATCCTGCGAACCCCGTCAATCCTGCCAACCCCATCAATCCCGTGCCCAACAAGCCGGTCAATCCGCTGGTCAATCCGTCCCAAAAACCCGTTCTTCCCAACGTGCCGGTGCCAGCACCGCTGAAAGCCAGCGCCTGTCAGGAACTGGAGATCGTCACCGGCCTGCTGAACATGAAGGGCGGCACCGAGATGGTGCAATTGGTGCGCGGCTTCTACGTGGAATACGGTATCGCGTTCAATTCGCAGCCGACCGAGCAGCAATGCGCGGCAACGCTGGAGGCGATGCGGCGGGCGGGGCTGGACCCCGCCGCAGCCGATGGCGGGCTGGCGGCAGCGCAAGCCTATTTGACCATCAGCCCCCAGCCCTTCGTGCCAAATCCGCCGCATGTGCCCATTGCTCCAGCGCCCGCCGCAGGCACGGGTTGCGGCACCTATTTCGAGTTTCTTGCCAATCTTTCCGCAAGCGGTGCTGACGCTGCACTTTCGCTCGTTATAAACCTCAGCGGCGGTGTGGGCGGCGTAATTGATGGCGCAGGCTTTGACGATGGATTGTGCCAGCGCACCGTCGATCTGCTGATCGAAGCTGGGCTGAACCCTCAAGCTCAAGATGGCGGCTTGGATCAGGCGGTTCAGTGGTTCGAGAGCAACCAGCAGCGTCTGGTTGCTCTTGCGGTTGATGTGGACGCTGACTTCGAACCCGCTCCTGCTGCTCCGCCAACGCCCGCGCCGCGCCCTGCGCCTACGGCTGCGCAGGAACCGAAGGGCATTTTCAATCCTGATCCCGACACGCCGGACTATGCCACAGGCTTTTCACCCGACTACGCAATCTATGCCCGACCGGGAGCACCCGGCGGCATGCGCGACCAGACGCGTGAAGTTTTGGCCGTAATCCACGTCACACCCAACAATGTGGGTGACGCCTACGCAGCTGTAGGAAAGCCAGAGGCCTGTGATGGCCTACGCCGCCTGTCAGCCACGGCGCATATGCGCGCATGGGCGGCGACCCGCGAAGCGATGCGGTGGATCGGAACGCCGGGCGAAATAATTTCATCGCGCGAATGCGCCAGCGTCGAATTGGCAATAGCGGCATCTTTCGCAACAGCGGGTGATCCAAGCTACGCGGATGGCCCTGATGAAAGGATCCCAGCGCAGATGAGCAATGCCTACGACAACTTTGAGAACACTGCCGAGAACCGCGCCTTCGCGCTGGAGCGCATGTCGCTGGCGCTGGACAAACCCGTTGCCAACCGCGATCCGTGGCGCATGGTGCTTGCCCCTGCCAACGCGGCATCCGCGCTGCTGCAGCAGGACGTAGAGGTCGGCTCCACCTACGTGATGGACATTACCACGGGCAAACTGATTGCCACCTACCGCATGTCGATGCCGGACGACTAAGCGTCAGAACACGATAGCAATCGCGACCGCTCTATTGCGCAGAGCGGATATAGTCTTGTGAAACCCAACCAATGGTGCCGTCAGACAATTGCATGACGGCACACCACCCATTGATACACTGGCGCAGACCCGCAACATTGCAGTCTTGTGCTTCCAACGTGCCAACACGGCCATAGTTTGCCCCCGGTCCACTGCGGACGTTGAGCGTGCCGCCTGCGCTGATATTGGCGACGCACAGACTGCCGGGACGCTTTTTATTTTGCGTCACGCGTTTTTGCCCTGGATCGCGGGATGCAACTCTCTCAAATTTCATGTTGGCGTTCGATCCTTCATAGGTGTTGTCAACGTTTCGGCAGCCAGTCTTTGCAAAAACCGGTGCGGCGCCGTTCAATTGGAATGCTTTTCCCAGCCGAAAAGCACCATGGACATAATAAGGCGCAGGCTGGCATCCGGCTTTGAAGAGCCGCGCCATGCCTTCGACATAGGGACCACCATCGTCGAGCGGCTCCACCTTTCCTTCAAACAGCAATGTTCCTTTACGCACGCCAATACGTCTGAGCCCGTCACGGGGGCGCAAATAGGTGATCCGCACGCGGTCTTCTGTCACCGTAACGTCGACAAGCGAACCGTTGTGTTCATATTCCACGGCGTGTGCCGCAGTGAGAGACAATGCGAGCGCCAAAATGGAGCTGATAGCGCGGGTCATCATGCTGCCTTTCAATCAATAGTTACTTGGTTGGAGGTAACGGCCTTTGACATAGCCTTTGCGGTTGGTTTGAACGTGGTGAACCTGGCACCAACGGCTGGCCAATTGCGCCTTTCTGCCTGCTAAGTCGGCGGCTTTGAAAAGATCTTTATCAAGGGCGGGCTCGCACTTTTTGATGAGGAGATTGACCGTGTTGGCTGGCAACGAACCTATGCGGCTGCTCGTCGCCGATGGCGATTCGCGCAGGGTGAGCCGCTTGCCCGCAGGCACTCCAGTAAGGGAGTAGGGCATGTATTTCAGCGGCTGGGGCACCTTGCTTGGGACAGGCCGGGGTTCCTGCGGCGGCGGGCGGCCTCCCTGATAATCGGCTTTGTAGCGCAGCGTCACGAGTTCAAAACGCTGACCCTGCCGCAACGAGCCGCGCATCGGCCCGCCCTGTTTTTCAGGTAAAGTGACCAGAAGCGGAGCGACACGCTTGGCCCCGCTGCCGCCTTCATCAAATGTAATCTGCAAATGCGCGCCGTCTTGTGTGACGTTCACATCGCGCAAACGCACAGCCAGTTTTCGGCCAGCGACAGCCGCTTCCATCAAGTCGCCATTGCCGAGAACCTTGCCATCCCGCACCACGATTCCGAGCGTTCCCAAAGTATCGCCATTCTCTCCAATAACCTCCCACTCGCCCGTGAGAAACGACTTGCGGTCAACGGATTGGGGTGGAGGCGCTGGTGTGAGGCGGGCGTCTCGACGGCTTTTGGTGCGCAAGAAAGACGGGTCGTTATAGACGCCCCGCGCTTGTTTCGGATTGGCTTTCAAGGCGTCCAAACGATTGCCCATGCACATGGTCTGCTCGCAAAGATGCGACCGCCCGGCAACGGGCGCTTCGGCCACAATGCCGCGCTTCACGTCGATGATCGTCGCCTGAAGGCGTCCGTTCTCGCGCCGCAGGGTTAGCTCATAGGTCTGGCGTCGGTTGCCGATTTTGAAGGCGATTGACGCTGCGTTTGGGGCAATCGTGACGCCGAGCGAATCGACACCCGCCCGCGCATCACTTGCGTCTTTCAGGATGCGGCAGAATGTGGTGTCGAAGCTTCGGGGGCAGTCTTCGTTGACCGCCTGCCAATCGAGCGAAAAAAAGGCTTCTCCCGTTTTCATGCCCTTGAGGTGGTCAATGTCGACGCTGAAATCGGCGCGCGGTTTGGCCCGTATATCGAGGCTGAAGCCACCATAGAAGCTGCCGAATTCCGGCTCTTGTGCGCTCGCATTTGCCGCCAGAAGAGCGAATGAAAACGCGAGTATGGAGCGGCGGATCATCGTGTTGCCGCCTCCAGACTATCGCGGGCGGCTTGGTCGAGGCCTTGGAATGAGGCGGCATCGCAACGCTGCAAGCGGGCGCACAGTTTGGAATTGTTTGCGCCTGAAAGGCAAAGCTGTGGCGCAGCTTGTTCCGGCAGCAGGGATACCGGCAGGGAATTGCCCTCTCCGGCGCACTGATAGGTGCCCGCATCGCTCGATGTGCAGGTCCGCTTTGCTGTTGCGGCAAATCCTTGCGCATTGCGGCGCAGATCAATCAGACGACCATCGGCGAGAAGCGCCAGCGGGGCGGATGAACACAGTTGAGCCAACGCCTGCCCATCAACCTGATTGCTGTCGCCAATGCGCGCCCAATATCCTTCCAGCGCGGCCATATCGACTTTGCTCGCGTCACTATCGGGTGTGGTGTTTTCGGCAGGTTTCGGCTGTGGAGCTTCGGCTTTCCGCTGATCGGCAAACGGCACGATGCAGCCGTTGTGCTTCACGCCGCCATAGCCTTTGCATGCGCGATAGGCGGGGTCGGCCAGCACAGCCAAATCGGCTTGCGACAGAGCCTGCCCTTCTGGCACACGCAGGCTCAATGTGCCCGGCGTTTCCGGCACGATGAGCAAAATCTCGCTGCGGCGCTTTCCGCCCCCTTCACGGCCCAGATTGACCACCCATTGCCCGGCAGCAAGGTAAAATGGATTGCCTTCGCCACCATAGCCGCCGCGCCAGTAATTGCGGCCTGAACGGGGTTTGTCGTAGAAATACGTTGTCTGGCGGTCAGTCGGCTGGCCATCCTGCAAGGCCACCAACTCCACCGAAGACAATTCCATATCGAAATCAATCTCGGTCAGCGTTCCCGCCTTGACCTCGATCTCGCGCTCGCGGGTTGTCGTGCGGTCCATGGTGCCGCGCAGCATGTATTTTCCGGGCGGCACGCCAATCTCGAAGCCACCGTTTTCGGTCATGACCGCCTTTTCGGCAATGGTCCCGTTTTCAATTTTGTAAAGGCCGAGCGCGAGATATCCTTTACTCTTCACGCCACCGGGCGGCGGTGATTTTGCATCATAGGGCATTCCGGCGCGGATAAACGGATTGACTTTCAGCCGTGCCGCCATCGCGATGTCGATGCTTTGCATGCCCTCGCCCGGTTCAACGGTGAAGACCACCGGCGCGGTGTATCCTGCGGCTCTACCCTCGCCAGAGCGGCGCACGGTGATAGCGTATTCGCCGGGAACAAAGCGCCCCTCAGCGCTGGATGGAGCGCCTTCGTAGCGCAGTTGAAAGTCTTGCGGCCATGGCTGGGCGTTGTTCGGATCAGGGGTGATTTCGAGGTGACGGATGGTCAGCATGTTACCCTGCTCGGTGTCCCGCAGCGTCAATTGCACGTTGCGCGGCACGGTTGCGGGATCGACCTCCACTTCCGGCTCAAAATCGCTGAGCGTTTCATTCAGCGCTTGTTTCAAAGCTCCCGCATCATCTGCGGAAATGAACTTACCGCCCGTGTTTTCTGCCAGACAGGCGACCTGCTGGCCTTCATCTTTCGACAGGCCAAAGCCAACCACATGGGTGGTGAAATTGATGCCGGTGCGTTCCAGCTCTGTTGCCAGCGCACACGGGTCGGCATCGCAAGTCTCGATTCCATCGGTCACGAGGACAACGGTCGCTTCGTTTTCGGTGTAGCGCAGACCCTCAGCCGCCATCCGGACAGCATCGGAGAGCGGGGTTTTGCCCTTGGGCTGGATGCCGTTGGCGCTGTTTATCATCTGCGGCACCGTGCGTGCCGCCGGTCCCGGCGTCACAACCGTTTCAATATCGGAACACTGCCCCTTCTTGCGGTGCCCATAGGCAATCATGCCGATGGTCATGTTGCCGGTGGTTTCGCTCAGCACGCTGGAGAGGACATCGCGCGCGATTTCGATTTTCGCCCGCCCTTCGATCTGTCCCCACATCGAGCCAGAGCCATCGAACACCACCATGACATTGCGGCCATCATCGGCTTGCTGCGCAAAGGAAACTGGAGCGAATGCCAAGCTGGCTGTCATGGCGGCGAAGGTGAAACGTTTGAGCATGACCAGCGGGCCTCCCGAAATGTGATCGTGTCTTTTTATAGACGCGACCTGCGGCCACCACCGTCATTCAAATGGGTGATGCGGGAGGCGTTTGGCGCTGTCACGATGGGCGCAGCAGGCAAGGAGAATTTCCATCATGACCGAACACATTGCCTCTGATTGGGACCCGTTCGACGGCCAAATGCCGAGCGAGCGCCAAACCGTCAGCGAGCCGGGCACGCGCATTACCGTCCCGCCATGGGTTTCGTCCATCGGCATTCTCACGGCGCTTCTAGGCTTCTTGGTTCTGTTCGTTGGACCGAACGGCGACGCAACAATGTTGGTTGGTTCGGGCCTCGTGCTGGCATCGTTTGCTGCGGTTTTCGTCGCGCAGGCGCTGCGCAAAGACAAGCAATGGGAACGCTGGACGTATTTTTGCGTGGCGCGTGACAACGACTGGTCATTTCGTTTGGTAAAACAGCCAAGTGCTGAAGATCGCGAGGAAGGCAATGGCGATGCCGCCTACGACCCTGCGGTAGAGCGGGCCTACCGTGAAATCGGGCAATTGATGGCTTCGCGGCCCGGCCAGCCGATCCCTGTCCAGATCGCAGCGCTCTATCGGGGACGCACGAAAAGCGGTGTGCCGTTCTGGATGGGTGCGCAGTTGAGCAAGACCGTGATGGTTCTCGCAGCCGAGGAATTGAAGACCGATTCAAGGGGAAATACAGGCGGGCACGGCCACGGCATTGCGATGGTTTTGGGCTTTCCCCTCGCCCGCAACACAGGCGTCAAAGCTGATCTGCTGGCCGAAGCCTTGTGGGATTCGCGCAACGATTTCGATACCGAATCCTCCCAATTCAACGACATTTTTAAAATCAAGCTGCGCAATGACAGCTCCGACGAGGCCAACCTTTTGCGGGTGCTGTCACCCGCCACGCAAACTTCGATGATCGACCTCGCCCTGCGCTACAAGGCGCAGTTCCTGATCGACGGCGACCGGATTTTCATGGCCGGATACGACCTGTTGAACCTCGATGACCCTCAGGCGGTTGCCGACGTCTTGGCGGAGATGGTCGATGACTTCGCCAGCGCCGCCACCTCTTTCAAACATTACGCCGAATAGGACAGAACCATGGAAGTCATAAGCTCCGTCATTATCCCGATCATGATGATCTCGCCGATTATCGTGGTCTATATCGTGCTCTACAATTCGCTGCGGCGGTCGCAGACGAAGGTCCAGGAGGGCTGGTCGGGCGTCGAAGTTCAGCTCAAGCGGCGCCACGACCTCGTGCCCAATCTGCTGTCATCGGTGAAAGCGGCAATGGGGCACGAAACGCGCATATTTGAACAGCTTGTCGAGGCCCGCAAAACTGCCGACAAGGCACTGGCAAGCCAAGACCCGAAACTGATTGAAACCGCTGAGGCCAATCTCTCCGCCAAGCTGCAGGGCTTGCGGGTTCACATCGAAGACAATTCCGAAATTACGGCAACGGGGAACGTGCAAGAGCTGCAACGGCAATTGGAAGAGACGGAAGACCAGATCGCGGCGTCCCGCCGTCTCTACAACGGAAATGTGCAGAAGCTGAACGCGGCCGTGGTGACATTTCCCGGCAACTTGATTGCCTCGCGCCACAACATCACAACGGTGGAGCCGTTTGCCATGGAGCAACTCGAATACGACGCCGCCCTTTTGCCGCCCGAGCTGCAATTCGACACCCTCTCTCGCTAGATCGGAAAGACCCATGAAAAAACTCGCCCTCTTAGCCGCCGGTGCGGCGGCGCTGATCGCGCCAAGCGCTTTGTCGACAGCCCCCGCCTCCGCAACCCCGCGCTGCGACATGGCCTTCTACGATCACAACGGATCGGAAATGGCAGTGCATGTTTGTGACGGGCAGATGGTCATCGAATACGAAAATCCGCGGCGCGGCCTGTCGGTCAAGCCCGGCACCATTCTCTTCAAAGGAGAACTTTACCAGATGACAGGCGGCTCCAAGATCAACGGGCGTGCCCGTGTGTTTCGCCGGGGTTGCAAGCCTACAACCTACGAAGTGAATGGCTGGATGGAGAACGGCACCATCACCATGGCGGGTCGCGCACCGGTGCGGGGCGCCAATTGCAAGGTTCGCCGCTACCGCAACGACAAATTGCTGTTTCGCGGTTTGTAAGCCATGCAGCGAAGTTTGGTAGCCCTCATCTTTGCCGGTTTCGCACTGCTCCTTTGGGCTAATGGCGCTCACGCTTGCCTGTTGAAAGTGGATACGCGCAAAGCGGGTACGCTTGCCCGCCTTTCGGTGACCGTTGAGTCACAATTTGGCGGCAGAACTACTTTCAAGATCGGCGGGGGGAAAAGCATACATCGCCTGCTGATGACGCCACCATTCTGCAACCGCCCGTTTGCCGTGACGCTTTCAGCCACATGTCTGAATGCCAGGCAAGATCGCCTAAGACATCCGTGGAGAGGCCACGTTAGGCACTTTTCGGTCTCGGCAGAGACGTTGTGTCATTAGCGATTTGCAATCAAAAAGGTGCAAAAAAATGACGCTTTTTCGAAACGATGATTGGTGCCATCCGCCTTGCGTGAACTGGCGTACCGGCTGCATACTCTGGAAAACATATACTCAGATTTCACAGGTTTCTTGTCCATTCAGTCCATCCAATCCGAAGAGTCTCATGCTGGCCAATCTGCCAATCTTGTAGCAAAAGACGGAACTGTTCTTCATACGCGCAAATGGACGGGGAAACAGGGGCGGCCAACTGTATTTATCGGACATAGCCAGCCAACCCATAGCGGTCATTTTATGCCATTGGCGCAGGCGCTGAACAGGCGCGACTGGACCGTGGTGAGCGGCGATCTTCGTGCTCATGGTCGCTCAACCGGGCCATCGCAACCGCTGGGACACCTGACGCCGCAGAAAGGCTGGGATGCGCTGATCGATGATATGCAGGCGCATCTTTCGCACGCTTTCAAAGACGTTCCGTTCGATCAGCGGGTTGTTGCTGCGCAGAACATAACCGCGCTTTTGACGCTAGAAGTTCTCAAACGAGAGCCGCGCCTCGCCCGTCATCTTGTGTTGACATTGCCCGCCAATCAACCAACGGTTGCCATGTTGGCCCGCGCCTTCTGTCGTGCCCGCATGAAGCTGAAGCCGCACGATGAGCCGGACGAACAGACACATCATCATCTCTACAGTTTTCTCGGTGCGCGGCTGAAAGAGCGGCGCCACCTTGCCGATGTCATGTCGGCGGACGCCAATCTGGTCGATGCCGTCGTTGCTGACCCACTTGGGTTCACGGTTCCCACATTGGGATATTGGTCGGAAATTTTCTCCGGCATGGAACGGGCGTGGAACTGGCCAAAAGATGTGTCCATCGACAGCGAAAGCAGCATCTTGCTTCTCTACGGAGAGGAAGACCCACTCATTGCCAACGGCAAACTGGTCACGCCGATCCGCAAATGGTTTGACCGCGCCGGTGTAAACGAAATTGAACTGGCGATCATTGAAGGCGGTCGTACGGCGATTTTGCTTGATGAGGCGACACTTAATATATCCGAACACCTTGTGAACTGGGTGGAAGGCGATATGCCGCTGGCCTCAACGGACGGACTGGTGGCTGAAACGTTCGAGGCTATTTCGCAGGAGGTTTTGGAACGGTTTAGACGCGATAGAAACGGCGAGGCGCTCGACACCGACCAATTGATCGCGCTTTGCTATGATGCCGTCGACGACGAGACGCTGTGGATTGAAATTCTCTACCGCATCGCAATCAACATGGAGCGCAGCGGCACCGAAGAACGGCGCCGCATCGAAACTACGTTGCAAGCTCTGATGCCGCATTGGGATCGGTCCTACACAATCAACCAGCGTATGGTTGCCTCCACGGCGCTCGGCATGGTGCTGCAAACCGTAGTTGAACGCCTCGAAATTGGTACGGCTCTGCTATCCACCCAATATAAGCTGCTGCACCACAACGAAGCTTTTGGTCAGGTGTTGCGCCAATCTTGTCTGGCCGCGGGTTTAAATGCAGACGATAGCGTCGAGAGCCTCCTCGATGCCGTTATGGATGCTGATTTTCGAAATCAGATTATGAGCGGGCAGGAAACGTCGGTCCTCTCGATTGGCGGCCATCCGTTGGGCTTTTATTTCCGGCCCGATGCTTTGCAGCTTGGTGCAGGCGGTGACACAGCGCCGGCCGGCCTGCTGGTGCTACGCAGCCAGAATGAAGAATACTCCGATGAGGACACACGCATTTCCATGCTTGAACTCTCTTACGGACTTACACGGCAGGAAGCCGCCGTTGCATTACATGTGACACGCGGCCACGGTCCGAGCGCTGTGGCCGAACGTTTCGGTGTATCCATCAATACCGTTCGCACCCATTTGAAGCGGACATATGAAAAGATGGGGGTTGACGGACAAACCGAAATGGTGGCCCGTATTATGGGCGGTGCCATAGGATGGCTATCCCGCTAGTTATTTGTGATTGGGGCGGGGGCCGATGCTGAGTATTGGACTGGTGGCTGTACTTGCAATGCCTCTGGTGTTGGCGGTGGTGCGTAGCCGTCATGTCGACGCGCACGCTTTCGCCTTCAACAACGGCGCAACCAATCTGCTCTCATCCGCGTGCAGCGTTGTATGTTCCAATGTTGGGATCGGCACATTCGTTGCCATTTACCTGTTCACGCAGGCCAGCCCGCTGATCGGAATATCCATCGCGATTTCTTATACTCTGGGTCTTCTGCTTTGCGCATGGTTGGCCCCGCGTATTCATGCGCAATGCTGCGAAACAGGAACCTATGCGCTGGTAGATCTGATTGTTGTTCGCCATGGAGACAACTCGATCTGGCCGGTCTGGCTGCCCATCAGTTTGATATTCCTGCTGCGCAGCGCTGTGCAATTGGCGGCGCTGACAGTCATCTTGTCGGAAGCGACGCAGCTTTCGCCGTTTCTATCGCTCATCATTGCAACCGCATCTGTGGCTGTATATTCCATCGTGGGGGGCTATCAGGCTGCCACCAATACGGATGTCATTCAGGCGGCCGTCTTGCTGGCTTTGGTTGCTGTTCTGATCGCCGGCTTCAGCGCTTTTCAGGCCGAGCCACGGCCGTTCCTTGATCTTGGCCCCCACAACATTTCCCTGCTAATCGGCATTGTCTTGTTCGTGCCGATAACCCCCGTTCTGGCGGTCGACAACTGGCACCGCATGGCGACTGCTCGTGACGCGTCAATCGCGCGGGGTGCATTTGTTGTTGCGGCACCTTTGTGCGCGGTGGTTTACGGCGCTGTGTGGTGGGCAGGCATGTTGCCGTCTCCCACCGGCGATGTGCTGCAAAGCTTTCGCACGTTCATGCCATCGGAAAAGGCGTGGCTTGCGGATCTGCTCTTCATGGTGGCCATCATCTCGTCCATCGACACGTTTGTTATGCCGCTGATTTCGTCTTTTGAGCGCTTAGGTGCGGGGCTTGCGAAAATGCGCGTGGCGGTCACGGTACTTTTTTTTGTAACGGCGACGCTGGCATGGCTTGCCGGGGACATCCTCAGCACCGTCATCGCGGCGTTTAGCAGCCTTACGGTCTTGCTCCCGTGTGTTCTCGGCGCTTTTTTCCTATCGCGCCCAACGACAGAAGCGGCATGGATTTCGCTCAATGCAGGGGTAGCGACTACGCTTATGTTAACCCTCGTTCTGCCAGACGCAGCCTCGCTGATCGGCTTTGCGATAAGCGCGATCACGTATTGGGCCGTCGACCGTTTCCAGCGCTCTCGGATTCGCTGACAAACAGATGAGAGCCGAATAAGCTCATCCGCAAATAGGGATGCACTGGACAGTTAGGACCATTGTCAAATGCGGCGTTAGAATTCCGTACTGTGCTTAGCTGTCCGCCCCTGGTCGGTCATTAAGGATTAGGGAGCAATCTTCTGAACACGCGACTTACCCGCTTCAGCTAAGTGCCAAAAACAGTCCGATTTTTATTCAATCGTCAACTGCTTCAATGACCGCTATCGGCCAGTTAAGTCGGCATGCTTCACAATAACGTTAACGGCTGGATCGAGCCCATAGGTGACTTTAGCAATATGGAGAGATAGTTTTGTCAGGAAAACGTAGCGCGGTGGAATTTGCGGAATATGCATGTGATCTCCGAATGGGGTTTGGCTGGTGCAAACGCGATGCTTGACCGCGCCGACGCCTTTGTCGTGGTGGACGTACTATCATTCTCGACATGCGTTGACGTCGCTTGTTCAAATGGCGCGCGTGTCTTCCCTTTCCCAATAGATGACCGTGAAGCAGCATCACAGGAAGCGCGTCGTAGGAATGCACAACTTGCGGGGAAGCGCTCTGACAAAACCTCGCGCTTTAGTTTATCTGCGCCAACCCTTCAAAAGATACCCCACGGAACCCGTCTGGTTTTGCCCTCGCCAAATGGGTCGCGTATTTCGTTCGCTGCAAAGGCAAAGCCTGTTTTTGCTGGTTGTTTGCGCAACGCCACATCTGTCGCGCAGGAGGCCATGAAAATGGTTGGGAGTGGCACACTTGCAGTTATCCCGGCAGGTGAGCGCTGGAAGGATGGCAGTTTAAGACCAGCCATAGAAGACTTGATAGGCGCAGGTGCGATAATCTCCGCGCTAAGCGGTTCCTTTTCACCAGAAGCCATCGTGGCACGCGATGCCTTTTATTCAGCTAAATTGAACTTATTTGACCGATTGATTGGCTCAGTATCAGGTGTCGAGTTATGTGAACTTGGCTTTGCCCAAGACGTCAAAATTGCAGCCGCACTCAACGTTTCGACCAGTGCTCCAATCATGCGAGAAGACGCTTATTGCTCCGCAACATGAGTAGTCTGAGCGGCAGCAAAGTCCGCTCTGTTGCCGTTAGCTGGTTTTGCAAACGAGCCATTTTGACGTTCGCTTTTTGCTCCCAAGCCCCACAAACGTAATGACTGCTTCCGGCCAGTGATCATCACTGTCCTGAATGTGCCAACCTGTAGTGGTTCACAGCCAAGATTAAGGGAGAGTGGAATGGCAAACACAATTCAGAAGATTTGTTATTTAACTTCTATCCAGATTGATCTGAATACGGCTTATGCATGTCGGCGTCTCAACGCCGCTCTGCTAGCGTTGCCGCCTCGCATCGCGCGTTTTCGGACTGCAATGTGACGGCTAGATTTTCCAGCGGACCCGGCACATTAGAGGTAACCGAACTGCGTTGCAGTTCGATGTAAGGCGCATAGCAGTTCCAGACCGATGCAAATGGCGACGAGAAGAAAGTTCTGGCAACGTCATGCTCGCAGAGATTGCCGCTCAGACATAATGACAAACGCGCGAAAAAACTGGTCACGGTCTCGAACTGGTTTCGGATATTTTCACGGCCGAGCACTGTCGTAAAAAGCTTGCGCTCCAGATTTTCTCTCGCCCGTTGGTTTGAACGCGCATAGGCGAGATCTTCGATATCGACAGAGCGATAGAAGACGAGCGTTGCGCTGCCGAGATCTCGAAAAGCGGCACGATGGCGTTCATCCTCCCACAGATCGACGAGCTTTAGAGTCCGCTCGGCGCGCATCGCTTCCCTACGTTCGAAATATTCGAGGCCGGCAAAGCCTGCTGTTATGAAAGCACCTATGACGGCTACAACAGTCAAGAAGTCGGCCAAAACGCTCCAGCGACCTTCGGACACATTCAGTAACCTCAGCTTAAGCTGCGGTTCTTCACCGGGTTGATGATTCCTATCGGCGGTCATAGTTCACAATCCGTCACGAGGTCGATCCGGATCGTTGGATCGATTGGCAACCCTTTCGACAATCGCTCACCCAGAAGTTCTCGAACGCAAGCCAGTCCCGCAATATCAAGGATGTATGAACTCCGCAGATCGTCCCTGAGAACATCTCCGGGCTCTACTGGCGTGAAGCCGCCGCGCGTTCCGACAGCGTCCACCTCAAGACCCGTACATTCGGTAAAATCCACCAAAATACGTGCTTTCGGACTGGCATCGGCATCTTTTTGCAGTGCGTCGAACCGCTGAAGGAAGCAGTTGGCCCGGCCTGTATCGAGGATCACGACTTCGTCGCATACGAAGCAGTCTTGCGAAGCCGCGGGCGTGGCCGACACGACCATGCCGATCAAGAGGAGCGGTTTGAACAGTCTAGAACAGTGCATAGTCTCCAACCATTCTGCTGCGAACGACCCACGGTGTCTGAAGGCCGCCGCTTGCATCCATGACATGCCGTTTGACCCCGCGATAAAGTTCGCTCGCTTCGATACGTCCATTTCGATCAGTGTCGAAACGGACTCGGTCACCCGAAATGACGTCTGCGATAGCATTCGAGAAGTAGCCGCCGCCGGCAGAGTTGGACTCGATCGACACCTGCCGCCCCTTCGAAGCTGCCAGCACCGTTATGTTCGTGGCGGTTCGCGCAAGATCCGTGACGAGAGCATCGTTCGTTATAAAAAGCCCTGCACCAGCCGCGCCGGAATGGCAGGCGTCCAGCAGGATCGTAATGCGTGCGCGAGTGGCCGAAAGCACTTCGCGCAGCTTGTCGAAGGGCAATGCGGTATCGCGCAGATTTGCGGGGTCCGAATTGGACGTGGCCAGGTAGAAGCGACCCGTTTCATCCTGCATTCCGTGACCTGCAAAGAAAATAACCGCGTGATCGCCCTTGTCCAGACCGTCTAGCAGTTTGCGGGTGGCATCGAGGATCGCATCCGGCGTGGCGCGGCGGTCCTTGAGTGCGGCTAGTGTCTCGAACGACGGAGCTTGCGCATCCGGAGCTTCGAAACCGGCCAGAGTCTCCAGCAGCAGACCCGCATCACGCAGAGCGAAATTGATCGAGGGGATGCCAGCGTTCTCGTAAGTGTTGACCCCGACAGCCAAGGCGCGCCGTCTGCCGGATGTACCTGTCGTGCCCGAGCCAAGATCGGTAGAGATAGGCAGGCTTGCCAGCCCGTTCGCATCGCTAGCGACGATCGTTGCGATGCGGGCATCCTTCAGTCGCTCGAAGAAAATGCGTCGCCCCGAAATCTCGGCCGCTTCCAGACGATCGGTTCTCACACCGTCCTGAAAAACATCGATCCAGCGTGTCCGAACCTGGTCGAATGTAAGTTCGGCCATGACGGTGCCCTGATGCTGCAGCACGATCTTGCCATCGAGCGACGGCGGTATAGGCAGCACAGCTGCGGAAGGTAGGTCCGTCTGTGGCTGTCCCTGCAGGGTCGCGTGAGTAAGACCCTTTACGCGCAAGGCGGCACCAAAACGGTCGAGGCTGTACTGCCTCGATCGTCCAGGAAACCTAAGATCGATCAAGGTCGCAGCTTCCGCAGTGGCTTCATATGCGTAATCGCGGTTCCAGACCGCGATTTCATCATCAACAAGACGGCCAGACAGGATGTTGGGGGAGAGGACTTTATTGACGACATGGATATAGAAGTTGCCGTCGCGGTTCAGTTGCACAATATGTTTCGCATCCGAAGTCAGCCATGCCTCCATCAGCAAATCGCCATCCGGCAACAGTTCGTTGCGGAACAGCAAGCTGCGCTCACGCCGGTTCCAGAGCGTTATCGTGCCCGTTCCTGGAGAATAGGTCAGCAACCGCTCATCGTCCGCTTTCAGGCGCATGGTGCCGTCATGCCAGGCGCCTTGATAATTGTTCTCGAATGAAAACGACGCGTCGAGCAGGAAGGCCTTCTTGCCCACAGGCGGGGGTCCAGCGAAGTCCATCAGATAGACGGACGAGTAGTCCCTCAAACTGCCAAAGGTGGCACCCGCCGTACAACGCGCTTGGGCAATCCAGGCGGAGCCGATGGCTGTTTCGACCCTCGACACAGTTTGCACGTCGAAGGGAACGCGGGAACGATTGTCTGAGCTTTCGTGGTCATCATCGAAGGCTAGGTGATAACACTCTGGTAAAGTTCCGAATTCCCCGATGGTTGCCGGCGTGACCTTCCAACCGGCACTGGCTGCTTCGTTCATGAAGCGCCTCATGATCGGCGTTGATCTTGCGACATTGTCCGCCGTCCCAGCCACGTAGGCCTCCGCCTCGTAGCCCGGGCGTGTTTCCGGGCGCAGCAGCCGCTCACCCGGCTCCATCGTCTTTAATTCGACTCCCAGCCTTGCGAGCTGAAGCGGCAGTGCCTCGCGCAAAGCTATGCTGTTACCCGCATCCGCCATGATCATCGGCTCCACCTCAAGTGATTCGGCGCGAAGTCCAACACGGTCAAGCCGTCGCTTCAGCTGGGTTTCGATTGGCCGCTTCCGTCCCTCTCCTTCCGGTTCGTGGATATCTTCGTACTCGCTCGTCTGAATTAGCCCGCCGGGTCCGTTAAAGCGCCGCGTCAAGCTGATGGGGGCTACGGTGCCCAGCGAAGCGAAGGTTCGGTAGTGAAGTGCCACACTGCCATTCTCGTCTGAACTGTAGGCTCCCGAAGAATTGGAACCGACGCTGTACGTAGGATTGGCCAATGCACCGATGCGGTGCCCGAAATTCCCCACAATGGCGAAGGCCGCGTTTTCCAGGTCGATGGAGACATGGGTTGACCCGTCTTCCGGCAGGCAACAGGATGGACCGGTCGTCTGGTCTTTTACCTCCAGATGATCGCCGAACGTGGAGGCGATATCGATCTTTCCCCACGGCGCACGCATGGCTAGGACGAAACTGTCGCCCGCGGTCCAGTAGATTTCACCTACAGCGATTTTGGCAACCGTTGAGCCATCGAAGACATCGACGATCTCGGTCTTGTCGTCCTGCTCCACGGCAGCAAAACGGTGCGTCGGAGAAATCTGCAAGTTCTGTCCTGCGCGTTCTACTATTTCGGTGCCGCTTGTCGTATCGCGAACCAGCAGTCGGGTCGCATTGAGAAGGATCTCTCGCTGCATTTTCGGCAACGCTATCCGCTGCGTGTAGGCAGCCCGGCTTTCCGCGGTGTTCAAGACGATCCGAGCAGGGCCCGGCAGAACATCGTATGTTTGCTGCGCGATAGATAGCGACGTCTCTCGGTCGCAGGCACGAAGGTAAGCCACCAGTTCCGTACGAAAGTCCACCGGTCCAGCCTCCAAAGGCGCGTACTCGAACGAACCTTCGCTGGAACTGCCGCGTGATGCCAAGGCGATGAGCGCACGGTGGCGTCCCTGCCCTGCCTTGATGCCGAACGGATTTGGAGCATCGGGACCGAGTGCAATGATCCCCCGTCCCGAAAACCGCATGGGCTTGTCGGATGAGGCTACGATCCACACAGGAATGCGTGTCTTTAGGTCGCCTCCTGTATGGCGCATCGAATAAGTGCGACCGACGCGTATTCCCTTGGACTTCTCAATCGACCAGCCGACACCCTTGTTGAAGGCCCGCAACTGCGCCTCTTCCAGACTGCAAGCTGCCCCTAGCCGCCGCGATGCATCGCGTATCCGCTTGACGTGAGTTGCAGCATCATCGTCCGAACGCCACACCACGGCTCCATCGGCGATCGGTCCGGGTCCGCTGCTTGGTGGGGGCTGCAGCATATCCTTGGTGCCAGACCACTCACCGCTGGTCGCACCACGGAAGGATTTCAGAAACGCGTTGGACATCTGACGCTTGAGCGTACAGAAACCCCGATAATGCGTGTAGCGAAAGCATTCCCCTTCCACCCGACACATTTCACGGCACTGCAAAGCGGACAGGTTTCGCAATAACGGATCGCTCTGACCACTCGCAATGTCACCGCCCGGAATATCCGAGTTGTCATACCGTTTCCAAGTGAAATCCTTTCCTTCTTCGCGTGATGGAAAGGAATCGTTCTTGAGCAAATTATAGCGAGCGCGTTCGCCATTGAACAAATCTTTGCCGGAGGTCAGACGCTCTCGCAACGCAACGCATTGTCCGCGCAGTTTGTTCAGCGCCTTCCCAGAGCCGCGCAATGTCAGCCCATACGTGGTTCCGTTGGCGACGAGAGCGGCACGGCGACCACCTGCAAGCGCATTCAGCAGGTTATCTCCCTGCTTCGTCGCAAGGCTGGTGGAATCTTGAAACGTCCCGATGTTCAGGCTGGCTTTTCGCACTCCGTCCACCAGAACACCTACACTCGACGTGCCCTTGAAAAGGGAGCTGGAGCTGTGCGGGCCGGCGACCAATCCGCTGTCGGGGTCGCACCAAACACGCAAGCAGGCGGAGCCATATTGCCCGTCGCAAACCTCGACGCCCGCAGCACCCAAATTTTCCGTTGCCGTCCACTGGCGCCAGTTAGAGCCTTGTGCCATCGTCACTTGTCCGATCATCATCAACGCGAGCGCGCCAGAAATCCAAAGTTTCATCATGCCGTGTCCTCATCCCCAGATCGAAGTCTGTTACAGATGAGACAGCCTTGGCAAGCCGATGAGTGATGACACTGTCGAATATGTTGCAAGTTTCATGCGGCCGCAGAAATTTGACAGGTAATCTATTGCAGGTCGGTGAATGCGGCTCTCGATGTGGCCGTATTTCCTAGTTGTCTTCCGGCGTTCTTAAAACGGTCCGAGTGGAACGGTAGCTTCCTTCATCCAAAAACTGGCAACCTGCTATGGTTCAGTCTGAAAGCGATCTCCGCCTCCCTTACATACATCGTGCATTCATCATCTACGCGAGCTTTTACCGGCCTCCAGCCCCCCCCTCGGTCTGGCGTAGAAGATCCCCTGTGAGACACCTTCGTGGCGGCACAGATCAGAAATGCCGCCTTTACCGCGCAATCCGGCCAGCACGATGCATATCTTCTCCTTGGCGGCGTAACGCTTGCGGGTCTTACGCTGGAAGTGCTTCACCGTCCGTTCGCTGGCATCCTTGTGGCGTTCTGCATTCAGTCTCATCGGTCACTGGTCACAGGTGATTATGAGCCAGATCACTCCGTTAGAAAACCATCCCGCGCTGCCCTACTGGTGCTGACCCCAGACAGTAGTTAGGCAGAGAGTGTTTCGCGAGTACCGACACTTCTATAATGTCGTATATCGCTTCGAAGGTCCGCTTTTCGTGGTGCGAGGCCTAGCTTGGAACGACCGCTATCGGCCACATTCACGAATAGTAGTCAGCCATTACCTCGTGATAGTCTTCCATCGAAACCATATGCGCGTTACGTCCTACGCGCTTGAGGTCCCTCAGCGCAGCGTCTGGCGCGGCGAAGCGCAATGGGCGCTCGACATCGTGCGAACTAGCAAAAACGTCGCTGATTCTTCTCTTTGTGTGAGTAAATTCCACCACGACGTAGGGCGTTTTGAATTCACCTCCGCGTCCTGTGGTCATCACAGTAATTCGATCGACCAAGATCTGAGAGATGATTCCAAACTGTGATAGAGCGGATTCAAGGCTGATGTAGCTGATCGCATCGGGCCGCAACGCGACTGCGATTCCCTCAATCAGATCAACTCGGCCGTGTTCTGCTCTACTGTTGTAGTAAACGCCGGGTGCAACACGTGTGAGGACACCTTTTGTCACCATGCGGCGAAGGCTTGCGGACAGCGTCGCTTCATTCTCAGGGAACATCCCTCGCAAATCGGATTTCGTGAAAACCGATTTGCCTAGCGGATCGTGGGCGTCCAGCACCGATACAAGATCATCTGTTTTCATTAAGGCGCGTCTTCGAGCGAGATATCGCAACTTTGTGCACTTGCGAGCCGGCTTTCGCAATCAGTCATCCATGAAGAATCTGATCGTTCTCAATTTTGCCGGACAGGCTTTAGGACGTTTTGTGTCTGCAGATACGGATTCGTCGATAATTCGGTAGCACCATTTTTCCGTGTCACTCTCTGCTGGTTCAGTAACAAGTACAGGAAAATGACCATGACCTATTCAAAACCCAGAGACACCTTTACGACCAAAGCGCAGGCCGCAACCAACCCTGTAGGAAGAAAGCTGACGATTGGGGACTTGCTTCGTGACCAAGGCAGAATGTTTGCCAGAGAGCAGAAAGGAACGCCCTGGAATAAAGGGCGTCTCGTCGGCGCAAAGCTTGCGTTGAAGCCAAAACATGTCTGGGCCCTTCGCTTCTATCTAGAGCAACAAAAACAACACCGTGAACTTGCGATGCTTGATGTTGCAATCGATAGCAAATTGCGCGGATGTGATCTTGTGAAACTGCGTATTGAAGACCTCGTTGCAGATGGTCAGCCACGCCGCCGTGCAACGGTGGTTCAGCAAAAAACTGGCAAACCGGTGACTTTCGAACTGACCGAGCAAACACGAGAAAGTCTGACCGGCTGGCTGCATCTGCGGGACGGCTGTCTGGAAGATTATTTGTGGCCAAGCCGCTCCAAATCAGACTCCCACATCACCACCCGTCAATACGCACGCATCGTGCACAAGTGGGTTGAAGCGATCGGGCTTAATCCTTCCTTGTATGGAACGCATTCGCTAAGACGGACCAAAGTGGCTTTGATCTACAAAAATACAGGCAATTTACGAGCGATCCAGATTCTGCTCGGTCACAGCAAGCTGGAGAGCACTGTTCGCTATCTCGGTGTCGATATCGATGATGCGCTGACAATGTCAGAGGCAGCTGATCTGTAGGCTGATAGAGAAAAGCCGAACGGAGTGTAGGAGAACCCACTACAAATTGACATGTAATGCTGTTAGCATTACATATGAGTGGAAAGGACCTTTGATATGCTCGATTTTAATGCCAGCCCAGTGGATGATGAGAAACAATCTCGCACGACCCAAATTCGCCATGGAGAAGGCTTGTTTGAATTGATCGAACAAGCGGCGACATC
Source organism: Pseudahrensia aquimaris (assembly GCF_042676045.1). NCBI lineage: Bacteria > Pseudomonadati > Pseudomonadota > Alphaproteobacteria > Hyphomicrobiales > Ahrensiaceae > Pseudahrensia > Pseudahrensia aquimaris. Next base: position 1,321 of record NZ_JBHTJV010000002.1, on the reverse strand, counting down.
ATTGGCCGTCGACAAGTCGGTTTTTCTGCGCGCAGCTATTGCTAAAGAAGCTCAACGCGTTCTCGAAGCTCGTTCAAGGCATGTTCTGTCAGTTGAAGACGCGGTCCAGTTTTCAGCTGCTTTGGATGCCCCGCCGAAGCCAACGCACCGTGCGATTGAAGCCATGAGGGCTTACAACACACGCGTTGTCCGTGCCGACTAAACCATCTGACCTTCGCATCGAACACTTTGATCCGGCCCGACACAATCGGGCCGGTTTTTCGTGTGGGGTTGAGCGATTGGACAATTACCTGAAGCTCAACGCAAAAAAGCAACAAAAGGATGACATGACACGTGTCTACGTTGTCGTAGAAGATGGCGGCACAGACGTGCTTGGATATCATGCCATCAATTTGGGTATGATGAACGTTGAGGAGTTGGCCAAACGCCCAAGGGGCGCGCCGGATCATGGTGATCTTCCAATCCTGTTTTTGGGACAGGTGGCTGTCAGTACACCGGTTCAAGGAACCGGTCTGGGTTCAGTGCTGATGCATCATGTTTTCGCAAAAGCTGAGACCATCGCAAATGAAGCTGGGTGTTTTGCAATCGTGCTAGACGTGATGTCTGATGGAGACCATGCTGCCTATCAACGTCGCCAAGAATGGTACGCAGCCTTTGGCTTTCAGTCGTTTGTCAGCCAGCCGTCGAGAATGTTCATGACCATGAAACAAGTGCGCCAGTTGCTTCGTTCGTGAACTGCGACCGCCCGTGCACCGATGATTGCGCTTAGCAGGATAATGCGTGCATAGGGCACCGAAAAACTCTGAAACAATGTCCTGTGTGGATGGCTCCGGTAATGCAAGTAGTAATGTGATCTTCGAATACTGGTCAGATACCGTCCTGTGTCCGGCCTGTTGATGCGGCGTTGTCGCTGGCCTTGATGGTCTCCGTTGCCCAGTCCCATTCCGCTTTGCGGACTTGTTCAGTCCTCGGACATTGTCGGGGTGTCTCGGCATCCCGGCTGGCCCGGATCCTCATCTCACATACGTTCTTGCAAACTGATAATGTTGTGTTTGTTCGTTATTTGGCTATGTGCGTCTCCCTGTAAGGCTCGCCGTTGGTGAGAACCGCCCAGACAATGCGGGCCGTCTTGTTGGCCATCGCGACGGTCGCGAGACGAACCGACTTTCGTTCAAGAAGGCTGCTCAACCATGGGTCGGTTTGGTCGGGATGGGACTTCGCTCGTCGAACGCGACTCGTCATGCCAATAACCAACAAATGCCGTAGATACTGATCGCCCATTCTGGTGATACGTCCCAGCGTCTCCTTGCCACCACTCGAC
>NZ_JBHTJV010000001.1:0-3154 GCF_042676045.1 Pseudahrensia aquimaris | reverse complement strand
CACCGCATCAACAGCACCGTCATAATCAGCAACCGGCGCAAACGACAGTGTCGCAAACTCGGTAACCGTCAGGGCGTCACCCGCAGACAGCGTCTGCGTGGCACCGCCGGCATCGGTGTAACGAACCGTGCCCTGGGTCGCGGCGTTCGGAACCGTGTTGATCGTTACCGTCAGATCGGCGGCAACATCATCCACATCGCTCGGCAAGGTCGGCGTCAGCGGCGTGACCGTGTCTTCCGTCACGCTGACCGCATCCACATTGCCCTCAGGCGCGTCGTTGACCGGCGTGACCGTGATATCGACCGTGCCGACAGAACCGGCGTCAGATGCGCCAGCATCATCGCGCACCGTGTAGATCACCTGCGTCACAGGGCCGTTGAAATCACTCGCGCCCGTAAACGTCACGCTGGCAAGCTCGCTCATCGAAAGATCGTCGCCAACAGCCACAACCTGTGCCGCTCCGCCACCATCCGGCGTATAGCTCAACACGCCCTGCGACGCGCCGGGAACCTGATCAATACGGGCCGTCAGATTGGCAGCAACATCATCAACATCAACCGGAGCCGTAACATTAAGCGCAACCGTCCCCTCCTCAGCAACGCCAACAACATCAGCAAAAGCCTCAGGCGCGTCGTTGATCGGCGTCAGAACGATGGCAATCGTGCCAGCCGTCGTCGTCGCACCGTCATCATCGGCAACCGAATAGCGCAGCAGATCAACCGAACCGGCATAATCCGTCGCTGGCGTGAACGACAAAGTGTCGAACTCCGCAGGGGTTAGCACCGTGCCGGCAGTCAATGTCTGCGTGGCACCACCACCATCGGTGTAGCTCACCACACCCTGGCTCGTCGGGTTCGGGATCTGGGTGACCGTGATCACCAGACTTGCATCAACATCATCCACATCGGTGGGCGCAGTCGGGTTCAGCGCGGTGGGCGTGTCCTCGATCACCGACACGAAGTCCGTGTTGGCCACTGGCGCGTCGTTCACAGGCACAATCGTGATATCGACCGTGCCGACAGAACCGGCGTCAGATGCGCCAGCATCGTCTGCAACAGCATAGGTGAGCGGCGTTACCGGACCGGTATAATCAGCAGCACCGCGGAACGTGGCCGTGGCCAGCTCGCTCAGCGTCAGCGCGTCACCGGCAGCCAGCACGAGCGCCGTGCCACCACCGTCCGGCGTGTAGCGGATCGTGCCCTGGCCTGCGGTTGGAACCTGCGTGATCGTCACGCTCAGATCGGCGGGAACATCGTCCACATCGCTCGGCAGCGTGATGTTGAGCGCGGTTGCCACGTCTTCGTTGGCAGACACCGTGTTGTCAAACGCATCCGGCGCGTCGTTGACCGCAACCAGCGTGATCGCAATGGAGCCCGTATCCGTCAGGCCATCGTCGTCAGCAACCGTGTAGGTGATCGCATCGACCAGACCGTCATAATCAGCAACCGGCGCAAACGACAGCGTCGCGAACTCGGTCAGGCTCAGCGCATCGCCGGCAAGCAAGGTCGCCGTGCCGCCGCCGTCCGGCGTATAGCTGACAACGCCCTGGCTCGTCGGGTTCGGGATTGCGGTGATCGTCACCGTCAGATCGGCAGGAGCATCGTCAATGTCGGTCGGTGCCGTCGGGTTCAGCGGTGTGGGCGTGTCTTCCGTCACGCTGACAGCATCCGTGTTGCCAACGGGCGCGTCGTTCACAGGCACAATCGTGATATCAACCGTGCCGAACGAACCGGCATCAGCCGCAAACTCGTCGTCCTGCGCCGTATAGGTCAGCGAGGTGACCGGACCGGTGTAATCCGGCACCGGCGTGAACGTGGCCGTGGCCAGCTCGCTCAGCGTCAGCGTATCGCCAGCAGCCAGCGTCAGATCAGCACCGCCACCGTCCGGCGTGTACGTGATCGTACCTTCACCAGCCAGCGGTGTTTGCGTGATGATCACGCTCAGATCGGCTGGAACATCATCCACATCGCTCGGCAAGGTGATGGCAAGCGGTGTCGCCGTATCTTCCGTCACATCAACCGTATCAACCACGGCATCCGGCGCGTCGTTGACCGCAACCAGCGTGATCGCAATGGAGCCCGTATCCGTCAGGCCATCGTCGTCAGCAACCGTGTAGGTGATCGCATCGACCAGACCGTCATAATCAGCAACCGGCGCAAACGACAGCGTCGCGAACTCGGTCAGGCTCAGCGCATCGCCGGCAAGCAAGGTCGCCGTGCCGCCGCCGTCCGGCGTATAGCTCACCACGCCCTGGCTCGTCGGGTTCGGGATTGCGGTGATCGTCACCGTCAGATCGGCAGGAGCATCGTCAATATCGGTCGGTGCCGTCGGGTTCAGCGGTGTGGGCGTGTCTTCCGTCACGCTGACAGCATCCGTGTTGCCAACTGGCGCGTCGTTCACAGGCACAATCGCAATGTTGACCGTGCCGTTGGAGCCCGCATCCGACAGGCCATCATCGTCCGTGACCGTGTAGCTCAGCGGGGTCACCGGACCGGTATAATCGGGCGCTGACGTAAAGCTCAGCGTCGCAAGCTCGCTCATCGACAGCGTATCGCCAGCAGCCAGCGTGGCAGAACCGCCACCGTCCGGCGTATATATAATCGTGCCTTCACCCGGCAATGGCACCTGGTTGATCGTCGCCGTCAGGGCTGCCGCCACATCATCCACATCCACAGGCGGTGTGACCGTCAGCAGCGTTGGAACGTCTTCGTTGGCCGTGACCGCATCACTTGCCGCATCCGGGGCGTCGTTGATGGGGGTGACTGTGATGGCGACGGAGCCTGTGTCGCTTGCGCCCCCGTCGTCGGAGACGGTGTAGGCGAAGGATGTGGCTGTGCCGTTGAAGTCGGTGGCAGGCGTAAACAGGGTGGTCGCCAGCTCTGCGACCGAGATCGTATCGCCAAGCGCCAGCGTCACCGCCGCACCACCGCCGTCCGGCGTGTAGCTGATCGTGCCCTCGGTCGTGGCGTTCGGCAATTGATCGACCGTCACCGTCAGAACCGTGGTCAGATCATCAACATCACCCGGCAGCGTCGGGTTCAGCGCAACAGCAACCTCTTCAGGCGTCGTCACGGCATCATCATTGGCCACAGGCGCGTCGTTAACCGCAACCATCAGGATCGTCACCGTCCCGTTGGAGCCGAGATCCGAAAGG